>JBMTQO010000004.1:0-115418 GCA_049446275.1 Paracoccaceae bacterium | reverse complement strand
TTGCCAGACTTCCAAACACCTTTGCGATCATCTAGTGCCATGAGACTCTTCCCCTGTGGTTTGCCTCTGTTTACTGCTCATGCCCATGATAGGGCGAGACTAAAAACGACACACCTCTGCCCAGAAACGTTCGGTTTGCGAATAAAAGTTTCCCTTGGTGAAATTCCTGCTAATTTTGGGGCATGAAATACCTAACCCTAATTCCATTCTTGATCGCCACTTCAGCAACCTCTGAAACCGAGATGAGCATTGATGAATTTGAACGTCACGCAACAGGGCGGACGTTTGATTTTTACAGTCCGCAGGGGTTGGTTGGAACCGAACGGTATTTACCAGATCGACAGGTTGAATGGGCCTTTGATGGGCAAAAATGCGTGTTTGGCGAATATTTTGAATGGAATGGTTTAGTGTGTTTTTCCTATTCTTATTACGGTGAAGTCGACAACAAACCCCAATGCTGGCGCATGGTGCGCACAACAGATGGGGTTGTTGCACAATTTTATGGGGATCAGGGTTTTGATGGCAGCGTGCAATACATGCGCCCCACCACCCGCGAGATGACCTGCACAGGCCCAGAAGTCGGCGTTTAAAACAAGGTGCCCTGATCGTCAGATGAGGGCGATTTTTTGGCTTTCGCAGCGGTAACACCGCGCGTTAGCGACATGCGCCCATCCTTGAATTCGATTTCCAAATGCGCCGCCTTTGATGCGTCTGATTTGGTGGTGATCACCTGATCACCATCCCGCACAACCGCATATCCACGACGCAGCGTTTCCTTATACCCCAAGGTTTCGCGCAATCGATCCAGCGCATCCAATCGTTCGCGCCACGCGGCAACCTCACTTGTTGCAATCTGCGAAAACCGTCTCGAGACATCTGAAAACGCGCGTTTCTTTTGTTGGATGTCGCGCTCTAAAACATCGGCCCGCAGACGTGTGTTCAGCGTTTCAAAACGGTTGCGATCTTGGCCCACGCCGCGGGACAAGGCCGGGGCCAAACGGGGTCCGAGTGAACCTAAACGCCGTGTTTCACTCTCAATACGGGTGCGCAAAAATGATGGGCGCAATGTGCCAACACGCTCAACCAAAAATGTTTTACGCCACTGCACGAGGTGGCGCAGTGCGGCGGGCAACCGATCCCCCCACAAATCCAAACGTTGACGGGGGCTGTCCAACAATGCCTCAACCCGTGGCATGGCGCGGGAAAGATCGCGCACACGTTGCGAACGCTGTCCCAAAGATTGGCTAAGCGCATGGGTTAATCGCGCACCCTGTTGATCCACCCATGCCAATATTTCATGACGCACAGGGACGGCCAATTCTGCCGCCGCCGTTGGGGTTGGCGCACGTTTATCGGACACAAAATCAATCAGGGTTGTATCCGTTTCATGCCCCACTGCGGAAATCAAAGGAATGTCCGAAGCTGCAGCAGCACGCGCCACAACCTCTTCATTAAAGCCCCATAAATCCTCAAGCGATCCACCGCCTCGCGCGACGATCAACACGTCGGGACGGGTCAATGCGCCACCTGGCGTCATTTCGTTAAAGCCAGCGATGGCACGGGCCACTTCGGGGGCGCATTTGTCACCCTGCACAGCAACAGGCCAAACCAAAACACGACGTGGAAAACGATCGCGCAGACGATGCAAAATATCCCGAATAACCGCACCCGAGGGGGATGTGACAACGCCGATCACCTCTGGCAGATAAGGCAATGGACGTTTACGTGATGCATCAAACAAACCTTCTGCCGCCAATGCCGCTTTGCGTTTTTCCAACATCGCCATGAGGGCACCCACGCCCGCAGGTTTTATGTCATCAATCACCAGCTGATATTTCGACTGTCCACCAAATGTTGTGATCCGTCCCGAGGCAACAACCTCCATCCCCTCTTCTGGTGGAACGCTCAGGCGGCTTGCCACCCCTTTCCAAATCACCGCGGATAATACCGATTTGTCATCCTTAAGATCCAAGTAAACATGACCAGAACGCGGAAAAGAGACGCGCCCAACCTCACCCCGTATCCGAACGTTTGAAAATTCGGCTTCAACCACGCGCTTAATCGCGCCTGAAATTTCGGTTACCGAAAATTCAGGATCATTCGCGCCCATGCGCGGATCATCGATCAGGTCAGACATTCCACCTCGCTTGTACTTTGCTATTTCACAGCTTAGAACGCGCGCAACAAAAGGCCAAGTGGAGTATTACGATGAACATCCTGATTTTGGGCAGCGGCGGACGCGAACATGCATTGGCTTGGGCTGTGAAACAAAACCCAAAATGTGATGCCCTTTATGCTGCGCCTGGCAATGCAGGGATGGCAGCACATGCTACATGTGTGGCGCTGAACCCCAAGAAAAGTGCGGATATTCTGTCGTTTGTGCAGGAAAACAACATTTCATTTGTGATCGTTGGCCCAGAAGCCCCATTGGCCGTTGGGGTTGCGGATGATCTGCGCGATGCGGGCGTTTTGACATTTGGCCCATCAAAAGCCGCTGCCCGTCTTGAAGCCTCAAAAAGCTTTACCAAGGAAATCTGTGACGCCGCCAACGCTCCAACTGCAGCCTATGGACATTTTCATGACGCAGAAAGCGCAAAAGCCTATGTCCGCAAACAGGGCGCACCCATTGTTGTAAAGGCCGATGGTTTGGCCGCAGGCAAAGGAGTGATCGTGGCCATGGATTTGGAAACAGCCCTCAGCGCAATCGATGACATGTTTTCGGGCACATATGGCGGCGCAGGGGCCGAAGTGGTGATAGAGGAATTCATGGAGGGTGAAGAGGCGTCATATTTCATCTTATGTGATGGGAAAAACGTTTTGCCCGTTGGAACAGCCCAAGATCACAAACGCGTGGGTGACGGGGACACAGGTCCTAACACAGGCGGCATGGGGGCCTATTCCCCTGCCCCCGTTTTGACGGATGAAATTGCGGAACGCGCATTAAACGAAATCGTGCGCCCAACCGTTACCGAAATGGAACGCCGCGGAACACCATACCAAGGTGTGCTATACGCTGGTTTAATGATTAAAGATGGCGCAGCCCGCTTAGTTGAATACAACGTCCGCTTTGGGGACCCGGAATGTCAGGTACTGATGATGCGCCTGGGGGCGCAAGCGCTTGATCTGATGTTGGCCACAGCCGAGGGACGGTTGGACACTGCCAAGGTGAACTGGGCCGACGATCATGCGATGACCGTTGTGATGGCCGCAAATGGATATCCAGGATCCTATGACAAGGGTGATGTTATTGAGGGCTTAGACACCTTAGCGGATGATAGCTTTCACAAATGCTTCCATGCAGGCACAAAGGCTGACGGCGATATTACAGTGGCCAATGGTGGGCGTGTCCTGAACATAACTACGCGCGGTGATACCCTGAAGGAGGCCCAGGAACGTGCCTATTCCGAATTGGATAAGGTCGATTGGGACGGTGGATTTTACCGACGCGACATTGGTTGGCGCGCACTGTAAATCCCAACCCGCTAGAACGCTTAAATTTGTTTTTCAGGCATTGTCACACGCAGGCCGTCTAGATCATCTGTGACGCGGATTTGGCATGTTAGGCGTGATCGCTCTGCATTAGGTTCAAACGCAAAATCAAGCATGTCTTCTTCCATGTCCTGCTTGGCAGGTATTTTTGCAACCCAATCTGCATCTACGTACACGTGGCATGTTGAACATGCGCATGCACCACCACAATCGGCATCAATACCTGGGATGTTATTGTCGCGCGCGCCTTCCATCACAGTTAGACCATTGGCAACCTCAACAACATGCTCGGTTCCGTTGTGCTCGACGTAGGTGATTTTTGCCATTTTCTCGTTCTCCGATTCTAAGTTTCTTGCTATTTAGTGCCACTCAATCCCTGATGCTAGAGTGATTTGCGACCTTTTCTTAACTCATTGATCAGTTTTTCCTTAAATCCCAGACATAAAGAGGGGTCTAAACAAGTCGCGTGGTGACATTGGAACACGTTGGAGGCAGCAATTTTGATACTAGGGGCGCTTTGCACCATGAAGTTAGTCGAGCGCAATATGACTGCTGTAGGCGCAATTTCCCGTCGCTCTCACGATCAATGCTATTTGTAAAAATCAAACCCCTGGACATTTCAACACAGTTTGCAACATGTTTGGTCAAACCCGAAAAACGGAACACCGCAGTACAGCTGTGAGGACCTGCATAATATGAAACAGCGCGGAAGCAGGCCATCACAAAACCATGTTCTGTTACCAAAATTGACACTGTCTATCCCGAGTATTTAACCTCAGAATTCATAGTAACGCTGAAGCGGGCGTTCCAAGCGTCCGGTTTGTTTTTGTCCACAATTTCTGGATCATTTTGAGGCACCTACGCAACGCGCTATTATTATTTTTCAATCTGTATAAGGAGCGGAAAACGCAACGGTAATGAGAGCAATCGTTCAAGAATTTTGATTTATCGTGATTGATCCAAGATAAAACCAGGGGGCCACAAAGGCCCCCTCGATAGATCAATTTAATTTCAGCACAACAAAGCGTGGCTCGCCATCCCGTCGTACCAAAAGCAACAGCGATTCACGACCCGCATCCGTCGCATTTTCGACCTGATCAACTAGATCTGAGATCTCTTCAACTGGATTTTGGGCCGCATCAGTGATTACATCACCAGCTGCCAAACCAGATGCGGCAGCGGGGCTATCCACTTCTACGGACATCAACAGAACACCCGTGACGTCATCAGACAGGTTCATATCACTGCGCATGTCAGGTGTGATTTCGGAAAGTTGCATGCCCAACAACCCTTGCTGCTCTGGCTTCGCAGGCTCATCTCTTTGCGTCAACGTATTTGGATCAGGACGTTGACCGAGTACAACATCAATGCTCATTCGTTTGCCATCGCGCAAAACAATTGTTTTGATGGTTGATCCAACAGCTGTGCCACCCACAATGCGCACCAACGCGCCTGAATCTGTGACCTCTTTACCATCGAACATGACAATCACGTCCATGGATTTTAGACCCGCCTCCTTTGCTGGTCCGTCAAACACATCACGAATAATGGCACCCATTGGTTCATCCAAACCCAAAGCTTCGGCCATTTCATCGTTCACGCTGCCGATGTTTACACCCAACCAGCCACGGCGCACCTCGCCATATTCCTTCAATTGTTTCACAACAGGATCAACGGTGTTGGAGGCCATCGAAAATCCAAGACCGATTGAACCACCTGATGGTGAAATAATCGCTGTATTCACACCAATCACTTCGCCGTCCATATTGAATAGTGGGCCACCCGAGTTACCGCGGTTAATCGCGGCGTCGGTTTGGATATAGTCGTCATACGGGCCCGATAATTCGCGATTACGCGCCGAAATGATTCCCGCAGACACAGAAAACCCCTGACCAAGCGGGTTGCCCATGGCCATCACCCAATCCCCAACACGTGCCACATCACTATTGCCAAAGGCGACGTATTCAAAGGGTTTGTCCGCATCAATCTTTAATACCGCAATGTCGATGTTTGCATCTGTTCCAACAATTTTTGCTGGGAAAATTTCGCCATTTATAAATTCAACTTCGATCTCATCGGCACCCTCAATCACATGGTTATTAGTGACGACATACCCATCTTCGCTAGTGACAAAACCAGCACCCAAAGCAGAGGCTCTGCGCGGGCCGCGTTGTCCATTATTTGGGCCGCGAAACAAATCCTCAAACGGGCTACCTTCTGGAACAATCCCTTGGGGACCAATGGGAGTCGCCATTTTCGTGGTTGTAGTAATGTTCACAACTGCACCGCCGACTTGCTCAACGAGATCGGCAAAAGTCGCAGGTGCACCACGTGCCGCTGCCGCAAGGGTTTGCATTAACAGCAATGCAACAAAGGCAAGCAACGTGAACGAAAGGCTCGCACGTGAAAACGCAGGTCGCGTTTGCGCAATCGCCTTGGAGGTAATCTGCATATTCTGAACTCCTCAATTGATACTTACGCCAGCTATGGCTTAGGAATAAGATGTGCTTTGGTTTGGCAACTTTCCAGATACTGAAACACTAGTTCATAAAAATGTGAAGTCAGGTGTGGGCGAAACTTAGCGGATCACCCACAGGATCAGTGCTCCAATCAGCGCAATTATTGCTCCCACCATGCGTCGATGCTCCGTCGAATATTGTGACAGCGTTTTCAGCATTTCCAAAATAAGATTAGGGGCCAGCACATAGGCCAGCCCCTCAATAACCATTACAAGTCCGAGAACCCACAACAATTCTGTCATCATTTGTTTGGTTGATCCGACTTCAGATAATTAAAAAATTCGCTATCCGGCGCCATCACCATAGTTGAATTGTTGCCCTGCAACGCAGTGAGATAGGCATTCAACGACCGATAGAATTCAAAGAATTCTGGATCAGCACCATAAGCTTCGGCAAATATTGCGTTGCGTGTGCCGTCCGCTTCACCGCGGATAACTTCTGCTTCGCGGTTGGCCTCTGATACTATTTCAACCTGTGTTCTGTCGGCCTGTGCACGAACTCGTTGTGCCGCCTCATTACCGCGAGCGATTTCATCTGCTGCTTCACGTTCACGCTCTGCGCGCATCCGTGCGAAGGTTGCATCCAAGTTTTGACGCGGCAAGTCTGTGCGCTTCAAACGCACATCAACGACGTCCAACCCGATTTCCAAAGCTTTGCTCCGTGCACCCGCTAGGATTTGTTGCATCAACAATGCACGATCAGAGCTTAGAATTTCATTTGATGAAACCGTACCCAAAATCTCGCGGAGTTCGTTCCGCATAATACCATCAAGTCGGCTTTCCGCTGTAAGAACACCGCCTGTACCAACGGCTTCACGGAAACGATTCACATCGGCAATCCGATAGCGCGCAAACGCGTCAACAACCAAACGACGGTCATCTGATGGCGTTACCTCAATCGGGTCGACATCACGACTTAGGATTCGGTCATCGTAGTAAACAACTTCTTGTATCAGAGGTAATTTAAACGCCAGACCAGGCTCCTCTTTCACCGCGACTACTCGACCAAATTGCAAAACAAGTGCCTTGTTACGTTCATCCACGATAAAGATCGAGGACATGATCACCACGACAATCGCGATGAGGGCGACAGAAATAAAATACAGGCCTCGCATTATTTTGCCTCCTTACGCAGTTCGTTTAAGGGCAGGTAGGGAACAACCCCGCTCCCACCATTTTCATCGATGATCACCTTGTCCACACGACCCAAAACCTCTTCCATGGTTTCTAGATACATGCGTTTACGGGTCACCTCGGGTGCCTTAAGGTATTCGTTCAAAATTGCCCCAAAACGGCTGGCTTCACCTGTGGCGCCGTTTACAACCTGCGCACGGTAACCTTCTGCTTTTTCTAATGCTTGTGCCGCCTCACCGCGGGCTTGGGCTAAAACGCGGTTTGCATAGGCATCCGCTTGCTTTTCTAAACGGTCGCGCTCTTGTTCTGCGGCCTGAACTTCGCGGAACGCATCAATCACTTGCTCAGGCGGATCGGCGCGGTCAAAGTTCACGCGCACAATATTAATCCCGCTTTCATAGCTGTCCAAGGTTGATTGGATCAGTTCCTGCAAACGCACAGCAATCACACCACGATCACGGTTTAGGATCGGGGCAAGTTCTGATTGCGCAATGATTTCACGCATCGCCGATTCAGATACAGCACGAATTGTTTGCTGTGGATCACGCAAATTAAATAGATACTCGGACGGATCACTGATATTCCAAACAACTTCGAAATCGATATCGACGATGTTTTCATCTCCCGTCAGCATCAAACCGGCATCGCTTCCGCGACCGCCAATCCCAATGCTTTCGGTTTGTTCGCGTGTCACTGGTAACACCTCATATGTAACCAAGGGCCACGGCGCAAAGTTCAAACCTGGGTTTCCAATTGAGGTGAACTCACCCAAGAACAATTCAACAGATTTCTCTTCCGGCTTCACAGTATAAAAACTTGAAAACGCCCAAAGCCCGATCGCAAGTAACGCGCCAAGTCCAAACATTCCACGAATGCTTTCTGGGCCGCCACCTTGACCGCCAGATCCACCCGATCCACCTTTGCCACCGCCCATTAGAACGCGAAAACGCTCTTGGCCTGCGCGTAGCATTTCTTCGACTTCGGGGGGGACCTGTCCTGATTGACCTGAGGGGCGACGATTACCGCGGTCACCGTCATTGTTCGCCGTTGGTCGCTCATTACCAGATCCATTGCCGCCCCATGGGCCGCCAGAGTTTCCAGCCATAAAAATTTCCTTTTTTACTTTGTTTTACACAAACTACCTTAAAACTGGGCAGGATGTAGAATTTTTCAAGAACTTCTCGTTGGATTTCGCATTGTTACCATTTCTTCGGCCATTGTGGGGTGAACAGCAACCGTACGATCAAAATCCGCCTTTGTTGAACCCATTTTCACGGCAATGCCAACCAATTGAATCATTTCACCAGCGTGTGGCGCGACAATATGACATCCAAGAACCTTGTCCGTTTCTTGCGATACGATCAATTTCATAAACACACGCTCTTCCACGCCACCAAATCCTTCGCGCATAGATTTAAACGATGTGGTATAAACGTGAACCTTTTCTAGGGCTTCTGCCTCGGCTTCCGATAAACCAATAGTGCCCATTTCAGGTTGCGTAAAAATCGCCGTTGGGATTAAATCGTGATCCGGCGCTGTTGGTACGCCTTTGAACAAGGTATCAACAAAGGCCATCCCTTCGCGAATGGCAACTGGGGTTAGGTTGGCACGATCTGTCACATCACCGACAGCATAAATCGACGGCACCTTGGTTTGTGAATAGGCATCGACGATAATTTCGCCTTTACGCCCCAATTCCACGCCCAGTGCCTCAAGCCCCAAACCATCCGTATTGGGTGTTCGCCCCGTTGCAAACATCACCTGATCAACCTGATGAATCACTCCATTTGTATCCGTCACCGACAAACCTTGATCGGTTTTTTCAATACTTACCACATTCGTATTTGTGCGGATATCAACACCATTCACCCGCATGCCGTTTGCTACATGTTCAATGGCCTCGGCATCGAAACCACGCAGAATTTGATCACCGCGATAGAATTGCAAAACCTCAGTTCCTAAACCGTTCATAATCCCAGCAAATTCCGATGCGATATATCCGCCGCCAACGATGATCATACGTTTTGGCAAAGCATCCAAATGAAACATCTCATTTGACGTGATCACGTGTTCGATCCCTTGCACCTGCGGAAGCACAGGACGCCCACCAACTGCGAGCAAAATATGCTGTGCGCTGAACCTGCGCCCATCTGACAATTCTAAAGTGTGTGGATCAATCATGGTTGCACGTGCATCATAGGTTTCCACCCCTGATCTAGACAATAGGTTGCGATAGACTCCCTCTAAACGATCAAGCTCTGCGTTTAGTCGCGCTTTGAAGGTATCCCATGAAAACCCATCATCCGTAACGGACCAACCGAAGGCGCGTGCTAATTCAAAGGCCTGCGGGAATTCACTTGCATAGACCATCAATTTCTTGGGGACGCATCCGCGAATAACGCATGTCCCGCCGTATCGGTCTTCTTCGGCCAATGCCACGCGCGCACCCTCGGCTGCAGCAACACGGGCCGCGCGCACACCACCAGAACCGCCGCCGATTACAAATAGATCATAGTCAAATGCCATATTAACTCTCGATATCAGAAAATAGGTTTTCGTTCGTATTCCCAATCATTTGACGAACTTCCGCGGTTGCGCCAGATTTCCATTCTGTGCAGACGGTTCCGTCTGCATTGCCGACGACGACAGCGTTACAAATATGGATGAACAGTCCGTTTTCAACCACACCTGGGATTTCATTAATTGTACTTGCCAATGCCTTTGCATCCGCAATCTGTCCCATATGAAGATCAAGAATGAAGTTTCCCTCGTCCGTCACGAATGAAGCATCACCCACCATTCTACGTGTGATTTTAATTCCTTGATACCCCTGCGCAACCAATAGGTTTGCGATCAATTTCTGTGTTGCATCCGCGCCAAATTGCAAAACCTCAATCGGAAGAGGGAATTTCCCTAAGGTTTCCACACGTTTTGAAGCATCAGCAATTACGATCATTTGATCAGATGCCATGGCCACAACCTTTTCCTGTAAGTGCGCGCCACCGCCCCCTTTGATCAAGGAAAAATTGGCATCAAATTCATCCGCGCCGTCGATTGTGACATCCAACCAACCGGCCTCATCCAAGGTGATAACTTTAATACCCTCTTCAATCGCCTGCTCTTTGGTGCGTGTTGATGTAGGTACTGCGACGATGTCCAATTCACCATCGCGTACCGATTGCCCCAAATGTTTCACCAACCAATAAGCCGTACTGCCTGTCCCCAAACCGACTTTCATTCCGCTTTTCACGAATTCAGCGGCGCGCAATGCGCAGACATATTTTGCCTTATCTCGTGGGCTTAGCTCATCATACATGGCAGCATACTCCTTTTTCGTCGCTTATAGGGGACAACCCCCCACTGTGCGAGAGGCAAATGCCAAGTTTTTAATAAATCATTTAATCCTGCATTGTTCATGTCCCGAACGGGCTAAAATAGTCGTTTTTGAAAATACAAACGCAGTTAAACCAACTATCTGTCGCAGTATGAGATATCGCCTATTTTATGCACCAGATAACGCATCCCTAATCGTTCGTTTGACGCTTGAGGAATTGCAGCTGCCATATGAAACGCAGCTGATTGATCGCGCTGTGAATGGTCAAAAACATCCCGATTATTTGCAATTTAACCCAGCGGGGAAAATTCCGACATTGTTGATTGGCGATGAGCCTGTGTTCGAAACAGCTGCGATTTTGTTGCACTTGGCAGAATGTCACAAAGCTATGGTTCCTCCGCCCGCGGACCCAACACGTGCCGCGTTTTTGAAGTGGTTATTTTATGTGTCCAATACCCTGCACGCGGATTTTCGGTTATTGGTTTATCCGCGCAAACACACCAGTGAGGCAGGGTGTGCAGAATTACAACGGGGCGCAGAGCAGCGATTAGCGCATGGATTTTCGATCCTTGATCATGCTGCAAAGGACTGGTCAGGGCACAAAGATGCCCCCACGATCATAGATTATTATGTTGTAACGATGCTGCGGTGGTGCGCATTATATCCCAGTAAGGATCAAACATGGTTTCATATAGGCGCCTATCCAAGATTAAATGCGCTGGCGCAATCAATCGAAACCCGGCCCGCAGTCCGTGCTGCGATGCAAGCAGAGGGGTTGAATGAAACCCCCTTTTCCTTACCTGATTATGCAAACCCACCAGAAGGTACAGCAATCTAATGTTTCTATCCGTCTTTGATATTTTCAAAATTGGGATTGGCCCATCTTCATCACACACAATGGGTCCAATGGTGGCTGCAAACCGCTTTGTAGAGGAAATGCGCAACTCGCCGTTTGAATTTGGCGGGTTGAAGGGATCGCTTCATGGATCACTGGCCTTTACAGGTGTGGGGCATGCAACCGATCGCGCCACGATCCTTGGACTTGCTGGATTCAAGGCAAACACATACGACCTTGAAAAAGCTGAGGCAGCGTTGGCACAGATTAACGAAACTGGCACAATTACGCCCCCAGGCCTGCCAACGCTAAAATTTTATCCAAAGGATGATTTGGTATTTGATTATGGTCCTCCACTTATAGGCCATGCAAATGGTATGAACCTGATGGCCACAGATGCGCAAGGCGACGTTATTTTGCAGCGCACCTATTATTCCATCGGCGGTGGGTTTGTATTAACGGCAGAAGAATTGGCAGAAGGCAAAGCTACCGATGAAGGACCACCAGTCCCCTATCCTTTCAAATCAGCCGCTGAAATGTTGGACATGGCCACGAGATCTGGCAAAACGATTGCCGAAATGAAACGGGCCAATGAACACACGCGGAAATCGCACACCGATTTTGATCGCGATGTTCAACGGGTCTGGCGTGTTATGGACGATTGCATCGAACGTGGTTTGCACACTGACGGGATTTTACCCGGCGGCCTAAAAGTGAAACGCCGCGCAAAAGGGATTTACGACGCGCTACAAGCGGAACGTGGTATGAACCTGACAGCACCACATACGATTAATGACTGGATGAGCGTTTACGCCATGGCCGTGAACGAGGAAAATGCCGCAGGCGGACAGGTTGTAACCGCGCCAACCAATGGGGCCGCAGGGGTCGTACCCGCGGTTATCAAATATTACCTCGAACATGTACCAGGCGCGAGCCAAAGCCACATCACTGATTTCCTTCTAACGGCAGCGGCAATCGGAGGATTGGTCAAATTCAATGCCTCTATCAGTGGCGCAGAAGCCGGGTGTCAGGCAGAGGTCGGCAGTGCCAGCGCCATGGCCGCTGCGGGCCTATGCGCCGTGATGGGTGGTACCCCAGAACAGGTGGAAAATGCAGCAGAGATCGCATTGGAACACCATCTGGGCATGACCTGCGATCCCGTGCGTGGATTGGTTCAAGTTCCCTGCATCGAACGCAACGGTTTGGGAGCGATCAAGGCAGTTTCGGCAGCCTCATTGGCGCTTCGTGGGGATGGCACGCATCTGGTACCTTTGGATGCCTGCATCGAAACAATGCGCCAAACAGGTACAGATATGAGCGAAAAGTACAAGGAAACATCGCTTGGGGGACTTGCTGTGAACGTACCCAATTGCTGATATTACCAGAAATACCTGTTGCGAAAGGCACGAAATGACCACCCCGGCTTCCCAGGCACAAGAAAATCCCAGTTTGGGCGTCATGTTGATGATCGGTTTTTGCATTTGCGCGCCCCTGTTGGATGTCTGCGCAAAATTGGCAAGTGAGACCATTCCTGTCGGTCAGGTGACGGCGGCACGCTTCTTTTTTCAGGCGATCATCATGCTTCCCATCATGCGGGCAATGGGGTTTTCCTTTAGCTTTCCACTTCGATTGCTCCGCAACTTGGCCGTTCGCGCTCTGATGTTGATCCTATCCACGTACTGTTTTGTGGCGGCGATCGCTGTTATGCCCATCGCAGACGCCCTTGCCATCGTTTTTGTCGAACCCTTCATCTTGCTTATTGTTGGAAAATACGTGTTTTCTGAGACGGTAGGATATCGTCGATTGTTCGCCTGTACTGTTGGGTTTCTCGGAATTTTACTGGTGATCCAACCTAGTTTTGCAGCCTTCGGTTGGGTGGCGCTGTTCCCACTTGGAACAGCCGTATTTTTTGCGTTTTACATGTTTGTGACGCGTACCCTGTCGCGGGATATGCATGCGGTGCAAATGCAATTTCATTCCAGTTGGATAGGAACTTTGATGTGTGCACCCATTCTAATCTGGGCGAATGGCAGCGGCATTGTGCCACTAGATCCCGTTTGGCCAGAGGGGGTGTTTTGGCTGTACCTGATAGGCGTGGGCGCTGGCGCATCTCTATCACATCTCTTGATGAGCCTTGCACTGACTTATGCGCCCAGTTCCACGCTTGCAACGCTTCACTATCTGGAAATAGTCAGCGCCGTCATTATGGGATTCTTAGTATTTGGAGATATTCCAAATCACTTGGCGTTTACGGGGATGATCATCGTGATCGCCAGTGGCCTATACATCGTATTCCGCGAACGTCAGATTGGCACGTCCCAGTAAGGGGCCACTTGCATTGCGTTAATCGCAATATCCAAACAGGTTTTCGGCAGGATCACCAACACGCGCGGCGCACTGGGCGTTAACGACACTGGCCCCGTTGCCCTATTGGACGTCCCGATTTGACCATCCGGTGCAAAACATAGACCGTCTGTCGCCCAATACAGGCCCGTTGATTGCACCTGAACTGATGCCATTGGATAAAGGGATACGCGGGTCCTTGCCTCGAGGGCTAAGTTGATTTCAGGAGGGGAAACAAACATCACGTCATGCTCGCCAACACATATGATTTTTCGATGCGCGTGGGTCGTTAAAACAGTTTGCACAGTCATTTGATGATCAATTTGCCCGCCCATAAACCCAACGGCCAGCATTAATGGGGCTTTCACCCTGATAAGAAGTTTTTCAAAATCTGTGGTATCTTGTTCGGACACATGGATCAGGCGCGCCGGCTCTATTTCGCAGCGCACGCTTGGGGATATGCTGTCTAAATCGCCAATCACCCGCTTGGGTTGGCATCTGTACTTCATGCAAAGGTTGGCCCCCCCATCGGCGGCATAGACAATAGGAGCACGCTCTAATGCTTCCAACAACAACTCTTTCGAAAAGTGCGCACCGCCTACAATCGTTATTGATTCATTTTCGGAAAAAATCGCCATGAAAATCCCTAATTTCAGCTTCTATGCCACAAAAAGGCCACGAAATGATACTTTGAATTGCATAGATCGATCAGCTTTTGCCAGGAGTGGAATGATAAAAACAGTATCGAACAATGTGAAGATACTTGAAAATGGTTAAAAATGACTCAAGCAAAGTATCAGCCTTGTCCTACGGGATATTCTCATGCACTTCGCGCAAATGCTGCTTACTGGAAAGCTTGTTCGGCAGGCAGACGGGTTATTCAACATCACCAACGAGATAGGCTATCAAGTGATTCCAAAAGCCAGATAAAGAAAACCCCGCTAATTTGCAGGGTTTTTCGTTTTAATCGCGCGCTTCGCGGATTAGATCCAGAATCTCTTGGGCGGCATTTGGAATATTCGTTCCAGGGCCAAAAATCGCCTTCACCCCTGCGGATTTAAGGAAATCATAATCCTGCTGTGGAATCACACCACCGCAGATCACCAATATGTCTCCTGCATCGCGTTCTTTTAAAATCTCAATCAAACGTGGGGCCAATGTTTTATGGCCCGCCGCCTGCGATGAAATGCCAATCACATGCACATCGTTGTCAATTGCGTCTTGTGCAGCTTCTTCCGGGGTTTGGAACAGGGGGCCAACATCCACATCAAATCCGATATCAGCAAAGGCCGTTGCGATGACTTTGGCACCACGGTCATGACCATCCTGCCCCATTTTGACAACCAACATGCGGGGACGGCGGCCTTCTTCCTCGGCGAAATTCTCAACAGAACTTTGGATTGCTGCGAAATCTTCGTCGCCTTCGTAAGCGGCACCATAAACCCCAGCAAGCGTTTTAACCTCGGCTCTATGACGTCCGAATACATTTTCCATTGCCATTGAAATCTCTCCTACAGAGGCACGTGCGCGTGCCGCGTCGACTGCTGCTTCTAATAGGTTCCCACCTTCGGCGGCGCGGCGACTTAGTTCACTCAAGGCAGCCTCACATGTTGCTTGGTCGCGTGTGCTGCGGATGTTTTCCAGGCGGGCAATCTGCGCCTCGCGCACAGCAACATTATCAACGTCTAGAATGTCAATTTTGTCCTCTTTTTGCAGACGGTATTTATTAACACCCACGATCACCTGATCGCCACGGTCGATGTCCGCTTGACGGCGGGCAGCGGTTTCCTCGATCCGCAATTTAGGCATACCACTAGCCACGGCTTTGGTCATGCCGCCTATTTCATCGACCTCTTCGATCAATTTCCACGCGGCATCTGCTAGATCAGCCGTCAGTTTTTCAACGTAATACGACCCTGCCAATGGATCGACCACATTGGTCACTCCTGTTTCCTCTTGCAAGATCAACTGGGTGTTACGCGCGATACGTGCCGAAAAATCGGTTGGCAGTGCAATTGCCTCATCCAATGCATTGGTGTGCAGGGACTGTGTGCCACCCAAAACGGCGGACATCGCCTCATAAGCGGTGCGGATGACATTATTATAAGGGTCCTGTTCTTGCAAGGATACGCCCGAGGTTTGGCAGTGTGTGCGTAACATTTTTGAACGCGGATCTTTCGCGCCTAAATCATCCATAATGCGGTGCCACAACAAACGTGCCGCGCGCAGTTTCGCAGCCTCCATAAAGAAGTTCATGCCAATGGCAAAGAAGAACGACAAGCGGCCTGCGAATTTATCAATGTCCATGCCGCGCGCCATCGCGGTTTTGACATATTCTTTGCCGTCCGCAAGGGTATAGGCTAATTCCTGAACAAGGTTGGCACCCGCCTCTTGCATGTGATAGCCTGAAATCGAGATAGAATTGAACTTAGGCATTTCATTGGACGTATATTCAATAATGTCAGCGATGATCCGCATTGATGGCTCAGGTGGGTAGATATAGGTGTTGCGCACCATGAACTCTTTCAAAATATCGTTTTGAATGGTGCCAGACAGGACAGAGCGATCGTGCCCCTGCTCTTCACCTGTGACAATGAAATTCGCCAGTACGGGAATCACAGCACCATTCATTGTCATTGAAACAGAAACCTTATCCAACGGAATTCCATCGAATAGAATTTTCATGTCCTCGACACTATCGATTGCAACACCCGCTTTACCGACATCCCCAATCACACGTTCATGGTCACTGTCATATCCACGGTGTGTCGCCAAATCAAAGGCCACGGAAACACCCTGCTGACCCGCTGCCAAAGCACGACGATAAAACGCGTTAGATTCCTCGGCAGTAGAAAAACCCGCGTATTGACGGATGGTCCAAGGGCGCCCCGTGTACATCGTTGCGCGAACGCCACGCGTAAAGGGTTCAATGCCTGGCATCGTGTTCATATGATCCAGAGCTACCACATCATCCGCCGTGTATATGGGCGATACAGGGATACCCTCAAGCGTGTTCCATGTGAGATCATTCAGCGGGCGCCCGCGAAGCTCTTTCTCGGCTTGCTTACGCCATGTGTCTTTATCTTGGGTCATATAGCTCTCCTTTTTGCGCGGCGTTAGAAAGATCTTGCTCAGCGCAGTCAATTAACAGGCACAAAAATGGTGTGCCCTCTTTGCATTCGTATCTGTGCCACCTATCTTTGAGGGAAAGGGAGCAGCCATGAAATTCGTCACATTCATCTTTTTTGTAGCATTTTGCACAACCCGGGTTGTCGCAAGCGACGCAGACAAGATATTCATTGATGTTACGCCAAGCACCGATATTGGAGCATATGAATGGCAAAACCGTGTCCTGGTGATCTTTGCAAATTCCGACCGTGATCCACGGTTCCAAGACCAACTGGACATGATCAACCAAGAGGTTGAGGCATTGCGGGAACGTGATGTGGTGGTCGCGATCGACACCGATCCCTCGATGAACTCAAATCTGCGCAAAACATTTCGCCCCAATGGCTTTATGATTTTATTGATCGGCAAAGATGGGCACAAGGCATTGCGTAAACCATTTCCGTGGGACATCCGTGAAATTTCACGCACCATCGACAAAATGCCGATGCGACAGCAGGAAATGCGCCAAGATAAATGACGCATTCCCGCACTTATGACGCGTGAGGTGATCACTCAAACTCCATGATGATGTCATCAACTGCCAAACTATCGCCTGCAGCTGCGTTGATTTTGGAAACGACACCTTTACGCTCAGCGCGCAAAATGTTCTCCATTTTCATCGCCTCAACTGTGCAAAGCGCCTGACCCTCTTGCACCTCTTGTCCAACTTCAACGTCAACTTTGACAATCAGACCAGGCATTGGGCAGAGCAACATTTTAGATGTGTCTGGTGGCGTTTTTTCGACCATATGCAATGCCAATTCCGCCTGCCGTGGAGAACGCACATGCACATTCAGGTCCGCGCCACGATTGCGGATACGGAAACCACCCGTGATTTTGCCCACCTTCATAACTAATGGTGCACCATCAACAGTCATATCGGCCAGCATCATGCCGGGCGTCCAGCTGCCTGCAACACGCAAGGATGCACCATCTTCGAATGTCACAGTCGATCCATTTGCATCGGCGGCAACGGATACAGCAAATTTTTCACCCTGCAAGCTAACCATCCAATTGTCGCCCACGCGACGTTCGTGGTTGTCCATGCGCCCTGAAATTTTTGTGCGGCGAATTTCCGCAACGCGGTTCATCGCTGCAGCAGAGGCCGCAATGCGACGTAACTCAGTCTCATTCAATTCAACACCTTGGAAACCATCTGGATATTCCTCAGCAATGAAGGCTGTCGTCATATTACCAGACATGAATTTTGGATGATCCATTACAGCGGCCAAGAATGGCAGGTTGTGACCGATGCCCTCAAGTTCAAAGCGATCAAGAGCAATACGCATTTCCTCGATCGCCTCTGCACGTGTCGGTGCCCATGTGCAAAGTTTTGCAATCATTGGGTCGTAGTACATGCTAATTTCACCACCCTCAAAAACGCCAGTGTCGTTACGCACAACTGCCGTTTCTGTGACTTCTTCCGCAGGGGGACGATAACGTGTCAGGCGACCTATGGATGGAAGGAAGTTACGATAAGGATCTTCGGCATAAAGACGGTTTTCAATCGCCCAGCCATTGATTTTCACATCATCCTGCGTGATTGAAAGCGGTTCGCCATTTGCGACGCGGATCATCTGTTCGACTAAATCAATGCCAGTAATCAATTCAGTTACAGGGTGTTCCACCTGCAAACGTGTGTTCATTTCTAAGAAATAGAAGTTGCGATCCCCATCAACGATAAATTCAACCGTGCCAGCCGATGCATATCCAACGGCCTTTGCCAGTGCACACGATTGTTCGCCCATCGCTTTACGCGTTGCCGCATCCAAGAAGGGGCTTGGCGCCTCTTCCACAACCTTCTGGTTCCGACGTTGAATCGAACATTCACGTTCGTTTAAATAAATGCAATTTCCATGCGCATCTGCCAAAACCTGAATTTCGATGTGACGCGGCTGAGTCACGAATTTTTCGATAAAGATACGATCATCACCAAAGCTGTTTGCTGCCTCGTTTTTAGAGGATTGGAAGCCTTCTCGCGCTTCTTCATCATTCCACGCGATCCGCATGCCTTTACCGCCGCCGCCGGCGGAGGCTTTGATCATGACAGGATAACCGATTTGCTGGCTGATTTTTACCGCCTCATCCGCATTCTCAATCAATCCCATGTAACCAGGTACCGTTGAAACGCCCGCTTCTTGAGCGATTTTCTTAGACGTAATTTTATCCCCCATGCTCTCAATCGCACCAACAGGTGGACCGATAAATGCAACATTTGCAGCAGCCAGGGCTTCTGCAAATTTTGGGTTTTCTGACAAAAATCCGTAACCAGGGTGAACCGCCTGGGCGCCTGTCGTCTTGATTGCCTCCATGACTCTATCAATCACGATATAGGATTGGTTCGCAGGGGGTGGGCCGATGTGCACCGCTTCGTCTGCCATTTCGACATGCAATGCGTTACGGTCGGCATCTGAATAAATCGCAACGGTTTTGATGCCCATTTTTCGGGCTGTCTTAATCACGCGGCAGGCGATTTCGCCACGGTTAGCGATCAAAATTTTATCGAACATTTATCTGTTCCTTTCTTATTCGGGCTCGAAGGCGTCAGGAAAATTGGCTTTGATTAGGTTCAAATCCAAAATCAGAAGCGCTTCATAATCTTCTGGATCAAAGGGATCATCATAGGGTTTGACTTCGCGACCAAAAAGCCAGCTAAGCCGCCCTGCATCTAAATTGCCTCGTTCAAACGGCTGATCCCAAAAGTGTTGCACAAGGGCCGTCACAAAACCTGCATCCGCACGGCGGTCCGCTGGTTTGCGATCGCGGAAACGTTCACGAGCTGTGAGCGGCGTGACACCTTTTGGGTTTGGACGACGGATCGTAAACTGAAAATCCGTTCCGGGAAGGCGTCCTGGAAATCCGCGATGCTTTAGCATGATGCACCCTTTAGTTTTGCGAAGTTTGACCAACGCTGACGACGTGCAGCGTCATTCAACATGTCACGCAATTTCGCCTCAGCAGATGGAAGGTTTACGGGACAGGTGAATTGACCACCTGCACGCACCTGCACCCCATTGCCCGAACGCATCACCGAAACCGCAGGCAAAAACCCCCGAAGATTTCGCAATACGCGCCACATATCCTGACGGATTTGCAAGGCTAATTTGCGACGTGACATCAACGGAAGTGTTGTCTCAACACAGAGATCAAAGCGCGCCGGCAAGCGCCGTGCGATGACGAATTCACCGTTTATGTCGCTGGTCATCCAAGTCATTTTAAAGCGGAATATTGTCGTGTTTTTTCCATGGGTTTTGTACCTTTTTGTTGCGCAGAGATGCAAAGGCACGTGCCACCCGTTTGCGTGTTGAACGAGGTTGGATCACCTCGTCTACAAACCCGCGTTCAGCGGCCACGAATGGGTTTGCAAAACGATCTTCATAATCCGCTGTATGTTGCGCAATTTTATCTGCATCGCCCAAATCCGCGCGGTGAATGATTTCTGTCGCACCTTTGGCACCCATCACCGCGATTTCCGCAGTTGGCCATGCATAGTTGAAATCGCCGCGCAGATGTTTGGAGGACATCACAACATAGGCGCCACCATAGGCTTTGCGAGTGATGACGGTCACTTTTGGAACTGTCGCTTCTCCATATGCAAAGAGCAATTTTGCACCATGTTTGATGATCCCGTCATATTCCTGTGATTTGCCGGGCAAGAAACCAGGAACGTCAATCAATGTTAAGATTGGAATTTCAAAGGCATCGCAAAAACGCACAAAACGGGCGGCCTTACGGGCGCTATCGATGTCCAAGCATCCTGCCAAAACCATCGGTTGGTTTGCCACAACGCCCACTGTCTGCCCCTCAAGACGCACAAAGCCAGTGATTATGTTTTTTGCGAACTCTTCTTGGATTTCGTAAAAATCACCTTCGTCCGCCAATTTCGTGATCAACTCTTTCATGTCGTATGGTGTGTTGGGGTTATCAGGAACCAATGTATCCAACGACGCTTCAACACGCCCAGGTTCATCGAAGAATGGGCGCAGAGGCGCTTTATCACGGTTATTGAGTGGCAGAAAATCAACCAAGCGGCGCACTTCGCTAAGCGCTTCGACTTCGTTTTCGAATGCACCATCTGCGACAGATGATTTCTTCGTGTGCGTTGAGGCACCCCCCAGCTCTTCCGCCGTGACAACTTCGTTGGTAACGGTTTTCACAACATCAGGACCCGTCACGAACATGTAAGAGCTATCCTTGACCATGAAGATAAAGTCCGTCATGGCAGGCGAATACACCGCACCACCTGCACATGGCCCCATGATCACAGAGATCTGTGGAACAACGCCAGAGGCCTGAATGTTGCGCTTAAAGACTTCTCCATATCCTGCAAGGCTATCAACGCCTTCTTGAATACGTGCGCCACCAGAATCATTCAAACCAATTACGGGTGCACCATTTTCAACGGCCATATCCATAATTTTGCAAATCTTTTGCGCGTGCGTTGCTGATACTGAACCACCCAAAACAGTGAAATCCTGAGAAAACACATAAACCATGCGACCATTGATAGTGCCCCAACCCGTCACGACACCATCGCCAGCAGGACGTTGATTTTCCATACCAAAATCGGTGCAGCGGTGTGCAACAAACATGTCAAACTCTTCAAAGCTGCTTTCATCCAGCAAAAGTTCGATGCGCTCGCGCGCGGTTAGTTTGCCTTTTGAATGCTGTGCATCAATGCGCTTTTGACCACCACCCAGACGTGCTGCGCAACGGCGATCTTCCAGCTCTTGCAAAATATCTTTCATAGCAACCTCTTTGTTCGTTTCAGCTTGCTTACACTGCACCTGCAGCCTTACCAAGGTTTTTTCGGCAAATTTGCAAATTAATGTAAAATATTTTTTGCTAATTTGCTAATTTGCTAATATTTCGTTTGTGTATGGACAACCTAGAACGAAGGTTTTAGCAGGTTCGTATGGACAATATTCCAGCCGCGCGTTTTTTTGATCGCACAACACAACCAACAATGCTGACCCTTGTTCTGCTGGCCTCGATCTCGGCGCTTGCGATGAATATTTATTTGCCCAGCCTACCTCAGATGGCGTTGGAGTTTTCTACAACTCCTGCCGCGATGGGCTTGTCTGTTGGTGTCTATCTTGGGACCAGTGCCCTTATCCAGTTATTTGCTGGCCCCATTTCCGATCGCATTGGTCGGCGAAAAATTATCCAAGTTTCTTTGATTATCTTTGTGATCGCATCCATTAGCTGCGCGTATGCGCAAAGCTTTCAGACATTCTTAATTTATCGCGCGATCCAATCTATTGCCGCGACCTGTATGATCGTCTCGCGTGCGATTGTCCGAGATACAACCGACACTGCCAGTTCTGGATCGCGTATCGCCTACGTCACCATGGGCATGGCCGTTGTTCCGATGTTTAGTCCCGCGTTGGGCGGTTTTATTGACACTAAATTTGGCTGGCAGGGCACATTTTTCGTGTTATCTGGCCTTGGGTTAATCATGCTAATTCTTAGCTATTTTGATCAGGGTGAAACCGCACCTGTAAACGATAAGTCCATCCTTGGGCAATTCCAAAATTATCCAATTCTGCTGACTTCAAAACGGTTTTGGGGATATTGCCTTGCCTCGGCATTTGGATCGGGGGCGTTTTTTGTCTACCTTGGCGGCGCACCCGCGGTTGGGGCCGAGGTCTATGCGCTTGATCCGCAAAGTGTCGGGTTATTTCTGGGCGCGCCTGCCTTTGGTTATTTCTTTGGCAACTTTATTGCGGGTCGATATTCCAAATCTATCGGCATTGATTTGATGGTTCTTTATGGCTTAGCGCTTGCTCTTATCGGAATGTCCCTTTCGTTCGCAATGAGCGCACTGGGATACAGTAGCGCGCTTAGCTTTTTTGGCTTTATGACATTTGTCGGCCTTGGCAACGGGATGAGTATTCCAAATGCAACCGCCGGTATGTTGGCAATTAAACCAGATTTGGCAGGCACGGCATCAGGACTTGGAAGTGCAATGATGATTGGTGGTGGGGCCGCATTATCCGCTTTCGCGGGCCCCGTGTTGCACATGGGTTCAGGGGACCTTGCGCTCATCGCGCTCATGTGGCTATCCGTTTTTATTGGTATTTTGTTCATCTTATTGGTGATCAAACGCAATCGCACCCTTACGGAAGATTAAGTTTGCAAACTTTACTGACATCAGTTTGCAAATCGTGCAAACTGCGCACATGGCAAATCGAAAACTTTACTCAGGCGCTAAATTGCGCGACATGCGGCAACGCTTAGGATTAACGCAAAAGGATTTTGCATCCAAACTTGGCGTGTCTCTTCCGTATCTGAACCAAATGGAAAACAACAATCGCCCTCTTTCAGGCACCGTCATTTTGGCATTAGCACAGGAGTTTGGTTTCGATGTCACCGAACTTTCGTCGAGAGAAAATGAGCGCCTATTTTCGGATATGCGAGAGGCATTTAGTGATCCAATATTTGGCGATACGCCACCGCAATTAGCCGATATGCGATTAACTGCATCAAATGCGCCATCGATTGCTCGTGCATTTCTAGACTTGCACCGCGCCTATCGACAAACCCAAGAACGCCTTGCTTCACTCGATGAGGCACTGGGACGCGACGATGCACGCCTTCAACCCAGTCCATGGGAGGAGGTGCGTGATTTCTTTCATTACTGCAATAATTACATCGATGCCGTTGATCGTACAGCAGAAGGTTTTGCCAAAGGACGCCAAAGCCCGGATTGGATCCTTAAAAAAGCAATCAAAACGCTCCATGATCTTGGGATAACAGTGCGAAACGGCGATCAGGACGCAACACGTATTTATGATCCAAACACTAAGATATTAACTATCAGTAATCGCATTTCATCAGAAACAGCTCGGTTTCAAATACTTTTGCAACTGGCCCTGATAGAGCAGGAAAAACTCTTGGAAGCCACGCTTGATCTTGCACGTTTTCAAAGCCCAGAAGCACGCGCAATCGCCAAAATTGGTTTGGCTAACTATTTCGCGGGTGCGGCTCTGATGCCATATAAAGAATTTTTGGAAACTGCCCGTACAGAACGCCATGACTTGGAGCGATTATCGAGCCACTTTGGGGTCTCAATAGAACAAGTTGCTCATCGGCTGTCCACGCTGCAACGGCCAGGAAACAATGGAATTCCATTCTTCTTCGTGCGCGTCGATCAGGCGGGCACCATCACAAAACGCCATTCCGCCACGCGCCTTCAATTTGCTCGTTTTGGTGGAGCATGCCCACTGTGGAATGTTCACCGTGCATTCGAAACACCGGGTCAGTTTCTTCGACAACTTGCCGAAACACCCGATGGCATTCGCTACCTATCCATTGCACGGGATGTGACCAAAGGAGGCGGATCCTTCAACGCGCCCTTGCGCAGGTTCGCAATCGCGTTGGGGTGCGAATTGAAACACGCCGAACAGTTGGTTTACGCAGACGGGCTTGATTTAGGAAGACCAGATGCATTTGAACCCATCGGTATTTCCTGTCGGTTATGCGAACGTCGTTCATGCCATCAACGCTCTGTACCTCCGTTAGAGCGACAATTGATCATTGATGAGAATGAACGAGCTATGCTGCCTTATCGTGTTGTTTAAGCTGCGCTTCGACGTTCAAATTTATGACGCATACCACTGCATTGCTCCATAAGCACTTTTCGCATTTTAACCAAAAGCTCCAAATAGCTGACTTGGTCAGCAACATACTGACGCCCTGAATACGCAGAGAGCCAATAAAAATTGGCTTTTTCAACCTTTATCACTCTTTCAAAGCCTTAAACTTAAACTAAGGCAATCACTCCAACAAAATCAGACTGGAAAGTTTAGAAAACAATTTTGCAAACGCGGCATTTTATTAATGCAACATGGGAAACCTGACCGAATCCGCCCAAAATGTCGGGTTTTGGCGCCGCCAATCCCCCCTAAAATGGATATACGTTTTGTTTTTAGCGTTGGTGTAATTCCCAATTTGGATGAATCCAGGGTTCTTGGTTCGATGCAGGTAAAGGCGCACGCCCCAAAATGTGGTCTGATGCCTTTTCACCGACCATAATCGACGGACCATTCAGATTGCCGTTGGTGATCTGCGGAAAAATGCTGCTATCTGCAACCCGCAGACCAGACACCCCAATCACGCGACACTCTGGGTCAACTACGGCCATTGGATCATTAACGTCTCCCATTTTACAGGTGCCACAA
Source organism: Paracoccaceae bacterium (assembly GCA_049446275.1). Classification (GTDB taxonomy): domain Bacteria; phylum Pseudomonadota; class Alphaproteobacteria; order Rhodobacterales; family Rhodobacteraceae; genus HIMB11. The sequence goes on along the minus strand of JBMTQO010000004.1, from coordinate 90,414 downwards.
GGGTGATAAGCGCTTTCAACATGATCCTTGATAAACTCATCTAACGCGTCGTCGCTTTGAACACCTGCGCCAGGTTGGATTTCATGACGAACGAATGGGGCAAATGCCTCTTGTGCGAAAATTTCGCGTGTCAAACGTATGCACCTGCGGAAATCCTCCCAATCTTTTTCATGGGACATGTAATTGAACAAAATTTTTGGTGCTTCTGCGGGATCTGTGGATCGCAAGGTAACACTACCGCGGGATGGGCTTCGCATGGGGCCAACATGGGCCTGAAAACCATGCCCCTCGGCGGCGGCCTGCCCGTCATATCGCACAGCAATCGGTAGGAAATGATATTGAATATCTGGATATTCGACGCCTGCGCGTGACCTTATGAACGCAGCACTTTCAAATTGGTTTGACGCACCTGGACCCGACTTGTTCAGCAACCACTGCAGGCCGACCCAAGCCTTTCCAAGTAGGTTCCAATATTTGTATAGCGACACAGGCTGGCTTGCCGCCATTTGAATATACAGCTCCAAATGATCTTGAAGATTTTGCCCAACCCCTTTGCGGTCGGCCACAATGGGTATGCCGTGCGTTTTCAGATGATCAACATCACCAATGCCCGATAGCATCAATAGTTTGGGCGAATTAATCGCTGAGGCTGCTATAATCACTTCCACGTCGGCAGAAATAACTCGGCTCACACCATTAACGCGGACACGAACGCCGTGTGCCCGGCCCTCTGAAATTACTATTTTTTCCGCTAGTCCTTTGATCAACTGCACGCGGGCCGTTTTCATAGCTGGGCGCAGATATGCCTTCGCTGCGGACCATCGTTTCCCGTTGTGGGTAGTCTGTTCCATGGGGCCAAAGCCCTCTTGCTTTTGGCCGTTATAATCAGCGGTTGCCTCGTATCCCGCTTGTATGCCAGCTTCGACAAACGCGGTCACTAGCGGATTGTCACGCTTGCCCCGCGTCACATGCAGCGGACCGTTTATCCCACGCCATTTGGGGTCACCACCATGTCCCGCAGATGTCCAACGTTCTTGCCGTAAATAATAGGGTAGGACATCGGCATAAGACCAACCATGCGCACCCATTTCTGACCATGTATCAAAGTCTCGTGCATGACCCCGCACATAGACCATACCATTGATACTAGAGGATCCACCAATCACCTTGCCCCTTGGACAGGCCAACTTACGGCCGCCCAAATGAGGTTCAGGTTCTGACCAATACCCCCAATCGTACCGCGGCATATTCATGGGATAACTTAATGCGCCAGGCATTTGAATCAGGGGGCCTGCATCACTGCCTCCGAATTCAACTACAATCACACTGTGGCCCGCCTCGCTTAAACGATAAGCCATGGCACATCCGGCACTTCCCGCACCGACAATTACGTAATCTGCCTGCATGATTTCCTCCTGAGTCCAATGGAGCGACGGGGTGGGTGCGTGGGCTGCGGTCCAATGGACCTAAAACGGCGCCTCAACATCCCCCATACGAACAAAAACGGACTTCATTTGCGAATAATGCTCCACCGCCGCTTTCGAATTTTCACGGCCAACCCCCGACAGCTTCACACCACCAAATGGGGCCTCAACAGGAGCATCGTTATATGAGTTTATGAAGCAACTACCCGCCTCTAACTCCGCAATCACACGATGTGCGCGTGAGAGATCATTCGTAAACACGCCAGCAGACAACCCAAACTCGGTATCATTTGCACGCGCAATTACATCTGTTTCGTCATTAAAATCTAAAACCGCCATAACAGGCCCAAAGATTTCCTCACGCGCAATTGTCATGTCATCGCGCACATCGGCAAAGACCGTTGGCTCAAGGTAAAATCCGTCACGATCCAAACGTCTCCCACCACAGATCAGACGCGCGCCTTCAGATTTTCCAATCTCGATATAGCTTTGCACAATGTTCATCTGGCGTTCGCTGACCATCGGACCAAAATTTGTGGCTTCATCCAGCGGTTCACCAATAACCGCCTCGCTCAAACGCGCGCTCAAACGCTCAAGGAATTTTTCTTTGATTAACTCATGCACAAAAACACGCGTGCCATTAGAGCACACCTGCCCCGAAGAATAAAAATTCCCTAAAATCGCGCCTCCTACCGCATTTTCGATATCTGCATCATCAAAAATGATTAACGGGGATTTGCCACCTAATTCCATCGTCACATGCTTAATACCCTCGGCTGCGGCGGCGTAAACCTTGCGCCCTGTAGGGACGGACCCCGTTAATGACACTTTGTCCACGCGGTTGTCGCTGACCAATTTTGCACCAACATCCCCCATTCCTTGGATCACGTTGTATAAGCCCTTTGGCAAACCCGCCTCGATCAGGATTTCCGCAACCTTTAAAGCGCAAAGAGGCGTTGTCTCTGATGGTTTAAAGATCATCGCATTTCCGCATGCGATTGCTGGCGCGCCTTTCCAGCACGAAATTTGTGTTGGATAATTCCATGCACCAATCCCAACACAAAGCCCGAGTGGCTCACGAATTGTATAGGCCCAATTTTCGCCCATTGGGATATGCTCACCTGTTAGCGACCCCGCCAATCCACCGAAATATTCTAAAGCATCAGCAGCACTCGTGGCATCCACATATAACGTTTCGGATAATGGTTTACCCGTATCATATGTCTCTAAAACAGACAGATCGCGGTTGCGCTCGCGAATGATATCGGCTGCTCGGCGCAGGATGCGACCACGTTCAGTTCCCGAAGTTTTTGCCCATTTTTTTTGCGCAGACTTCGCCGATTTGATGGCCTGTTCAATCACTGCATCTGTTGCACCATAGACGCGCCCGATTATTTCGCCACTGGCTGGATAAATAACATCAATGGGCGTTCCACTCATATCTTCAACATATTCACCATTGATAAAATGACTTGCGACTGGTTGAATTTGCATGTTGCCTTTCCTTTTGAACACCGTACAACTGTGTCAGTTATTTGTAGCACGCTGACAAGTTCTCCCCTATTGCCACTGCAATACCAACACTGCCGAGACGCGCATTCACAATTTCAAAATTCCAAAAATGTCGGGCGCAATAGTGGCATCATGCTGTTGTAGCACGATGATCTTACTACATATTTTGAAAAGTAAAACTATTTTTAAATGTATGTTTAATTTTTGGTAATCCAGTTTAAAAAATGATAATATAAATCCATGACCAGAAAAAAAATCCGCGATATCAGACATGAAGAGTTAATAGTTGCAGCGCTTAACGCAACGCACAAACAGGGGTTTCACGCCGTTACGATGTCCGAAATCGCTGCTGAAATTGGGGCAACGGCAGCAAGTATTAATTACTATTTTGGATCTAAAGACCAATTGATGTTTGAAACGATGCGACATTTGCTTCGCATTTTGAGGGCGACACACAAACAATACCTTGAATTTGCGTTTCATCCCAAGGACCGACTGCTTGCGATTTTTGATGCGCATTTTGATCCCAAATTTTTCACACCACAACACTGTAGTTTCTGGGTGCAATTCTGGTCGGTAGCACCCTACTCTGCGCATTTAGAACGGTTGCATCGGATCAATCAATCACGGGTAAAATCACATTTCCACGCCGAACTTGCACCTCTAGTCCCTGCACCATTCTGCGAAACTATGCGCCGCATACTGCAATCTTATTTGGACGGTGTTTGGCTAAGCGTGGCCCAATCGGATAGGGAAATGGATCCTCAACACGCGCGGCAAGAGGCGCGCGTGCTGATTGAATTGGTGTTATCTAAAGAATTTGGTGGATCAATTTAGGGATCAGTCTTGGTCAGGATCTGCCTGACCGATTCCACGAAACACGTATTTAAATGGAAAGGCCCAAAGCACGCCTAGTGCGACATAAACAAAAACTTCCACCACTATCGAGGGTCTGTCAAACATCGCAATCACGTTCACTGCCACAATGATATATAGTGGCAACCCCAGCAATAGGATGACCAAAGATAATCTGCGACGTGCATTGTAGCTTAGCATGTTTAGTCCTGAAATGGATCCGTGACCAAAATCGTATCTTCACGCTTGGGTGACGTAGATAATAGTGCGACAGGGCATTCAATCAACTCTTCGACACGCTTTACATATTTGATCGCATTCGCGGGTAGATCGTTCCAGCTTTTGGCGCCTTCGGTGCTTTCGCTCCAACCTGCCATTTCTTCGTATATCGGTGTGCAGCGCGCCTGTTGGTCAGCAGCGGTTGGGAGGTATTCTAGACGCTCGCCATCCAATTCGTAGCCAACACAAATTTTTAGGGTCTCAAATCCGTCCAAAACATCCAGTTTGGTCAACGAAATTCCAGTTACCCCTGAAGTTGCGCAGGTTTGACGAACCAACACCGCGTCAAACCAGCCACAACGACGTTTACGTCCTGTCGTTGTCCCAAACTCATGACCCCGCTCACCCAAACGCTGACCATCATCATCGAACAATTCTGTCGGGAACGGTCCCTCGCCAACGCGGGTTGTATAGGCCTTAACAATGCCAAGTACAAAGTCAATCGAATTTGGCCCAATACCCGTCCCTGCAGATGCCTGACCTGCCAATACATTTGAAGAGGTCACGAATGGATATGTACCAAAATCAATATCTAAAAGTGCGCCTTGCGCTCCTTCGAACAAAATACGTTTGCCCGCTTTTCGTTTTTCGTTCAGCACCTTCCAAACTGGCGCTGCGTATTTCAAAATTTCTGGTGCAATCTCTGTTAGCTGCGAGATCAAATCTGCGCGATCCACTTCTTTCATGCCTAAACCGCGGCGTAATGTGTTGTGATGTAACAGCAGGCGGTCAACACGTGCCTCTAGCGTTGTGGGATCAGCCAAATCCGCTACGCGGATGGCGCGGCGGCCAACTTTATCTTCATAGGCCGGGCCAATTCCACGACCTGTGGTTCCAATTTTTGCGACGCTGATCTGTGCCTCGCGTGCACGATCCAATTCACCATGCACAGGCAAAATCAAAGGCGTATTTTCCGCAATCATCAATGTCTTTGCGTTGATTTCAACGCCTTGGGCACGCACTGTTTCAATCTCTTTGACCAGATGCCATGGATCCAAAACAACACCATTCCCTATCACTGATAGCTTACCGCCACGGACAACGCCGCTGGGCAGCGCATGCAGCTTGTATGTCACACCATTGACGACCAAGGTGTGGCCTGCATTGTGACCCCCTTGGAAACGCGCGATGACATCTGCGCGCTCGCTTAGCCAATCAACAATTTTGCCTTTGCCTTCATCGCCCCACTGAGCACCCACAACCACAACGTTTGCCATGTCTCGCCTTTCTCATGCGCTATCAAACCCGCGCTGATATACATAGCGAATCTGTTCATGGAAACCACGAAATTGCCGCAGGTGTCAAAAGTCCCGCAATTCACTTAACGCTTCTGGCACATTCTCCCCTTGCTCATGGGACAAAACATGACTATCTACGCCTGCAAGTCGAAAACCTGCGGGGTAGAATGGAAAACGTCGTACTCACCATCCATCTGTTGCTGGCCTTGGGGCTGGTAGGAATTGTTTTGCTTCAGCGTTCAGAAGGCGGCGGCCTAGGAATGGGCAGTGGTGGGGACAATGTTATGTCAAGCCGTGGTGCAGCCACTGCGATGTCCAAGGCGACATGGATTTTGGCAATCGCATTCATCTTTACATCGATCACACTGACGATTATTGCAGCGCAAAATTCATCCGATGGGTCCGTTTTGGACCGCCTGGGCGTGGCTCCAGCTGTACAAGAAAACGCTGTCCCAGAGCTAAATGTAGATGAATTATTGGCGCCCAGCAGCGATGGCTCGGCCCCACTTCTACCAAGTACTGACTAATACTATCGCTTGGGGGTAGGAACATAATCGTAACATAATGTTGCGGTTAGCTTGCAAAATTTTGCGAATCCTTTATATCTTAAGTCCCGTGGTACATGGCACATTCTGAGCCTATGGGACCGATTGACGATGGCATCCATGCCCAACACTACGGGAGACTTCGACCTATGGCGCGTTTTGTTTTTATCACTGGTGGTGTGGTGTCTTCGCTTGGGAAAGGCCTTGCCTCTGCGGCCCTTGGTGCATTGTTACAAGCCCGTGGGTATAGCGTACGTCTTCGCAAATTGGACCCTTATCTAAACGTTGACCCGGGGACGATGAGTCCATTTGAACATGGCGAGGTTTTCGTAACCGATGACGGTGCGGAAACAGATTTGGACCTTGGCCACTACGAACGATTTACAGGGGTTGCGGCGCGCAATACCGACTCGATCTCTTCAGGGCGCATTTATTCCAACGTATTGGAAAAAGAACGTCGTGGCGATTATTTGGGCAAAACCATTCAGGTGATCCCGCACGTCACAAATGAAATTAAAGACTTCATTTCGATCGGCGAAGATGAGGTTGACTTCATGCTATGTGAAATTGGAGGTACCGTTGGTGACATCGAAGGGTTGCCATTTTTTGAAGCAATTCGTCAATTTTCGCAGGATAAACCGCGTGGAGAGTGTATTTTCATGCATCTTACCCTGTTGCCATTTATCAATGCATCTGGCGAGTTGAAAACGAAACCTACACAGCACTCGGTCAAAGAACTCCGCTCAATCGGGCTGGCACCAGATATTCTGGTCTGCCGCTCAGAAGGACCAATTCCGGAAAAAGAACGCGAAAAATTGGCTCTGTTCTGCAATGTGCGCAAAGACAGTGTGATTGCAGCTCAGGATCTGAAATCCATTTACGAAGCGCCGCTGGCGTATCACCGCGAAGGTTTGGATCAAGCAGTATTAGATGCCTTTGGCATCGCCCCCGCGCCAAAACCCGATTTGATGCGTTGGAACGATGTGGCAGACCGCATTTACCACCCAGAAGGCGAGGTCAAAGTTGCCATTGTCGGGAAATATACACAGCTTGAAGATGCCTATAAATCCATTGCCGAAGCCTTGACGCATGGCGGTATGGCAAATCGTGTAAAAGTGAATGTGGAATGGGTAGATGCCGAGATTTTCGATAAAGAAGATCCAGGACCCTACCTGCAAGGGTTCCATGCCATTTTGGTACCAGGCGGATTTGGCGAACGTGGTACCGAAGGCAAAATCAAAGCCGCCACATTTGCCCGCGAACATAAAATTCCATACCTAGGGATTTGTTTGGGCATGCAGATGGCCGTGATCGAAGCAGCGCGAAATGTTGCAGGCCTAAAAGATGCAGGATCAGAAGAGTTTGATCACGAAGCGGGGGAAAAACGTTTCGAACCCGTAGTTTACCATTTGAAAGAATGGATCCAAGGAAATCGCACTGTTGAGCGTAGAGTCACCGATGATAAAGGCGGCACAATGCGTTTGGGTGCCTATTCCGCGTCCTTGGGCGAAGGAACAAAAGTTGCAGAAGTTTATGGCACAACCTCTATCGAGGAGCGCCATCGCCACAGATACGAGGTTGACATTCGCTACCGTGAACAACTGGAAAAAGCGGGTCTTAAATTTTCAGGCATGTCTCCAGACGGTCGACTACCAGAAATTGTCGAATGGGAAGATCATCCATGGTTCATTGGCGTTCAGTTCCATCCAGAGCTAAAGTCTAAACCATTTGAACCACATCCCTTGTTCGCGGATTTCGTCCGCGCCGCCAAAGATACCAGTAGACTTGTTTAATGCGCTAATCACTGGCACATCTGGGGAATGCTTTCCTATCAACATATCTTTCACGCCGGCAATTTAGCTGATGTGCAAAAACATGCGGCCCTTGCGTGGGTGCTGGCCTATTTAACGCTCAAAGATAAACCACTCAGTTACATCGAAACACATTCGGGTCGCGCGCTTTATGATCTTGCCTCTGATGCAGCGCAAAAAACGGGCGAGGCAGAGAAAGGGATCGAAAACGAACTGATTCAATCAGCACTTGGATCAGATCATCCTTATTTGCGTGCATTGAATAAGGTACGCGACACATTTGGACCACGTCACTATCCTGGATCGCCCTGGATCGCACGCGAATTACTGCGTGAAACGGATCAGATACATTTAGCAGAACTGCATCCGCAAGAAGCAAGCGCCCTGCGGAGCGCGATAGGAAAAAGCTCCAGGGTCTATCAACAAGACGGCTATCAACTTGCGCAAAGTTTGTGCCCCCCGACACCACGACGTGGACTTCTGTTGATTGATCCCAGCTACGAAATTAAAAGTGATTATACGACGATTCCCCCAAGAATCGCGAAGCTGCATAAAAAGTGGAACGTTGGAATTATTGTGCTGTGGTACCCTGTTCTAAAATCTGGTGCACATGATCCTATGTTAACCGCCTTGACCAAAAATCATCCAGACGGGCTGCGCGCAGAGGTTAACTTCCCACCTGCGCGCGAAGGCCACAGAATGATGGGTTCTGGACTTTTCATTGTGAACCCCCCATTTGGTTTATCAGATGAGTTGAAACGACTTGCTGATATCTTCGGCAAACTGACTTGAAAGGGAGCGAAATGCCAAAAGGATATTGGATTGGCCACGTCACTGTCGAGGACCCGGTGGTATACGAAGAATATAGAAAAGCAAACGCAGTTGCATTTCAAAAATTTGGTGCGCGGTTTTTAGTGCGCGGCGGCGAACAAACCGTAGAAGAAGGTATCGTGCGCCCACGCACAGTCGTGCTGGAGTTTGACGACATCGAAACAGCACGCGCCTGTTACGAAAGCCCCGAGTATCGTGCGGCATTCGAAATTCGCGCCAAGGTTTCCGCAGGCGATATGGTCATTGTCGAAGGGTATGATGACGAATGATTGCAGATTTTTTAAGCCGTTTACTTTCGCACGCACCAGAACCACTTGGTGATACAGACGCGCGTTTGGCGATCGCCGCCCTGTTGGTGCGCGTGGCGCGATCCGATGGAGATTATGCAATTGTCGAGATGGCAAATATTGATCGTGTTCTCGCGACGCGCTACGCCCTTGTGGACGCTGATGCAGAAGCGTTGCGCATAGAAGGCGAAGCGTTAGAGATCGAAGCACCTGATACTGTGCGCTTTACCCGTGCGATCAAAGAATGCGTAGCATATGAAGAGCGACTTGCCGTGATCGAAGCGCTTTGGAGAATTGCGCTTGCCGATGGAGAGCGGGATGCAGAGGAAGATGCCTTAATCCGACTGGTCGCTAGCCTACTAGGCATAACGGACGTCGACAGCGCCAAAGCACGTCAAAAAGTTGGCTGATATGATTGCAGGCTTACCGATGTATGATCGCCCCGAGTTACGGGACGATAATGATGGTTTTTGGAGCGCAATTCGTGCAAATTTGGGTTTTGGGCCTGATAAGCTTTCGCGCCCTAAAAATATTCAAGAGTTTTGGCTATCAAGAGAACTTTTCTTTGGTCAAACATGCGGAATGCCATATCGCACCTTTCTACACGAAAGCCTATACTTGGTAGGAACACCTGATTATGGGCTAGAGGGATGCGCTCCAGGTTATTATCGCAGTGCAGTTATTGTGCATTCAGAAAGTAAAATTCACGACTTCTACGAACTTGATGGTAAAAATATTGCATTTAATGATGGTCTATCACAATCTGGATGGGGATCGGTAATTGTGGAGATGCAGACAAAAGGTCTGCAACCAAAAAGAGGTATTCGGACTCACACCCACGCTTCGTCTATTCATGCAGTCCGCAAACGAGAAGCTGATTTTGCAGCCATTGATGCACATACATGGCGCTTGATGTGTAAATATCACCCTGAACTAACACGCCAAGTACGCGTAATCTATTTGACAAAACCAACACCCGGTTTGCCATTCGTCACAGCATATGAAAATTATGCAGAATTGATATTCGAAGCTGTTAGTAAAACTATTAGAGGACTTGACGACGTTATTAAGACAAATCTCGGTATAAAAGGAATAGTTTACATTCCAAAGAATGACTACCTAGACGTTGCAAACCCTCACAGCCCTTCAGAACTAATCAATCAAAAATAAATCTTAATTCAAATTACCATTATTTGCCCTCAATGTCATGCAACTGTAACTTTGATATTCAGCACTAAAAACTTGACCCATTTCGTTCGGTCATTAACAGTATCGCTTATCGACAGAGCTTGCGAACTGACAAGCCATCCAAAATGGGAGAATATTATGAAGAAGCTTTTAACGGGAATAGCCTTAGGTGCTTTACTTGCTCTACCAGTGGCAGCTGCCGACTTAGGTGGAAGAGTAATAAATATTGGATCAGACACAACTTACCCCCCACATGAATTTATTGAAGATGGGGTCGTAAAAGGGTTTGATGTCGATGTAGTTGCTGAAATATGCAACAGAATCAATTGTCAACCTAACTGGATAACAACTGCCTGGGATGGGATTTTTGGTGCCCTAGCTGATGGTCAATTTGATATGGTGGTGTCTGGTGTTACCATTACCGAGGAACGAGATAAAATTGTGGATTTTTCTGAACCTTACATCGTTGTCCAGCAAGGTGTATTGATGCGAGTTTCCGATCAAAATTCGACAATTGATGACTTTAAAAATGGATCAATGCGCTTAGCTTCTCAAACCGGAACAACTAATGCGACGTTGGGCGAAGAGCTCGTCGGCAGAGCAAACCTAGCATTATTTGATGCTTTCAATAATGCTGTGGTTGCATTGCAAAACGGTGATGTTGATGGCGTTATCATCGACTCTACGTCTGCCGCTGCATACGAGCAAGAATTCGCAGGCGAACTTACAGTGGCAATTACGGGCCTATCATCGGACCCGTTAGGTTTAGTTTTCCAAGAAGGCGACACCTTACAAGATGACTTCAATGTTGGACTTGCAATGATAAAAGAGGATGGCACCCTGACGCAGCTTATGATCAAATGGTGGCCAAAATAAATTTTTCATACTCCCCAATAGTTTAGCCCAATCTAAACGTTGGGGAGTGTTTCACATTAGTGCCGAAAGTAATCAACATGTTAAAGCGGCTACGCGAAGTGCGTGCATCAAATTTGGTGTTTTTAATGCTTGCACCAATAATAATTTGGCTGCTTGTTACATCCCGAAATTATGGTTCTGCTTTAAAAGCGGTTCTTGGTATAGAAGACCAACCTTTGATCCTACTGAGTATGTTCATTCTCTGCTCATCATATTGGATCTTTGGTTTTCTTGGTGCGTATTATGTCTTGAGTGCGACCAAGCTCAATGAGAGCACCGAGAATGTAGCACTTAAACGGACTAAAGCATTAAGCTGTTTCGTTGTCCAAAGTATTTCAGGGATATTGATCATTAATCTTGAAGGGATTGATACCTACCTAGCGTCCGTAGTGGTCAACGAACTAGATCCAAGAACTTCGGATTATGTTATCGTATCTGACAATTTATTCATTTTAGATGAAACATACCGTTTGAAATTAATCGAATTCGCGCATCATACTTTTAACTGGCTTATTGGTCTGTCAGTCCTTTGTATCGTCTGGTCCATTTTACCCAAGTCTGTGCATTCGAGTGGCACTGGTAAAGCACTAACCTTCGTTATTCTTGCATTTAATTTTTGCCTAGCATTCTATATCATAATGGTAGCACATGCTGGCTTTGCAGTAGGATTGATGGTAACTCTAAGAGCAGCATTTTTTGCATATATCGCCGCCTCAATTCTCGGATTAATCTGGGCAATGATGTCGCGTCTAAAGCCATCAAAACTTGCCTCAAAAATTTTTTTCATGACAGGGGCTGTGCTGCTGTTGATATCTATATGGCAATTTAATGCACCCAAGCAGCAGGTGATTTTAATTGGTGATTTGGAAGGTAGGGTCGGAATAATTTCTGGGACACCTCAAAATATATCAGACGCAATTCGATACGGGGACTTTCAAGAAGATCCGCCTGAGAAACCATACAAAATTAGATCTCTCGCAACAGTCGAACAGGCTTTAGATTTATACCAGAGGGGGAACATCACTGCGGTATTAGTTCCCGAAAAGTACGAAAATCAAGGAATTCACATTTGGCGCACCAATTATTTACCCACGGTGAAAAAAACAATTGCAATCTCGTGCCTATCATTCGGAGTATTATTGATTCTCCTAGCTGCAATTGGTGCCCTAATACAAGCTCATCCACTTGTGGTGTTCGCAGATTTTTTTGTAGACACCATAAGAGGAGTACCAATGTTGGTAATCATTTTATATGTTGGTCTACCTTTATCCGGCGCCCTTAAGAGTGCTTCAGCTGGATACATTGATTTGCAAATGATGACACGAGGGGTTCTTGCAATCGCAATCGGTTACTCAGCTTACATGGCAGAAATTTTCAGAGCGGGAATTGAAGCTGTTCCTAAAGGGCAAATTGAAGCGGCGCGGTCATTGGGCCTTAGGGAATTTCAGATTACACGCATCATCATTATACCTCAAGCAATTGCGATCGTTTTACCTGCGCTTGGCAACGAGTTTATAGCAATGTTAAAAGATACGTCACTGGTATCAATCCTCTCTGTACGGGACCTGACCCAAAGAATGCGAGAGTTCCAAGCTCAAAGTTTCTTAGCATTTGAACCATTTAATTCAGCTGCTCTAATTTACGTAATCCTCACGTTGCTTGCCGCATCAGGTGTTAAGGCATTGAGTAACATGGTGGGTAAAGGAAAGGAGCATTGAATGCTCTTCTCACACGAACTTGGTATGACGATACAGCTATCGAGCCCGTAGGCCCCACTGACGCGCGCGATTTGCCCCAACACAAGTTTGACGTTGCGATAATCGGTGGTGGATTAGCGGGATTGGTTGCATTGCTTGAGTTGTCAAAAGCTGGTGCCAAAGTGGTTTTGCTGGAAGCAAATCAAATTGGGTCAGGGGCGTCTGGTCGCAATGGGGGATTTTGTTCAGCGGGTTGGGCGTCAACTAATAAAAATATGAGTGCTTTATTAGGAACAGATCGTGCTAATATTCTCAATCAATTAGGTTACGATGGTTTTGTTTGGACTAGAAATAAGTTATTGTCATCAGATTACTCGTCATCAATGCCTATCAAGGGTGAATTGCGTCTTTCACTTTGGAATGACAGCTCAGACGATTTGAGCACTCGTAAAATCTCAAGAGAATATTTGCGAAAGATACTAACCGCTAAAAGATATAAAACTGGATTTTACAATTCGAATGCTTTCCATTTTCACCCATTGAATTTCATCCGCACGCTTACAAAAGAAGCAATTGATGCAGGTGGAACCGTAGTAGAAAATTTTCGAGTAAAATCTGTAACGAAACGCCACCTCACTCATATTCTGGAAACTCATTCAGTACCCAACACAATTTATGCAGATAAAGTAATTTTTGCGACAGGCGGCTATGGTGGGAAAGAATTTAAATTTGGCATGAGACACCAGCTTCCCATTAAAACATACATTGGCGTATCCGAACCTATGCACGAAATTCTGAATAAACATATAACTAGAAACTGGGCTTACTCCGATACTCGAAGAGCTGGTAATTATTACAGGAAGCTCCAAGATGGTAGTCTTTTGTGGGGTACTTCAATTACTGCCTATGGCACATTAAACACTGAAAAAATTAAAAAGATGATTTTAAATGATATTACTTCTGTATTTGGAGAACTTGGGAATGAAATGACAAAAAGTTCTTTGAAAATAAAGTATGCATGGGCAGGCAATATGGCATATGCTAGGCACTTCTTGCCATACGTGAAAGAATTGCAAGATGGTCAATATATTCTTTCTGGATTTGGAGGGCATGGAATGAATACTGCGCCCATTGCCGCCCAACTTTTATCTCACGCAATTATAACCAATAGTAATGCGATCCAGCCATTTAAAGACATACCAAATCAGAGAGTTTATGGAAAAATAGGCCTTGTTGGTGCGGAACTTCGCTATTTAACGATGCAATTTTTAGATTTTTATAAGGAACTAAAATCTAAGTAATAAACACAGCATTTCGTCATCTACTTTAGAAATAGTTCATATGATCGATTTCACTTTATTCAAAAGCATTTTACTGCAAAATTCCAGACGTATGTTCGCAATATCAAGCATATTTGGCAGGATTTTAGGATCGCAAAAAAGGAGCGTGACAACATCACAGCATTATGAATTTTTCAAGACTAGACAAAAACCTCTATGAGTGAAATAATTTGATCAAATTATTGAACGAGGTTCTCATGGATTTGAACCAATTCCGGACGTTCAGGGTTGCAACATGTGACCTGAATGGTCAGATGCGGGGAAAACGTCTACCCATCTCTGATTATGACACCGTCGACCAAGGGGCGATCAAACTGCCTTTGTCAGCCTTAAACCTAGACATTTGGGGATCTGACATCAAAAACAGCCCGCTTGTCTTTGAAACTGGTGATGCTGACGGAATTCTTCTGCCGACGGATCGAGGGCCCGTTCCAATGCCATGGCTCGATGTTGCAACATTCTTTGTTCCGATGTGGACTTATGAGGTTGATCGAACACCTTTTGCGGGAGACCCCCGGCATGCGCTTGCGCGTGTATTGGACCGCTATGCCACTCGCGGTTGGCAAGTTGTAGCCGCAACCGAATTGGAATTTTATCTGGTTGACGATAGTCAAGAAAACCTTAACCCACCCATTAATCCGCAAAGCGGGCGCCCACTGGTTGGGCGGGCCTATATGTCATTACGTCAACTGGACAGCTTTGATGCCTATTTTTCTGAACTTTATGATGCCTGCGAACACATGGGAATTGATGCGCAGACCGCTATTTCTGAGGCGGGATTGGGCCAATTCGAAGTGAACCTAACACATTCCGAAGCAATGCGCGCAGCCGATGACACATGGCTGTTCAAATCATTGGTGCGGGGGCTTGCGCGTAAGCATGGGATGGCAGCGACCTTTATGGCCAAACCATTTGCAAATGAGGCTGGAAATGGGATGCATGTGCATTTCTCAGTCTTGAATGAAGAGGGGAATAACATTTTCGACAATGGCGGAGCCGATGGAACCGTGATGCTGCGCCATGCTGTGGCAGGGTGCCTTGAGGCAATGGCCGCATCCACCTTGGTTTTTGCCCCCCATGGTAATAGTTACGAACGGCTGGTGCCCAACACTCACGCCCCCACAGGTGCAAGTTGGGCATATGAAAATCGCACCTCAGCTCTGCGCATCCCTGAAAGCCACCCCGAAGCGCGGCGGATTGAACATCGTGTTGCAGGAGGCGACATCAACCCCTACCTTGTCCTGTCTGTGATCCTTGGAGCGGCCTTAGCGGGTATTGAGGATGAAATGCTTCCGCCTGAGCCAATCACAGGAAACGCCTATGATCTGGATTTACCCCAACTTGCCCCAACTTGGCAGGAAGCCATTGATACATTTGAAAGTGATCCGCTGATCGCGCGCATTTTGCCTCAGGCATTGATTGAAAATCTCTGCCTGACGAAACAACAAGAGCTATCGCTTTTGGTCGACATAGATGTATCAGAACATTGGAAATCATACTTAGAAACCGTATGATAACCTGAATTAAAGTAGTTTTACGATGATGAAAATTGGGATTCTAGCCACTGGCCATTCACCAGATGCCCTGATCAATGATTTGGGCGATTATGATACCCTGTTCAAAAAATTGCTTGGGTCATATAATTTTGAATTTGAAACATATGCCGTTGTAGATGGAGTTTTCCCCGATGGTGCAGATGCAGCCGATGGTTGGTTGATTACAGGATCAAAACATGGCGCATATGAACCCCATGATTGGATTCCCCCGTTAGAGGATTTAATCCGTAAAATTCATCATGACAAACGCCCATTGGTTGGCATTTGTTTTGGCCATCAGATTATTGCGCAAGCCCTTGGTGGTCGTGTCGAAAAATTTGACGGGGGATGGAGTGTTGGCCTCACGGACTATGAAATCGATGGTCAGACCTATTCCCTAAACGCTTGGCATCAGGATCAGGTTGTTACGCTTCCAACTGACGCACGGGTGATTGGTCAGTCCTCATTTTGCGCAAATGCTGTCCTAAGTTACGGCAATCACATTTTGACATTTCAACCCCATCCCGAATTCGACGCATTCTTCACCAAAGGTTTGATTGATTACCGTGGTCAGGGCGTGGTTCCCGATGAGTTGCTGCTCACAGCGAAATCGCGCCTGAAAGAACAGGCCGCACAACCCGAAATGGCCGACAAAATCGCCCGGCATTTCCAACAAGAAAAGAGGACGTAGTGTCCGTTGACCTTGAAACCTTTTTGGCATCACTTCCCCAACACGCCCAAGACTATCTAAACGGGCGAAAACTCGACGAAGTTGAATGCATCATTGCAGATCTGCCGGGCATCGCACGCGGCAAGGCCGTACCTGCGGCAAAATATGCGCGTCAAGGATCATTTCATTTGCCCGACTCCATTTTTTACCAAACAATCACGGGCGATTGGGGCGAAGCTGCAAGCGCGGAAGGATTTATTGAACGGGATATGATTTTGCGTCCAGATCATTCCACAACTTCGGCTGCACCATGGACGGGGGATTTGACGCTGCAAGTCATTCATGATGCGTTTGATCGGAAAGGTGAACCAGTTCCCTTTGCCCCGCGCAACGTTTTGAAACGAGTGGTGGAATTATACCAAAACAAAGGATGGACGCCTGTTGTTGCTCCTGAAATGGAATTCTTCTTGGTTGCTCGCAACATAGATCCGGCCAAATCGATTCAACCCATGATGGGGCGTTCAGGCCGGCCAGCGGCCGCGCGACAGGCATATTCCATGACAGCGGTAGATGAATTCGGACCGGTAATTGACGACATCTATGATTTCGCAGAAGCGCAGGGATTTGAAATTGATGGCATCACCCAAGAAGGCGGGGCAGGCCAATTGGAAATCAATTTACGACATGGGGCCCCCTTGCGCCTGGCCGACGAAGTATTTTATTTCAAACGTTTGATCCGAGAGGCCGCTCTGCGTCATAATTGCTTCGCAACCTTTATGGCAAAACCGATCGAAGACGAACCAGGCAGCGCAATGCATATCCACCACTCGCTCATGGACGCCAAAACGGGTCAGAATATCTTTTCTGGTCCACAAGGTGGTGAAACCGATCTATTTTTCTGTTTCATCGGTGGTCTACAAAAATACTTGCCAGCGGCCATCGCAGTTTTGGCACCCTATGTGAATTCATATCGGCGTTATGTGAAAGATCATGCCGCCCCCATCAATTTGGAATGGGCGCGCGACAATCGCACCACAGGTATTCGCATCCCACTGTCAGATGCGAAAGGACGGCGGGTGGAGAACCGATTGGCGGGCATGGATTGCAATCCGTATTTGGGGATCGCGGTATCGCTTGCTTGCGGATATCTGGGCATGGTCAATGAAATTCGCCCTACCAAACAGTTCAAAGGTGACGCCTATGAAGGGGATGAGGACATCCCGCGCGTCATGGGAGAGGCGTTAGATTTATTCGAAGCATCTGAGGAGCTTCATGAAATTTTAGGGCCAGAATTTGCGCGTGTTTATTCGATCGTAAAACGCACAGAATACGAAGAATTCTTGCAAGTGATCAGCCCATGGGAACGTGAACACCTGCTTTTGAACGTATGAACCTACTTTATGCAAATGATCGTTTTGGTGAATACCCAAATAGCTGGTATGCCGCCACGGCAAGACCAATGCCACTCTGCCCTGCGCTCGTTGGTTCAGAGGACGCAGACGTTTGTATAATCGGTGCGGGATTCACGGGGATTTCTACCGCGCTGCATCTGGCCGAGCTGGGATATTCCGTAACAATACTCGATGCACAGCGCATTGGTTTTGGTGCATCAGGGCGTAATGGTGGTCAGTTGGGTATGGGCCAACGGATGGATCAGGCTGACCTGATTGATTTGATGGGTGATGATGTTGCGCGTTTGTTGTGGAGCATGGCGTTAGATGCACAAACCTTGGTTAAATCACTGATCAACAAATTCAAGATTGATTGTGATCTGACGCCTGGCGTGGCAACGTTGGGACATACCCTCCGACTTGGGGATCAAATGCGCGATTATGCGGATTTTTTGCATCAAACCTACGACGCGACACATGTTCAATCTCTGAGTGTGTCAGAGGGGCGTACGCTTTGTAATACTGATGCATATCATGGTGGTTTTGTTGATTGGAATTCTGCGCATCTACACCCGCTTAAATACGTTTTGGGGCTGGCTAACGCTGCGCAACAACTTGGTGTTCAAATCTTTGAGAAATCACCAGTAACGCAGGTCATACACGGCCCAAACAAAATATATATAATGACGGATCAAGGAACAGTTTCATGCGATCACGTTGTTTTTGCCTGCAATGGATATTTAGGTGATCTGGAACCCAGCCTAGCTGCGCGGATCATGCCCATAAACAATTTTATCGTGGCAACGGAACCTCTGTCAAAAGATCAGGATGTAATACCAAACGACAACATTGCCGTCGCTGATAGTAAATTTGTCGTAAATTATTTCCGTAAATCGCCTGATAACAGATTGCTGTTCGGTGGTGGCGAAAATTATGGGTACCAATTTCCCAGCGATATCGCGGCCATAGTCCGCAAACCCATGAGCGAAATCTTTCCGCATTTGCGCGATGTGCGGATTGACTACGCTTGGGGGGGAACATTGGGCATCACCATTCAGCGCATGCCCTATTTCGCGCGACCGAAAAAAAATAGTTGGGCAGCAACAGGGTATTCAGGCCATGGGGTGGGAACGGCCACGCATGCGGGTCACTTAATCGCACAGGCCATTCATGGTGATAGCGCGGGATTTGATGCTATGGCGTCTGTACCCAATCAGCGTTTTCCGGGGGGCACATTGCTACGCTCGCCCCTATTGGCGCTGGCGATGACGTGGTATAGACTGCGCGATCGCTTCGGATTTTAATCCCAAGCTGGTAGTCCAAATTTGGCAAACATTTCATCAAAACCGTCGGATTGGCGTGGGTAAACTATTCCGGGCAATTTGCCCTCATTGATCCACTATCGGGGACTGTCTATCAATATGTGTCCAACAACGTTGATGTGATGCATAAAGTCCAACGAACCACTTTTAATAGTTACGATATCGTTATGATGTGTTCCTGAGTCACAAACGCACGAACCGCATTCGGATCAGCCGAAAAAGCATAGCATATATTTTCACACTGATATCCACCAAGGTAGGCAGAAGCATCTTTGACAGTCGGAGAAATAAGCCAGCCCCTATTTGCTCATCTTCGACAGTTGATCTTGAAGCGCGCTTAACTGAGCCTTTATTGCATCAAGATCGTCACTGCCGCCTGTATTATTTGCAGGTTCAGATGGCGCTTGATCCGTAGATGGCCAACCAAAGGCTTTCATGAATGCTTCTTGTTGGGCCTTCATCGCCTCAAAACCAGGCATCGAATTCATTGAATTAATACCCATATTTTCCATCATCTTATTTTGTCCGTCGCGTAGCATTTCAAAGGACATAGATAGGAATTGCGGAACTACGGATGCGGCCTGATTGGTATAGCTTCTTACAAGATCAGTCAAAACATCCACAGGTAGAACATTTTCACCACGGCTTTCGTGTTCTGCAATGATCTGCAACAGATACTGACGCGTTAGATCATCTCCAGATTTCAAATCCATGATTTGTACATCGCGGCCATCGCGAATAAACCCAGAAATATCCTCAAGCGTGACGTAATCGCTGGTTTCCGTATTATAGAGACGGCGGCTCGCATAGCGCTTGATCAGTAGTTTTTCTTTTGCGTTTGCCACAACGATTCTCCCTAAAAATGCAGCGTCGCAGCATAGATTAGCGATTGCAGCAAAAAAAGAAAGGGTGCGATGACCCGCACCCTTTCAATAATCTAAAATGGTAGCGAATTATTTCGCCGCTGCTGTCGCCTTCCGTGTTGCCGCGGTAACGTCAGCTGTAGCTTTTTTCACTGCTGCTGTCGCTTCTTCTGACATGTTCTTGCCAGTAGACATTAGCAATTCAACTGTGTCCATTTGGACTTTCTTCGCAACTTCTGCAAATGCTGCCATATTCTCTGCAGCAACTTCTGCCTGTGCTGTCGCAAAATCTGCCACTGCTTTGGCGTAATCCGCTGGCTCCGCTTTCGCCTTTGAAACGTCTGCGATTTTCGCCAAGGTGTCTTTCGTCCACTTTGATGAGATTTCAGCAGACTTTTCTGCCGCTTCAACTGCAACGTTTGATAGCTTTTCGTTCATTGATGCTGTGTTCTTAAATGCATCGTCAAATGCGCTCATGTCCACTGGGAATGAACCCATCATGTCTTTAAACGCTTTTGTCATATCTTCTACTTTGGTCATCGCAAATTCCCTTCACGCTACGCAAGACCATCTTGCGTTCGAGCTACATATAAATGCTGCATCGCAGCATTGCAAGCTTTTTTTCTGCATTGCAGCATTTTTCGAGAAATTTCAAGTTACACATGCGATCTGCGCAAAACATAGGTGCCTGGTGCATCACAAATCGCTTTGTACGATCCACTCCCAGGGATGCGCGCAGGAACTTGTTCACCGGACCGCGGTGAGATCCAATCATTCCAACGCGGCCACCAACTGCCTTCATTAAAGGATGCGCCCTCTTTCCAGTCATCCGCATCCAATCCCAAATCGTCCAAAGTATAGTGGCCATATTTTTTCTTACTGGGCGGATTAACAATCCCTGCAATATGACCAGACTCGGACAAAATGAATGTCTTATCGCTGCTGCCCATATTTTGCACCCCGCGGTAACAATCTGGCCACGCGGCGATGTGATCTGTTTCACAGGCAATCGAACACAGGGGCACATCAACATCCGATAGTTTTAAAGTTTGCCCCAAAAGTTCGAATTCGCCAGATGCAAATTTATTGTCCTGACACAGGCCACGCAAATATTGGATTGCCATTTTTCCAGGCAAACTCGATCCATCACCATTCCAATATAGCAAATCAAATGCAGGGGGCGCTTCGCCCATCATGTAACTTTTGACGGCGGGACCATAAACCAAATCATTGGCACGCAGAAAACTAAAGGTGCGCGCCATTATAAAGCTTTCCAATATACCTTTGTCATTGATTTCATCTTCGATCGCATCGATAAAATCATTCTGCAAAAATGGGGTGAATTCGCGCTGTTCGGAAAAATCTGTAAGCGCTGTGAAAAAGGTTGCTGACTTCACGCTGTCATCTTTGCGCTGCTTCAAAAGTGATAGCGTGAGCGCCAGCGTCGTACCAGCAATACAATACCCAATGGCATTGACTTGGGTTTGATCCGTAATCTCTTTCACAACTTCGATCGACTTTAGATACCCATTTTGTATATAATCTTCCAATCCAATGTCAGCATAGCTGGCATCGGGGTTCACCCATGACACCACGAATAATGTATAACCCTGATCAACGACCCAACGGATCAAGCTGTTCTGTTCTTTTAGATCAAGGATGTAATATTTATTGATCCAAGGCGGGAACATAATTATCGGAGTTTCATGCACCGTTTTTGTCGTTGGGGCATATTGGATTAACTCTAACATTTCGTTGCGAAAAACTACGCTGCCTGTCGCGGTTGCAATGTTGCCGCCAACTTCGAAGGCGGACTCATCTGCCAAACGAACAACCAGTTCACCTTCATTCGCCTCAAGATCGGCGATCAAGTTTTGCATGCCATCAATCAATGATTGCCCTTGGGTTGCCATAGCACGTTCAAGTGCATCAGGGTTTGTTGCCAAGAAATTTGTGGGCGACATCATATCCACGATTTGGCGCGTGAAAAATTCCAACCGGCGCTTTTCCCTAGGCTCCATCCCATCCAATTCAGAAATCGCCGAATTGATCAGATCAGCGGTGCGCAAATAGTATTCTTTTACAAAATTGAAATAAGGGTTTGAGGACCACATTTCGTGCGTAAATCTTCGATCAGGTTTTCCATCGGCCTGAGGAATTTGAAACTGTCCTTGAGTAAAGGCATGTTGCGCTTCGACAAAATATTCCAAAGTTTTCCCCCAATACGAAATCTGCTTTTCCATGAGATTCGCTGGATTTTCTATGAAGTTTGACCAATAGGCGTGCGATGCTTTGACCATTAAATCCTGGCCAGGTCCGTTCAAAGCAGGATTGATCTGTTTTTTATTCTGCAGCACAGAAACTAAGCGCTGGTTCAGCTCTTCGAGAGTTTCAATATTCTGCTTCAATACCTCTGGGATAACAGCACTTTCGTTATCTTCGGTTGTCATTTCAAAATTTTCCACTTATTCTTTCTGCTATGCAGCATAACAATTTTGATCGCGTTGTCCAAGACCCGTTCAATATGTGCGACGGAAAGAGGCAGGAGCAAAGAAAATCCCATGCGCTATATGGCAAGCTATGACATTATGGAAACGATGCGAAATACAAACCAATGGATGGGCGCAACCGCGAAAAGCTTCGCCTCCTATCCCGCGTTCGCAATGGTTCCCAATCCGTTCGTGCAATGGATAGCAGCATGGGGCGAAGTGACTGAGCGGTCGTTCGAACGCATGATTGTCAAACCAGACTGGGGATTAGATTCATTCACCTGTCAAGATGGGCGTGATCACGTTGTGAACGTCAAAACAGTTATCGAACGCCCCTTTGGTGATTTGGTACACTTTGAAGTTGCCGAGCGTGAAGCGGCCCCGCGCAAGGTCATGTTGGTTGCCCCAATGTCGGGGCATTATGCAACCTTGCTGCGCAAAACCGTCAAAAGTCTTATACCAGATTGCGAGGTATACGTGACCGACTGGCACAACGCGCGCGATATTCCCGTTTCGGCAGGAAAATTCGACGTCGAGGATTATACCCGATACCTGATGGATTTCATGATGGAGTTGGGTCCTGATACGCATGTTATCGCTGTCTGCCAACCCGCTCCGCTGACATTGGCCGCTACGGCCTATCTGGCGGAACTACATCCTGAGGCGCAGCCACGCAGCCTAACACTGATCGGTGGGCCAATTGATCCAGATGCCACGCCGACGGATGTTACAGATTTTGGGCACAGGGTGACGATGGGACAGTTGGAACAAACAATGATCCAACGCGTGGGATTTAAATATGCAGGCGTTGGGCGGTCAGTTTATCCTGGTCTGTTGCAGCTCACATCTTTTATGTCGATGAACGCTGAAACGCATTCAAAAGCGTTCAACGAACAGATCATGCGCGTCGCGCGTGGTGAGGCCAGTGATCACGACAAACACAACGAATTTTATGATGAGTATTTGGCTGTGATGGATATGACAGCCGAATTTTATCTATCAACTGTGGATCGCGTTTTCAAAAATCGCGAGATTGCGTTGAACAAATTTACCGTCGACGGTCACAAAGTAGATATTTCCAAAATCACCACCGTCGCAGTAATGACCGTGGAAGGGGAAGAGGATGATATCTCGGCACCCGGTCAATGTGTGGCAGCGTTGGATTTGTGTACGGGCCTGGCCAAAACCAAAAAATCCCACTACCTAGAACCGGGCGCAGGGCATTATGGTATTTTTGCGGGGAAAAGCTGGCGGAACAACATACGCCCACTTGTTCTAAAATTCATCGACAAAAATAATAAGTAAGGGTCTGCGCCCTTATTTTGCGATTTCAAAAATTCGGTCCAACGTTGATTGCGTTCCACGCACAAATTCAAGCGAGCACGGATACGCAATACCTTGTGTCACGGAATTTTGGAAATTTTCCAACTGATGCACATAGTGATTCGCCATCGGAAAGCGTTTGGTTTTCAAAGTCATATCACTTTTGGAAACGTGAACCTCTGCTTGGGAATAGACCCCTGGATTAAACGGAGCTGTTAATGTGATAACACCCTGATCACCTTGAATATTAACAGACTGTCGCAAGGCCATCCTCATGGATGTTATACCATGAAAGCGTACTTTTCCGATGCGCCCCGTAACACCCGCCCAAACATCCACACCGTTTTCTAAATGCAAATCAACGTGGTGAAACGCATCAAATTCAGCACCCATCACATATCGTGCGCATCCAAGGGTATATACACCGATATCACGCAGTCCTCCGCCACCTGTTTCAGCGCGGTTGCGAATGTTCCCCGTATCTGCAGCGTTGTTATAGGAAAATACTGTATCAATTTGCTGCACGGTCCCAATTTCACCCGCATCAACCAGGTCTTTCACATAATGCCACTGGGGGTGGTGTACGATCATATACGCCTCGGCCACCAACAAACCTGAGCGGTCGCGCAAAGTAATCAGTTCGTCAATTTCACTGGCCTGCATTGCAATTGGTTTTTCACATAGAACATGTTTCCCTGCTTCAACTGCACGCTTAACCCATTCAACATGCATATGATTGGGCAACGGAATGTAAATGGCATCCACCGCCGGATCGTTCAACAAAGCACCATAATCAGTGTGTATCTGCAAAGATGGGTTAAGCGAAGTGAATGCGGCGGCCTTATCCGCAGAAGTTGTTGCAAGAGCAGCCAATTCCGTATTATTGGCTAACATCATCGCAGGTGCCATATGCTCGCGCGCAAATTTTGCAGCGCCCAAAATACCCCACCGTAACGGTTTAGTCATAAAAATACCCTTTCGATTTGTTCAAAAGGGTATCCTGAGTGATTTATTTTTCCAAGATGTATTAAGCGGCGTTCAGCATTCCACGTTCAACCGCCAGTTCACGCATACGCAATTGCAGTTTTTCAAATGCACGCACCTCAATTTGGCGAATCCGCTCTCGCGAGACATTATATTCTGCGCTTAAGTCTTCCAGCGTGGACACAGGTTCAGACAGTCTGCGTTTAGTCAATATATCGCGCTCTCGATCATTTAGAGCCGACATTGCAGCAAACAGTAACTCACGACGTAATTCCATTTCATTGCGCTCTTCGTAATCGCCTGCTTGGTCTGCATCTTCATCCTCTAACCAATCCTGCCACTCCATAGCGCCTTCGCCATCGTTTGATACCATTGCATTTAGGGATGCATCACCGCCAGACATGCGGCGATTCATTGAGATAACTTCGTCTTCTGTTACACCCAAATCATTCGCAATTTGCGCAACGCTTTCAGGACGCAAATCACCCTCTTCTAATGCACCAATGCGTGACTTTGCCTTCCGCAAATTAAAAAACAACTTTTTCTGTGCGCTCGTTGTTCCCATCTTAACAAGGGACCAACTGCGCAGGATATATTCCTGGATGCTCGCGCGTATCCACCACATTGCGTAGGTTGCCAAACGGAACCCCTTTTCAGGGTCAAAGCGTTTTACGGCCTGCATTAGGCCTACGTTTGCTTCAGAAATGACCTCCGCCTGAGGCAGGCCATATCCGCGATATCCCATAGCAATTTTGGCCGCCAAACGCAGGTGCGAAGTTACCATTTTATGCGCAGCCTCGGTGTCTTGTTCTTCCACCCAGCGCTTGGCCAAAATATATTCTTCTTCTGGATCCAGCATGGGAAATTTACGAATTTCCTGCATGTAGCGGTTCAACCCCCCTTCGGGTGTCGGCGCTGGTAGATTTGCATAATTACTCATGACAAGCCCTGATAGTTACCTTGTTAACATCAAATTAAGAAGCGTAATAAGCTATATCAAGGTGGCACTGTACTGAAAAGTTCACTTTTTAGTGTGGAGACTATTTCACATTATGAAATGTGGTTGATCAATACTTCAAAATCATCGGGGAGTGGCGCTTCAAACCGCAAACTTTCACCTGTTATAGGGTGTTCAAATCCTAAAACTGCAGCATGCAATGCCTGTCGATCGAAATGTGCTATGGCATCTAATGCCTCTGAAGAGAATGATTTTTGGGCCAATTTACGACGTCCACCGTAGACTGGATCGCCAATTAATCCGTGCCCTGAATGCGCCATGTGCACACGAATCTGATGGGTGCGCCCTGTTTCCAGCCAACATTCAACCTGTGCCAATGTTTCGGGCATTCCATAACGTTCAACGATTCGCACACGCGTTACGGCGTGCCGTCCCCCTTCGAACAACACTGCCTGGCGCTGACGGTCTGTTTTGTGCCGCGCAAGGTGTGTGGACACCTTCATAATGTTGCCTTGTTCAAAACTGACCCCGCGAACGCCCCGCAGGCGCGGATCATTTGCGTCAGGTATCCCATAACATAACGCTCGGTAGTAGCGTTCTACCGAATGCACTTCAAACTGGGCGGCAAGACCACGGTGTGCCTGATCGTTTTTCGCGACAACCAATAGCCCACTGGTATCTTTATCAATGCGGTGAACAATGCCGGGGCGGCGTTTCCCACCAATACCCGACAATGTGTCAGCACAATGATATAACAACGCGTTGACCAATGTTTGATCAGGCGATCCGGACGCTGGATGCACCACCATGCCCGCCGGTTTATTCACGACAATCAAATCAGTATCTTCATAAATCACTTCTAGCGGGATGTTTTGGGCCCGTATTTCAGTTGCGACAGCTTCTGGAATGGTGATTTCAACCAATTGTCCTTCTGCAACTTTAGCTTTCACATCTGATTGAACAACGCCATCTACGCTTACTGCTCCTTTTTCCAGAAAGCGAACAATCTGTGATCGCGAAATATCAGCCTTCTCTGGAACATCGCGCGAAAGCGCTTTATCAAGACGTTTAGGTGGGTCAGCTCGAATTTGGAACGAAACAATGAATGACGACATGAAATCCCCTATGGAAGACATTGAGCTTCCGTCCGGTTTGCGTTTTTTGCGTCAACTGGTGACTGTATTGACCATGGTCATGATTGTGGGTGTTGTACTCATCTCGGCACTGCTTGTCATTAGATTAAATCAGCCTGCTCTGGCGATCCCAGATCGGATCACCCTTCCCTCCGGAACAGTCGCCGTATCCTACACCCAAACCAAAGATTGGTATGCCGTTGTCACAGACCAAAACAAAATGCTGATCTTTGATTTGGATGGTCAGTTAACCCAAGAAGTCGATCTAAAAAGCGACTAACCTTTCAATACTGTTTGAAATTCGCGCCACTCTCCTGCCGACATGCCAGAGTTTTCTTTTGTTACCTCTTCGCCTTTAATCATACGCCGCACACAATCCAACGCACCACTAGATAGGGTCGCGCCGCCCATGCGGTAATCTTCGAACGCGCGGTAGGCGAAAGGCACCCAATCGGCCACGATTTTGCAAATCTCTTCTGCGTAGATACGGATTTCATACTGTGCATGAGCATCTGCACGCAAGCGAAGGAAATGCAACAGGTTATGTAGATCCACTTTCCAATACCATTGTGTGTAGATATTCGCGGGCAGGTTCATCCGCGCCAATTCACGCGCCAACCCTTGTTGCCCATCCTGTGAAATCATGCTTTCGTAGCTATCATAGGCGCGCGCGCTGTCGGCTTTTAGGATTTCTAAAACACGCGCGGCCTCTTCCCCAGTTAAAATATCGCCACGCCCCTGATTATTAACCACAGACTGCGCCGCGACGTGTTCGGGGGCGGGAATGTAAAATTCACGATCCAAGATAGAGTAACGCGCGGAATATTCGTTTACATTGGCCGTGCGGTGGCGAATCCACTGACGTGCAACGAAGACGGGCAGTTTCACATGCAGTTTAATTTCGCACATTTCAAACGGTGTCGAATGCCAATGACGCATCAAATAGCGGATCAAACCTTCATCGTTTTGAACTGACTTAGTGCCCTTGCCGTAACTTACCCGCGCAGCTTGGCAAATTGCGGCATCATCCCCCATGTAATCTATGACGCGAACAAACCCGTGATCCAAAACGGGATAGGCCGTGTAAAGATGCCCCTCCATACCCTCACTCACTGCGCGGAGAGTTGATGCACGCTGTTCACGCAGCTGTTCGATTTCGGCCAGTTGTTCGGGGGACAGGGACATATCTGCGACTCCATTTGGGGTTAGTACCGTCACTATATCTTGGGATGATCGGCATGCAAACCGCGATATGCACTAATCCACTACAAATTGATCAATACTTATATGTATTTTTATATACTTATTGATAGATCAGCATTACAATCTTTTCTTCAAGCCCAACAAGGCAATGCAGTGATGCATAATATCCTACGACCAATTTGTATTGCGATGTTCGTCGAATACTCTGGTGTTGGTGCAAGCCCCAATCCTCTTGACAGTGAAGCCGATTCCAATTGTACGACAACTGATGGAACATCCGAGAATAACAAGGGAAGTTCCGATAACACCTTAACATCCATTTCGTTTGGCAGCGCAACGCCGCCAGCTAGCAATTCCGCGGAGAACGTCACGTCCGAGAATAATTCAATCATCGGCCCTTTTGGGGTTGTTGGAGATGTTCGTTACGCCGTCAAAATTGGCTAAATTTCCATGACTGGTGAGTATCTTGGGATACTTATACGAAAAAGTGCCGCGGGTGGTAAGTTTGTGATCGCGGAACTATTTTATGATGTGGATTTGCAAGATCCAAATGAATCCCGTTACACACTTTTCCGAATGGTAAAAAGAATATGATATTCAATGGGGTCGGGATAATCACTTGAAGTGACCTCGGGCTACGAGTTTAGCTTACTCGGCACAGTTTGTGTTATCTTCGCAAATGGAATAGGTTCAAACGGATATTTCATGAACGAATTGCAAATACTGTCTAGCGGTCAACTGTTTGAACGCTGAGGTAGTCTAGGGCCCAGTGTCCACAAATGCGGACAGGCTAATTTCTGAAAGTGCTCGCATCATTACATTAACTTCGCGAGTTCCAATGCAGTTTGTGAATTGATAAAACGGTACGTATGCTGGTGAAATCGATCAATACGACAAAGCTGGCGGTTTTATTTTAGATTGGAACCTGCCATAAATTCTAAAAACACAGGGGAAATTTTATGAAAATCCGATATTTACACACAATGGTCCGCGTAAAGGATCTTGAAAAATCGCAAGCCTTCTTTGAGCTATTGGGCCTAAAGAAAACACGTCATTATGACAGTGAGCAAGGCCGCTTCACTTTGGTCTTCATGGCCCCCGAGGGGCAAGAGGACTGTCCAGTCGAGCTGACCCACAATTGGGACAGTGATGATGGGTTGCCAAGTGACAGCCGTCATTTCGGCCACTTGGCCTATGAGGTCGAAAATATTTACGACATGTGTCAACACTTGATGGATAATGGCATCATAATCAACCGTCCACCGCGTGATGGTCGCATGGCCTTTGTGCGTTCACCGGACAATATTTCAATCGAACTTTTGCAGATGGGCAACGCGCTTGAGCCTGCTGAACCTTGGACGTCGATGCAAAATATTGGCCACTGGTAAGACTACAAAAATAAGGCTGGCCCATTCGGCCAGCCAACAGCAACCAGAGAAGACGTTCAGTCAAGGAATGTGCATCTAAATACTGACGGGCGACACATATTTAGGTGTTTTGCGAGAACGGTTTCATACTATCCATCGGCTCCTCTAACGCAATTACTTTGCCTTACCTATGCGACATTTCTGAAGATAAAGTTAAAATTTTGAACGTTAAAAACGTTCAGCGATGTGTACCTTGATATCCGCAATCAGATCAGTGAATTCTGTCGCCGGCGGTATCTGTCCCGAACACCATTGATATAGATCCTGGTCATTTTCGTTGAGAAGCGCATCATAATGACTCAATGCTTCATCACTCATTCCTGACAGTTTGTCCTGAGCATAGCGCATCAAAATCAGATCCATTTCTTTGATCCCACGGCGCATGGAACGCATTGTCAAACGTTTGATTTTATGTTCGCGCGTTTCCATCAGCTTTCTTTCAATTTTATGCGAAGTTTCTTTTCCAGATGTCCTAAACGGTCTGCACTTTTAACCAATGAAGCCTTAAGATCACGAATTTCAATCAAGATGTCTGAAATTTCGGGCGCTAACTTAGAGTTCTCATCAGGCGAGTCCACGCCTTCGCCCTCTCCCGTCAGAAGCCAGCTAAAGGACACATTCAGAATCCCCGACAACATGGAAAGTCGGTTCGCGCGCGGTTCAGATAAATCCTGCTCCCACGAAACGATCGTTGAATATTTTACACCCAGTCGTTTGGCTAATTGCTTTTGCGTCATTCCTGACTGTTCACGCGCCGCGCAAACGCGATCGCCGAATGTCGAGGTTTCAGGCCCGTACCAATCAAATTCGTTATCTGGCATCTTTTTCTCAGTTTTTGTGATTGTTTGCGTCTGGTTAGCACCGTAAGACATTGTCGAACGAACTTCAATTGGATCGCAAAATGGAACTTTCAGAATCCCTTACCCGCATTAAGCCCTCTCCAACCGTGGCGATGTCAGCCTTGGCGACACAACTGAAACACGAAGGCCGCGACATCATCAGCCTAAGCGCAGGGGAACCTGATTTTGACACACCTGATCATATTAAAGAGGCCGCCATCGCCGCGATCCACGCAGGCCAAACAAAATACACGGATCCTGATGGGATGCTCAGCTTGAAACAAGCCATCTGTGGCAAATTCAAACGTGAAAACGCTTTGGAGTACGATCCTTCGCAGATCTCGGTCTCAAATGGGGGAAAGCAGGTTCTGTTTAATGCCCTCTTGGCAACCTTAAATCCAGACGACGAAGTGATAATTTCTGCGCCGTATTGGGTATCTTATCCCGATATGGTCGTTTTAGCGGGTGGAACCCCCGTGATTGTCGAAGCAGGAATGGAAACAAACTTCCGCCTAACCCCAGATGCGCTAGAGGCCGCGATTACCTCAAACACAAAGTGGTTCATCTTTAATTCTCCCTCAAACCCCACAGGCAGAGGATATTCCTGGGCCGAGGTTAAAGCGCTGACTGACGTCTTGCTACGTCATCCGCATGTCCACATCATGACAGATGATATGTATGAACACATAGCATATGGTAACTTTAAATTTGCGACTCCCGCTCAGGTTGAACCAGAACTGTATGATCGCACGCTAACCTGCAACGGCGTGTCCAAGGCTTATGCCATGACGGGTTGGCGTATTGGATACGCAGGCGGCCCTGAGCATATTATCAAAGCGATGCGCAAACTCCAGAGTCAAAGCACATCAAACCCCTGCACAATTAGTCAATTTGCTGCGCAAGAGGCCCTGAGTGGTCCAATAGATTTTATCGCGCAAAACAACATTGCGTTTCATCGTCGACGCGATTTGGTTGTGTCTGCTCTTAGTGCAATAAATGGGATCACGTGCCCTGTCCCCGAAGGTGCGTTTTACGTTTATCCCTCAATCGCGGGATTAATCGGCAAAACAATGCCCAACGGCAGAACAATTGAAAACGACGAAGATTTCGCCATGGCGCTATTAGAGAGCAAAGGCGTTGCTGTGGTTTTCGGCGCAGCCTTTGGTTTGTCCCCTCATTTTCGCGTGAGCTATGCAACGTCAGATGAAGTACTGGTTGAAGCCTGTGCCCGAATAAAAGCGTTCTGTGACAGCCTAACGGATTAGGCCGTCACTTATTCATAGTTTACAAGATAGCGGCGAAAACGCACAGATAATCCTATGGCTGCAAAGCTAAGGCCAGCGACTAGCCCAAGCCAAATTCCACTACCAGCCAGGGGTGTATAAAACCCCAGAAAATAGGCAATCGGGACACCCACGCCCCAATATCCGATAACCGTTATCACCATCGGGATTGCAGTATCTTGTAAACCGCGCAATAGGCCGATTGCCAAAACCTGGCCACCATCAACAAGCTGAAACAATGCAGCAATCCACAACAGCATAATGCCATAGGCTATGATGGAATCCCGCGCGCCTTCATTTTCATCTAGGAACAGCGATATTAACTGCGCGCCAAATCCGACAAACAGAATTATTGTAAGCAACGACCAGCACGCGGAAATAATTGTTCCGGCTTTGGTTACCTCAACCATTGCGACCCGATCTTTTCGTCCCGCCGCATTCCCCATGCGAATCGTAACAGCATGGGACAAACCCAAATGTGCCATGAATGCTAGGCTTGCCAATTTCAAAGCAATCCCATGCGCAGCCAGCGTTATGACACCGATCCATCCCATCATGACTGAGGCGGCAGAAAACAAACCTGTTTCCGCCAAAATCGAAAGGCCGATTGGAGCGCCAAGTTTAAACACCTTGATCAATGCACTCCAATCAGGGCGATGAAAACGGGCGAATATTTCATGCTCAGGTAATATATAAACAGCATAAATGGACGTGATGATTGCCATTAGAATGTTCACCAATAACGATGCTATCGCGGCACCCTTAATTCCCAATTCGGGAAAGCCATAGCTGCCGAAAATCAAAATGTGATTAAATCCAACATTTAAAATTGCGACACCGCAAGTGATTAACATGATGACTTTTGTGAATTCCATCGCAGCCAGATAACTGCGCATCACATTAGCCCAAAGTGAGGGAATGATCGCAGGTGCCAATATCCACATATAATCCGAGGCATGATGTGCAAGTTCTGGCTGTTGACCAAGTCCCAGAAAAATAGCCTCTGACATGTAAAAAATTGGTAGTGCAAAAATGCCATAAATCACACTTAGCCATAACGCCATTCGGGTTGAGCGACGCACCGTCGTATCATCCCTAACGGCCGCAGCGGTGGACACCACCGGCATCACAGCAAAGGCAACACCAGACCCCAAGATGAAAATATTAAAGAATAAAGTCGTCGCAAGAATAAGCGCGGCGAGTTCTTCCACCGAATGCCACCCCACCATCACAATGTCGGTGACACCAATTAACATCATGGCCAAATTACTGCTAACAATGGGCAGACCCAAAACAACCAGCTTTTGAATATTTTGAAATGTATTTTGCGAAAGTGCCATGTAACCCCCGTAGACCTGACGCGTCATTCAAACAAGGATTTTCTTTTTGCCGAAAGTTAGGGGAGTCAAATTGGTGCGAGGGAAGTAGGGAATGCAATACTGCTTAAATGAACCGAAGCCATCGACCCTATCGGAACCCGCTTGAACTATTTGACCGCTCATCACGATCGTAACACTTCACTTACACAACCAAAGAGCGAATTACTGCGTGAATTGAGTGCTATCCGATGTCTCAATCTGCTCTTTTCCTTTGGTGGACTTGCTGTCATAGTATCTAGAAACAATAATCGAGCACTTTACATGACTGATCTTTTGGATAACAGCCAAACTGACGATTATAGCGCATCGTCGATTGAGGTTTTGGAGGGTCTGGAACCTGTCCGAAAACGCCCAGGCATGTATATCGGCGGCACCGATGAACGTGCACTGCACCATATGGTCGCTGAAATCCTTGATAACTCGATGGACGAAGCCGTTGCAGGGCATGCGAACCGCATTGAGGTGGAATTACACGCCGACTATTCGCTAACAGTTCGGGACAATGGACGAGGAATTCCGATTGATCCGCACCCCAAATTCCCTGACAAATCCGCGCTCGAGGTTATTTTGTGCACCCTGCATGCGGGCGGGAAGTTTAGTGGCAAGGCCTACCAAACCTCTGGCGGTTTGCACGGCGTCGGAGCATCAGTTGTAAACGCCCTATCTGACAAGATGTTAGTACAAGTTGCGCGCAATAAAGAGTTGTTTGAACAACGCTTTTCACGCGGCATTCCACAGACAAGTGTTGAGAAAGTTGGTGCAGCTCCAAACCGACGTGGAACATCTGTCACGTTTCACGCAGATGAACAAATTTTTGGTGCAAACCGCTTTAAACCTGCCCGATTGTTCAAATCAATCCGGTCTAAGGCCTATTTGTTCAGTGGCGTCGAAATCCGATGGAAATCCGAAATTGATGATGGCATAACCCCAACCGAGGCAACCTTTCATTTCCCAGGTGGGTTGGCTGATTACCTACGTGAGACACTGAATGGCGCCACGACGTATTCTGAAAATCCATTTGCGGGTGTCGTTGATTTCAATGAACGTTTTCAAACACCGGGCAAGGTGGAATGGGCCATCAACTGGACCCCATCACGCGATGGATTTATTCAATCATACTGTAACACCGTTCCTACGCCCGAAGGCGGCACGCACGAAAGCGGTTTTTGGGCCGCCATTCTGAAAGGCATTCGTGCCTATGGCGAACGGATCAACAATCGCAAGGCCAAGGACATTACGCGCGAAGATTTGATCACGGGCGGGTGCGCGTTGGTCAGCTGTTTTATTCGCGAACCCGAATTTGTGGGTCAGACAAAAGATCGTCTTGCAACCAACGAAGCGGCCCGATTGGTTGAAAATTCCGTGCGGGACCATTTCGACAATTGGTTGGCAGCAGATACAAAATCAGCTGGTGCAATCCTGGATTTCCTTGTTTTGAGAGCAGAAGAACGCATGCGCCGTCGTCAGGAAAAAGAAACCGCGCGCAAATCCGCAACGAAAAAACTGCGCCTGCCAGGTAAGCTAACCGATTGTACCGCCAAAAACCGCGAAGGTACCGAGCTTTTCATCGTTGAGGGTGACAGTGCGGGTGGATCCGCCAAGGGTGCTCGAAACCGTGAAAACCAAGCTTTGCTTCCACTGAAGGGAAAGATCCTCAACGTGTTGGGAGCCGCGTCAAATAAGCTGGGGCAAAACGCAGAAATCAACGATCTGTGCGAAGCATTGGGCGTTGGCATGGGAACCCGCTTTAATCTTGATGACCTACGGTATGACAAAATTATAATCATGACCGATGCGGACGTTGACGGCGCGCATATAGCCTCATTGCTTATGACATTCTTCTACACCCAAATGCGACCCTTGATTGACAATGGTCACCTGTTTTTAGCCTGTCCCCCACTCTATCGTTTGACCCAAGGCGCCAAGCGCTTGTACGTTTCAACTGATTTGGAAAAAGACACCTATCTGACCAAGGGAATTGGTGGCAAAGGCAAGATTGACGTTCAACGATTCAAAGGTTTGGGCGAAATGGATGCCAAAGACCTAAAAGAAACAACAATGGATCCTAAGACGCGTAAATTGATCCGCGTGACCATAGACGAAGACGAGCCAGGCGAAACAACAGATTTAGTCGAACGTCTGATGGGCAAAAAACCCGAATTACGTTTCCAGTACATTCAGGAAAATGCGCGTTTCGTTGAAGAGTTGGACGTTTAGGACCCCGACATGCACCATTATGCGGCGATCATGTTTCTTGCGGGGATCGGAATTCCCATCCTAGCCGCGTTGAATGCTGCCCTTGGTCGTTTTATCGTATCTCCAATCGTTGCAGCCGCAATTCTGTTCACGATTGCGGGCCTTGTCACATGGGCACTGGCATTTGCAACTGGCCTAAATCCGTTGAAAACTGCTAGTCAGGCGCCAAAGCATCTGTTTTTTGCCGGAGTACTGATTGCGTTTTACGTTCTTTCGATCACATTCATCGCGCCAAAATTTGGCGTTGGTAACTCAGTCTTCTTCGTTTTGTTGGGACAGTTGGTCAGCGCTGCGGCAATCGATCATTTTGCCCTTTTTGGGGCTGCGCAAAATTCTCTGAACCTTGTTCGTGCCAGTGGTATCGCCGTCATGGCGGTTGGTGTTTGGATCACACAGCAGGCGTAAGGCCCTGCAATTTATCCACCGTTTCTGACCACATGATGCGATCTTGATATCCGTGATACACGGTCGGCGCATCATATTCTGAAACAACCCAGTCACGAAACGAACTCGACAATCGTCGGTTGCGTTCCATACACACACGTAAAGTATAATAAACGACACCTGTTAGTGTGAAATCAGCATGCAAGTGGCGCAAACTTAGTTGTTTTGCCGCTTCTTCCATCAGGTGGCCCGCAACTATATTCAGATACAGCGCGGAAACAAAACCTGCGCGATCTACCCCTGATTTACAATGAAATGCAGCCGGTTCCTTAAGGTCATCAAATATCTCGAACAGCTCAAGTAACAGGGTCTTGTCAGGGGCGTGACGTGCCCCAAATTTCAGACACACCATACCAATCCCTGCGGCGTTACAGGCTTCTTCCTCAAGCAAACCATGCGATTGGATTGGCGCGCCACGTAGATTAACAACCGTTTGGATGCCCTTCGCCTTCCACTTCGCAATACGACGTGGCGAGGGTTGATTTGATCGGTACACATCGGGCGCAATTTCACGCATATTTGCCCACAACACCCGAAAAAATGCGTGATCCATCAAATGAAAATGGACATAGGCCCAAAACCGCCCTTTAGGGGTTTCAATATCATCCC
This sequence comes from Paracoccaceae bacterium, assembly GCA_049446275.1. Taxonomy (GTDB): domain Bacteria; phylum Pseudomonadota; class Alphaproteobacteria; order Rhodobacterales; family Rhodobacteraceae; genus HIMB11. Next base: position 54,384 of record JBMTQO010000004.1, on the reverse strand, counting down.
CAAATGAATCGCGCAGATGGCGTTCCCAAACAAAGTAGAGATCTGCGATTTTCTTAAACATATGGGTCCCTGTGCGCGGCCTATTGCCTAGGTAAGGTTTCGTCACCCCAAACGCATGCCATGTTGACGTCGCACAAATCCCGACTATTGATTGATGGCATAAACAAAAGGAATTCCAATGAACCTGTCAAATGGTCAAACATACCTTGCGATCCCCGGACCTTCTGTCATTCCAGAGGCCGTGTTGCGTGCCATGCACCGCGCATCGCCAAACATATATGAAGGTGAGCTTGTTGATTTAACGCACACACTTGTTCCCGATCTGCGCTATGTGGCTCAAACCGAAGGCAACGTCGCGCTCTATATCGCGAATGGACACGGCGCATGGGAAGCGGCATTGGCGAACATGGCCTGCCACGGCGATCGCGTTTTAGTCGCCGCGACAGGATGGTTTGCGCATGGGTGGGCCAAGATGGCACGCGCAATGGGAATTCAGGCAGATTTCGTTGAATACGGCACCCAATCCACAATTGATTTAGATGCATTGGAAACAGCGCTACGTGCGTACCCCAGCGATTATTACAAGGCCGTTTTGGTCACACATGTCGACACTTCAACATCTGTGAAAAATGATATTGCTACGGTTCGGTCGTTATTGGATGATTTGGGATCTAATGCGTTGTTGGCGGTCGACTGCGTGGCATCATTGGGGTGCGATGAATTTAAAATGGATACTTGGGGCGCGGATGTCATGGTCGCGGCTTGTCAAAAGGGGTTGATGGTCCCCGCGGGCATGGCCTTTGTCTATTTTAATGATAAAGCGGCCAAGTGTCAGAAACAATTACCCTACGTCAGTTCATATTGGGAATGGGGACAACGCGCCAACCCCGAAATTTTGGCGCATTATTTCTGTGGTACGGCCCCAACGCATCATTTGTATGGGTTGCGTGTTGCGCTGGATATGATCCGGGCCGAGGGCATCGAAAATATCTGGACACGTCACGAAACATTGGCCAGGGCCATTTGGGCCGCTGTTGAATGTTGGGGGGCGGATGGGCCCATGCGCATGAACATTCAAGACAAATCCCTACGCAGCACCGCGGTTACGGCCTTGCATATGGGCATTCCGCACGCGAAAAATTTACGCAATTGGACACAGCATAGCGCGGGCCTAACGCTGGGCATCGGACTTGGCATGTCAACACCCGAAGATCCTAAGGGTGATGGGTTTTTCCGATTTGGTCACATGGGGCACGTAAACGCACAAATGATTTTGGGTATGCTCTCAACCGTTCAGGCGGGTTTGATCGCGAACAATATTCCCTACGGGACAGGCGCAATCGACGCAGCCACGCACGTGCTTGCAGGCGCCTAAGCATCTGCAAGCGCCTTTGGCAATGCTGCGGCGACGAATTCTAAATCTTGTTCGCGACCCACGCTGAGACGAATACAGCGATCTTGGGGTGAGACGAACGGCATGCGCACAAAAACGCCCTGCGCCACCAAACTGCCCAAAACGCGCCGCGCGTAATCCCCATCACGACCACAGTCAATTGTGACAAAGTTCGTCGCAGATGGCAGAGCCACCAAACCATTATCAGCGGCAATTTGGGAAATCGCCTGACGTGAAGTTTCGACATCAGCAATCGTTTTGCACAACCAATTCACATCCTGCAACGCCGCAATCGCCGCCGTTTGCGCCGCGCGGTTCATGCCGAAATGATTGCGGATTTTTTCAAAACTTATGATCAACTCAGTCGCTCCAAAAGCGTAACCGACACGGGCCCCCGCCATCCCATAGGCTTTTGAAAACGTGCGCATTCGAATAACACGCGGGTCTTCGATATCGATGGAGGGCACGGCATCTGCGGGCGCAAATTCAACATATGCTTCATCCAGTAACAACACAGTTCCAGCTGGGATATCATTTAACGCTGCTTCAATTTCAGCGCCTGTTGTCCAACTTCCCATTGGATTATCTGGGTTCGCGAAATACACAAGTTTTGCGTCAACCTCTTCCGCTTTGGCCAACAATGCGGACAAATCCTCTTTATCATCTTTGTATGGGACTTTGTGTAAGGTGCCACCATACCCTGCCACATGATAGTTGAAGGTGGGATAGGCGCCATCAGATGTCACAACGTGATCGCCCGCGTCCACCAGCAAACGCACCAAATAACCCAATAATCCGTCGATGCCTTCGCCGACGACAACATTGCCCATTGAGCAGCCCAAATGCGTGCTGAGTGCTTGGCGTAAATCGAAACTGGTTGGATCACCATACATCCAAATATCAGACGCCACTTTGTTCAGGGCCGCAATTGCCTTTGGGGAGGGTCCAAAAATATTTTCATTCGCCCCAAGACGGACATCAAATGCTGACCCGCGATCACGTTCTTGGGTTTCGGGACCAACAAACGGAACGGTTGCAGGTAGACCTTGCACCAATTTTGCGTATCTTGCGTTGCTCATTTTTTTGGCCCCTAACTGTATCCCAGCAATCTATAGGACATCAGAGAAAATCTGCCAAGGCGGCTTGACCATCTGCAACGATCTGCGCAAGTTGAACCCAAAATAGAAGGAACAGAATGTGAAGGGTACACCCCATCCATTTTCAAAGTACGAATTTATGATTGCCTGGCGGTACCTACGTTCTAAGCGTACCGAGGGCGGCGTGAGCACCATGACATGGATCAGCCTAATTGGAATTACGCTAGCGGTTTTTGCATTGATTGCTACGCTGGCAGTACGGTCGGGATTTCGCACAGAAATCGTGGATACAGTGTTAGGGGCAAACGCCCATGTAACCGTTTATCGCCTACCCCAAACAACAGGGCAGAACCAAATCGATAGAAGCATTCAAAACTATGAACAGTTAGCAGATATACTGCGTTCTGCTGATGGTGTTCTGCGGGCTGCCCCCTTGATCAAAGGGCAAGTCATGGCAAATGCAAACAGCACGAACGCAGGCGTTGAGGTTTTTGGAATATCGCAAGACAATTTGGTGGATCTGCGCCGCATTGTGGACCCTGAAACAGTGATCGGGCGTGTCGATGATTTTGCAAATGGTGTTGCAATTGGTTCTGGAGTTGCGCGCACCTTGGGCGTTGGAGTAGGTGACCAAATCAAATTGATCAGTCCAGATGGCGTAAAAACGGCATTTGGAACCAGCCCAAGGGTAAAATCGTTTACTGTTTCATTCATCTTTTCCGCAGGTCGACATGACATGGATAAGGTGCGCGTTTACATGCCCTTTACCGTAGCGCAAGATTATTTCAATCGCGCTGATCGTGCCGATGAAATCGAGGTGTTGGTGAGAGAACCTGATCGGGTCGAAGATGTGGTCGCACGACTTGCTCCCTCAGTGCCCCATTATATTCAATTCTGGAGCTGGAAGGATGCCTCTGGCAATTATTTGCGCGCCCTAACGATTGAAGACAACGTGATGTTCATCATCATGTCGATCCTTGTCACCATAGCGTCGATGAATATTGTTTCAGGCTTAATCATGTTGGTTAAGAATAAGGGGCGCGATATAGGCATTTTGCGCACGATGGGATTAAGCGAAGGGGCCGTCTTGCGCGTATTTTTCCTCTGCGGCGCGTTCACTGGAGTTCTAGGAACTTTATCTGGAACCGTTTTGGGATGCCTATTCGCGATTTACGTGGATACAATTTTCGCCTTTGTGAACTATGTGTCAGGCGGCGGTGTTTGGGATCCATCCATTCGCGGGATTTATGAAATTCCTGCCGAATTGAAATTGGATGATGTGATCACCGCTGTCACTCTGTCACTTGGACTAAGCTTTGGTGTCACCTATTTTCCGGCGCGGCGTGCGGCACGCATGAACCCGGTTGAGGCGCTTCGCTATGAGTGATGTTGTGCTTGAACTACGTAGAATTCACAAATCCTACAACGCCGGAGCCCCGAATGAGCTTAGCGTTTTGGAGGATGTGAACGTTGTACTAAAACGCGGGCAGATCAGCGCGCTGGTTGCGCCATCTGGTGCGGGTAAATCCACATTGCTGCACATAGCAGGCCTCTTGGATACCCCCGATCAGGGTGACGTTTATTTACACGGATCTGCGATTGGTACTGCGGGTGACCGACAGCGCACCGCTGCCAGGCGTCAAGACATTGGATTTGTATACCAGTTCCATCATTTATTGCCCGAATTCAGTGCGTTGGAAAATATTACTCTACCCCAATTGGCCAATGGCGCGCATTCTTCTGCCGCCAAAAAACGTGCAGGCGATCTGTTGGACATGGTTGGGTTGAGCAAGCGGGCGGACCATCGCCCCTCACAATTATCAGGGGGCGAGCAGCAACGTGTGGCGCTGTGCCGAGCCTTGGCCAATAATCCCAGCACGCTGCTTGCCGACGAACCCACAGGAAACCTAGATGAGACGACATCAGATCAGGTGTTTAACCTAATCATTCAAATTGCACGGGAAACGGGCCTGTGTGCATTGATCGCCACACATAATCCCAATCTTGCCGCGAAAATGGACAGAACCCTTCGCATTCAGGACCGGCACCTGCATCAGGAATAGTATTTTTTGTAAAGTGTCTCGGGTGTTTTCCCCAACAAAAATTGAAACAGCAGGGCGAGATTTAGAAACCCGCGGCGCAACCATCCCTGCGTGACATATTTTTCAGCGCTGGTCACGATCACAATTGGCAAAGCAGTCAAACGGCGTCCCAATTTACGGGCTAGGATTACATCCTCCATCAACGGTGCAGTTGGATAATCCCCAACAGCAGCAAGAAGGTTTTTATGTATCAGGATACCCTGATCTCCATAAGGCAGCGTGAAAATTTTGGATCGTAGGTTTGCCCATTTCGCTACCCACCATGCGGCCAAACCAACTGCATCAAATTGCAGTTGAAAATAATATGCACGTTCAGGATCAGGTGCCATCGGGATCAATTCTGCCCATCCATGGGAAAGACGTGAATCCGCATGAAGGATCAAAACCCAATCGCATTTGCATGCGGATACACCTGCCAAAATCTGCCCCCCCCGCGATGGCTTTGTCTCCAAAAATGTCGCGCCAACTTCTTTTGCCATATTGATAGTTGCATCAATTGAACCACCATCAACAATCACCAAGTCAGCGACCACACCCGCGAAAACACCTTCCATCAAACTTTCAAGAGTTGATGGCAGCGCCTGTTCAGCATTCATAGTTGGGATGACGACACCCAGTTTTTGTGACATCTCTTTCCAATCAAATGGTTGGTCCTTATATGTAATGAACCAATTAGCATAAGAATGGTAGAAAAATGCAACGCAAGGTATTTCGATTTTCTGGCACAGATGCCAGGAACTTTCTGCAAAACTTGATCACCAATGACGTCAAACGTCTTGATACAGGTCCAGTTTATTCTGCGCTTTTGACACCGCAGGGCAAATTTATTGCTGATTTTTTTCTGATGGCAGAGGGTAACAATATCTTGATGGATGTCGATGCATATGCCTCGGCCACGCTGATCCCACGTCTGAACATGTACAAACTGCGAGCAGACGTCACAATTTCAGAAACCGATTTGATTGTATCCTGCGGCCTAACAGATGCACCAGAGGGTGCTTTTACAGATCCACGAGATGCCAATCTTGGATGGCGTTATTATGGCAGTGAGGATCGCAATACGGATACGATCGATTGGGACGCCTTGCGCGTTGAACATAAAATCCCCGAAATGGGGCGTGAATTGGACGCTGAAAGCTATATCCTTGAAATGGGTTTCGAAGATTTAAATGGCGTTGATTTTAGAAAAGGCTGTTATGTCGGCCAAGAAGTGACCGCGCGCATGAAGCACAAAACCGAACTTAGGAAGGGTTTGGTGCGATTGATTGCAGATGCTGACATTTTAGAAAACGCAGACGTTATTTCAAATGGTAAGGTAATTGGCCGCACGCATACCAGCGCGGGTAAACGCGCACTTGCCTATTTGCGGTATGATCGTGTGGATGGAAACATCAGCGTTAACGGTATTCCTGTCACGTGGCAGAAATAAAAGTGAGCCCTCGGCCCACAAATATTTCGCTTAGGCGCGCTCTGAATAATCCATCGTTTCAGTGTTCACAACGATGTCTTCGTCCTGCGCAATAAAGGGTGGCACCATAACCTTGACACCGTTATCCAAGATCGCAGGTTTAAAGCTATTTGCGGCAGTTTGGCCTTTGACCACTGGTTCTGTTTCAACCACCTTGCATGTGACTTTTTGTGGAAGGGTCGCGTTCAATGCTTCCTCATCATAAAATTCAACGACAATGGTCATACCATCCTGAAGAAACGGACGACGCTCACCCAATAGATCGGCGGGAAGTTCGATTTGTTCATATGTTTCCGTATCCATAAACACTAACATACCATCAGACTCATACAGGAACTGTTGGTCTTTTTGCTCTAGACGGACGCGCTCAACTTTATCAGCGCTGCGGAAGCGTTCATTTAGTTTGGAACCATTACGCAAATTACGCAATTCGACCTGGGCAAAGGCACCGCCTTTGCCTGGTTTTACATGATCAACTTTCACCGCAGCCCAAAGACCGCCATCATGTTCTAACACATTACCTGGACGAATTTCGTTTCCGTTGATTTTTGGCATCCGAAAGACCTCGTTCAAAAGTTGAATTTAAATCTTTCGCCGCTATATCTGCTAGACCGTTAGTTGGCAAGCGCGCTTATCTGCGGAGACGATATGCGTTTTCAGCATAGCAGTTATGCAAAATAAGTCTATCCGAATCGTTTTTTTTCGGGCATAAGCATCGCTACGCCAAAATGACAAGATATAAAAGGACGACGAGATGGTTGATTTCGTTGATGCAACTGCATTTAACGCTGAACAAGGTAACCGTGCCCGCAAACTGTTTGCAGCAGTGGTATTGGCAGCATTGGACGATGCGATTGCGGACGATAAAAAATACGGCAACGGCCCAGACCAAATCGCGCGTTGGGCGCGGTCACGCGATGGGCGTGAAGTGTTGTCTTGTGCAGGCATTGATCCTAATGAACGGGTTGTTGCAGGATTGATGGAGTTTGTTGAAAAAGGTGTACGTACATCTGTCGCATTGTCACGTGAGGAAAGTGAACGACGTCACGCGGCGCAACAAGCTGAAGCTGCATAAGCATAAAACACAAGAAATTTAATCTGCGCGGGCTTGGGGCCTGCGCTTTTTATTTTTAGCTTTCTCCTAATGCCGGTTTTATTTCATGCTGTATCGTCTGACGTATCTTTTCAGTAATCTCTTCACCCATATATCCCTTTAATTCTTCGTTAATAATCTTTGCCACGATCTCTCGCAACGCGTCCATTACTTCGTTATTTAAGAACTCGGCACCTGGCCGCGCGATCGGTTCGGCGATGAATGCTGCCACAGTTTCATCAAACTCATCTGTTGCAGCATCGGCAACACGTTCCCAATCAAGTGTCGCCGTAACGCCCCCCGCGCAATCGCTGTCATGATCACCATTTCGTTCTCACTCATCAGCCGTGCGTGCAATGTTTTCTTCCAATTGGGTGACTTTGGCCTTTAACGAATGGGACAATACCAATGGTCTTGGCGCACGTTGCTTTTGATCAAGCCCCATGCGTTGCGATTGTGACAAAACCAATTTTGCGCCGTAATTTTGTCCAGTTTCTTCTGACACGATACATTTAAACGATTACAAAAGTTCCCCTGTCGCTTTTTGTTCTGTTGATCCGGACATTCAGCAATTAACCCAATTTTCTAACACTAGGGTAACTTTCAATGCGGATTGTCACAACATACAAGCTTACTTCTGGCCCAGTGCCTTTAAAACGCGATCCAGAGCTTTTCCTTGATCGCTGGCCGCTGGGGCATCTTTGACATGGTTATAATATGCGTCTGGATCATATTTTTGTACCGGCAAATTCAGATGGTCTACGGTCAATTGACCCATCTGCGCCAATAGGCGGTAGGCTGCAACCTGCTCTTCAACCAATGCAGTAATTAGGCTAGCTTTGGCATTCAAAAGGTCTTGTTCTGCATTCAACACGTCTAAGGTAGTGCGGGCTCCTAATTTTGCCTCTTCTTTCGTTCCGTCAAAGGCGACTTGTGAGGCGCGAATTTGCTCTTCTGTTGCCTTGCGACTGGCACGTGCCATATCCAACAGGGCATATGAAGTTGCGGTTGCCTGCTCAATCTGGCGCTTGCTGACATGTAGTTTCGCGACCTGTGCTTCTTTTTGTGCCTGCGCTTTGCGGATGACAGAGGGGATATTTCCACCCGTATAGATCGGACCACGGATATTGAATGAAATCGATCCAGGCTCTGTTGCTTTCGAACTGTTCGTGCGGGCAATACCATAGGACCCACCTATCGTGGCGGTTGGTCCACTGGCTGTTTTTGCACGTGCAATGTTCAGATCTGCTGCTTTGATCGTATGCTGAATTTGACGCATCGCTGGATGATTGCGTATCGCAACAGACTGTGCCGCTTCAGCCGAGGCAGGCAGTTTCGGCAGGCTGGGCGGTGTGGATAGACCATTGGCATTAACACCCACCGCTTGCTTATATCGTGCTTTGGCTTGTTGTGTCGCACCTTTTGCGGCTTCTAACTGAGCAAGTGAGGACGCCAATCGCGCCTCTGCCAAAGCGACATCTGTTTTTGTAACTTCGCCCACATCAAACCGGTCTTGCGCAGCCCTCAGTTCTTCTTGGATCACACGCAAGTTATTTTGACGAAGTGCAACCGTTTCCGTTTCGCGCCGCACATCCATATATGCCTGAACAGCGTCCAACAAAACGTTCTGCTCAACTGAAATCAAAGATTGACGTGTCGCCAAAACAGTTTCTTTTGTGGCTTCGATCGCGAATTTATTCGAACCACCATCATAAATTGTCATTTCAGCAGACAGCGCCAAAGACTGCGAGGTGCTATCCGTATTGCTGAAATTATGTGTGACCCCAGCGCTCCAATTGAATACAGGACGCAAGGTTGCCGCAGCTTGTGCAACATCCTCATCCGCAGCACGCAGAACCGCACGATTTTGCTCCAGTAGTCCAGAATTATTATAAGCTTTGATCAGTGCCTGACGAAGCGTATCTGCGGAGGCGGCTCCTGCCCCAACGATCAACGCTGATACGGCTAGTACCGATAATTTCATTCCAAAACGCACTCGTATCATGTCAAACCTTTTTCAAAATCACCTGACAGAAATGCGCCAAGCCTCTCGTTATAATGTAAACGCCCGATGGCGTTGAAATCCATCCAATGTTGGGGCACCCGCGTTAAACGATGCGCGCCAATCCATACGTCCGTCAAGCTTGTATCCAATTTTAACTGTCCCAAGCGCACCTTCTGCGAAAAGACATGCTATTTTGCCACCATCTTTTATCTGTGCCAACACAGTATCAGGTACGTGTTCAACCGCGCCCTGGATCAGAATAACGTCATACGGCCCGTGTTCTGCGGCACCCTCTGCCAGTTCGCCCAAATGCGGGATGACATTGTCAGCGCCAAAATCGCCCAATGCTTCGCTTGCTTCATCAAAACGAGTCTGATCATCCTCAACCGCAACAACAGCTTCGCCCAGTTGCGATAAAACTGCCGCTGAATATCCAAGCCCCATGCCGATATCCAAAACAAAATCGGTCGGCTGGATATCCAATGCATCCAACATTTTCGCAAATGTACGCGGATCCAGGATCGTACGATTGCCGCCCAAATCAATGTTATCCCCCATATAAGCCGCCTCGCGCTTATCACGCGGTACGAAATTTTCGCGCGGGACGGAAAGCATTGCGGAAATGATTGGGAATTTGGTCACGTCTGATGGGCGAATTTGCGTATCAACCATCATTGTGCGGCGGGTTGCGTAATCTGTCATGTCAAACTCTCATGAAAGCGTCGTATCGCTTGCTTCTTGCCATAGATAAACGACATGGGCAATGGCAGGGTTAGGAAGATTTTAATCGCGCTGCCGCAAATGCCGACAGGGCCAACATGAATACGGCTATGCTTAAACACGCACTTACGCCACCCATTTGATAACTTATCCCCGACAAAAGCGTTCCCAGCAAACGGCCTGATGCATTCGCCATATAATAGAAACCCACATCCATAGTGACGCGCGATCCTGTGCTGAATTCTAAGATAAGGTAGGAGTGAAGGGATGAGTTTACCGCAAAGATCGCGCCAAACACCAATAGACCGGTAACAACAACCGTGGCGTTTAGCATTGTTGCATCAGGACGAATAAACAAAAATATCGATAGGCATATTGGTACAATCAGCAGCATCAGAGCCCAACGTGCGGCGTCCTGGATAAGGGCATTTGAACCGCGCGTGGTTGCCCTCAGAATTCGATGAGCATTGCCCTGCACCAAGCCATAAAGGATGATCCAGATCGCCATAAAGCCACCGATTAGGAAAAAGGCATTGCTATTTCCCTCGGTGCTGCCATCCGATAAAACCGCATAAAAGTAGATTGGAATCCCAACAACAAACCACACATCCCGCGCCCCGAACAAAAATACACGCGCCAGCGATAACCAATTGACATTAGGATTTTTAGAAATGACCTCTTTGAATTTTGCGTCCTTACGTCCTGTGGGTAACCCCGATGGCATGCGTAGGATCAAAATCAACAAAATGCTCCCCAAGAATGAAGCTATCCCTTGGATCACTGCCTGAAACCCGAATATTCCCAGCGACACAGCGCCCACAAAAAAACCTAAGCCTTTGATAGCGTTCTTGGATCCTGTCAAAATAGCGACCCAACGGAATAATCCGCCCTCAGACTTAGGGGCCAAAAGCTTCACCGCGGACTTAGCACTCATCTTGGACAAATCTTTGGCAACGCCTGATAAGCCTTGCGCGAACATAACATAGGCGACCGAGGCCCAAATCGTCCAATCCGGTGACAATTGCAGCAGCGCGATCAATGCAAGGATTTGCAGTGCCAAACCAGCGTACAGCGTTGAGGACAACCCAAATCGCGCTGCAATCCATCCTGCACTTAGGTTCGTGATGATGCCCGCAAGTTCATAAAGCACGAACAAATAGGCCAAATGCAAAGGCGAAAAGCCCAAAGTGTGAAAGTGTAACAATACTAGCATGCGCAAGGCGCCATCAGACAACATAAACGCCCAATAGGCAGCTGTTACTGCAATATATGCCGCCATGCCGTTAGGTTTGCTCATTTGGACAACGACTTTCCAACCATTAGGGCCACATCCACCAATCGGTACGCATAGCCCATTTCATTGTCATACCACGCATAAACTTTGACTTGCGTCCCGTTTACCACCATGGTGCTGGGCGCATCGATGATAGAAGAACGGATGTCGTTGGTGTAATCCGCTGACACGAGCGGGCGGGTTTCATATCCCAATATTCCGTTTAACTCACCCTCAGCGGCCTCTTTGAACATCGCGTTTACCTCTTCAGCGGTCGTTTCCTGTGCAACCTCAAACACACAATCCGTAAGTGACGCATTCAATAAGGGAACACGCACAGCATGGCCGTTTAGTTTGCCCGCCAGTTCAGGGTAAATCAATGTGATGGCTGTTGCAGATCCCGTTGTTGTCGGGATCAAAGAATTAAGGGCAGAGCGCGCGCGCCGCAAATCCTTGGCAGGGCGATCGACGATCGTTTGGGTATTGGTCACATCGTGAATAGTTGTAATTGACCCATGTCGAATTCCAAGGTTTTCGTGAAGTACCTTGACCACGGGTGCAAGGCAGTTCGTTGTGCAGCTGGCCGCCGTTACGATATCATGTTCGTTCACGTCATAAATGTAATGATTGACGCCATGAACAATATTGACTGCATTCCCGTCCTTAACAGGCGCAGAAACCACAACCTTTTTGACGCCAGCATCGAAATAACCCTGAATACGTTCCGCGGTTTTAAAATACCCCGTGCAGTCGATCACAACATCGACACCCTCCAAGGGCAGAGCATCTAGGGATCTTTCGCAAAACATCGGCAGGTGCGTCCCATTAATGGTAATCGACTTTGCATCATGCGAAAAATCAGCATCCCAGCGCCCATGAACCGTGTCGAATTCAACCAGATGCGCATGCATTTCAGGAGTCCCCACCGCATCGTTCAAAAATGCGATTTCTGCACCAGATTTCAACAGCGGGCGCAGGATCAATTTCCCGATCCTGCCCAATCCATTCACTGCGTAAACTGTCATAATTCGGCTCCTTGAGGGTACGTCTTTGTACTGCGTGCCTTGCAGTGCAAATGTAACGAGTATGTGACAATTTAGTAAATTATCGAAATATCTTTTGAAATTGCTGATCTCGGCAAGTGCCGTTATGCTACACCAGAGCAATATTAAATGGCGTTATATATGGGCGATGCATCGACTTTGAAATTAGGTTTAATCGGCGATAACATCGCCGCGTCGCGCGCACCAGATTTGCACCGTGTTGCGGGTAGTCTGAATAATGTGGACGTACAATACGACCGCCTAATTCCCAAAGAGTTGAACCAAACATTCGATGAGATTTTCGAAACATGTCCTGCGAATGGATATCAGGCCATCAATATCACATACCCGTACAAAGAATACGTGGTTCAAAAGGTTGAAATAGACGACCCCATCGTGCGTGCTGTCGCGGCAGTAAATACAGTCGTTTTCCATGGTAAATCGCCCAGGGCCTACAACACCGACTATACTGGATTTATTGCTGCCTATGACAACGTCCGAACGGGCATAAAGCCAGGGGTCTGCTGTTTGATTGGCACAGGTGGTGTAGGGCGGGCATTGGCCTTTGGCCTTATAAAGCTGGGCGCCGAAGAAATTCGTCTATTTGATCGTGACATCGCCAAAGCGCAAAAATTAACCAATGATTTAAACGCCCTTGGGACGCAAAGCGTTGTGGTTGCCTTCGATGACCTGGATATCGCAGCAGCGGATTGTGATGGGCTGCTGAATGGAACACCTTTGGGAATGGTTGGATATCCAGGGAAAGCATTTGAACGAAAGGCTACCTCACAGGCCGCTTGGGTTTTTGACGCTGTTTATACACCGATTGAGACCAATTTTTTAAAAGATGCAAAAACCACAGGTGCGCAGATTATTTCGGGATATGAACTGTTTTTCTATCAGGGTGTGCATGCTTGGCGTCATTTTTCAGGTCTTGACGTGGATATAAAACAGCTCCGTGCGGCCCTGTGATCTGCGCATCCGGTGTTATTCTTGCTCGTCGGTTTGTAATTCCGCTAAAATCAGATCTAGGGAAGTGCGCACCATGCGCCAACGCACGGGAACGGAATTGTTGCTGTCGTAATAGGCATTCAAAACGGATCCGTCACATATATATATTTCACGCGCCCTACCAATGTAACGATCCAACCAGAAATCCATGCGCGGAATGGCGTAAATCCCCTCAACCAATGAGGCGTCATAAATGCCTGAAATTGCTTGAACGCAATCAAATCGCGTCGCGTATTCGGACGAAGACACCAATTCGGGATAATCAGACTTTTCTGCGTCGATTAATTCGGCGAGCGATGGTTCAGGTTCAGTGTTTCCAACTTCTGGGAATAATTCAGCTTGCTCTGCCGCTTCGCGTGATCCGTCTTGATCCAACCCTAAAAGTTGGCCTAAGATACCTTGCGCAACAGCACCCTGTCCAATCATTAAGACAACCACAAAGACCACTGCAAATCTATTCCACATTATACACCCATCGTTTTGTTCAATAGATCATCGAAGCACGCCTTGTATGCTTTCCCACACAATTGCTGATGGGATCAATCACCCCATCGGGATAGGACAATGGGTCAGACGTAGTCGAGTCACAAATACTACAGCAAGGTTGAGAAAATAATGAAATAAAACATAAGGTCGTTTTTCACAAAACTATTTATACCAAATAGTCGCAAATTGACGTGCCGATTATATTGAAACATCGTTGGTTTATGCCGACACCTATTACCCACAGGAGAATTCGATGTCGCATCCTGATAACACTGTCCCAAATACCATGTCGGCAATGGTACTGAACGGAAATGGCGGCATGGACATGTATGAATGGCGCACAGATTGGCCAACGCCAACACCAGACGCGGATGACGTATTGATACGGGTTGCCGCCTGTGGGTTAAATAATACTGACGTGAACACACGCTCTGGCTGGTACTCCAAAGGTGTGAGCGAGGCGACAACCGGGGATTCATACGACACCGTATCAGACGAGGATCCAACCTGGGGCGGCCGTCCAATCACATTTCCGCGCATTCAGGGTGCCGATATTTGCGGTCAGATTGTTGCCGTTGGTGCAAATGTTGATCCCGCCCGCATTGGTGAACGTGTGATTACAGACAACTGGCTGCGCGATCCAGGCGATCCCCTAAATATGGATAAAACATCTTATTTCGGGTCTGAATGCGATGGCGGTTTTGCACAATACGCAAAAATACCCGCGGCAAATGCATGGGCAGTGAATTCGGATTACAGCGATGCAGAACTGGCAACGTTTAGTTGTTCGTATTCCACGGCAGAGGGCATGTTGACCCGCGCCAATGTCAAAGTGGGTGACACCGTTTTGGTCCCCGGTGCATCTGGAGGTGTTGGCGGCGCATTGGTGCAATTGTCCAAATGCCGCGGTGCACGCGTGATTGCGATGGCATCAGAAAGCAAACATGACGCAGTACGTGTACTAGGCGCGGACATGATATTGCCCCGTATGCCAGAAAACCTAAACACCGTTTTAGCAGATGAGAAAATCACAGTTGTCGCAGATGTGGTGGGTGGTAGAAATTGGAGCACCCTGATTAATCAGCTAGAACGTGGCGGGCGATATGTCTGTTCGGGTGCGATCGCAGGGCCGATTGTTGATTTCGACCTACGCACCTTTTACCTGCGCGATCTGACATTCTTGGGATCAACAGTCATCGATCCAAAGGTCATGGGGAATTTGGTAAAATTGATCGAAAGTGGCGTAATCAAACCCGCCCTTGCCGCGACCTATCCGCTTTCTGAATTAGTTGCTGCACAAATGGCCTTCATTGCCAAAGAGCACTCTGGCAACATCGTAGTTCAAACCTAAGCCCTCAATAATCGTAGGTTCACATGAAAATTTCACGCATCTCTGTCTATCAAGTCGATCTACCGCTTGAGTACCCCTATTGGTTATCTGGAGGACGCCTTAAATTTGAATGCCTTGACGCTACTTTGGTCAAAATTGAAACAGACGAAGGGCATGTCGGCTGGGGTGAAGGAACACCATGGGGGCACACCTATGTTCCAGCACATGGCCCAGGTATACGCGCAGGGATCGAAACCATGGCCCCATTCATCATGGGATTGGACCCGCGCCGCGTATTGGAAGTGGAACGCGCTATGGATCTTGCCTTGCCAGGACACCTCTACGCAAAATCGCCAATTGATATGGCCTGTTGGGATATCGCGGGGCAAAGTGCAGGCGTGCCGATCGCCGATCTGATGGGGGGCGGATCGCGCACACCGAAACCAATCGCATCCTCGGTCGGGGCGAAAACCGTCGAAGAGACGCGCGAGGTTATGGATCGTTACCGCACACGTGGATATATTGCACATTCCGTGAAAATTGGTGGGGATGTTCAGCGTGATATTGCACGCATTCGGGATGTCGAAGAACATCGCATACAGAACGAAATCATCCTATACGATTGCAATCGCGGCTGGACACGTTGGCAGGCATTACAAGTCATGAAGGCAACGACGGATCTCTGCGTCACATTTGAACAGCCTTGCGAAACACTGGATGATATTGCCGCAATCCGCCCTCTGCATAGTGCCGCGGTCAGTGTTGATGAAACACTGGTCACATTGCAGGACGGCGCACGGATTGCACGCGATGGGTTGGCCGAAGTGTTTGGGATCAAACTAAACCGTGTCGGTGGCCTGACCAAAGCCGCCCGACTACGCGATATCGCATTGGCCCATGGCATCGATATTTTTGTTATGGCGACGGGTGGCTCTGTGCTTGCCGATACCGAGGCATTGCATCTGTCCGCTACTATTCCTGATGCAAACATCCGCGCGGTGTGGGCCTGTCAGGACATGCTAACCGTTGATATAGCAGATGGCCGTGGTCCACGAAACATCGATGGCCATCTCCATTTGCCCGAAAGTCCTGGACTGGGCGTACATCCGGATGAAGCGTCTTTGGGACAGCCCGTGGCAGTTTACACTGCATAAAGAAAAGGCGCCGATGAGGCGCCTTTATTCATTTTAGTGACAAGCATTGCTTATCCGTCGAAATCAACGGTTTCTGTCAACCGCAAAGCTAGGCCACGCAGTTTAGCAAGCTCCATCAAATTTACCTGATCTGGGTCAAAATTACCCCATGTTTTAACCAAGGCACTTGCTTGACTCCCTGGGGCAATAGGATATTCGTGGTTGGCCTCGGCATAGATTTCTTGGGCTTTTGCAGAGGTCAGAAACTCCATAAACGCAAGTGCATTTTCAGGGTTCGGGGCGTGTTTTGCCATTGCAACACCCGAAATATTGATATGCGTGCCACCTTTTTCAAAAGTTGGGAACAGAATTTGAACACTGTCGGCCCATTCTTTTTGTTCCGCATCGGATAACATAGCGCCCATGTAGTATGTATTCCCGATTGAAATATCACATTCACCTGCCCAAATCGCCTTGACCTGCGCGCGATCATTGCCTTGTGGTTTACGTGCCAAATTATCTTTTACGCCTTGCAACCATGCTTTGGCACCCTCTTCCCCATGGTGATGAATAACCGCAGACGTCAGCGCAACGTTATAGGCATTCGTGCCCGAACGCGTGCAAATGCGCCCCTGCCATTTGGGATCGGCCAAATCTTCGTATGTTGTCACTTCGCCGTCGGCAACTCGGTCTTTACTGGCATAAACAATCCGCGCCCGGGTTGTAAGACCGTACCAATGTCCATTTGGATCACGATAAAGCTGTGGAACATTTTTTGATAAGGTTGCGCTTTCGACTGGTTGCGTTAGGCCCTCATTCACCACAGCTGAAAGCCGCGAAATATCCACTGTCAAAACAACGTCTGCTGGGCTGCGGCGGCCTTCTGCCTTCATCCGCTCAACCATCCCTTTTTGAAGGTACGCGACATTCACGTTGATCCCTGTTTGCGCGGTAAACGCATCCGTCAGCGGCTTGATCAGTTCTGGCTGTCGATACGAATAAACGTTTACATCTGCTGCTTGTACGATGGGTGCATTCACCATGGTGAATGCAAATGCGACGAACGAAAATTTCATGTTTGAGTCTCCTTTGATACAAAGGATATCCTATATCCGACAAATATTGTCAATTTTATATTTCTGATTATTTTACTCAGTTATTATATCTTACAACTTGAACCTCCATTAAGCGCTGATATTTTTTATCGCATAGAGCCCTTTTTTCTTGAATGACCCTCAAATTGCTCTAATGCTGCCTACACCAACTGGTATCTAAGGCGAGTCAGCCGAGGATTTAAAAGGGAACATGGTGCGCATCAATTGCAACTCCATGACTGCCCCCGCAACTGTAGGCGCTTGGGTGTGCTGCTTGTGCCACTGGATGGAAATCTGGGAAGGTGCAGACCACGAATAGGCGCAAGTCAGGAGACCTGCCATTGGGACTAAAATTCATCTGGGCGGGGTGTCCTAGTTGGTCAGACTTGTTAAATCGCAATGCGATTCATGCGATGACCCTCCCCCATTAGGAGCATGCGATGAGCAGAAGCGCTGTTGAACAAGTTTTGGTAGATGATGGCGCGATCCGTGACATCGCACAACCAAAAAAGATCTCGCAGGTTTGTTTGACGGAATTCAGTCAAATCAGGCTTGTCCTCTGCGCACTTGGTGTTTCAGGTATTTTCTGGGCCATGATCGTTAGCGTGATCTAGTGCCCCCCGTTGTTTCCATAGAAAATCTGTCCCTTGGGTTTGGAGATGTGACGCTGTTTGATGGGCTCAACTGTGATGTCAAACCGGGTTCCATACTGGCTGTCGTTGGCGCAAATGGATCAGGGAAAAGTACATTTGTAAAAACGCTGCTGGGCCTACAATCTCCGATGAATGGAAGAATTGAATGGCCAACGGGGAAACCCGCCGAAATTGGATATTTGGCGCAGCTTACAGAATTTGATCGCCGCTTTCCCATTCGTGTGCGCGATCTTGCGGCGATGGGTGCATGGCAGGGCTTTAATCCTTTTGCAGGATTAAACAAAACGACGCGAAATCGAGTTGATGCAGCCCTTGAAATGGCGGGCATTCTTGATTTGGCAGATCAACCCCTACACACGCTGTCTGGTGGACAACTGCAACGCGCATTGTTTTCACGTGTCATAATGCAGGATGCGCCGCTGATTTTATTGGATGAACCATTTTCAGCAGTCGATCAATATACCGAGCAGCATTTGCTAAGCGTCATCGAAACTTGGCAAAGCGAAGGGCGGGCGGTGATCATGGTTTTACATGATTTATCGGCAGTGTTGGACCATTGCACACATGCACTATTGTTGGGCAATGGACGGGCCAGTTTTGGGACGGCAAATGATATTCTGACCTCAGACCGATTGGTTGCCCAAGGTTACATGTCTTCTAGTCAGGCATCGTGGATGTTTCGCGGACAAACAAACGGAGGCAAGCGCTGATGTTTGATCTGCTCTCAGAAATGTTCAACTATGCATTCATGCGCCGCGCGTTTGTGGTGACCACTATCCTGTCGGCCTCTGTCGCGCCTGTTGGTGCATTTTTGGTTTTGCGCCGCCTATCGCTGGCGGGTGAAGCAATGGCACACGCTATTACACCTGGTGTTGTCATCGGTTTTGTGACGGCAGGTTTGTCCGTGATGTCCCTATTATTTGGCGGCCTGATCGCGGGTCTGGGGGTTGCGGTTCTGACAGCCTATTTGGCGCGCAACACAATTTTGCGAAGCGACGCAAGCCTTGCTTCGCTTTACCTAATCGCCTTAGCCATCGGTATCTTTATCCTTTCGGCTGCTGGTTCAGCTGTACCCCTCAAAAGCTTTCTCTTTGGATCAATCCTTGGGGTTGATGATGCGTCGATGATTTTGGTGGGCGGCGTTGCGACAGTGACTCTCGTAACTTTTGCCTTGATCCTACGCCCATTGATCATGAGCACTTGTGATCCAGTATTCTTTGAATCACAGGTTAAACGCCCTTGGATCGTGGATCAGGGTTTTATGTTCCTATTGGTGCTGAACCTCTTGGCGGCGTTCAAAACATTAGGAACTCTGATGGCGGTGGGGCTTATGATTTTGCCGGCCACGGCCGCACGCTACTGGTCAGGTACAATAACAGCGCAACTGGGCCTTGGATTCATTTTCTCGCTACTCAGCTGCTGGTTGGGATTAACACTCTCATACGTGTTGCCCGAAACGCCTTCGGGACCAGCAATCGTTCTGGTGGCAGGCGCAATTTTTGTCCTGTCCGCTCTGTTTGGGCCACTGGGACTGCGCGGGCGATTTAGCGCAACAAAGAGACCTTAGTAGGGAAAAATGCCTCTTATGCAAAACTTCACTAAGCTAGTCGCAATTGTAGCTTTCACATTATACGCAAGCGCATCTCTTGCTAAAGATCGCATAAAAATTGTCGCAAGCTTTTCAATTCTGGGCAATATGGTGGAACAAGTTGTGGGTGGCCACGCGGATGTCACAACAATTGTGGGACCAGACGCCGATGCACATGTATATCAACCCTCGGCCGCGGATGCCCGCGCCGTTGCGGATGCGGATATCATTTTCGTCAACGGATTGGGATTTGAAACGTGGTCTGATACCCTAATTGTAGAATCTGGTACAAATGCATCCGTCCACGTAGCGACTGCAGGCGTTAAGATTGTAACAGTTGATGGATCAACCGACCCACACGCGTGGAATTCCCTGTCAAATGGCGTGGTCTATGTGAACAATATCGCAGCGACGCTATCTGAAAAAATGCCCACAAAAGCGAATATGATCGAGGCAAATCGCGCAGCCTATGTGGATCAATTGCTAGCGCTGGATATCGCGACCAAGGCAACGCTTGCAAACCTACCTGCAAACAAACGAACGGTTGTGACGGCGCATGATGCTTTTGGGTATTTGGCAGATGCCTATGACATGATATTCTTGGCACCCGTCGGGATCGACACAGATGCAGAACCAAGCGCGCAAGAGCTGGCTGTTTTGATTGATCAACTTAAGGCAGATGGTGCCGCCGCCCTATTCGTTGAAAACATCACAAGCCCCGCATTGGTGCAACAAATAGCGGATGAAACCGGCCTAACAATTGGGGGGCGTTTGTTCTCTGATGCCCTGTCTGAACGCGGCGGACCTGCAACCAGTTATTTGGCAATGTTTGAACATAACCTAGAAACGTTATTGACTGCCTTGGAGGGAAACCATTCATAGTGCATGATGAAAGTTGTCCTTTTTGAACCCGAAATACCGTTTAATACGGGATCCATTGGCCGAACATGCGTCGCGCTTGATCTGGAATTGGTCCTTATAAAACCCTACGGATTTTCATTGGATGACAAAACCGTTGCGCGATCAGGAACACGGTATTGGCAGTTCGTAAAGCTCAGCGAATATGAGAACTGGGATGATTTTATTGAAACACGAAAGCCTGATCACGATGCGTTATTTTTGTTTGAAGAGGACGCAGAGCGAAGCTTTTACGAGCCCACATATCCTAACGACGCCTACTTGATATTTGGCAAAGAATCCTCAGGCCTCCCTATGGACTTGCGCGCACAGATGCAGGATCGGATGTTCCACGTTCCAATGCGCAATGATCAGGTGAAATCGCTGAACCTGTCGAATGTTGCCACAGCGGTTATATATCAAGCCCTGCGCGGGACGTATGTTTGACCTGTGGACACACTAAATTCTTGACTATGTCGCGATCTGCACCAACGTTCTAGGGCAGAACAACAGGTAGATCTACACATGTACAAACACTTTGCATTTGCACTTTCGCTCCTCGCCTCTCCCGTTCTGGCAGAGGGGGAATTCAATTCCATCAACCTCGCAGGTACCGTTGTTGCCAACAACAAAACAGGCCTGTCATATGAGGCGCGCGGATGCATAACATCACTGTCAACCGATGCGATCAAATCAGGCAGAGCAACGGCAGGGCAAATTTTGGTTCAGCTGGATGATCGCGCCGCGAATTTGGCACATAAAACCGCGCAAGTGCGCCTAAGTGATTTGACAGCCGCCGTCAGTGAACGCGCCTTCGCGATCACAATTGCGAATGCAGATGTGGCACGTGTCAGCGAAGAACAAGATTTCGTGAACCGTGAATACGACCGTACGCGCGTGCTGTTCCAACGGGGTCTGGTGAATGAAACCACACTAGACTCGGCAGAGCGGCGCAAATTGGACGCAACCTTTGTTGTGCAGCGTGCCGAAGAAGCGTTGGAACGCGCCGAGGCCGCCAAGGGACGCGCAGAAATCGCATTAGAGATTGGTGAGCTGGAATTACAAGCACGCGAATTGGATCTAGAGGCGCTGACATTGCGCGCACCCTTTGACGGCGTCTTGTTGAATTTCAATGCCAATATCGGGGATTGCGTTGCACAAGGAAGCCAAGCTGCAGAAATCTATGACCCCACCGAAAAAAGTGTAGAGACATTCGTCTATGTGGACCAGCTGGTGGATGCAGACAGCGTAGGGGTTGTTGCCGGAAATCCAGTGCAAGTCGTGCGCACCAACGGACAAATTTGTGAAGGTGTCTTTTCACTGATAGAGACAGAGGCCAATCTAGAATCCCAAAACGTGAAGGCCAAGATTGAATTATCGGAAAACTGTGCGCCTGATCTGTTCTTAAACGAGGCGGTGGGGATAAAGACGCTTTCTACAGCATCATAAGAAAATTGGGCGGCGGTATAGCCGCCCAAGATCTTTTACGCAGAGCGATACAGTTTCGTCATTGAGAATTCGCGGTGTCCCAACGCCTCCGCAGCTGTGTTGCGTCCGTTTGCTGTGCGGCAGATCATCTCGATCAGCTCGTCACCTGCTTCGTCAATTGTCATTTCACGACGCAGGATGCCAGACACATCAACGTCCACGTGCTCGCTCATTGTGCGAACAGTGCGTGGGTTTGCGGTGATTTTGATCACGGGAACGATTGGGTTACCCACAACGTTACCTTGACCTGTAGGGAAGGTATGGATCACCGCGCCGCCTGCTGCCATCAATGTCACACATTCTGCAGCCGCAGATGAACTGTCCATAAAGTACAAACCATTGCCTGATTGCGGCGCTTCTGCTGGCTCTAGGATATCGATGTATTGTGATGTACGACCGATTTTCTCCAGGTTACCAAGTGCCTTTTCTTCAATCGTTGTCAGGCCGCCTTCGATGTTACCCTTGGTTGGCTGACTGTCAGATAGGTCATCTGTTTGGTGCGCAAAGATCACGTCGTCTTGATAAGCTTTCCACATTTTGTACCAACGTTCACCAACCTCTTCGTTGATTGCGCGTTTTTGACAAATGTGTTCGGCACCTGTGATTTCAGATGTTTCTCCAAAGAACCCTGTGATCCCTTCTGGTAAGAGTTTGTCATACATGTTGCCAACAGTTGGGCAAGAACCCAGACCCGTTGTTGTATCACTTTCACCGCATTTGGTTGAAACCCAAAGTTCAGAAATTGAGCATTCTTCACGCTGATACTCTGACGTCATGTGAACAAACTCTTTTGCGGCCCAGCTGGCGGCGCGGATCGTTTCAAAATCGCCCTTTTGTTCAATTGAAAACTCTGCCACTGGCTTACCTGTTGCGCGGATACCATCGGCGATACGTTTGGTCCAACCAGGTTCAATCCCAATCACAACAACGGCAGCCACGTTCGGGTTCGCACCTGTGCCGATCATTGTGCGGAAATGCAGTTCCAGGTCTTCACCAAACTGCAGACGCCCATAGGCATGCGGGATCGCCATTGTGCCTTTTACGTTGTTTGCCACCGCTTCACATGCTGCGTTTGAGATATCGTCAACAGGCAGGATCACCACGTGGTTGCGTACGCCAACACGTCCATTTTCACGACGGAAGGCCTTAACGGTCATATTTGAATACTTAGAAGCCATGAATTCTTCTCCTTACCAGCGCTTGGTTTTACAGTTGTGTGTGTGAACGTGTCCACCTTTGGGGATATCGGCGATAATTTTGCCGATGTCCTCGCCATATTTCATGGCTGTGTCGCCCTCTTTTAGATCCTTAAGCGCGATCTTGTGGCCAATAGGCACATCCGCGCCAGACTTCAGGCGAAACGTTGAATTATCATGAGTTACACAGCACAGCATATCTGTCCCTGCTGTTAATCCCTCGACAACAACAACACCAACGTTGTCATCGTGTTCATGAACGAGAAGATGGGGAATTTCAGACATTTAAGTCTCCTCAATGGGTTGGTTTCAAAATTATCTTGGGTGCTTGGCTCGTTCCTGAACGGATATCCTGAAAGGCCTGCGCACCATGGGATAGCGGGCGCGTTTCTGTCCAACTTAGATCACCAAGTTTGCCATCCATCATGGCCTGGGCAGTATCGCGAAAGTCTTGTGATGTATAGGTATAGGTCCCTGTGAATGTGATTTCCTGCAGCGTCATGCGACGAATATTTAATCCACCGAGATCTTGACCTAACCCGATGTGAACGATGATCCCACCGGGGCGCACAGCCTCGGATGCTTGTTCGCGCGTTGCAACGTATCCAACGCCGTCAATCACCACATCATAATCATCACCTGATGACACCTGCGTGGGGTCAATCACATGCATATCGTAGCGCGACGTGATATAGTCACGGCGTACTTCATTGGGTTCAACCAAACTGACATGGCCAATTCCTTGGGCGCGCAGCGACAGCGCGGCCCCCATTCCAATCGCACCACCGCCAAATACCAATGCGCGTGTGGCGTCTGATCCTGCGGGGTGTGCCTTGGCAACGCGTGCTGCATGCCAACCACAGGCAATCGGTTCGGCCAATGCCGCCTGATCAAAGGTCAGACTGTCGTCAATGATTACCAAATTACGTTCTGGAATGGCGATTTTTTGGGCGAACCCGCCCTCTCTGGGTTGCATTGAGATTATTTGACGGTTGCGGCACAGGTTATCCTGTCCCGAAGTACAATATCGACATGTTCCGCACGTCACCAAGGGGTTAACCGTTACGCGTGCACCGTCATGTGCGCCGCCTTCGACAACGCCCGCAACCTCATGGCCTAAGATGATAGGTGCAGGGCGACGATCATCATGTCCCAAATATGCGTGCATATCTGATCCACAAATCCCAACACTTTCGACACGAACGACGCATTCACCTGAACCAGGGTTTGGATCAGCAACATCGCGCATTTCCAATGTTTCGATGCCAGTGTAAACCAATGCCTTCATTTCGCAGTAAACCCTCCGTCTACCATCAATGTTTGCCCTGTAACGTATCCAGAGGCCTCTGAACACAAAAACAGAATGGGGCCATCCATATCCTCAGGACGTCCATTGCGCCCGATACATGTTTGGGCCGCATTGCGAGCCGCGCGGGCGTCATCGTTGAATACAGCTGCGGTCAATTCAGTTGGGAAAAACCCCGGGCCGATTGCATTCGCCGTAATACCCTGCCCTGACCATGCTTCGGCCATTGCGCGTGTCATCTGTGTCACGGCACCTTTGGTTGCGCCATAGGCGATTCCCCCCGGAAAGGCGCGAAACGATTGAAGGGACGCAAAATTCACAATGCGACCCCATGCACGTTCCTGCATTGCAGGGACAAGTTTCTGAGCAAGGAAGAAAGGCGCTGACAAATTAATTGCAAGCGTCGCGTCCCACCCTTGATCCGTGACGTCATCTGCCGCCTCGCGGGTGTTCAATCCAGCAGCGTTGATCAAAATATCGGGTGCGCCACAGGCACCAGAAATTCGAGCAACTGTCGCGTCCAATGTGTCACGATCTGCGACATCGGCGTCAACGCCAATGCATGCACCACCGATTTCTGCACAAAGTCCATCCAATGCATCCCGGCGCCGTGCGACGCCGACAACCTGGGCACCCGCGCGTGCCAAGGTCAGCGCAGCGCGCCGTCCCAGACCAGAGGAAGCTCCAGTCACACAAGCAACGCGCCCAGTTAGGTCAAAAAGGGATGCAGGATGATCCATGCTAGATATCTTCCGCTGCGGTCAAATCGAAGTTTTCGTTTGGAAAATACTTGCGCAAACGAATATCTGCGGTCCGCGCATGACCTTCCATGCCTTCCAAACGGGAAATGCGCGCAGTTGCTTCTGCGACAGGCTTGGATCCTTCGCGTGTTGCACGCTGCCAAGTGACGATTTTCATATACTTATGAACACTTAGCCCGCCTGTATAGCTTGCCGCGCCAGACGTTGGCAAAACGTGGTTCGTACCAGAGGCTTTGTCCCCAAAGGCCACCGTGGTTTCTTCACCTAGGAAAAGCGAACCATAGCAGCTTAGGCGATCCAACCACCAATCCAAATCTTGGGCCTGTACGGTCAAGTGTTCGGGGGCATAGGCATCTGATGTCGCAGCCATTTCCTCACGCGTGCTGCAGACCATGACTTCTGCGTAATCACGCCATGCCGCGCGCGCGTTGTCACGGTTTACTTCCGGCAGATCATCAATCAGGCCAGGAACCAAATCCATCACTTTTTCTGCCAATGCACGATCATCCGTTACCAACCAAACCGGTGAGTTATAGCCATGTTCAGCCTGACCAACCAAATCAGCCGCAACGATATCGGCATCTGCTGTGCCATCCGCCAAAATCAAACTATCGGTTGGACCTGCGATCATGTCAATGCCAACACGGCCGAACAGCATGCGTTTTGCCTCTGCCACGAATTGGTTACCAGGACCGACCAAGATATTTGCCTTGGGCAATTCGAATAGGCCGAATGTCATTGCAGCCACGCCTTGGACACCGCCCATAGCCAGAATTTTATCCGCGCCACAAATATGCGCCGCATAAACAATGGCAGGTGCAATACCAACACCAGGACGGGGGGGGGAGCAGGCCACAATATTGTTGCAACCTGCAACCTTGGCGGTTGTCACCGTCATGATCGCGCTGGCGATATGGCTATAACGACCACCCGGAATATAACATCCCGCCGCGTTTACAGGGATCGCCTTTTGACCCGCGATAAGGCCTGGCACCACCTCGGTTTCAAAATCTGAAACTGTGGACTTTTGTGCCTCAGCAAATTTTTTGACGTTGGCATGTGCGAATTCAATATCGCGCTTCATTTTTTCTGGCACCAATTCTGATGCCGAGGCAATGGCCTCATCCGTTAGGATAATTTCGCCATCATAGTTGTCGAATTTTGAAGCATATTCCAACGCTTTTGCATCGCCACCGGCCTCGATATCATCAAGGATATTGCGCACGATTTCACGTGTTTCTGTTGCGTCGCTGCGCGAATGCAGCGGTGCCTTTTTAAGATACTCTACGGTCATTACTATGTTCCTGCCGCCGCATTAGGATGCGGCATTTGCTTTGTTATGTTGAATAGATTTGTAGAAGGCCAAACCGATTAGAACGATACCGATCCCACCAGTTAAAATTTCAGGAACGTGAAATAGTGATTGTAGAAACATGATAATCGACAGCGAAAAGATCGAATAAAACGCCCCATGTTCCAGATACAAAAACTCTGCCAGTGTTCCCCGTTCAACCAACATGATTGTCATTGAACGCACGTACATCGCCCCGATCCCAAGACCGATCGCGATCAAAAGAATGTTGGTGGTCAACGCAAATGCGCCGATCACCCCATCAAATGAGAAGCTTGCATCAAGCACCTCAAGATACAAAAACGCGCCCAACCCGCCGCGCGCACCCATGGCGGCGGTGTTGCTGGCGATGTTGTCCAAATACGCGCCTAACCCATCCACCAACATGAACACTAACAGCCCCATGATGGCCGACATCAAAAAAGCGGCATGTTTGTATTCAGGCAAGAAGTGGCAAATCGCGATAATGATGATCAAGACGAATGCAATTTCAAAGCCACGAATTGAAGAAACCCGACGCAGGCGTGTTTCCAATCCAACAATCCAGTCCACTGATTTGTCTTCATCAATGAAAAACTTTAGCGCGACCATCATCAGGAAAGTCCCACCAAAGGCGGAAATCGGACCGTGGGCTTCACCGATGATACGGGAATATTCGTCCGGATCAGACAGCGCCAAGTGCATCGCAGCAAAGGGGTTGATCCATGCAAAAATCGCAACAATCGCCAAAGGAAAGACAATGCGCATGCCGAAAACGGCGATCAATATGCCCCATGTCAAAAACCGACGCTGCCAAACGGGCGTCATTTCCTCAAGCTTGTTTGCATTCACGATTGCATTGTCAAACGACAACGCAATTTCCAATGTCGCCAAGATCGCGCCCACGAAGAGGAAGCTAATCATGCCCCCATATGTCCCCGTGGTCGCCCAACCAAGCCATCCAGATAGCCCAAGACCAAAAACGGTGACGATCAGGGGCCATTTTTGGTAGGATAAAGTGGATCTTGCCATCTTGCTCTCTTACCCTCCGAACACCTGGTTAGGGAGCCACAGAACAATCTGCGGGAAGATAAGGATCAGGATCAAACCAACAAGTTGGATCAGCATAAATTGCATCATGCCCAGATAGATGTCTTTCAAATCCCAGTTCGGTACCACGCCCTTTAGGAAGTAGGCAGACAGAGCAACTGGCGGAGACAACCAAGCCGTTTGCAAGTTCACGGCAACAAGGATGCCGAACCACACCATCAGATCATAGCGGTCCAAACCATGCAGTTCCAATTTTTCAACCGTCGGCAATAGGATTGGGACAACAATCAACACAATCGGGACCCATTCCAGTGGCCAGCCTAGAACAAATATCAGGGCCATGACCAAGATCAGTATCAAGTAGGGTGACATGTCCAGACCAAGCAGTAGTTCGGTCATCATCTTGGGCGTTCCAAGAGATGAGAATTCCGCACCAAAGAAGTTTGACGCCGCAACCAAGAACATGATCAGAACCGTGATTTCTAGCGACTTGATCAAATTGTCAAAGAACCCAGGGAAGGTGAATTTGCGATACATAAGGGACAATAGAATTGCGCCAAATGCCCCCATTGCAGCCGCCTCGGCAGGCGTGGCAAGTCCAAGAAGGATTGAACCCAACGCAAAGGAGATCAAAATGGTTGGTGGCATGAGGCCTGCGAAAAATTCATCCCAAAGATCAGAGAATGAGAAGCGATCAGCAGCGTCCGCGCGATAAATCGGCATCGAAAGCGCGGTCAAGATGATCATCAGTGCGAACATCGCGATAGACATCCACGGAATACCTGCACCAATGTTCGCCACGGTCATGTAACCATGGAACAGGATCGCCAAGGGCATAGCGATGCGCAGGACCGCAAGGTTGCGATACGCACGCAGCGCCAAGGCGATGACCGCCGCCAGAACGATCAGGCCACCAAACGGGATGATCCCGCCGAACGCACCACCGATCCCCAAGCCAAAGACGCGGCAGATCGTAAGAACAGCCATCGAAATCAAGGCGACTTCTGCACCGTAGAAATCTGACGTTTTGGGCTGATCTTCGTCTGACAACACTGGACCCAGCTCTGGGTTCAGCCAGCAACGGCCCAAAGTGTACAACAGATAAAGGGATGCCAACAACGCACCGGGAATGAATGCACCGCGGAACAAGTCCAATGTCGAGACCTCAAGCACAGGACCCAATACGATCAACATGATGGAAGGTGGGATCAAAATACCCAGTGTACCGCCAGCTGTAATCGTACCAGCAGCCAGTTTAACGTTATAACCAGAGCGGCTCATCGTTGCCCCCGCCATGATACCCAATAGTGTTACAGAGGCCCCAACGATACCTGTTGCCGCCGCAAAGATCGTCGATACAATCAATACCGCGATGTAAAGCGATCCGCGCACGCGGGCCATGATCATTTGGATGGATGCGAACAGACGCTCCATAAGTCCTGCAGCCTCCATCACAATCCCCATCAGGATAAACAATGGAACCGCCATCAACTGGTCATTCAACATTGTTGAGTTTGTGTTCAACGTCATCAACAATGTGGTCAATTTAAAGTTTGATCCCCAAATACCAAAGATAAACGCCAAGAAGATCAAGGTAAACGAAATGGGGAACCCGATAAAGATCACAAAGATCATCACAGCCAGCATAATTAAACCGATTATCGGTTTAGAAAGTCCAGGGCGGGCTTTCATTAGCTCCGTAAACCATTCACCGCCCGGCGTAATATCAGGCATAAACACGGCCATAATCAACCACACTAAGGCAATCAAGTAAACAGGAAGCACCATGACGAAATAGCGTTCACGCGCTTTACCCATTTTATGGAATGCTCGGAACAACTCAGGGATCCCTTGAAGGGTTAGAAGAAGACCACCGATTGGCATCGCCAAACGCGCAGGCCACAATACTGGTTCCCACGGGCTATCAAATGCAGTTTCGCCTGTGCGATAGGAAAGTTCCCAGTATT
This sequence comes from Paracoccaceae bacterium, assembly GCA_049446275.1. GTDB lineage: Bacteria > Pseudomonadota > Alphaproteobacteria > Rhodobacterales > Rhodobacteraceae > HIMB11. The sequence goes on along the minus strand of JBMTQO010000004.1, from coordinate 24,900 downwards.
GGGCGGCGATAATTGTAAAGAAGATCATCGATGGAATGAAAAAAGCCATGTAAAGAAAGGCGTCCACAGTGGCCTGCGTCTTGTCACTCCAATTACGATAAAGGAAATCCGCGCGGATGTGCACACCCCGCATCAAACCATAACCCGCGGCGCCCATGAATAGGACGCCTGCGATCATGCGGCTGATGTCATAGGCGAACTGTGTAGGGCCTAACCCCAATGCGCGCGCCGTGTCATCCCATCCGTAGTCTGCCATAATGCCAAAGGCATTGCGGGAAAATACCTCAATTACCACGACGCCGATTAAAGGGATCATCAACAAACATAGTAGTTTACCGGCCCAATCGTTAAGAACGTCAATGGCACCTGTAATCGGGCGCTGCCATGGCGTCATATCCTCGGGGGTTTCCCCAGGCTTTTCTTGGCGGCGTTCAGCAATCAGTTCGTCCGCGATCTCTAGATCATCGGGTATCACCTCTTCTGCCATAGTTTGCTCTCCCTCTCTATCGCTCGCGTGTTCGTGAGTATTTTTTATTTAGGAAAAAGCGGTCCAATGCGTTTGCCAAAATAAAAGAACCGCGGAGCCCGAAGGCTCCGCAAATGTAATCAACTGATTACTTTAGTGTGTCCGCATGCGCTTTACCCAAACCTGCGTTTGATGCCTGTGCACCCGCCCAGAAAGGTACCGCAATATCGGCAAAGTCTTTTTGAGACTGCCATACTTCTGCAAAGAAGGCATTATCAGCCGCGGCTTCTTCCAGAAGTTTTTTCGCAGCCGCCATATATTCTGAGAAATACTCAGCAGGCGTATCGTGCAATTGCACACCATGGTTTTCAGTCAAATCTTTTAGAGCTTTACCGTTTTCATAGATTCGGTAGGAAAGAGACTTCGACAATGATGCATTCGCCGCAACTTCAAGTGCTTTCTGCTCTGAGGCAGACAAGCTATTATAAACGTCGCGGTTCAAGTACATATCTGCATTAACAGTTACTTGGTGCAAACCCTGTAGGTAGTAATGCTTCAGCACTTTTTGGAAACCAAAGACTGAGTCAGGCTTCGGGCAGCACCATTCAGCCGCATCGATCGCGCCTTTTTCAAGTGCTGGTAGAATGTCACCACCGCCCATTGCAACGGCTGCAACGCCAATTTCATTGTAGGCTGCACCAACCATACCGGGAGGCGCGCGGAAGCGTAGTTTACGGAAGTCATCCATAGATGCGATTGGCTCTGGGAACCAACCCAATGCTTCCGGACCAACTGGCTGCAACATAAAGCCTTTTACGTTTACGCCCATCTCGTCCCACAAGCGGTCATATAGCTCTTTACCGCCGCCATACTGGAACCATGATAAGAATGCCTGGTTATCTAGACCTACGCCAGCTCCTGCGATTGGTGCGCCAAATAAGTTTGCCGCTGGGTGTTTACCACCCCAGTAGTGCGTCCATGCGAAGCCCGCTTCAACAAGACCCGCGTCAACCGCGTCGATGATGTCACGTGGGCCAACAACAGCTCCTGCTGGCAAGATTTCAATTTTCACAGACCCATTTGTTAGGTCAAATACGTCTTGAGCAAAGCTCTCAACCATTCTGACCTCATCAGTTGAGTTTCCGAGTACAGATTGTACACGAATGACAGTTTCAGCGAATGTCGCCGACGCCATCATGGTAAGGGCCGCCGCCCCTGCCGTTAGAGTTTTTAGCTTAAACATCAATTTACCTCCCTTGATGCGGTATCCCTCGTGCGAGTTATCGTTGCTGCCAGGATTGAGGGGGATGTCTTGGCAGGATTTAAAAGTGGGCTAATCCCAAACTCGAATTGGAAAACCACTTCATGAAATGAGGATGTATCGTTCATCGCGCATCCTCCAACACCAACTGACTAGCCTTTTCGCCAATCATAATTGCGGGTGCATTTGTATTGCCGCTGACGATGCGTGGCATAATCGAAGCATCGGCAACGCGCAGACCGCGCACGCCTTTGACGCGCAATGCAGGATCAACCACAGCCATCGGATCAATCCCCATTTTGCATGTTCCTGTCGGATGATAAATTGTAACCGAAGTACGGCGCGCCCAATCCAAGGTTGCAACATCATCTTCCATTGCAACACCTACGCCTGGTGCGTGCTCTTCAGTGATATGTGATTTCAACGGTTCTGCCTGCGCAATGCGGCGCGCAATTTGAATGCCCTTCACAATCGTACGACAATCCGTATCTGTCGCCAGATAGTTTGGATGGATTTCCGGGTGATCGTCAATGTTTGCCGAACGGAGCGACAAATGTCCTGCGCTTTCTGGGCGCAGCTGCAAAACAGAGGCCGTAAAGCCGGAAAACTTATGTGGCCCATCTGCAGGCTTATCCGCACTCCAAGGTTGAATGTGGAATTGGATGTCTGGTGTTTCCAAATGTTCTTCAGTTTTTAAAAACCCTGTTCCCAGACTTGCCGCCATGGTCATCGGGCCACGCTGTGTCAACGCGTACTGCGCCGCAATCAAACCCTGTTTAAAGATGTTGTTCGTTTCCGTATTGATCGTGCTCAGCGTCGTTTTGAAAACGGGGCGGGCCTGCAGGTGGTCCTGCAAATTTTTGCCAACACCCTGAAGATCCGAGACGACGTTAATCCCGTGTTGGGACAATTCATCCCCCGCACCAATCCCCGACAGCATAAGGATTTGTGGCGATCCAATTGCGCCCGCGCTTAAGATCACTTCAGCCCGTGCTGCGATTGTTTCTATCTGTCCATGGCGGCGAATGCGTACACCCATCGATCGGCCATCATTGATGATCACTTTTTCGGTTTGGGCATCTGTGATTATTTCCAGATTTGGACGGCTCCGCGCACCCGACAAATACGCTTTGGCCGAAGAACACCGCCGACCACCCTTCATCGTCAGCTGGAAATACCCAACACCTTCTTGTTCCGCACCGTTATAATCAGGATTACGCTTATACCCCGCGCTCACTGCCGCATCGACCCATTTGTCAACGACTTCGCGGCTCAAGCGTGAGTTTTGCACAGATAGAGGCCCAGATTTGCCACGCAGGCCCGTGTCATCTTTGCCTTCCCAATTCTCTGAGCGTTGGAACAACGGGAGGACGTCGCTCCAACTCCAGCCAGTGCAGCCCATCTGCGCCCAACCATCGTAATCTTGAGCTTGACCGCGTACGTAAAGGAGACCATTGATCGAGCTTGATCCGCCTAATACGCGTCCACGGGGCCACGGGATTGCACGCCCGGCGATCCCGTCATCTTGTTCTGTTTTGTAACACCAATCCGATTTCGGATTCCCCATTGTGCGGAAATACCCAACGGGAATGTGGATCCATGGGTTCGTGTCTTTGGGGCCAGCTTCGATCAGCGCAACGGTATACCGCCCATCTTCTGAAAGACGGCTTGCAAGCGCGCAACCAGCTGATCCAGCCCCTACAACGACGAAATCGAATTCCATTTTCCCCCAATTATCAATTAATGAGACTTTTTTTCTCGTTTTTTGCTAAAAACCATGCTAACTACGATTCTAGAGACAAGTAAATATTTTTCTTTTCGGAACCTGAACAAAACGATGGTGCAAGAGGCAACGGAAACCCCCACAAATCTGCGGACGCTTTTGATCCTCGAGATATTGGGCAAAAGTGACCGCCCAATGACGGCGACAGAAATCAATGCGGACTTGGGATTACCCAAACAAACCGTGCATCGTCTCTGCGTCACGCTGGAAGAACACGGTTTTATCACGCGTCCCGACAATAGCCGTAAATATCAGGTGGGGCGTCGCCTGCGCGAGATTGGTGCAGGGCTTCTGTATAATTCCCGCGATCATATCACGCGGCGGCAAATTTTGACGGACGTTGCCCAAGAAGTGGGCGAAACAGTTAACTATGCCGTCCCGCGTGAAACAGGCATGGATTACCTTGATCGTGTAGAAACCGATTGGGCATTTCGTATTCAGCTGCCAATCGGGTCGCGCGTGCCCTTCCACTGCACAGCCAGCGGTAAGACATTTTTGGCCAGCTTGCCTGATCGCAAATTAAAAGGATTTTTGGAAGCAATAGACCTGCGGTACATGACATCCAATACACATGTCACCAAAGAGTCATTGCACGCAGAAATTAAGGCAGTGCGTAAAAACGGCTATGCGCTGGATCGTGAAGAATTCATGGACGATATGGTCGCAATTGCGGTTCCAGTAACGGATCCGCAAAACCGGTACATCGCAGCGCTTGCATTCCACGGCCCAACACAACGGATCAATATTGACGACGCCGTCGCCAAAAAAGACATATTACAGATCGCAGCCAAACGTATAAGCGAGAGTTTATTTTCCTAATCAGCAGAGCAATTCAAAATTAGGATCATAAGGTGATGGTGGACACACTGTTGCTTCCACCAACCGTCCTAGCAAGTCCAACTGCACGCTTGTTCCGATTTTAGAGTATTTCGGATCAATAAAGGCATAGGCTAAGTTTTTGCCAACACGATACCCCCATGCCCCTGAAGTGATAGTTCCAACGACGTCGTCCCCCTGCATAAGCGACGCACCGCTATAGGCCGGCGCATTATCACAGTCTATTTCGAGCGACACCAATCGTTTCTGCGCGCCATTACGAACACGTTCTTCCAACGCGACTTTGCCGATGAAATCGAGTTTATCCATTTTGACAAATCGATCCAGTCCCGTTTCGAAGGGATCGAATTCCGTGATTATATCCGATTTCCAGTGCAGGAACCCTTTTTCCATCCGCATAGATTCCACTGCACGCGCGCCAAACAATCCCAATTCATGTTCGACACCTGCATCCGTCAGCGCCAGATAGGCCGCATAAAGTGCGGAATTGGGCACATGAATTTCATAGGCCAATTCACCAGAAAAGCTAACCGCCATGACGGTGGCGGGTGCAAAACCAACGAAACATTCTCGCACGCTGAGCCACGGAAAGGAGGCTTTACTCCAATCCCCGCGCGCAGCTTTTGACAAAACATCCCGCGCCCGAGGGCCCGCCAAAACCAAAATAGTTTGATCATTTGTCAGGGATTTGAATTGAACATCCTCATCATCTTGAACATGTGATGTAAGCCAGTCCATATCATGATATTCACTGGCGGCGGCCGACCCATACCAAACACGATCTGGGCCGCGATCACTTGCGGGAATATTTGCAACAGTTGCCTCCGCCTTGATCATGCCGTGGTGGTTTAACAGATACCCCAAACCCACACGACCATAGCGTTTTTGAACACGGCCGCACATCATTCGATCTAAAAAAGAATGCCGATCCGCGCCCGTAATTTCGATGCGATTAAATCCATTCACTTCGCTGAGGCCGACCTTGGTCTGCACCAATTCAACCTCTTTCGCTATCACATCAAAGCTTTCGTCAAAATCGAACGTGTAACGGGGATGAAAACCTGGGGACGGTTTGAAATAATCCGCGCGTTCCCACCCATTCACAACCGTGAACGCAGCCCCTTTGGCCGCAAGAATTGGGGTCAGCGGTGTGGTTTTTGCGGGACGCCCTGCGGGGCGGTGTTCGTGGGGGAAATGGAACCGAAATTCGTTCTGATAATCCTCAATCGCCTTTAACGACGTCAACTCGACATTTGCGTGCCCTGTGAAACGCCGCGGGTCCAAACACCAAGTGTCATAGCAGGCCTCACCATGAACGATTTGTTGTGCCAGTAACCAACCGTGGCCGCCGCCTTCTCCCAACCCAGCGCGCAAGCCAATGATACAAAATGCATTACGCTTTCCTGGAATTGGCCCGACCAAGGGCACACCGTCGATTGTATAGGTGATCGGACCGTTGACCACGCGCTTGATCCCCACATCCGCCAAAACAGGCATCCGAGCAAACGCGCCTTCAAGTACATCCATCACACGTTCAAGATCATCGGGACACAAATCATTTGAAAAACCGGGGCTGATCCCATCCATACCCCATGGTTTACAGTCCTGTTCATAGAACCCAACCAGCAAGCCATTTTTTTCCTGACGGCTGTAATAATCGGAAATTGGGCAGCGCAACAATGGCATGCGGTGCCCTGCCTGAACGATAGCGTCAATGTCCTCCGTCACGAAATACTGATGTTCCATCGAAGCGACAGGATGGTGAACACCCATCATCGCGCCAACCTCGTTCACACGATACCCACAGGCGTTAACAACGATATCACAATCGATGTTTCCTTTTGTGGTTTGGACCGTCCATGTGTCATCCTTGTGCTGACGCAGCCCCGTCACGGATGTATCTCTGTAAACCTCGGCACCCGCTTTTCGTGCGTGATAGGCCAAGGCCTGACACAATTGCGCGGGATCAATGTCCCCATCTTCACCATCCCAAAGACCACCAAGTAAATTCTCCGTAGATATCAAAGGGTGGCGGCGCGCACATTCTTCGGCATCAATCACCTCAAACTCTACCCCCATGCCGCGTGCCATGGACGCGAAATGGCGATATCCCTGCATCTGTTCTTCGGTGTTTGCCAATCGGATTCCACCGTCGCCATGGTGATACCCGACGGGATATTCGGGATCATCCCGTAATTTCTTATAAAGAGCGATAGAATGAGATTTCAGCCCCACCATGGTTTGATTCATCCCAAAATTCGTGACTTGCGCCGCAGAATGCCATGTTGTCCCGCTCGTCAGTTCGTCGCGTTCAACCAGTACGACATCGGACCATCCCTCTTGCGTCAGATGATAAAGCGTAGAACAGCCAGAAATACCGCCGCCAATCACAACAACCTTTGTCCGAGTTTTCATGTGGGTACCCTGTATGTTTTTATGTTTTTGTTAGTTCTCACAAGAGCGCCTGCTTAAAACAATAGAATTTTTCATGAACGCAAAAGAAACCATTGCACCAAGACACGATCACAGTGTTTAGTCGCAAAAAGGATGTCACTCTAACAGGGAAACGACATTAAAATGCGATCGGGACGACGTAAAAAAGTTGCGCAACGTGCAGTGCCAACGACATATGATCCTTGTCCTCCCGGCGCTACAGGCGGACAGTATAAACCTCTGAACAAACTTGAGGTTCGACAGGTTTACGACACAGCTGTGCGTCTACTGTCTGAGTTGGGCATGGGCGAAGTTCCAGAGCGTCTAACACAAGATTTGTTGCGTAACGGTGCCACGATTTCCGGGGAACGGGTTTTAATTCCCAAAGAGCTGATTGAACGCGCCATTAGAACGGCACCAAAACAATTTACACTGCACGGGCGTGATCCAAGCCGATCCATACACATCGGAGGCGATAGGGTTTATTTTGGAACAGGCGGCGCGGCAGTACAGACCTTGGATATTGAAACAGCACAATATCGGCCATCCACGTTGGCGGACTTGCATCATTTTACCAGACTTCAGGATGCATTGCGCAATGTCAGTTGGTTCACAAGGTGTTGTGTCGCAACGGATGTGCCTGACAATTTTGATTTAGATGTGAATACAGTTTTTGCACTGCTGAAAAACACAACAAAACCCGTCGCCACCAGTTTCACTATCGCCCCACATATTGCCCCGATCGTACGCATACTGGATATCGCGGCAGGTGGGGAAGGCGAATTTGCAAAACGTCCGTTTCTTAAGGCGCATATCAGCCCCGTGATTTCACCATTGCGTTATGCAGACGACGCCGTTGACGTGGTATATGAATGCATTGCGCATAATATCCCCATGTCCTGCATCACTGCGGCCCAAGCAGGCGCCACAGCCCCCGCAACTCTGGCAGGGATATTAACGCAATCGCTGGCAGAAACCCTTGCCAGTTTGGTCATGGTCCAAACCATCAGCCCAGGTTTCCCGATGGTGTTTTCTAACTGGCCTTTTGTGATCGATCTACGCACGGGTGCATTTGCAGGCGGCAGTGGTGAAACCGCCGTTTTGAACGCGGCCTCAGCACAGGTGTCAAACTGGCTGGACCTACCATCAGGTGTAGCAAGCTCCATGACAGATGCCAAGGCGATTGATGCGCAGTATGGCATGGAAAAAGGCATGACATCTATTACCGCCGCCCTTTCCGGCGGGAACCTAATCTACGAAAGCTCTGGCATGACAGCCTCACTCTTGGGCGCAAGTTTTGAAGGGTTTGTTTTGGACGATGAGATGCATTCCAATTCCTATCGGATTCTGCGTGGGATCGAAGTGAATGACGCAACCCTCGGGTTTGAAACGATCTGTGAAGCCGTTTTGGGCGAGGGTCATTTCCTTGGCAAGAGCGACACCTACGCCGCGATGGAACGCGATTATTTCTATCCAGATATCGCAGATCGTAATGAACCACGCACCTGGGCAGAAACAGGATCATCCAGCGCGTGGGAGCGGGCTAATTTTAAGGCTAAGAAAATTCTGTCTGAGCACAAACCCACCTATTTAACGGACGAGCAAGAAGGCGCGATACGGGCGGAATTTAATATTCTCTATTAGCCGCGATTTTCATATGTCTTCAGCATTTGTAAAATAGGCAGGCTCGCCCCCAACGAGCGCAAAAACAGAACAAGTCCAATGATTTTGCGTTGTGTAAAAATCAGATCAACAGGCAAATTTTCGTGCGGTAGGAGCGCAGTATAAAGCTTGACGTCGTTCACATCGAGCAAATCGAACACGCGTGACTGCGCCAACGAAAATATGTCTGCAGTTCCCAACTCGTCCGTAACGATATTCAACACCTGATCAACAAATGCACCCTCGGCAGGATCGAGTTCCGGCGGCAGCAAATTATGATCCAGAAAAACCCGCTTTATGAGCTCTGGTTCCAACATGACCCCTGCATTCAAGAGGGTCTGATATGTATTTAGACTCTTCTGCGAAATCCGCACACAGGCACCAAAATCCAATAGGATCAGCTGATGTGTGCCTGGATCGATCAAATAATTCGCAAGGTTTGGATCAGTTTGTACGTGACGGAATTCGAATACCTCTCTTAGAACCAGATCAACCAACTCTTTTCCCATTTGGTTTTGCACATCAGCGGGCCAATCGCGCGTGGTTTCAAGTGGGACACCGTGTTCCAGCGACATTACCAAGACGTTTGTTGTGGACAACTCATCATAAACTTTTGGCACGCGGTATCGCGCATCCCCTGCTAAATATTGCGCGAACTGGCGCAAATTGTCAGCCTCTTGCAGATAATCTGTTTCTGCGATCAACTGATCTCGGGCAAGCGATGCATAATGATCAATATCTAAATTCTCGGGGGCCACACCAAATGTTTTGACCATCGTGATCAATGTGCTTACATCACCATCAATTGTCCGACGCATGTTCGGAAATTGCACTTTGATCGCGACTTCCTCGCCCGTTTTTAATTTGGCACGATGCACCTGCCCAATTGATGCGGCCGCGATGGGCCGGACATCAAATGACTTAAACTGCTTTTGCCAACCTACACCCCAGTTTTGGTCCAACACCTGACGCAATTGTTTTGGTGGCATCGCATACCCAGTATTCCGCAGTTCCGCAAATATCGCGGCAAGTTCGGGTGTCAAAACAACGCTTTCGTCTAGCGACACCAGTTGCCCAAACTTCATCGCCGCACCGCGCAAATGTTTCAACGAATTCACAGCGGTTTGTATATTCTGTCGCGATAAGACTGCAGATTTCACATTTACATCACGCGCAAGAAAAAAATCTTTTGCGATATGTGTACCTGCACTAGCCCCCAAACGCATAAACAACCCTGCAGAACGCAAGGATCGTTCAACTTGTGATACAGGCACGCGCGCGCTACGCAATGGGGTTTCATTGTTGTGCATTAATTGTCCTTTAGCGAAGGAACTAGAGCACCAAACAAACCCTGCAACCAAATATGTTTAGCCTATTAAAAACCTTGCCGAAATCAGATTACTCGCCGCGTGGAAAACGCTGGCTTTCTTCCAACACGTTCAAATCCATGTGATTGCGCATAAAGCGCTCAGATGCTTTTTTCAGTGGCTGATAATCCCACGGATAATACTCACCATTGCGCAAGGCCTCATATACGATCCAACGACGCGCCTGTGATCGGCGCACCTCTTCATCAAAACGCGCCAAATCCCATTTTGCATCGGCCATTGCGCCGAATTCGACGCGGATATCGTCATATTCAGGATCATCAATCAAGTTGACCAGTTCATGGGGGTCATTTTCCAAATCGAAAAGTTGATCAGGGTCCAGCGAACAGCGATTGAATTTATACGGCCCACTGCGCAGCGACACCATGGGCGCATAACTGGCTTCGGCAGCGTATTCGATCGCGACGGGCGTTGAGCGCACCCTACCATTTGCCAAAGGCAAAAGCGTTTCCCCCTGCGTCCACGGGGCTATATCCTCCATTGAAATTCCGGCAATATCACAAAGCGTTGGACAAACATCAATGTTGCTTACGGGATCGGTAACAAGCCGTGGTTCAACGCCTGATGCGGACATCATCAATGGTACGCGAGATGATCCTTCATAAAAGCTCATCTTAAACCACAGCCCACGCTCACCCAGCATATCACCATGGTCGGACACGAACAGGATCACAGCCTCTTGTCGCGTGCTTTCAAGGGTTTCTAAAATTTCCCCGATCTTGTCATCCAGATAAGAGATATTGGCAAAATAGGCGCGGCGTGACTGTTTGATATCATTCTCTGTGATGTCAAAATTGCGCCAATCGTTTGCATCAAATATCCGCTTGGAGTGTGGATCATGCGCATCATAGTCCATTGCAGGGACATCAGGTAAAAGGTGGTCACAGTCTTCGTATAGGTCCCAATATTTTTTGCGGGCGACATAGGGGTCGTGGGGATGCGTGAAACTAACAGTTAGGCACCATGGGCGCGGATCATGACCGCGCGACAAATCATAGAGTTTGCGCACCGCTTCATAGGCCACTTCATCGTCATATTCCATTTGGTTTGTGATCTCGGCAACCCCTGCCCCTGTCACAGACCCCATATTGTGATACCACCAATCGATCCGCTCACCTGGTTTACGATAGTCGGGTGTCCATCCAAAATCAGGCGGATAGATGTCTGTCGTCAGACGCTCTTCAAAACCATGCAATTGATCTGGTCCCACAAAGTGCATCTTACCCGAAAGAGCAGTTTGATAGCCTGCGCGCCGCAGATGGTGGGCATAGGTAGGCAGACTTGATGGAAACTCTGCTGCATTGTCATAGACCCCTGTTACAGAGGGCAATTGGCCCGACATAAAGGAAGCGCGACCTGGTGCACATAAGGGCGAAGCCGTGTAGCAATTTTGAAACCGGACTGAACGCGTCGCCAATTTTTTCAAATTTGGAGCATGCAACCATTCGGCAGGACCATCGGGAAACAGAGTTCCATTTAATTGATCCACCATCAAAATCAGAATATTCGGCGTTGTCATTTGGGTTCCATTCGTTGGCAATTCAAAAAGCAGTGAAGACTTGATGTGTGTTAATGTGCATCATCGCAAGCGAAATCAGGATGGATTAAGCCAAATTTTGCCGCGACTTTCCTTTATCAACTCATTCCCAGCAGCGCATGGCGCGGCTGATTGCCGATCTTCTGCCAATTGATTGTTGGCTAATTCACAAATCGCCTATGCCTGAATGTGCGGAATAGTTTCATCGTGTAGTCCCGTACCAAAGGCACTTGGTGCAAATATATCAACACTTATAAAAGCCACACATGATATTTTGAGCCTTTGATAGGCATTCAAAATTTTGATTTACCGTTTCGCAATCTCTGCTTAGGGAGAGTTAAACTCACCATTGTTCGCACAATAATGGAGTATTGCCGACTGAACTCCGTGGCGCCAAATATGGTGCAATTGCTGGGTAAAGACTTTCCTGAATACCGTATTCTTGCCGATATCCCCATAGGCTAGGGTTTCATCCAGCCACGCGCACGGCGCGTTTTTAGCGCGCGCCGCGATCTTTTGATAAAATACCCAAGACGGGTCATTCGGTTGTATCTCAGACCCATCTTCTCTGGTGCCTTCGCACATTCTTGCCCACAAAGCTTCTACCAATGCAAGACCTTCGATCTTGCCGCCACTTGCGATTGCTTTACGTATGGTTGGATGTACAAATCCACTATGACGCGCACCACCGTCAAAGGCCACTCTTCTAACTGTGTCTTTGATCTTGGGGTTGGCAAACCGTTTTGAGATCAGCTGCACATATTCCTCAGGCGTCATACCTGGCACATCATCAACATAGGGCGCGATTTCATCTCGCTGAACGGTGACGAATAGTGCACAAATTTCATTATGTGACATACACTCATCAATCGTTTTCAACCCAAGGATTTCACCCGCATTGGCCAATATTTGATGTCCTGCGTTCAGCAGACAGATCTTCATCGTTTCAAATGCGTGAACATCATCAGACACTGTCACACCCACTTTTTCCCACGCAGGGCGCCCCGCGCAAAAATCATCCTCAATCACCCACTGTCGAAAATTTTCATGGGTGACAGGCACGCTGTCCTCAATCCCAAGAGATGTAACAAGATCAATTTCAGTCTGGCCCGTTGCGGGAACGATACAATCGACCATAGAATTTGGAAATGAACAGTTTTCATCGATCCAGTCGGCTAGGTTCGGATCCGACATCTTGGCCAAGGAAACCATAATTTTACGCAGGATCGTCCCATTTCCCTGCAAGTTGTCACAGCTTTGCAACGTGACGGCGCCATTTCCTTGCAAATGTCTGCGTCGCAAGGCCTCAATAATCGCTCCAAACACCGTCTTTGGCGTCTGTGCATTCGCCGCATCAAACAGAATATCAGGATGAGTTTGATTCAAGTCGCCCGAATTAGGATCTTGGAAATATCCCCCCTCTGTCACAGTAAGAGAGATGATTTTTATTTCAGGATCACTCATTCTTTCGATCAGTGTTGCATTCCCATCTGATATTTCGACATAGTCGATCATCGAGCCTATAACTTCTACAGATTGACCATCTGGGTCCAATTCAACAAGGGTCGTTAGGCAGTCTTGTGACAATAATTTCTGCCGTTGGTCCTTATCAAAATCCATAATTCCGGCACCAACGATTGCCCAATCAAGCGCTTCTCCACGTTGCATTAATCGATGAAGATACCATGCCTGATGAGCACGATGGAAATTGCCTAATCCAATGTGCACGATCCCAGCTTTTAACTTTGATCTATCGTAATGTGGTCGCTTTACAAAGGCGGGCAAATCTTCCAAAGTTTGACCTGAGATTTTGATCAGTTTTTTATGCACTCTTACGTCTGTCATCAGCTCATCCACTGTCCGCCATCCACGTTGTAACATTGTGCAACAATGTAATTTGCTTCTTCACTGGCTAAAAAAATCGCCATGCCCGTCAGATCTTTGGCAGTGCCCATGCGCCCAAAGGGTACACCATCACCAACTTCCTTTTTCTTCTGACCAAGTTCCTTATTTTCTAATCTGGCGAAATATGCATCAACCCCATCCCAATGTTCGCCATCCACGACGCCCGGCGCGATTGCATTTACGTTTATGCCGTGTTTGATCAGATTTAAGCCAGCAGACTGCGTTATGCTGATGACGGCAGCTTTAGTCGCGCAGTAAACCGCCACAAGCGGTTCTCCGCGCCGTCCTGCCTGACTTGCCATATTGATGATTTTGCCTTTCACGTTCTGTTCAATCATGTGCTTGGCTATGGCCTGCATCATGAACAACGTTCCCGAGACATTCACGTCAAAAAGGGTTTGAAAATCAGACCGTTCAATTTCAACAATAGGCGCGGCGGAAAACAACGCGGCGTTGTTTACAAGGATATCGATTTGCCCATATCGATTGATCACCTGATCAATGGCGGTGTCGATACTGTTTTGATCACGCACATCGAGGCGTACGGCAATGGCGTATTCGCCCAATTTCTTGGCCTCGTCGCGCGCTCGATCAATATCTATATCCGCGATACAAACACGTGCGCCTTCGCCTAAATATGCTTTTGCAAACTCAAGGCCGATGCCCCGCGCAGCGCCCGTGATCAGCGCAGTTTTGTTCTCCAAACGACCGCTCATCCTAACCTTAGGCCCTGTGCATCAAATTTGTGAATCGCATCCTCTCGGGGTGTTAAAAAGACTTCGTCGCCATGTTTGAAGCCCACCTCTCCATTGGCGCGAACAGTGATCATATCAGCAACTTCAGTGCCATGAATGTGGAAGAAACTATCAGAACCTAGATGTTCGGAAACGCCTACAACACCGCGCCACGTACCGCCTTGCGCTGATACGTCTATATGTTCTGGGCGAATACCAATGGTCGATGCCCCATAATATTCTGCCGTTGCACCCGTAATGAAATTCATTTTTGGAGAGCCAATAAAGCCCGCAACGAATATATTAAGAGGTGATTTATACAGGTCGAGTGGCGAACCGACTTGTTCAATGTTACCCGCTCGCAAAACCACAATTTTATCGGCCATCGTCATAGCTTCAACCTGATCGTGTGTAACGTAAATCATTGTTGTTTCTAATCGTTTGTGTAGCTCACTAATTTCCAAACGCATACCAACACGCAAAGCGGCATCAAGGTTAGATAGCGGTTCATCAAACAAAAATGCCGAAGGTTCGCGTACAATGGCGCGACCAATTGCAACACGTTGCCGTTGACCACCCGAAAGCTGACCGGGACGGCGATCAAGATAATCTGATAGGTTTAGAACCTCAGCCGCCTTTGATACGCGTTCTTCTTGCTCCGACTTGCTTAGTCCTGCCATTTTCAGAGGAAACGCGATGTTCTTGCGCACAGACATGTGGGGATAGAGCGCATATGATTGAAATACCATGGCCAAGCCGCGCTTTGCTGGTGCCAAATTTGTTGAATCCACCTCGTCGATGGTAATCGCACCCGATGTCACATCCTCAAGTCCCGCAATCAGGCGCAGTAATGTCGATTTACCACAACCGGATGGCCCCACAAATACAACGAATTCGCCCTCTTCTATGGTCAGATCAAGCGGAGGAATAACCTCTGTGTTGCCAAACGATTTGGTGACTTGTTCTAGTACGATACGTCCCATTATTCTGTCCTATTTTACTGCGCCAAAGGTAAGACCGCGCACCAATTGTTTTTGACTAAACCACCCTAAGATTAGTATAGGAGCGATCGCCATCGTCGACGCTGCCGACAATTTTGCAAAAAATAACCCTTCGGGACTTGAATAACTGGCAATAAACGCCGTTAAGGGAGCAGCTTTGGCCGCCGTTAAGTTCAAAGTCCAGAATGCTTCATTCCAGGCTAAGATTATGTTCAACAATACTGTGGACGCGATACCAGGAATTGCCATAGGGGTCAGAACATAGAGAATTTCGTTCCCCAACGAGGCCCCGTCCATGCGCGCGGCTTCAAGTATTTCACCGGGAATTTCTTTGAAATAGGTGTACAGCATCCAAATGATAATCGGCAAATTTATCAACATAAGCACAATCATCAAACCAAACCGATTATCCAAAAGCCCCAGGTTCACAAAACCAATGTATATTGGATAAAGAACACCAACAGCGGGTAGCATTTTGGTGGATAACATCCACATCAAAATATCTTTCGTACGCCGCGATGGGACAAAAGCCATCGACCAAGCGGCTGGCACCGCAATTATGATGCCTAAAATCGTCGAGCCACAGGCAAGGAAAATGGAATTCCACAAAAACCGCATATAGTTAGAGCGTTCTTGAACAATTGCGTAGTTTTCAAGTGTCCAATCAAAGAACAAAAACAGGGGTGGATCGTTGATCGCCTGCGCCTCTGTCTTAAAGCTGGTTAGGATCGTCCAAAAGATTGGGAAAAAGATGACGAAGCCTATTGACCAAGCGACTAAGGTATTCAGGGTTTTTCGCTGGTTGGAAATTGCACGTGACATAGTTTCTACCTACTCAGTCCAGGTTCTTACCAACGGCGCGCATTAGAAAGATCGCAACGATATTGGCCAGTATGATCGCATACACCCCACCTGCTGAGCCCAATCCAACATTTTGACTTTCTAACACACGTTGGAAAATCAAATAGGTAAGGGTTTTTGTACCAAATGCGCCGCCAGTGGTAACAAATATTTCAGCAAAGATAGACAGTAAAAATATGGTTTGGATCAGCAGCACAATGGTGATCGCCCGCCCCAAGTGCGGTAAAATCAGGTACCAAAAACGGCTTGCCCATGGGGCGCCGTCCATCTCGGCCGCCTCAAGTTGTTCACGGTCCAATGATTGAACCGATGTTAATAAGATCAGAGTTGCAAATGGAAGCCACTGCCAAGATACAATAAGCACGATTGACTGCATGCTCGCCTGCGTTAGCCATTCAACTGGCGCGGCACCAAAAAATATCCAGATGTGCGCAAGAATGCCGTTGATTGGATCCATAAACATGTTTTTCCAAACAAGAGCAGACACAGTCGGCATGACGAAAAATGGTGCGATAACTAGAATTCGGACAATACCTTGGCCCCACATCGGTTGATCAAGCAACAAGGCAAGTGCCACACCCAGAACGATTGTGACCACCAACACCGAACCGATAATCGTCAATGTTGCGGCAACGCTGGGCCAAAATGCACTCGAACTGACGAAACGCACATAGTTGTCAAAACCCACCCATCCAAGATCACCGCCACGCAGGGGCAAGTATTTTTTAAACGAAAAGAATAGCGTCATTGACAGTGGGATCAACATCCAGGCCAGCAACAATGTGACTGCAGGTGCCATCATGATCCGAGCCAAAGAACGAGAATGCTGCGTAGCCATTGTTTCGTAACTTTCGACAGTAGAAGAGAGCGTTATAGAGGTGCAAGACATCCAACGAAAAGTTCAGGGGCGGAAAAGCTCCGCCCCTGTGAGCTTACTAAAGGTAATACTCGGGAGAATTTAACGATATCCTGCCGCTTCCATAGCGTCATTTGTGATCGCTTGCGCTTTAGCCAGCGCTTCTGCAACAGACTGCTGTCCCGCATAGGCTGCTGAGAATTCTTGGCTCACTTCGGTCGCGATACCAGCAAACTCGGGAATTGCGGCGAACTGAATACCTACATATGGAGATGGATCAACAGTTGAGTTGTTTGGATCCGCTGACAAGATTGAGTCCAATGTCATCTGCGCGAAAGGCACATCTTTATAGTTTGGATTTTCATACAAAGATGTCCGTGCACCAGGAGGTACGTTTGCCCAGCCTTCGTTCGCCGCAACAAGTTCAATGTATGAGTTTGATGTTGCCCATTCGATGAATTGTTTCGCAGCAGCCTCTTTCTGAGTACCCGCTGGGATTGCAAGAGCCCATGCCCACAACCAGTTTGAGCGAACGCCCATGCCGTTGTCAGGCGCAAGAGCGAAACCAACTTTGTCAGCGACTGTTGAGTCATTCGGGTTCGTCACGAAGGAAGCCGCCACAGTTGCGTCGATCCACATGCCGCATTTGCCCTGTTGGAACAATGACAGGTTTTCGTTGAATCCGTTTGTTGCATAACCAGCAGGACCCGCATCTGACATCATATTCACATAGAAGTTCAGCGTATCTGACCATTCGCGTGTGTCAAACTGTGCGTTCCACTCTTCATCAAACCAGCGCGCACCAAATGAGTTGGACATCGCCGTGATGAACGCACCACCTTCACCCCAACCTGCTTTACCACGTAAACAAATTCCGTTGATGTCGTTATCACGATCTGTCATCTCACGTGCCGCTTTTGCAATGAAAGACCAGCTTGGGGCATCTGGCATTTCCAGTCCAGCTTTTTCCATAAGATCCGTGCGATACATGATCATTGAACTTTCACCATAGAACGGCGCTGCGTATAGCGTGCCTTCATGGCTCAAACCGCCTGACATAGCAGGCAAAATATCACCGACATTATATTCGGCAGATAGATCATCCAGTGGCACTAACCAACCGTTTGCACCCCAGATCGGTGTTTCGTACATACCAATTGTCATGATGTCGAACGCACCGCCTTTGGTGGTGATATCTGTTGTTACACGCTGACGTAGTACGTTTTCTTCTAGTGTGACCCACTCAACACTATGACCTGTCTTGGCTGTGAAATCGTCTGTTAGACCCTGCATGCGGATCATGTCGCCGTTGTTCACCGTCGCGATTGTGAGTGTATCAGCATAAGCGCCAGTTGCTGCAAGCACTGAAATCGCCGTCGCCGCCTTTAGAGTTTTCTTCAGTAACATTCTTATCCTCCCAGGTTCTGTAGAATGACTGAGGCAGACGCTACTGCAATTATTTATCTTAAGTCAACTATTTTTCTTACGCGCGTAAATTTTTAAAATTACACAAAAACAACCACTAAGCGGAGTCGCGCATAATAAGTTTCCCTGGAAATAGCTGCTCATCGGTGGGATTACTGCCTTCGCGATTCTCTAAAAGATCGAAAAGACGCGTTACACTTGTGCGCGAAATTGCGTCATAATCGTGCGATACAGTGGTCAACGCAGGACAGGTAAAGCGTGAATAGGGATGATTATCATGCCCGGCAACGCGCAATGCACAACCGTTGCCGCGTCCAACCCGGAAACCCATTTCGTAGGCAGCCGCAAGGAAACCAATCGCCAAGCGATCATTGGTAAAAAGAACAGTACCATTGGTGATATCCTTGTTGGAAATAAGCTCTTTACCACGACTGTATCCGATCTCCTCAAAGTTCCAGCTTTCACCATCAACGCTAAAGATACATGGCTCTAATCCATGCCGCTCCATCGAATTAATATAGGATAAACGACGCTTATTCGCGTTTGGATTAGGGGGCTTCTTCATTTCAAAATAGACTGGAGGCTCACCTGTGCGAACCAAATAATCCACCATAATATCAGTAGCTTGAATATTATTGTGCCCAACAAACGCGTGATTCAAAGAATCAATATTACAGTCGAACAAAACGGTGGGAAATTCGGAACACAGCTCTCCAACTTCGGCTATATTTGATGCCCTACCTAACGGAGCAAGAAGCACCCCAGCCGGCTTAATATCGCGCAATGATATGAGGTTTTCCACCTCCTGCTTTGGATCACCATGAGAGCTTAGCAGAATTGGCCTATAGCCCTCGTTAATTACCAAATTTTCAATATTCCGCGCAATTTCCGCAAAAAATGGGTCTGCTAAAAATGGTACAATAATGCCAATATTTCGGGTTGATCGCCTGTTTTGATTCATTGCATACATGTTTGGACGATATGCATGCAATTCCAATGCAGCTTCGATTTTGGTTTTGGTTGACTGACGTACGCTCTCAGGGTCGTTGAAGTATTTTGACAGAGTTGGACGCGAAATACCGCTTACGACGGCGAACTCTTCCATATTCTTGATCGTAGTGTCTGACATAACTTCTCTTTGCGCATTTCTAAGTAGGTGTCACCCTCCAAAATAAAGCAATAAAGTTTACATCTGTAAAGTTTTTTATACGTTCAGCATGTTTGTTATTGTCCAAATAAATACGAGTCCTATGCCCACCCGCGGCGAATGAATGCTCAGAGAGGGGTCATGCTACAAGTCCGTTGGCTTTGTATTACGCACTGCACAAAAAGCACTCTTCACACTGAAGATCGCAAAAAACGTCGTGGATGGGAAAAATCACCCAACACTGGGCACCCGCTGTCAGAACGCAAGTAAAATCTCACTGAATTGTTATCATGGTGTTTCATGAACCTAAAAGCTAATCTGTGAGTTCCTTTTTAAGCATAAACATCGACTACATATTCAAGACGAAAAATAGAAATACTTTAACAACGAATTTAAATCGTATTCGTTGTGTCAGTTTGATTATTTTGGTTACATCGAAGAAACAGTTTTCGGTTTTGTATCAACATGAGGTGGATTAATAATGTCAGCGAATAAAAAAGTAATCATTTCTTGTGCGGTTACAGGCGCGATACATACGCCATCTATGTCACCACATTTGCCTACTACACCCGAAGAAATAATTACGGACAGTCTCGATGCGGCCAAAGCTGGCGCAGCTATTCTACATCTCCATGCTCGTAACCCAGAAGATGGTCGTCCCGATCAAACACCAGAAGGATTTTCTCCATTTCTCTCTCGAATTAAGCAAAGTTCTGACGCCGTGATAAATATTACCACGGGAGGGAGCCCGTATATGACTGTCGCAGAGCGCGTTGCTCCAGCAGCGTATCACAAGCCTGAACTCGCCTCACTAAATATGGGTTCAATGAACTTCGGCCTTTATCCGATGCTTAACAGATACAAAACATTCAAATTCGATTGGGAGCGCGAACACTTGGAAGGGTCCAAAGATCTTGTATTTCGTAATTCCTTCAAGGATATCGAATATGTCCTCGACACTTGCTACGGAAACGGTACCAGATTTGAGTTCGAGTGCTATGATATCTCGCATTTATATAACCTCGCTCACTTTGCTGATCGCGGCTTGGTAAAAGCTCCTTTCTTCGTGCAATCTGTTTTTGGACTTCTCGGTGGGATTGGCGCCCACCATGAAGACGTTATGCACATGAAGAGAACAGCGGACCGATTATTCGGGAATGATTTCCGCTGGTCTGTTTTGGGTGCTGGTGCCAATCAATTCCGAGTAGCAGCACAAGCCGCTACATTGGGGGGTA
The DNA here is from genome assembly GCA_049446275.1 of Paracoccaceae bacterium. Lineage (GTDB taxonomy): Bacteria > Pseudomonadota > Alphaproteobacteria > Rhodobacterales > Rhodobacteraceae > HIMB11. The sequence goes on along the minus strand of JBMTQO010000004.1, from coordinate 4,369 downwards.
ATGTCCGAGTGGGCCTTGAAGATAGTCTTTGGGCAGGACGCGGTGAACTTGCCACCTCAAACGCCGTTCAGGTTCGCAAAGTCAGAAACATAATTGAAAATCTTGGATTAGAAGTAGCAACCCCAGATGAAGCGCGTGAAATGCTGCAGCTGAAGGGTGGCGATCAAGTCGCTTTTTAATTCTCAAAAACAATCATTTTTAAGGTTTGGATCAATGCAAAAAATTGCGATCGTTGGCGGTGGATTAATCGGACAGGGTTGGGCGGTAGTATTTGCTCAATCTGGCTTTCAAGTCGCAATCTATGACCCATCAGAGGATGTGCGAAAGACAGTCCTTAATTTAATAAAACAGCGGATCGCTGACCTGGTCAGCGCTGAGTTGGTGACAGCTTTTCTTGGAGAGAAAATGCTAGAACAACTAACCGTAGCTCATTCCCTAGAAGAGGCAGTTGATGGGGCAATTTACGTCCAAGAAAACGGCCCGGAGAAAATTGAGATCAAGAAAAAGCTGACTGCTGAGCTTGATGCTCTTGTATCACAAAATGTCCCAATAGGGAGTTCAACGTCTGGAATATCGGCATCACGTTATTGCGAAGAACTCACCGGTCGTCATCGCTGTTTGGTTGTTCATCCAATTAATCCACCGCACCTTATTCCTGCCGTTGAAATCGTCCCCTCTCCTTGGACAGAAAAGGCTATCGTGACAAAAGTAGATGAAATTATGCGAAACTGCTCGAGAGAAACGATACTTTTGAACAAAGAGATTGACGGCTTCGTAGTAAATCGTCTTCAGGGTGCGCTATTAGACGAGGCGTTCAGATTGGTGGGTAGTGGCATCGTATCAGCGGCTGATTTAGATAAAGCTATTGCGGACGGACTGGGCTTACGATGGTCATTCATGGGTCCAATGAAAACTATCCACCTGAATGCGCCAGGAGGCGTCGCAGATTACGTGGAGCGATATGGCAATATGTATCAGGGATTTGACCTACACGCAGACGCTGACAATAGTTGGGATCGCGTTACTCGAGAAACTTTGACGGCAGAATTAGAGGCCACAATCCCCATCGATGACATTCCAGCAGCTCAAGCTGAACGTGATAAAAAGTTAATGGCGCTAATCAAACATAAACAGAAAAGTTGATGAAAATGCACACTTATACATTATTAATCACGTGCATTCTCGCCGTGTTAATTTTATTTGCATACAAAATGTTTGATACCTACGGTGTACTGGGATGGCACTTTTAATAGATTTATAGGCCTATCCGCTTACTCACATTTCACGGAATACCGAGGCGTTTAATTACCGGGCCATTTCACTCTTTATTTAATCAGCCTTAGTAGATATACGACTTGATACCTTATCTCTGATAATTCCCCCTTAACAAAAAAGATTATACCCTTTTAACGAGACACGAAGAAAGTAGTGATATGTAGCCTTTAACGTGGATCTGATGCCAATTTGATACTATCGACCTTGGCGATGTGACTGGCGAGCACAAATGTTAAAGCAGTCTCAATACTTTGGGTGATCGGCAAAAAATCTCTTCCAGCAATTTTATGTTTTCTCCAAAAAAGTTTTAGCGCGACCTAACACAACTTCGCACATATAATCATGGCTCTTAAAATTCAGAATGTACAAGAATAGTTGGAATACAAACCCTAATTATAATCAGCTTTTTGATTAATTTTGCAATTCAACATCGATCAAACTCATTGACTACATATAACACATTTCGCGTCTTAAACCTTGGAAAACCTTTCGCAAATAAATTTAATTTTAGGGTTAAAATCACCAATTTTAAAAGTGAGTTCTGCCGCTTTTTCTTTGCATGCTTTTTTGGTCTTTGCGTTACCGTAATGCTGATAAACTAGTGGCTCGCCACGAATGTCAAAAAAAACTATAAATAACGCCCACATCCATGAACTTTACACTGACGCAGTCAAATATCAACATAGGGCGGGCTTGTAGTACGATCCATACAAAAACATGCTTCCAGGCAAGCGTTCTGGAGCATGGTTGACACTTTCACTTCGATCCAGTTTCCTGAAGTGTATAAACTTACTCTTGCTGCACCAAAATATGTATACAAGACGACTAAAAGCTTAATGAAATTGCATTAAAAAATAAACATAAAGGGATAGAAATAGGTATGAAAAATAAACTCATTATATTTACTTTATCAATTTTGATGTATGCAATTGGCTCGTCTACAAGTGCAGATAGTCTGTGGGATCGTATTTTTTTAAAAAAAAAAGAGTTCGTAGCAACAATTAAAATTAAAAATAACTGTCAGTTGGAAACACGTTACTTCATAGTTAGGAATTTAGACACTGGCCACTACGCATCATTCAACAATGGTATTGCAAAGTTGAAAGTCTTTAGAAATGCGCCACTTCAATTGCAGTTGTCACCATCGGTTAAATATATAAGCTTTGAAGGCGTTGCAGTTGCTGCATCCGAGAATGTTACGATTACAGCAGATTGTAGCGAACGAACGCTCGAAATGATTAAGAACGACAAATAAATTATAAAATGCACTCCTCGATTTCGTCTGCCGAGCTGCTCCGGATCAGATTCGACAGAGCACTTCAATATTTTACGTTATTTAGGAAGTGAAGTAGTTAATCAGAAATTTAAGATATAGCCTCTGTACTCTAGTTTCGACTCTCTGAAGCTGGTTACTGTGTCATGTTCAGAGCCAATGTCGTCTCATCATATTTATCATTTGGTTTCTGTTTCTATCCTCTAAGATCAAACAATAGTCTTATACAAATTAGCGATCATTATCTACGAATGTGCGTATCAGCTGCCGGTTTGATTTTTATAGAATTTTATTGTATCGTATTAGGACATAAATATAAAAATGAGGCAGATCATGATTACTTTTTCCGCAAGCGGCATGCTTGTTCGGCACCTAAAGATCAACCGAGCAAGATTAAAACTTACACCACTAACGTTAGCATATGCAGTTCTACTAAGTTCGGGAACAGCGATGCTGTATCTGACAGTAGTTATGTCTCATTATGCCTAGCACAAATAAATCTCTCGCAAATATCTGGCGTGCACTTCAGATAACTGTGGTAGTTATACCTTGCGTTCTGCTAACTTTGGCCGTTTTATTGCTCGCAAGCTAGCCTAATTGCGGAAGCCTCGGGCCTGTGCTGCGAAGTCCTTGGCTTGCTCGGTTGAAATACCACCCAAGTTTTACTTTTGGGGTATGCTCAGAAGAAGCGGGTTGGTGATGTCTGATGAAAGCTACATAGTTTACTGGGCCAGACTGCTCAGCAGATTTAAACAATAAATGTTGAAGCTGCAGTGGTGATCTCGTTGATCGTCCCAAGCGCAAACTGAAGTAAGATAAAAGTAAAAACCTATTTATCTAAGTGAAAGGTGGTTTTGTTTTGTTTGCTTGCGCGCACTGTTACCAGTGTTCTTAACACCTCAGCATAACCGTCAAATCTTTTTACAAACAGCACTGCAGTACCATCACCTGTTAAATAGACACGCTTGGCGACTGTAGTATTTAACTCTAGCTTATCATCTGGGTTGATCATTATAGCTGTTTGAGAAAGTTTCCCATTCGTCCATTCAAGTTCCATAACTGACAAGGTCAGTGTGACGTCACCTTTGAGACGCAAACCAGCATTTGTCCACGGGTTGCACTTGTAGGTTAGTGTTTCGGCTAAAGCAGCATTTATTTGCAGTATACTCAGTGCGCAAAAACAGGTTACAACTCTATTTCGCCAAGCCCCTTTCACGTCTATAAGTGATAGATACATAGCAAATCAAACTACAAAAACCAAATGCTGTTGCGTCTGGTTGCCTCAACGTCAATGTTGGTTGGTAGTGAAGTTTGTACCAATTTGAGACGGTGGACATCCCTGCCCCAAACATCCCAGCGGGTGCTGCACTAACGTCTAGACGCGCAGCTCCCGTTTTTCATTATTTCGCATACAGAGTTCTAAGGCTGTATTATAGGCTTAACCTCAGTTGTATCGAGCACGGCATTTTACGCTATACCAAGGAGAGTGGTCTTTGGATGTAACCAGAACTATCTTGAGGTTATGACGACGCTTACTCAATTCATACTGAAACAATTCTTTCCCTGTGCCGTTACAATAGTATTGGGTCTACAAATCAATGATTTGTTGTTTCTATCCTCACAAAACATAGTCCTATGGTTGCTGATTGTTACTCCAATTTGGGTAGCTTTGTGTTACGGAACGCGATTTATTTTTTGGAAGGCAGGTTGGATTGATCACTGGATCAGGTGATCTGGAATAAGGCGTACTCTTCTCATCGGAGCAGTTTGATAATGCGAAAATTTGGAGCAATCTTCTTATCACTGGGACTTACAACGCCC
>JBMTQO010000003.1:0-129270 GCA_049446275.1 Paracoccaceae bacterium | reverse complement strand
TCCGCAATGTCATCCAAAAATTCTTGTTCTTTTGGCTCTGCCATCATTCACCTCTAATTTTGATCCGCGATCATCTTACCAACAAGCTGCGCGGTATAATCCACAATGGGTACAATCCGCCCATAGTTTAGGCGCGTAGGTCCAATTACACCCACCGCACCAATAATCTTTCGATCAGCGTTCATATAAGGAGAAACCACCAAAGAGGAACCCGATAATGAAAAAAGTTTATTCTCAGACCCAATAAAAATGCGCACACCATCGCCCTGTTGGGTCAATTCCAGGAAATCGGCAATATCGCGCTTGCGTTCTAGGTCGTCAAACAACTCTTTTATGCGGGAAAGCTCCGCCTCTTCTGCTTCGTTTGCCAGTAGATTCGATCGCCCGCGTACGATTAATCTTTCGTAACGCTCACCTTCATTTTCCCAAAGCGCTGCGCCTGTTTCGACCAACTCTTGAGCAAGTGTATCCAATTCTTGACGGCGCAATTTTATTTCGGCGTCAACAACCTGTCGTGCTTCGGACAGTGTATGGCCCTGCATGATAGAATTCAAAAAATTTGCTGCCTCACGCAATGAACTTGGTGTCTGACCAATTGGCGGTGTAAATAACCGATTTTCGACATGACCATTGGCAAACACCAAAACGACCAGCGCCCGATCAGGCGACAGGGAAACAAATTCAATGTGTTTTATTGGCGCTTCCTGTTTTGGGGCCAATACAATTGAAGCCCCTTGAGTTACACCAGACAATGCTGTGCTGACATGGTCCAACATATCACCAACATTGCGCGAATCACGATCAGTGGATTGATCAATCATCGTGCGATCTGTGTCGGTTAATTCGCCAACCTCTAACAGTCCATCAACAAACATTCTCAATCCGAGTTGAGTTGGAATTCGCCCCGCACTGATATGCGGCGATCCCAACAACCCCATATGCTCTAAATCTTGCATAACGTTTCTGATGGTCGCGGCGCTGATTTTTTCACTGAAATCGCGGGTCAATGTTCGGGACCCAACAGGTCCACCATTATCCAAATACCCCTCGACCACGCGACGGAAAACTTCGCGTGACCTGTCATTCATTTCGGTCAGAATAGCGTTCGAGTCAGTCATGGTGCTGTCCTTTGTGGCGCACAATTAAAACCTATGAATCTAATTCGTCAATCGGGCTTGCTTAATCTATATAGGGACAGGTATCCAGTCCACAACAAACGAAAGGATATTCCAATGCGCCCTTCTGGTCGAAAGCTTGATGAAATGCGTTCAATTCAAATTGAAACCAACGTGACAAAACATGCCGAAGGCTCGTGTTTGATCAAAGTTGGAGATACTCACGTTCTATGTACCGCGACAGTCGAGGATCGCGTGCCCCCCTTCATTAAAGGATCAGGTTTGGGGTGGGTCACAGCGGAATATGGCATGTTGCCCCGTTCAACCTCATCGCGTATGCGCCGCGAGGCCGCATCAGGCAAACAGGGCGGACGCACAGTAGAAATTCAACGCCTGATCGGTCGATCATTGCGTGCGGGTGTTGATCGTGTGGCGATGGGTGAAATACAAATCACAGTCGATTGTGATGTTATTCAGGCCGATGGTGGAACACGGTGTGCGTCAATCACGGGTGGTTGGGTTGCGCTAAAGCTGGCGGTAAACAAATTGATGAAGGCAGGCACACTGTCGAGTGATCCTCTCATTTCACCTGTTGCTGCGGTCAGCTGTGGAATTTATGCGGGCCAACCTGTTCTTGATCTCGATTATCCAGAGGATAGCGATGCAGGTGTTGATGGAAACTTTATCATGTTGGCAAACGGTCAAATGATTGAAACACAAATGAGCGCAGAGGGCGCAACATATTCGCGTGATCAAATGAACCAACTATTAGACCTGGCTGAAAAGGGTGTGAGTGAGTTGGTTGGATATCAACTTTCAGTGGTATCATGACCCGCAAATTCACTGAAAAAACCTTGTTGGTTGCCACCCATAACGCAGGGAAGCTAGAAGAAATTGTAAGCCTTCTTACCCCCTATGGTATTTCGGTAAAGGGCGCTGCGGACCTAGATCTGCCAGAACCTGAAGAAACAGAAACAACCTTTGTTGGCAATGCAAGGATCAAGGCACATGCCGCAGCAAAGGCAACAGGCCTGCCTGCGTTGGCGGATGATAGTGGTATTACAATCGATGCGCTGAATGGCGCACCAGGAGTGTATACCGCGGACTGGGCGGAAACCGAAAACGGGCGTGATTTTGTCATGGCAATGGAAAAAACTCACATAACGTTGCATGATTGTTCCGCACCCTACCCCAGAACAGCACAATTTCGCAGCACTTTGGTTTTGGCTTGGCCAGATGGACATGACGAGGTTTTTGAAGGGGTTGTGAGTGGTCAGTTTGTATGGCCGATGCGCGGACAGATAGGTCACGGGTACGATCCTATTTTCCAGCCCGACGGATATAATGTTACATTTGCCGAAATGCCGTTTGAGGAAAAAAACCGCATAAGCCATCGTGCAGAGAGTTTCAAAAAATTTATCGCGGGGTGTTTTGGTGGCTGATTGGCACAACGGCGGTTTTGGAATCTATATCCACTGGCCATTTTGCGCCGCTAAATGCCCCTATTGTGATTTCAATAGCCACGTTGCAAAATCCATCGACCAATCATCATGGAAAAACGCATATTTACGCGAAATTGACCGGTATGCTGAGTTAACCAGCGGAAGAGTTTTGAATTCTGTCTTTTTTGGTGGTGGCACGCCCAGTCTTATGCCCCCTGAAACGGTGCAAGAAATATTGGAACGCATTCATTTTCATTGGCCCAAGGCCAACAATTTTGAGTGCACCCTCGAGGCAAATCCGACATCCGTTGATGCAGGGCGTTTTGCGGGCTATGCAGCAGCAGGTGTAAACAGAATTTCCATTGGAATTCAATCGCTTAGAGATGCTGATCTGGTCGCACTTGGCCGTATGCACACGGTCACAGAAGCCAAGCAAGCCTTTGATATTGCCAGAGATAATTTCGATCGCGTCAGCTTTGACCTCATCTATGCGCGTCAACATCAGGAACCTGAAAGCTGGCGGATTGAGTTGAAAGAGGCACTGTCGATGGCGGTTGATCATATATCTGCCTATCAGCTGACCATTGAACAAGGAACGGCCTTTGGTGATCGGTACAATCGCGGTCTACTGAAAGGGTTGCCCAAGGATGAAAGTGCCGAGTGTATGTATGACATTACACAAGAAGAATGCGCTGCTGCGGGTTTGCCGCGATACGAGGTTTCAAATCATGCTGCGCCAGGTCACGAAAGCATCCACAACCAAATCTATTGGAAATATGGCGACTATATCGGCATTGGTCCCGGTGCCCACGGCAGAATGACAACCCAACAGGGACGATACAGCACTGAAGCGCACCTGGCCCCTGAGATTTGGAAAAATAGTGTCTATGAAGGAACAAACGTAGAGACTTGGACCCTTTTATCTGCTGATGATCAATTGTCTGAGTTCGTACTGATGGGGATGCGAATGAGGTCGGGTATTAGCGTGCACCGCTTAAACGAGTTAAGCAATGGGCGGTTTAATCGCGCTAAGTTAAGTGATTTAATTGAAATGGGCATGATTGGCGAAAGCGACGGTTTTCTATTTGCGACGCAGGCCGGCACGAAATTACTAAACCAAGTCATCTATCAAATATTAGATGCATGCGAATGATGCGGTTTTTTTGGATATCTGCTGGATTAATCGCGCTTACCGTTGGCATTGCTGGTATTGTCCTGCCACTTGTCCCTACGGTGCCGCTGGTTTTACTTGCCTCTTTTTGTTTTGCGAAATCTTCTAAACGCTTACATAACTGGTTGATATCACACAAAACATTTGGCCCCATGATCCATGACTGGAACAGAAGCGGCGCCATTAGTCGTAGTGCAAAACGGGCCGCGACTATTTCAATCATCGCGGTCATCGGTATCTCTGTTGCAGTGGGCGTTCCACAGCACGTCATCATCATTCAGATTGTGACACTAACATGCGTATTATTGTTTATTTGGGCCCGTCCAAATTCGTAGCGCTTAAAAGCGCACAAAGATCATCCAACTGATCGAGCGTTTTATAGGATATTGTTATCGACCCAGCTTCAGTTCCCATTTTATGATCAACAGATACACGCATTCCAAGGGCCGCAGACAAATCCCCCTCTAGCGCCTTTGTGTCAGAATCCTTGTCGATCACGGGTTTTGACTTGCCCAGTTGTTCGCCAGCGCGATCATCATTCCCTTGGGCCGCCTGTTTTACCAATCGTTCCGTTTCGCGAACAGAGAGGCCGCCGGCGATAATTTTCTTCGCCAACTCTGATGGGTGATCCGATGTGATCAGCGCCCTTGCATGCCCTGCTGACAGTTGACCAGACACCAGATATCCCTGAACATCATCTGGCAAATTCAGCAACCGCAATAAATTGGCGATATGGCTTCGACTTTTGCCAAGAGATTCTGCCAGTTTTTCTTGGGTGTGGCCAAAACGCTCCATCAATTGACGGTAACCTGCTGCTTCCTCGACGGGGTTTAAGTCTGCACGCTGAATGTTCTCTATAATCGCAATCTCAAGAACTTCTGTATCTGTAAATTCTCTAACAATAACAGGCACTTGGTGCAATTTAGCCCGCTGGGCAGCACGCCAACGACGCTCACCCGCAACAATTTCAAATTGTTGCTGATTACCAGGACGCTGACGCACAATCAACGGTTGGAAAATCCCTTTGGATTTAATGGATTCCGTCAGCTCGTCCAATTTTTCGTCATCAAACGTACGGCGCGGCTGATCAGGATTTGGAAAGACCAATTCGATTGGCACAGACCTGTCTGACCTGGATACATCTGCGCTTGATGCCGGCTCTTCTGCTTTTGGCGCAACGTCCGCCATTAACGCCGACAACCCGCGGCCCAATCCTCTGCTTTTCTTATCGGCCATGTCGCCTCCTTATGCCGCTGCTGGCGCTGGCTTTGAAATACCCAACAGCTCTTTGGCAAGAGCGCGATACGCACTCGCCCCCCTTGATGCACTATCATATGAAATTACAGGCATGGCAAACGATGGCGCCTCACTCAACCTTACGTTACGTGGAATAATCGTTTGGAACACCAATTCCCCTAAATTATCACGTGCATCCTGCTCAACCTGTTGTGACAGGTTGTTGCGTGCATCGTACATCGTTAAAACAATCCCCTCGATCCGCAATTCTGTATTTGCGCTGCTTCTTACCTCTCGAATCGTCAGCATCAGTTGTGACAAACCTTCAAGCGCAAAAAATTCACTTTGCAACGGAATTAAAACGGAATCGGATGCCACCATCGCGTTCACGGTCATCAAGTTCAACGAAGGCGGACAATCAATTAGGATATAATCAAACCGAAACTCTGTCATTGCCGGCTGACGCAGGGCGTCATGCAATAGAAAGCTGCGCTTTTCATTCGAAACCAGCTCCATATCGGCCGAGCTCAGGTCCACAGTCGATGGAACAATAAATAAACCTGTCTGATCAGTTGGATATATCACATCGTTTAGTGACACATCATCCAACAACAGCTCATAAGTCGTTAGGGCGCGGTTCTCTACTTCAATACCCAATCCAGTGGACGCGTTACCCTGCGGATCAAGATCAATAATTAAAACTCGCTTTCCAAGCTCTGCAAGCGCAGCGCCAAGGTTTATCGTGGTTGTTGTTTTTCCAACGCCACCCTTTTGATTGGTTACCGATATAATTTTTGGCCGATTTGCCGCCAATATGTCAGACACGCGAAAGTCCCCTGATTTTTAGTATCACAGCATTACTATCGGTTTCGCTTTTAATCGCATCATAATCAAAAGACCAATGATTCTGAGCTATTTCGATTTCAGAAGACCAGTTTTTTCCCTTCTGAAACAGGAATGTTGTGTTCTGACCTGAAAATCCCTGAGTAAGCGTGAAAAGGTCTGTTAGCGGCGCCAACGCCCTTGCCGAAACAATATCTGATATCGGGATCTGAGCGCTTTCTATACGTTCATTTATGACTTTTACACCCGATAAGCCCAGCTCTCTTATCACCGTTCTCAGAAAAACCGACTTTCTTTTGTCCGACTCAACCATCGTTACATTAGTTTGCCGCCCACCTCCTAAGGCCAAGGTGGCAACAACAACACCAGGCAATCCACCACCAGAACCAATATCAGTCCAGGTTGATGATCGTTCGTCCAAAGCAGCAAAGTAAACTTGCGCAGAATCAATAATGTGCCTGTTCCAGACATCCGGTAGCGTGCTTTTGGAAACTAAATTTATTGAGGGGCTCCATTTCTGGATAAGCGACTCGTAAGCCCGTAACTTATGATATGTTTCACGTGAAACATTTTGTCCAAATAGATCGTCGCTCATGCTGACTTCCGCTGGCGTTGGCCCTTTTTCAACCTTGAGAGCAGAAGCAGCAGCGCTGCTGGTGTGATTCCATCAACTTTGGCAGCTTGACCAATGTTTGATGGTCTTGCGCGCGAAAGCTTCATCCGCAGTTCAGATGAAAGGCCATCGATTGCCTCATAATCGAAATCATGCGGGATTTTCAAACCCTCATCCTTTTGAATCGCTGCAATATCTAGTTTTTGACGGTCAATATAATTTGCATAAAGCGCATCTTTAGAAATCTGATCTGCGATTTTATCGTCAACATTATGAAGATCATCCTTCAAAGCCTTCAGATCATTGAACGTGACATTTGGGAATGCGAGAAGCTGGAGAAGGTTACGACGGGTGCCGTCTTGATTAATGTCTATACCGGCGGTTTGGATTTGTTTTGGAGTATATGAAGTAATTTCCAAGATTTGGCGACATTCACTCAACTGACTTGATTTTTCTTGGTACGCGTTGGCACGCTGTTCGGAACAAAATCCTCTATCAATCGCCAACGGCGTCAATCGTTGATCCGCGTTATCCGCGCGTAGCGATAATCGGAACTCAGCCCTTGATGTGAACATTCGGTAAGGCTCTGTGACACCGCGTGTAATGAGGTCGTCGACCATGACACCAATATAACTGGATGAACGTGAAAATTCGACAGGATCCAATCCCCTAGTGGCCGCTGCCGCGTTCAGACCGGCAACCATGCCCTGTGCAGCAGCCTCTTCGTAGCCAGTGGTACCATTTATTTGCCCAGCCAAATACAAGCCACGCACATCCTTTAACTCTAATGTGGCTGTAAGCGACCTAGGATCGACATAGTCATATTCGATTGCATAGCCGGACTGAAGGATTTCTACCTGTTCCAAGCCACGGATCGAGCGTACATATTGATTCTGAATATCTACTGGCAAGGACGTTGAAATTCCATTCGGGTAAATGGTGTCGTCATCAAGACCTTCTGGCTCTAGAAAAATTTGATGAGAGGTCTTATCCGCAAATCTTACAATTTTGTCTTCAATTGACGGACAATATCGTGGTCCAACTCCATCGATGTGGCCACCATACATCGCAGATTTGTCCAAATTATTCCGAATGATATCATGCGTGAGTTCATTCGTGTGGGTAATTGCACATGCAACCTGACGCGCAACTGGTTTATCGTTCAGAAAGCTGAACATCACAGGATCCTCATCACCTGGCTGTTCGTCCAGGATGTCCCAATTGATCGTTTTCTTGTTTAAGCGTGGAGGCGTGCCTGTTTTCAATCTACCAAGCTGAAGGCCAAAATCGTCGATACGCTCGGCAAGTTTCACAGATGGGTCATCTCCCATACGCCCAGCCGCGTACGACACATCTCCGATAAACACCTTGCCTCGCAGAAACGTGCCCGTCGTCAAAATAATTGCGTCGCACGTGATTTTTTCACCAGAACCCAAAACAATACCGCCTACACGGTCACCGCTTACTATTAGATCAATGACCTCCCCACCAACAAAGGTAAGGTTTCGATAATTTGAAAGAATGCCTTGAATTGATTGCATGTACCGCTTGCGATCAGCTTGTACACGCGGACCCTGCACTGCCGGCCCCTTTCGCCTGTTTAAAAGACGAAATTGGATTCCAGAAAAGTCAGCAGCCGTTCCCATGATCCCATCAAGAGCATCAATTTCGCGCACCAAGTGGCCCTTACCCAATCCACCGATTGCTGGATTACAAGACATCACACCCACGTCGGTTGACTTAAGAGATACCAGTGCAGTATTCGCGCCAAACCGCGCGGCCGCTGCTGCTGCTTCGCAGCCAGCATGACCACCCCCAACTACAATCACATCAAAATGTTTCACGTGAAACACTCCTACTTTCCAATACAAAAGCTTGAAAAAATTTCATCCAAGAGGGATTCAACGTCTACTCGTCCAATGAGTGTATCCAAAACTCTACATGATATCCGAAGCTCTTCTGCCGCAATATCATACATCGCAGGCCCCTTCTGAACAATTGATTCTGCGTTTAACAGATGCACCAATGCAGCTTGCATCGATATACGGTGACGTTCACGGGTCGCTATTCCTATATCACTCGTCATATCGCCAAAACGCTGAGTCAACTGCTGAACTAATCCCTCAATCCCATTTCCAGTTTGCCCAGATATGCCATCTGAATAATCACCAGTGTCATCTTTTGCACGCAATCGAATAACCGCTTCATCACCTTCAAATGCCGCTAATTGCGAGGCATCATCGTACAAATACACAATTGCATCCGCCACAGCCGCCCGATCCAGCGCGCGCGACACACCTATCCCTTCGACAACATCGTCAGTTTCACGAATACCTGCGGTATCAAGGAGCGTTACGGGCACCCCGCCTAAGTCCATTCTAACTTCAATGACATCGCGGGTGGTGCCAGCAATTTCCGATGTTATTGCGGCCTCTCTTCCCGCTAACGCGTTAAGCAAGGTTGATTTTCCCAAATTCGGTGCACCAATAATTGCAACTTCGAAACCACTTCGTACGCGTTCTGCAATGACGCTTCCATTGATCTCTCTGGTGATAGAATCTCTAATTTCTATAATAATATCAATAACTTCGTCTGAAACGTCTACAGGAACTTCTTCATCTGCAAAGTCAATTGTCGCTTCTATCAAGGACGCGGCACGAACAAGCTTATCTCTCCAATAATTTGTAAGGTTACCAAGCTCTCCTGATAAGACGCGCAAGGCTTGCATCCTTTGCGCTTCGGTTTCTGAATCGATTAAGTCGGCAAGCCCTTCAACCTCAGAAATATCCAAACGATTGTTTTCTAGCGCTCTACGTGTGAATTCACCTGCATCTGCATGACGTAGATTTTGGATTGTGCTCAGTTCCCGCAAAACTGCTTGGACCACGGCGATACTTCCGTGAACATGTAACTCAACAACATCTTCACCAGTAAAGCTATGCGGCTTTGCAAACCGCAACACCATCGCTTCATCTATGTGTGTGCCATCCTTGCCAACCAACGAACGCACACTGGGACGACCGATTGGAACAGCCAGCGATGACAACGCATTCAGCGAATTTCCAGCATCAGGTCCAGAAATCCGAACGATAGATACCCCAGCCTTACCTTGTGCTGTTGCTAACGCAAAAATGGTATCCATGACCTATTCCAATACACCTAGGTGTTCATCGAGTCGAAGAATTCGCCATTTGTTTTTGTCTGTTTCAACTTTGACATCAGGAATTCAATCGCATCCGTGGTTCCCATTGGATTTAGAATACGACGCAACACAAATGTTTTTTGCAGATCAATCTTATCAACAAGAAGATCCTCTTTCCGCGTCCCTGATTTAAGAATATCGATCGCTGGGAAGACCCGTTTATCCGCAATCTTGCGATCGAGAACGATTTCAGAGTTACCAGTTCCCTTAAACTCTTCGAAAATAACTTCATCCATACGGCTGCCAGTATCAATCAAAGCGGTTGCAATAATAGTAAGTGAACCACCCTCTTCAATGTTACGTGCCGCACCAAAGAAGCGCTTTGGTCGCTGCAGCGCGTTTGCATCAACACCACCTGTCAAAACTTTACCTGATGATGGGATCACAGTGTTAAAAGCGCGTCCTAAACGTGTGATCGAATCCAACAAAATCACAACATCTCTTTTATGTTCAACCAAGCGTTTTGCCTTTTCAATTACCATCTCGGAAACCGCAACGTGACGGGACGCTGGTTCGTCAAAGGTAGATGAAATAACTTCGCCTTTAACGGAACGCTGCATGTCTGTAACTTCCTCGGGGCGTTCATCAATCAACAGCACTATTAAATAACACTCAGGGTGGTTCTGTTCGATGCTATGCGCAATGTTTTGTAACAGGACCGTTTTACCCGTTCTAGGCGGCGCTACGATCAGAGAACGCTGTCCTTTACCAATTGGGGCAACCAGATCGATAACACGCGCTGAACGGTCCTTAACTGTCGGATCCTCAATTTCCATTTTCAGACGTTGATCGGGGTATAGAGGTGTCAGGTTATCGAATGCAATTTTGTGACGTGCTTTTTCTGGGTCTTCAAAATTAATCTTTTCCGCTTTAATAAGAGCAAAATAACGCTCATTCTCATCGGGTGCTTTGATAAATCCCTCTATTGTATCGCCCGTGCGTAGTGAATATTTACGGATCATGTCTGGTGACACGTAAATGTCATCAGGCCCAGCAAGATAGTTTGCCTCGGGTGAACGAAGGAAACCGAAGCCATCTTGCAACACTTCAAGAACGCCATCACCAGAGATTTCCCAACCCTCGTCCGCGCGCTCGCGAAGAATTTGAAACATCATTTCGCCTTTACGCATGGTAGATGCGTTTTCGATGTCTAATTCCTCTGCCATCGCAAGTAAATCTTTGGGGCTTTTCGCCTTTAGCTCGGATAAGGATAACCGTTCAATGGACATATCTTGCCCCTTCACAACTGAGATATTTTTAATAAGAAGATTCCTACTCGGACGAGTAGTCGGTTTCCCTATACACCAATACTGGCCAACACGTCAATTCAATCAGAATTTCACAACAACAGATACGACAATAATCAGCATCAAAATTGTTGGTACCTCATTCATTACTCTATATTGACGACCTGTTAAGGTATTCTGTGACGCTTCAAAATCTTTACGCCGCAGGCCGAGCCAGTGATGAAACCAAGTCATGCCAATCACAGATACGCCTTTTAACCAAGGCCAATACGCCGACCAATCCACGATCCCAGGTGTGAAGACCATCAATAAACCGCAAACCCAAGTTACAATCATTGCTGGGTTCATAATGACCCTTAATAGTTTAAGTTCCATTACCTGAAAAACCTGATCAACATCTGAACCTGTCGATGCGCGTTCAACATGATACACAAATATTCTAGGTAAATAAAAAAGCCCTGCCATCCATGACATGACGGCCATGATATGTAAGGATTTTAACCAAGGGTATGATATTGAGAGAATATCAGTCATAAGTGTCATTCATCTCAGATAATAATAATAAAGTATATATATATAAAGAAGAAGATGTTGTAAGAGTTTGCATTTTCTGTGGATCAAATGATACCCACCAAGTTATCCACATCATGAAGAACGATTTAACAACCATTAAAAAATTATTATTATTTAATATCAGATACTTATTTCATATATTGTTGTGTTAGAAATAAGTTTTCCAAAGAAGGAAAATTTAAATATTATTCAAATCCACAGAGCATAACACCTTGAAACTCTGTTGATTAGTATAATTGTTTTACACAGTGATTGGCGAAGTAAAATTAATCGACTAGTTATGAGCGCAATAATACTGAAGGTACTCACACACTTATGCACAGCCAATCTGTTTTGATCTTGGCCTCCGGGTCCGAAATTCGCAAAGAATTGTTATTGAATGCAGGTTTATCCATCGATGTTGTAAAACCAATGGTAGATGAAGAAGCGTTAAAATTGGCTTTACAGGCAGAAAATGCATCCCCGCGAGATATAGCAGATGGTTTAGCTGAAATGAAAGCGGCACGAATTGGGAGTAAAAACCCTAATTCCTTAGTATTGGGATGTGATCAGGTTTTGGAGTTTGACAAAGAGATCCTTTCTAAACCAGTCAGCAAAGAAGATGCTAAGTCACAATTATCCAAATTGTCAGGCAACCGGCACAGTTTACTAAGTGCAGCTGTAATCTATCATGAATTACAGCCAATTTGGCGGCATGTTGGACAGGTACGCTTATACATGCGGACGTTATCAGATTCATATATCGAACAATACGTGGAACGGAATTGGTCAGACATTGCACATTGCGTAGGTGGTTATCAAATTGAGCGTGAAGGCGCACGCTTGTTTTCGCGGATTGATGGCGACATATTCAACGTTATGGGTTTACCACTGTTAGAGGTGTTGAATTACCTAACCCTAAGAGGAGATATAGAGGGATGAACACAGCACCCGTTGTTGCAGTTTTGGGGTATCCCATTCATCATTCAAAATCCCCGAAAATGCATGGGTATTGGTTAGATCAGATGGGGGTATCGGGATATTATGTTCCTTTGGAAATTCACCCAGACAATTTTGAAGCGGCGTTGAAAAACCTGCCCAAATTAGGCTTTAGCGGCGCAAATGTTACCATCCCGCACAAAGAACGAGCATTAGAAATAGCAGACTCTGTTTCAGAACGCGCCCGACGTATTGGTGCGGCAAACACTTTGTATTTCGATGTAGATGGAAAGATTCACGCAGACAATACAGATGGATATGGTTTCATAACGAACCTAAAGAACGGTGCGCCAGAGTGGAGTGCAAAGGCCGGTCCCGCGCTTGTTTTGGGCGCTGGGGGTGCTGCTCGGGCAATTTTAGATGCCTTGATTACTGGGGAATCTCCAAAAATATATCTGACCAACCGTACAAGAGAACGCGCCCGGGATCTGGCCAACGAATTTGGCGATACTGTTGAGGTTTTAGATTGGATTGATAAAAATACTGTCCTTTCTGATGTAAAAACACTCATTAATACCACATCATTGGGTATGAACGGCGAAGGTGACTTGGGATTAGACTTCTCACAATTCACCAGCGGTATGGCGGTGACCGATATTGTATATACACCGCTTGAAACGGATCTATTGAAATACGCAAGAAAACGTGGTTGCACCTGTGTAGATGGATTAGGGATGCTGATTTATCAGGGTGTCCCGGGGTTCAGCAAGTGGTTCGGTGTAGCTCCTAAAGTAACGGATGAGCTTAGAGAGCTGCTTTTGTCATGACTTTTAAATTGGGCCTCACTGGATCAATCGGAATGGGAAAATCTACGACAGCCCAGATGTTTGCAGAATTGGGGATCCCTGTCTGGGACGCAGATGCCGCTGTTCATAATTTGTATTCCACAGGCGGCGCAGCCGTTCCCGCGATTCAAGAATTATATCCAGAGGCTATCGAAGATGAAGAAGTTTCGCGACCAGCACTTAAAGGTCTTATTCTATCTGACGAAAACGTCCTTGGTGAGTTAGAACGTATCGTACACCCTCTTGTAGCAGCCGATCGCCAAAATTTTATAGAAACATCGGTCTCAGATATCGTCTTGTTAGATATCCCGCTATTGTTTGAAACCAGCGGTGACAAGCACATGGACGCTGTAGCATGTGTTGATATCGACCCAGAAACACAGCGCGAACGGGTACTCCAGCGTAGCACAATGACAGAAGAGCAATTTAAACAAATCCTTAACAAGCAATTGCCAAATGACGTAAAGTGCAGCCAGTCTGATTTTGTTATTCGAACTGACAACCTGGATCATACAAAAGAACAAGTCGCTAATATTATTGAGTTAATTCGGAAAGATTACATCAATGCGTGAAATCGTAATGGATACTGAAACCACAGGATTTGATCCAGAAAGTGGTGATCGTATTGTTGAAATTGGTGGTGTGGAACTGTTCAATCACGTTCCAACGGGAAATGTATATCACCAATATATCAATCCAGAGCGAAGCATGCCACAAGAGGCGTTTGAGGTTCATGGTTTGGGTGATGACTTCCTGCGTGATAAGCCAGTCTTTTCTAAAATCGCACAAGAATTTTTAGATTTCGTTGGTGATGCAAAACTTGTCATCCACAACGCATCTTTTGATATGAAATTCTTAAATGCTGAGTTGAAATGGATTGGAAAACCCGCCCTTCCGTGGGAACAAGCGATTGATACATTGGCCATCGCACGAAAAAAGTTCCCTGGTTCCCCGGCATCCTTGGACGCCTTATGTCGGCGGTTCAATATTGATAACTCGTCCCGAACATTGCACGGCGCGCTATTGGACTCGGAAATTTTAGCAGAAGTTTATCTTGAGCTCATTGGGGGAAAGCAACCAGATTTTGCGCTTGATACAAGTGCCGCGCAAAACAGAACGGCGCTTAAAGATGCGGGCCAACAGCAGTGGAAACCAGTACCAAGACCCAATAAATTACCGAGCAGGGTTTCTGAAAAAGAAAAGGCAGCTCATGCTGCCTTTATTGAAAAACTTGGGGAATCGTCAATTTGGTCAAAATGGACCAATTAAATTAGTTCATCGACTCAGCAGGCTGTTCCGCCTGACGACGCGCAAGCTCTTGGCGGTAAAGCTGGAGGAAATCGATTGTTTCCAAGTTTAGCGGTGGGAAGCCGCCATCGCGTGTTACATCGCTTACGATACGACGCAAGAATGGGAACAACATGCGTGGGCATTCAATGAGTAAGAATGGGTGCAGCTGTTCATCAGGCACACCAGTTACCAAGAACAATCCAGCGTATTCAACTTCAAGAAGAAATAAATTTTCCGTTGTGCCCTTGTTAACTGAGCTCACCTTCAGCTTAATCACAATTTCAAATTGATTTTCTACCGTGCGTTTTTTCGCATCGATATTCACCTGAATTTGCACATCTGGCTCCACCTCACCGCTTGCACCCTTTTGCGAAAGAATGTTTTCAAACGACATGTCGCGGATATATTGCGCAAGAATTTTCATTCCTGGCTGCGCGGGCTGTTGTGCTTCTTCTGCCATTATTGGCCTCCTCAAGAAAAAATTTGATGATACCTAGCATCATCTTTTACTGGCCTCAATCCTTCGTCTTGGACTCATTAACCCAAGGTGAATTTTCGGGATTTGACACAGGCTCATATTCACCCTCGTATACGTTTTGAGAGGATGAAAACTGAGTTTCAAAATTTGCCTTCTGTATATTTATACGTTCCCTTACTTTTTGAAAAACGGTGGCGCGAACGTTCGGGATCAGCAATAAAAAACCTATAAAATCTGTAAAAAACCCCGGGGTCAGAAGCAGCGCACCGGAAAACAAAATCATGGCCCCATGTGCGATTGGTTCTGATGGATCGTTCATTTCGCGAAAATGCGATTGTAATTGCGTTAAAACCGAAAGACCTTGTGCGCGCACCAGATATGCCCCCGCAACCGCCGTGAAAACAACAATGGCCAATGTGGGAAATAGCCCAAGAAAACCACCAACCTGAATAAACAAGGCGATTTCGATGATCGGTACCGCGATAAACGCGATCAATAGCCACATATTTTTTACTCCAATTCGTTGCGTTGGTGGACTCATCCAGCATTGTTACCTACATAAGGGCTAACGTTATAATTTTCTAGAAAGCTGACGAGGCAACTTATGAGCCCTGCAATTATTGAACTCTTGGTATTAGCTGGTATCGCTATTTTTCTGATCATGCGCTTGCGTAATGTTCTTGGTACGCGAGAAGGATTTGAAAAGCCTGCTGTAAAAGAAGCGCCAAAAGCAGAACGCCCCAACTTCAAAGTGATTGAGGGTGGTGAGGACACCGATATACTGGACAATGTAGAAAAAGGCAGTGCAGCTGCAGAAGCGTTAGCCTTTATGAAGCAACGTGATAACAGTTTTACGGTGAATGATTTCTTGGCTGGGTCGAAATATGCCTACGAAATGATTTTAATGGCGTTTGAAAACGGAAACATCGACGATGTACGTGATTTTATATCTGAAGAAATCGAGGATGTTTTCGATCAAGTTATCGAAGATCGCAAATCCAAGGGGTTCGTCATTGAGGCGGAATACCTTGGAACACGCGAAACTCGTTTGACAGACGCCACCTTTGATCGCGCAACAGGGTGGGCCGAAATTTCTGTTACGTTCTCTGCTGAAATGACGTCAGTGGTGTTGGATAGCGACGGCGCTGTTATAGAGGGCGATTCAAAACAGGTTAAGCGGCAGAAAGACATTTGGACATTTGCACGTGATATGTCCTCAAACGATCCAAATTGGCAACTGGTCGCAACAAGTGAATGATGCGTTGTTAGGCAACCCTTAAAGAAACCATGCCACGCAAAAAATTAAAACCTGACGAAGTAGAACTGTGGGAGCAGGTTGCAAAATCGGCAACGCCATTAAGGTTGTCACAATACGTTAACTCTGTGGTTAAGCCTAAGCCAAAAGTTAACCCCAAAAAGAAAGAGAGATTTGAACTTAACAATTTTGAAATTGGGGCAAACGCCACTCAAAAAAGTGTAAAAAACGATCTGAAGCCCAGCATATCATCTGCGCTTGAAAATGCCCCGGTCCAGATGGATTATAAATCATTTAAGAAAATGAAGCAGGGCAAAAGTACACCCGAGGCGACGTTTGACTTGCACGGTATGACAGTTGCACAAGCACACGCAGCCCTGATTCATTTTCTGATGGCCTCTTATTCGAGAAACATGCGGTTGGTTTTGGTCATTACTGGAAAAGGCAAAATTCAAAAGGATACTGGGCCAATTCCGCGACAAGTTGGCATCTTGCGCCATCAAGTTCCCCAATGGCTGCGCATGCCACCGCTGCGCGATAAAGTTTTGCAAGTGAGTGAAGCTCACGGAAAACACGGTGGAAGTGGCGCGTACTATGTGTACCTGCGAAAGTAAAAACACCAATAGGTAACCCCCATCAGTCTATATTAAAAAAATTAACAACAGAAATTAGCACTGGACAGTTCGTCCTGATTTTTGAACACTGAAAACCTGGGTCGGTATAAGCTCGCAAAAGCAACATTTTTGCAAAGCTTAAATTTACGAGAAAACTACTGTTTTAATTATGTTGGAGACAAACTTTGAACCTTAAAGATTCTAAACTGGTTGCAGCTGATCGTAACGAAGTTTGGCGGGCATTGTTGTCGGCAGAAGTGCTGCAGCAATGCGTTCCTGGCTGCAAAGAGATGAGCGGAAACTCAGAAGAAGGGTTTGAAGCAACAGTTGTACAAAAGGTCGGACCCGTAAAGGCGACGTTCAAAGGTGCGGTCACTCTATCCGATATAGTAGAGTGTGAAAGCCTGATTCTGTCGGGTGAAGGCAAAGGCGGCGCAGCAGGGTTTGCCAAAGGTAGTGCCAAGGTTGTCTTGACGGATGAAGAAGGCGGTACATTGTTATCGTATGACGTGGAAGCCAAAGTGGGTGGAAAACTTGCGCAACTTGGTAGTCGCATCATTGACGGTTTCGCCAAGAAAATGGCAGATCAGTTTTTTGAAGAATTTAGAAATACCGTCCAAGGGCCTTCAGAGGAGGTTGAGGGTTCTGAAGATGGTGAAAAGAAAAAAGGTTGGTTGGGGCGTCTTGTCTCAAACTAAAATTAGATCTCATCAGGGAGGAGAAAAATGGCAAAAATTACCATGACAGTAAACGGTAAATCCGTTTCTGGCGAGGTTGAAGGGCGCACGCTGCTCGTTGACTTTCTCAGAAATGATTTGCGTTTAACGGGGACGCATGTTGGATGTGACACCAGTCAGTGTGGCGCGTGTACCGTCCATGTCGATGGCATTGCTGTCAAATCATGCTCGATGCTTGCAGCAGAGGCAGATGGTGCAGACGTGTCTACAATCGAAGGCCAAGCGAACGCAGACGGATCACTCAGCGCGATCCAAGCAGCGTTCCAAGAACATCACGGACTACAATGCGGGTTCTGTACACCAGGGATGGTGATGGCGGCGGCGGATCTTCTTAGGAAGAATGCAAAGCCATCAGAGGCAGAGGTTCGTCACCACCTTGAGGGCAACATTTGCCGCTGCACGGGTTATCACAACATTGTTAAAGCGATCATGGCTGCATCTGGGCAAGACGTCAGTCAATTGGCCGCTGAATAAAGAGTAATGGGAGGAAAGAATGCCAAAAGATAATGGTATTGGCGCAAGTTCCTTGCGTCGGGAAGACTTTAGATTCTTGACTGGCTCAGGAAACTATACAGATGATATTAACGTACACGGACAAGCCTACGTCGCATTCGCGCGCAGTAACGTTGCCAATGGTAAAATTATTTCATTGGATACTTCAGCCGCCGAAGGTTTGGATGGGGTTTTGGCGGTGTTTACAGGCGCGGATTTTGCGGATGTCGGAGGGAACCCAGCAGGCTGGCTAATAAATAGCCGTGATGGTGAACCCATGAAAGAGCCAAAACGCCCGGTTTTAGCGCATGGAAAGGTGCGACATGTTGGAGATGCGTATGCTGCTGTTGTAGCAGAAACAGAAGAAATTGCTCGCGATGCGGTGGAATTGATTTCAGCAAATATTGAAGAATTACCGGCTGTCGTGGACTTAAAATCAGCCCTAGACAACAAACACCTAGTTCATGATGAAATCGAGACAAATCAATGCTTTGATTGGGGCTGGATTGAAGATAATCGTGAAAAAACGGATCAAGCAATTGCGAATGCGCCGCACGTGACTACACTAGAATTGGTCAATAATCGTCTTGTTCCCAATGCCATGGAGCCGCGTTGTTCACTTGCAGACTATAATGCGGGTAATGATGAATACACGCTATACACGACCTCACAAAACCCTCACTTAACTCGCTTGCTCATTTCGGCATTTGTGATGGGGATTCCTGAGAATAAGTTAAGAGTTATCGCGCCGGATGTTGGTGGTGGGTTTGGGTCAAAAATCTATCACTACGGGGAAGAAGCATTAGTGCTGGCTGCTTCGAAAAAAATTGGTAGACCAGTTAAATGGACAGCAACACGCACTGAGAGCTTCCTGTCCGATGCACACGGAAGAGATCATGTGACAAAGATTGAACTTGCTTGTGAAAAAGACGGCACCTTCATAGCCTTCAGAACTGAAACTTATGCAAACGTTGGTGCATATCTTTCAAACTTTTCGACGGCTACACCCACATTTCTTCACGGCACATTAATGTCTGGCAACTATAGCGTTCCCAACGTGTACGTAAATGTTAAGGCAGTATTTACAAATACAGCTCCCGTTGATGCGTATCGCGGCGCTGGGAGACCAGAGGCTTGTTACTCGCTTGAAAGGGTTATTGACAAGTGTGCAAGAGAACTAGGCATTGATCCTCTGGAGCTGCGTAAAAAGAATTTCGTCAAGCCCGATCAGTTCCCATATACAACAGCAGTTGGCCTTGAATATGATACTGGAAATTTTGACGCTCTAGTCGATAAGCTGCGTGATTTAGCTGATCTACAGGGGTTCGATCAAAGAAGAAAAGAATCTGAAACGAATGGAATGCTTCGGGGTCTTGGCGTAAATACTTATATCGAAGCTTGTGGCATTGCTCCTTCTAATTTGGTGGGCGTACTGGGCAGTCGAGTTGGCTTATACGATGCAGCAACTGTAAGGGTAAACGCTACAGGAAATATTAGCGTTATGGTTGGCGCCCATAGCCATGGACAAGGTCATGAAACGGCGTTCCCACAGGTGGTAGCAGAAATGCTAGGTATCGATGAGGGCCTCATCGACATTGTGCATGGTGATACCTCAAAAATACCATTCGGTATGGGTTCATATGGCTCTCGGAGTCTGGCTGTTTGTGGATCTGCAGTAGTTCGTGCAACCGAAAAGATCATCAATAAAGCCAAAAAGATAGCGTCACACATGCTAGAGGCTTCTGAGGCGGACATCGAGCTAAAAGATGGCGTGTTTGGCGTAAGTGGTACCGATAAGGCAGTTTCGTTTGGCGACGTTGCTCTTAAAGCCTACATTCCACATAATTACCCTCTAGAGGATATTGAACCAGGGCTTGAAGAATCAGCATTTTATGATCCAGCAAACTTCACCTATCCAGCAGGCGCATATGCGTGTGAGGTTGAAGTTGATCCTGATACAGGAGCTGTGAAAATTGCCAAATTCACGGCTGTTGACGATTTTGGAAATATCATCAACCCAATGATTGTTATGGGTCAAGTTCACGGTGGATTGGCACAGGGTATCGGCCAGGCATTAATGGAGAACTGTGCATACGATGAAAACGGCCAACTTCTTAATGCATCATATATGGATTATGCGATGCCACGTGCATCTGATGTGCCGTTCTATTCCGTTGATCATTCTTGCCAAACACCATGTACGCACAACCCGTTGGGCGTAAAAGGTTGCGGCGAGGCTGGCGCCATCGGTTCACCACCCTCAGTTGTCAACGCGGTAATAGATGCGTTGCAATCTGCGGGTCATAATGTAACTCATATCGATATGCCTGTATCACCTTCGCGTGTTTGGGCAGCGATGAACAGCTAATCGGAGGCAAAAAAGATGTATAACTTTGATTTCGAAAAACCTTCGACAATTGCAGATGCAGTGTCTGCAATGGCCGCTGAAGAGGCACAAGCGCTGGGTGGGGGTCAAACATTGATCCCTACGCTAAAGCAGCGTTTGGCCAGCCCCTCAAAATTGGTAAGCCTTTCAGGTATTGCCGAAATGAAGGGTGTTTGCGAAGCTGATGGCGGGATTTCCGTCGGTGGTGCAACAACACACGCGACTGTAGCAGCTGAAGCAGGTGCCTATCCTGCGCTTGCCGCACTTGCGTCAAACATTGGTGATCCAGCTGTCCGAAACCGCGGAACAATCGGCGGATCATTGGCCAATAATGACCCAGCGGCGTGCTACCCATCTGCAGCCTTGGCATCAGGCGCAACAATCGAAACGAACTCTCGTGCAATTGCGGCGGATGATTATTTCCAGGGAATGTTCACAACCGCGCTGGAAGAGGGAGAGATCATCACCAACGTTCGCTTCCCAATTCCAGAAGTGGCGAGCTATCAAAAATTTGAGCAACCAGCATCACGTTTTGCAATGGTTGGTGTGTTTGTTGCGAAATACGCTAACGGTGTTCGTGTTGCTGTAACTGGTGCGTCAGAGGATGGCGTTTTTCGTTGGACAGAAGCAGAAGAGGCGCTTAGCGGCAACTTTTCTGCCGACGCCGTCGAGGGACTCGCTGTCTCGGGTGATGGCATGATCAGTGATCTGCATGGTTCTGGCGATTATCGCGCACACCTTGTTAAGGTTCTAACAAAGCGCGCAGTTGATTCAGCAAGCTAAGGTTCGAATAAATAAAGTAAAGCGGCCGCTGTATGTTCAGTGGCCGTTTTTGTTTACGCAGAAAACGATTTTCTGATCGCGTCCATGTTTTGTCCGTACACCTCGGGGTTATCTACGGATCCGCCTTTGAATACCGCTGATCCAGCAACCAAAACATCTGCGCCGGCCTCGACTAATTTTGGTGCAGTTTTGGGATCTACGCCGCCGTCAATTTCAATATGAACAGGACGATCACCGATCATGCTGCGCAGTGCGCGCACCTTATCCGCCATATCAATAAATTTTTGACCACCAAACCCTGGGTTAACGGTCATCACGCAAATCAGATCGACCATGTCTAGCAAATGTTGAACTGATTCCGCCGGTGTTCCAGGATTTAATGCAACACCTGCCTTCATCCCTGCCGCTTTGATTGCCTGAACCGTACGATGGATGTGCGGCCCTGCCTCGATATGGGCGGTTAGGACATCAGCGCCAGCGTCAGCATAAGAATCAATATAGGGGTCAACTGGGGCAATCATCAGGTGAACGTCCATTACTGTTTTCACATGTGGACGGAATGCTTTTACCGCAGGCGGACCGAAGGTTAGGTTAGGAACAAAATGCCCATCCATGACATCCACATGAACCCAATTCGCACCTTGATCTTCGATTGCACGTATTTCAGCACCGAAATTTGCAAAATCTGCTGACAAAATTGATGGGGCAATTTTAACTGAACGATCAAATGCCATGATGCACTCCAACTTGTGATTTTCTGCGTGCATAATAGGCTTGTCCCTCGATGTCGAGTAGGCGCTTTTTACTCAAAGATAAACTTGGATTGTCCTTCGTGCATTTTCAAATTATAGAATGCCCAATATTTATTGGGAGAATCCGACATGTCGAACGAACAATTGGAAGTAGCAATTGAATCCGCATGGGAAAATCGAGACGCGATTACACCTGCCACGCAGGGTGAAACACGTGAAGCCATCGAAGATACACTGAACGCGCTCGACAGCGGTACATTGCGTGTTGCGCAAAAGTTGGGTGATGGTTCATGGCACGTGAATCAATGGGCCAAAAAGGCGGTTTTATTGGGTTTCCGTATCAAAGACATGGAAATTCAAACAGGCGGACCACAAGGCAGTGGCTGGTGGGATAAGGTTGATAGTAAATTTGTAGGTTGGGGTGAAAACCAATGGAAGGCCGCAGGTTTCCGCGCGGTTCCAAATTGCGTCGTTCGCAAATCAGCATTTATTGCACCTGGCGTTGTTTTGATGCCATCTTTTGTGAACCTTGGCGCATATGTTGACGAAGGGACCATGGTTGATACCTGGGCAACTGTTGGATCATGTGCGCAGATTGGTAAAAATGTGCACTTATCTGGCGGTGTGGGCATCGGTGGTGTGCTTGAACCAATGCAAGCTGGGCCAACAATTATCGAAGACAACTGTTTTATCGGTGCGCGTTCAGAAGTTGTTGAAGGTTGTATCATCCGTGAAGGTTCTGTTTTGGGAATGGGCGTTTACATCGGCAAATCAACCAAGATCGTAGATCGTGAAACGGGTGAAGTGATGTATGGTGAGGTTCCACCATATTCAGTTGTTGTGTCGGGTTCGATGCCGTCAAAGAACGGCATTAACCTGTACTGCGCTGTGATTGTGAAGCGTGTAGACGAACAAACACGCAGTAAAACAGGTATCAACGAACTGTTGCGCGACTGATATTTCGTTTGCGGATTGGTTCAGTAAAATCCGCAAAAACGGATTATCAATGATAGAAATCATAAGGCGCCCAGTGATGGGCGCCTATTATTTTTAGTCGACTACGCGTACCGCGCCTTGGGCCGCGGAGGTTGTCAGCGCTGCGTATGCCTTTAGTGCAGTTGTCACTTTGCGTTTACGAGGCTTTGATGGCTTCCAGCCGTGCGCCTCTTTCGCGGCGCGGCGTTCTGCCATGACTTGATCTGAAATGACAAGGTTGATCGAGCGGTTTGGAATATCGATTTCGATAGTGTCACCATGTTCCACCAATGCGATTGCACCACCTTCGGCCGCCTCGGGCGAGACGTGACCAATCGACAAACCAGACGTCCCGCCAGAGAAACGTCCATCGGTCACCAATGCACATGCCGCACCCAGTCCCTTTGATTTCAGGTAACTGGTTGGGTACAGCATTTCCTGCATTCCGGGGCCGCCACGTGGACCTTCGTAAAGGATCACAACCACATCGCCTTCTTTGACCTTACCTGTCAGAATATCGTTCACGGCATCATCTTGGCTTTCTACAACATATGCAGGGCCTGAAAACTTAAGGATTCTTTCGTCAACACCCGCGGTTTTCACGATGCAGCCGTCTTCAGCAATGTTCCCGAATAATACAGCAAGACCACCATCCTGAGAAAATGCATTTTCCTTGTCGCGGATCACACCACCTGCGCGGTCCATATCAAGTGTGTTGTATTTGTTTGATTGCGAGAACGCTTGTGTCGTGCGAACGCCACCAGGTGCTGCACGATAAAAATCATGAACATCAGGGTTGTTTGTACGCATGACATCCCAGTTGTCTAACGCATCGCCCATCGTTGGTGCATGCACGGTTTTGGTGTTGCGATGGATCAATCCCGCACGATCCAACTCGCCCAAGATTGCCATAATGCCACCTGCGCGGTGGACATCCTCCATGTGAACATCGCTTTTGGCTGGCGCAACCTTACTTAGACATGGGACTTTACGCGACAATCTATCAATATCTTCCATAGTAAAGCCGACCTCACCTTCGTAAGAGGCTGCCAAAAGGTGCAGAACCGTATTCGTTGATCCGCCCATCGCAATATCAAGCGCCATCGCATTTTCGAACGCCTCGAATGTAGCAATGTTACGAGGTAATGTACTTTCGTCATTTTGTTCGTAACAGCGGCGTGCAAGATCAACTATGCGTTGACCCGCCTCAAGGAATAGCGCTTTACGATTAGAATGAGTTGCAAGCGTTGAACCGTTTCCTGGAAGGGATAATCCCAATGCTTCGGTCAAACAATTCATTGAGTTCGCAGTGAACATACCAGAGCATGATCCACAAGTTGGGCATGCGGCCTCCTCAATCTGTTGGACCTGTTCATCTGTGTACTTATCATCTGCGGCAGCAACCATAGCATCGACAAGATCGAGGGCGATTTCCTTGCCGTCAATTACCGCTTTACCAGCTTCCATTGGACCGCCAGATACAAAAATTGTTGGGATATTTAGGCGCATTGAGGCCATCAACATACCGGGTGTGATTTTATCACAGTTGGAAATACAAACCATTGCGTCGGCACAGTGGGCATTCACCATGTATTCGACTGAGTCCGCGATGATTTCACGTGATGGTAGTGAATAAAGCATGCCATCATGACCCATCGCGATCCCATCATCCACGGCTATGGTATTAAACTCTTTGGCAACACCACCTGCAGCCTCGACCTCGCGCGCAACCATTTGACCCAGGTCCTTCAGGTGCACGTGACCTGGAACAAATTGAGTAAATGAATTGACGATTGCGATGATTGGCTTACCAAAATCGCTATCTTTCATACCGGTGGCGCGCCATAATCCGCGGGCGCCTGCCATGTTACGACCATGGGTAGAAGTTCTTGAACGATACATTTCTTGCTCTCCTTCGTTAAAACCAGAAACAAAAATCTATGCTTGAACGCAAGCCCAATAGGAAAAAAATGCGCATGAAATTGATATTTTGAAGGTTTGCAATCCCTAATTGGCATGGTTACATCGGTTTGAAACCCAATAAGGCCGCCATAATGTCAGAAAAACGCGAAAAAAAACCAAAGAAACATCAGGTCTACACCTTGCTTGTTCAGGTGGGCCGTTCACAGAATGATGGCTTACCCAAAAAGGCGACGGGTGCAGCGTTGATTTGTTACTCAAGCGGCGTAGACGAGGCAGAGGCCGTGCGTGAAACGGTTGCAATTTTGAAACAGGCCGATTTAGCACCATTGGATGTCACTGGGTATGGAGCCTTAGACGAACGTTTGTCAGAGGGGCATGAGATTGACGATGCCGAGATAGAGCTAATGAACCGAGCCTTAGAGGAAAATTCAGTAATCGTTGCGCAGATGACGCCCTTTTTCGGCGACGAAGCACAATCGGGGACAGAGCATTGAGAAAGGTCGTTTTCCTTGACCTTGACGGCACGCTGACGGACGCTGGTCCTGGGATCAAAAAATGTTTCGATTATGCTTTGGATAAAATGGGATTGCCAAGAATTACGGCGAACAATGATTGGATTGTTGGTCCGCCACTGTGGGACAGTTTTGCCAAAGTTGGGGTTGCAGATAACCATCTTGATCATGCCGTCGATTTATACCGCGAACGGTATCGTGATATTGGATATCTAGAAAACGCGCTGTATGATGGTGTGCTTGATCAGCTAAGTCGCTTAAAGGATCATCAATTTACGCTTTGTTTGGCTACCTCCAAGGCAGCAGAATACGCCGTTAAAATTACTGCACATTTTGGTATTGATCATTATTTGGACCACCAATTTGGATCTGAACTAGATGGAACCCGGTCGGGCAAGGCAGAATTGTTGAAACATGGTTTAGATGTTACAAATGCCAATGTTCATAATGCCGTGATGGTTGGCGATCGCTGCTATGATATAAACGGCGCGCGAGCAAACGGAATGGCGGCGTTTGGAGTGCTATATGGTTATGGCACGCAAGATGAGATAATTGACGCTGGGGCAGCGGGACTAATTCAGGAACCATCTGAACTCGCGCATTCGTTAATCATGTTTATGGATAGAGACTGATATGAAGAATATTGATCCATTTGAGTTAACTGCTGACCTGATTAAATGTCCGTCTGTCACCCCAGACGACGGCGGCGCGATAACGTTGTTGTACGATTTGTTATCCCAAAATGGGTTTGAATGTACGCGGATCGAACGTGGAGGTATCAGTAATCTTTTTGCGCGTTGGGGCGGTAGCAATAATGGGCGCACTTTTGGGTTCAACGGTCACACGGATGTTGTCCCCGTTGGCGATATCGCTGCATGGAGCGTCGATCCATTTGGTGCTGAGGTAAAGGATGGATTTTTGTATGGGCGTGGTGCAACAGATATGAAGTCTGGTGTTGCGGCCTTTGTTGCAGCAGCTATTGATTTTACCTCTAATACCCCGCCAGATGGTTCGGTGGTTGTTACTATAACGGGCGATGAGGAAGGTGATGCCATCGATGGTACGACAGCCATTCTTGATTGGATGAATAAGAATGGTCAATCGATGGACCATTGTTTGGTTGGCGAACCAACAAGCCCAAATCACATGGGTGAGATGATGAAAATCGGTCGCCGTGGATCTTTGACTGCGTTCATAACAGTGCAAGGTGTCCAGGGGCACTCAGCCTATCCACATCGCGCCAACAATCCTGTATCAGCAATGGTTCAATTGATGAATGCACTTGAGGAGATCGCTCTGGATGACGGAACCGAGCATTTTGATCAATCCACGCTTGCAATCACGACGATCGACGTGGGCAACACCGCGACAAATGTTATCCCAGCAACATGTCGGGCGACTGTGAATATTCGATTTAACGATTCCCATTCAGGAAAATCGCTCACCGATTGGTTACAAAACCACTTGGATACAGTTTCCGAAAAAACAAAAACACGCATTCAGATGAAAGTGAAGATTTCGGGCGAAAGTTTCATTACACCGCCTGGTGAGCTATCCAATCTTATTTCCCAAGCGGTGCAAGAAGAGTTGGGTGTGAGGCCAGAATTGTCCACAACTGGTGGCACATCTGATGCCCGCTTTGTTAAGGATTTGTGCCCTGTCACCGAATTTGGACTGGTCGGAAAAACAATGCATGCTGTTGATGAAAGGGTCGAAATTGCCCAAATACATCAATTAAAAAGCATTTATGGGCGAATTCTAACGAACTATTTTGCCTGATCGACGCCCGATATTGATCGTTATGGTCAAGGCCCCATTGGCAGGCCGTGTTAAAACGCGACTTGGTCGTGACATCGGAATGACGAATGCGGCCTGGTGGTATCGTCATCAAACTGCACGATTATTGCGCAGATTGCGTGATCCAAGGTGGCGTATTGTTTTGGCAGTTGCAAAAACGCCTAATCAACCTGATCCACCGATTTGGCCCAAAGAACTACAGAGAGTGGATCAGGGCACTGGTGACCTTGGTCAACGAATGAAACGGCTTCTGGCCCACTTTAAAATGACACCCGCTGTTATCATTGGTTCTGATATTCCACAGATCAAAAAACACGATATTGTCGAGACGTTTAAACTTCTGTCCAAAAACCAGTTTGTGTTTGGCCCATCAACCGATGGAGGTTTTTGGTTGGTCGGTGCGCCACGGTGTGTGTCACTTCCAGACTCAATATTTACAAATTGCCGATGGTCGACTGAATTCGCTTTGATGGATGCAAAGCGCAGCCTATCTGATAGAAGATATAAAGACGTTGTAACCCTGTCCGATGTTGATGATGTAAACGACTTGCTTAAACTTGGATTTGCAATGACGACAAAAAATATCCGTGTTAGTGAGCCACATGAATAAGTTACCATCAAAGAAAGATATCCTAGATTGGATTTCGGATAACCCAATGCTGACTGCGAAACGTGACATTGCGAAGGCGTTTGGAATTAAGGGTCCAGATCGGATTGAGCTAAAGAAAATTTTGCGTGAACTTGAAGCGGATGGCCATTTAAGCAAGCGCAAAAATTCCTTTCGTGACCCCAACCAATTACCGCCTGTTAGTATCGTCGAAGTGATGGCTCCAACATCTGACGGCGATTTGTTTGCGCGTCCGCTTGAATGGGATGGCGATGATGTAGAGCCGATTATTTTATTGATGACACGAAAATCGGACCCAGCGCTGGGTCGTAGTGATCGGATATTGGCTAAACTAACGAAGGTATCTGACGAACAATACCAATATGAGGGTCGCTTGATCCGCAAAATAGGGATCAGCCCCACACGTGTCCTCGGTGTGTTTCGTCAAACATCTGAAGGTGGTCGCATTGTTCCAATTGATAAAACGGGCAAGGAATGGACCGTACCCGAACAAGGGCGGCGCGGCGCGAAAGACGGAGAGTTGGTTTTAGCAGAACAGATTGGTCCGAAAGCGCGTATGGGATTACCCAAGGCGAGTGTTTTGGAGAGATTGGGCAACCCGTCAGCATCAAAAGCAGTATCACTGATTGCGATCCATCAACATGGCATTCCAGATCATTTCCCGGATGATGTTGTTGCTGAAGCGGATAGTCAAAAGCCAGCACACCTGGGTAAACGGATCGACTTTCGGGATGTACCCTTTGTCACCATTGATCCTGCGGATGCGCGCGACCATGATGATGCATGTTTTGCTGAACTTGATCCTGATCCAAAAAACAAAGACGGTTATCTAATCTGGGTCGCGATTGCGGATGTTGCTCACTATGTCAAGCCTACATCAAAATTGGATCAAGAGGCGCGGTTGCGAGGGAATTCAACATATTTTCCAGATCGCGTCGTTCCAATGCTGCCTGATCGTCTATCAGGCGATTTATGCTCATTGCATGAAGGCGTACCGCGCGCATCAATCGTTGTACGCATGCAGATCGATAAAAATGGTCAAAAACTGGGGCATGCGTTTTTTCGGGGACTGATAAAATCGCATGCATCGCTAGCTTATGAAGAGGTGCAAAGCGCAGTTGATGGTGCACCGAATGACAAGTGTTTACCGTTATTAGAGACTGTTATTCGCCCATTATACGATGCATATCACGCATTGGTGAAGGCGCGCGAACTACGTGCGCCCCTAGATCTTGAACTGCCCGAACGTCGCGTTGAGTTGAGCGATGAGGGCAAAGTGACATCCGTTAATTTCAAAGATCGGCTTGATGCGCATAAGTTGATCGAAGAATTTATGATTTTGGCAAATGTGTCTGCGGCAGAGGTTTTGACCGAGAAAAAGTCGCCTTTATTGTTCCGTGTTCATGAAGAGCCATCAGATGATAAACTGGAGTCATTACGCGAAACCGCAAAGTCGGCCGGATTTGTTCTTGCCAAAGGACAGGTTCTTCGTACGAAACACCTTAACATGTTATTGTGGCAAGCGCGCGATACAGAGCATTCAGAATTGATCAATATGTCAACGCTTCGATCAATGACACAAGCTTATTATAGTCCCGAAAATTTTGGACACTTTGGTTTGTCTCTTCGGTCATATGCACATTTTACCTCGCCTATTCGCCGCTATGCCGATTTGATTGTGCATCGTGGCCTAATTTCCGCACATGGATGGGGTAATGATGGATTGGCTGCAATTGATATCGAAAACCTGGCTGAAACAGCAAATAAGATTTCGGAAACAGAACGTCGATCAATGTTAGCAGAGCGTGACACGACGGATCGTTATTTGGCGGCTTATTTGTCTGAAAAAATGGGATCCGAGTTTCAGGGTAAAATAAGCGGAATTGCAAAATTTGGGATATTTGTTCGATTGGATGAAACGGGGGCTGACGGCATTATTCCCATTCGTTCGTTAGGGCGTGAATATTTCGACTATGATCAAACAACCAACACTTTGATGGGCAGCGAAACAGGTGTCACATTTACGTTGGGATTGCGTGTTACGGTGCGTTTGACCGAAGCAGAGCCAACAGCGGGCGGAGTTGCATTTGAACTCATATCAATTAACGATGAGATATATAAGCGCACAGGCGGACGGCGGGGTCGCGGTGACCGACCCAAGCGCATGCTGGTTAAGTCCAAACGAAAAGCCGCAAAATCGAAATTGAAAGCGCGTCGTAGACGGACAGGTTCATGAGTTTTGATGAATGGATTGCTGAGCATTTTCCAAAACTGATGGGGCAGGTTCAGTTACTTCCTGAGGTATTGGAAAAAGATAAACAGCAGACCGAATTCACAATACCCCCATGGGATTACATTGATCGGCTTGCGACGAATGAACGAAGTTCCGCGGGAAAAGATTATTTTGTTGAGTTTAATGACGAATTAAACCGGATATTTGATCGATACGGCGTTTCACCTTCGCTGTTATTGTCGATTTGGGGCATCGAAACAAATTTTGGAAGGACCACAGGCACCTTTCCAACTGGATCAGCACTCGCAACATTGGCTTTTGCAGGCCGCGCGCGACGCAGACCATATTTCACTGCACAGCTACAGTATTATTGTTCGGAAATTTATCCATTGCAGGGTGAGGGGCTGCCAATCTGCGGCAGCTGGGCTGGTGCGTCTGGTCATATGCAATTTATGCCAGAAACATACGCCAAATTTGGGGCTCCATATAGCTCTAGCGGGCCCGCGAATATTTGGGCTTCGATTCCTGATGCATTGATGTCGGCTGCGAATTATTTGGCCGCAGAAGGGCTTCACGAAGGTGACTGTCTTATCAAAAAACCCAATATAGAGACTGATATCGGTTATTCTTGGGATGGTATTAATTATGCGGCAGACAGCACAGTCTGGGCTAAGCGCGGCGTAAAGATTGAGGATGCGAAACACGGGGAAAAATATTTTTGCGTATCGCCCGTAGGTCGTCATGGACCACGGATCTTATTGGGTGGGCAGGCGTTGGCCCTTTACCAATATAATCGTTCAATTAACTATGTTTTGGCGGTTTCAAAACTTGCGACAATGATTGATGGTGGATATGTTGATTGGTCTTGGGATCGCACAGCCAGACCATTGGGTATATCGGAGATCACGGATTTACAGTCAGTTTTGACTGACCTGGGATATAACGCAGGTGCGACAGACGGAATTATCGGGCCAGATACAGTACGTGCAGTCATGCAAGCGCAAACTGGACTGGGAATTGATGCGGATGGTTATCCAGATTTGGGACTTCTTGCGCGCCTAAAGACCCTAAAACATTAACCTTCGCCCCAGGGGATCCAAACCGTTTTCTTTTCTATTGCTTGATCCAAGAATTCGCGAATTTCAGTCGCTAGGTTCACTTGAGTCCAAGTGCGTTTTAAGTTTGTCGCTGAATGTTCTTCGATTATCGATGAAATTGCAGCAGTTTCTGCACACCAAACGGCATCGATATCCATGTGCATTGCAGTGTGTTTTGCAACATCGCTATGGTCTGCAAACAATATACTCACTGCCCCTGCTGGAATATCAGATGTCTCGATCACTTGGATCAGCTCTCCAGCAATGACTGGATTGATCTCTGATGGGAATACGATCACACGGTTTCCAACCGCGATGGTCGCGGCGATCATGCGCACCAAACCCAGCAAAGCATGATCTGCAGGCGCAAATGCGGCAATCGT
The DNA here is from genome assembly GCA_049446275.1 of Paracoccaceae bacterium. Lineage (GTDB taxonomy): Bacteria > Pseudomonadota > Alphaproteobacteria > Rhodobacterales > Rhodobacteraceae > HIMB11. Next base: position 97,730 of record JBMTQO010000003.1, on the reverse strand, counting down.
CCCGACAGCTTCATTTAAAGACAAAGCAAGACCGCGTATTGGCACATTACGCACGTCGCCATCAAATTTGTCAGACCATGCCGCACATTCAAAGATGGTTTCTAGTGTCGCTTGTACCTCATCCGCGCCTGACATGCCGCGCGGTTGGAAAGTGTCGATTAGTGCAGCGAATTCATCTGCCCGCGCCGAAAGATTTTCGGCAAAATAATAAAGTATTTGCGATCGCAAGTGACCTGTTGAAGATGACCAACCACTGGCTTTATTCGCCGTCTCAACAGCATTTCTCAGATCTTTCCTGTTCGAGATTGGGATATCGTATGTTGTAGCGTTGGAAGGATCCGATATCTGTTTTGTATATCCACCATCTGGTCGTGATTGTTTTACGCCAACATAATTTTTATAGGTCCGATTTATGGAAATATCGCGACCTGTATTCGTTGCATTAGCGAGAGAAGTTTCTACTTTTTTGTGTATTTTCTTCGATCGCGTATAGGCCATTAGCCCATCCCAACCACCCTCTCGTCCAAATCCGCTTTCTTTGGTCCCGCCGAACCCAGCGGCGGCATCAAAGAAGTTTGTTCCGTTGATCCAAACAACGCCCGCTTTCAGTTTTGGGGCCATTCCAAGGGCAAGGTTTATATTTTCACTCCAAACCGATGCGGCTAGGCCATATCGAGTGTTATTTGCTAATGAGACAGCCTCAGATGGTATTCTGAATGTGGTGGATACTAGGACGGGGCCAAATATTTCCTCTTGCATCAAAGTATCGCTTGTTTCCACATCCCGAATTAAAGTTGGAGGGTGATAATACCCATCATCGGGCATTGTCGTCTCAGCGGACGTGATTTTTGAGGGGTCGCAGGACGACAGCATGGACTTGATGCGATCTAATTGTACCTGACTGTTGATCGCACCCATATCAATTGATTTATCTAATGGATCACCGATCCGCAGTTTTTTCATTCTGTTCACAAGTTTGGAATGAAGTTTATCCGCGACACCTGCCTGTACCAGTAATCGTGATCCTGCACAGCAGACTTGCCCCTGATTAAACCAAATGGCATCAACAACCCCTTCGACTGCGCTGTCTAAATCCGCATCATCAAAAACGATGAAGGGTGATTTTCCGCCCAACTCAAGGGTTAAAGATTTCCCTGAACCCGCTGTCGCCTGTCGGATTTTTCGGCCTACATCGGTTGACCCAGTGAATGCGATTTTGTGTACGTCTTTATGACGCACGATCATGTGGCCAACATCTCCATCGCCTGTTACGATATTCACAACGCCCCTTGGTACACCAGATTGTGTGCAGATTTCTGCGAATAACAGGGCAGTAAGCGATGTGGTTTCCGCAGGTTTCAAAACCACTGTATTACCCATGGCAAGCGCAGGTGCGATTTTCCACGCCAACATAAGCATAGGAAAGTTCCACGGAATAATTTGTCCACAGACGCCGATTGGTTCACGATTTGGCAGCTCTTTGGACATCAGTTGTGCCATCCCTGCGTGATAGTAGAAATGTCGGTGGACGAGCGGAATATCAATATCACGTGATTCCCGTATAGGTTTGCCGTTATCTAGCGTTTCTAAAACACTGAACAGGCGCGCATGTTTTTGGATGTTCCGTGCAAGTGCATAAAGTACTTTTGCGCGCTCAAACCCTGAACGTGTACTCCACTCATTAAATACACGGCTGGCTGCGGCAACGGCGCTATCTACATCTGCCGATGAAGCTTGGCTCACATGTGCCAAAGACTTTCCAGTGGCCGGATTTATTGTTTCGAAGTGATCTGTTCCTGAAACGAATTCTCCGTCGATATAGTGACCGAAGATCCGATTGTTCTTATCCAGCCACGCGTTTGCCTCATCGGCGCTTTCAGGGGCGGTTCCGTAATCCATAGTTTCGTAAATTTCCTTAATGTCCATTTGATCACCCCATTGCGTGTCTAAATGACGCTGAATATGCGCCAGTGGCAAAGTGTTCGAGTTGACGTTCTATATCCCCCAGTAATGATGATGCGCCAAAACGGAACAGATCGGGGCGGGTCCATTCAACACCCAACTCTTCTTTCATCATCGAGAGGTAGACCAAGGCGTCTTTTGCTTTTGATATTCCACCTGCAGGTTTGTAGCCAACCTTGTAACCAGTTTGTTCATAAAATTCACGGATCGCACGCACCATGACAAGCGAAACGGGCAGGGTCGCGTTAACGCTCTCTTTCCCTGTCGAAGTCTTTACAAAATCCGCACCCCCCATCATGCAGATCAAGGATGCCCGCGCGACATTACGCAATGTCCCAAGCTCGCCAGTTGCTAAAATTGCTTTGACATGTGCTTTTCCGCAGGCTTCTCTGAACAACTTCATTTCGTTGTAAAGAGCTTGCCAATCTTGGTTCAGGACATGTCGCCGACTGATCACAATATCGATTTCTGTTGCCCCAGCTGCAACGCTTTCTTCAATTTCTGCAATGCGCAGCTTTAGCGATGAGAGGCCCGCTGGAAATCCAGTTGATACGGCCGCGACAGGGATTTGGCTGTCTGATAAGGCAGCAACAGCAGCAGGAACCATTTCATGATATACGCAGACCGCACCAGTTGTAAGCGCATCTATGCCTAGCGATTTCGCCAGATCGGCACGCAATGGTTGCCGCGCTTTGGCGCACAATCTTCGCACGCGGTCCCCGGTATCGTCACCGGATAATGTCGTTAGGTCGATGCAGGAAATGGCGCGCGCCAGCCAAGCGGCTTGGAATTCTTTCTTAACGCTTCTGCGCGTTCCAAGGGTCGCTGCACGCCGTTCTATTGCGGATTGGTTTGCCTGGGCCGCCATAACCCAATCTATATCTAGTTCGTGACAGATATTTCTGTTGATGGTGTTCGAAATATTCATCTCAGTGTCCGTTCGCCAATATGTAAAATGGATTGCAGATAACGGCCATAAACACAAATTCAAAATATAAAACTGCGAGTCATTCGCAATTAGATTGACTTTTTGCGAATGACTCGCATATTCAAATACGTGAGGTAAGGAGCCGTTCTTTGAACATCAATCGCCGTCGTTTTGTGGGTTTATCTGCCGCTGCTATCGCTGCGCCAAGTATCGCTTTGGCGGGTCAGTCATTGAATATTGTTTGCACAGTCGGAATGCTCGCGGACACGGCGAAGCAAATTGCCCCTGCAAACGTCACAATTCGTGCCCTGATGGGGCCTGGCACGGATCCCCATGCGTTCCGACAGACGCGTAGCGATGTTGTAGCGTTAACAAAGGCGGATTTGATTATCCGTCACGGATTGTATCTTGAGGCGCAGATGGAGGATTTGTTTGCTAAATTAGGCAACCGGAAACCAATTTTATCGGCCGGCGAAGCTGTCCCCAATCACAATCTGTTGCCATATGATGATGCGTCTCCGCAATATGATCCGCACGTTTGGATGGACCCAACGCTGTGGATTCATGTAGCAGACGCAATTGCATCAGAATTATCGTCTAAATTACCGAACAAATCCGCTGAGATCTCCCAAAACTATGCAAGTTTCGTGGAAACTTTGATACGACTAACAGATTATGGCCATGACATATTGGCCAGCGTTCCCAAGCAAGCGCGTGTGTTATTAACGGCACATGATGCGTTTCGTTATTTCGGATCGGCGTATGATTTTGACGTTATGGGGGTCAAGGGTATTTCTACGACGAGTGAGGCGGGACTCTATCGGATCGAGGAATTGGTAGATCTGATCATAGAACGTCAGATAAAGGCCGTTTTCGTTGAATCCTCACAATCAGACCGTAACATTCGTGCTTTGATCGAAGGAACTGCTGCCCGCGGTCATGATTTGAAGCTTGGAGGGCAGTTATTTTCTGATGCGATGGGACCGGCTGGTACATATGAAGGAACATATATTGGGATGATTGATCACAATCTCACCACCATTGCGCGCGCGCTTGGCGTCGATGCCCCGAAGCGGGGCATGAATGATAGATTGAACGTGTAACATGACTGTCGACGCTATTTCCGCTACCGAATTGACAGTTGATTACGATGGCGTAACGGCGATCAAAGATGTCGATTTCACGGTCCGCGCGGAAAAACTTACAGCGATTGTTGGCCCAAATGGGGCGGGAAAATCGACGCTAGTTAAGGCACTTTTGGGGTTAATCCCAACCAGTACAGGAATAATTTCATGTTTCGGGGCGTCGCCAAAACAGTACAGAAAAAACATTTCATATGTCCCGCAGCGCGCGCAAATCGACTGGGAATTCCCGGTCAATGTTTTCGACGTTGTTTCAATGGGTCTATATGGTGAATTAGGCCTGCTGCGCCGCTTTTCATCGGCTCACAAAAACAGGGTTCACAGTGCATTAACGGATGTGGATATGGCTGATTTCGCAGCGCGTCAAATTTCACAATTGTCAGGTGGTCAACAACAGCGCGTATTTATGGCGCGTTCTATTGTACAAGATGCTGAACTTATTCTTCTCGATGAACCGTTTGGCGGGATCGACGCAAAATCCGAAACTGTCATTGTCGATATTCTGCGTCGTCAGAACCAAAATGGCAAATCAATAGTCGCGGTTCATCACGATTTGTCGACCGTCAAAGACTACTTTGATGATGTGATTTTGCTAAACAAAACAGTGACCGCCTTTGGACCTGTCAATAATGTTTTCACCAAGGCAAACATTGAGAAGACCTATGGTGTTTCGAATCTGGATTTTTTGACAGGCCGTGGATGACGGAACTGATTGGTTATAATACCGCGCTCGCACTTGTTGGCGCCTTGTTATTTGGTTTTTCAAGCGGCCATGTGGGGGCGTTTGTTTATCTGCGCAAGGCAAGTTTGCTGAGCGACTCACTTGCCCACGCAACGCTACCAGGACTGATCATTGGTTTTCTTGTTTCAACGTTTTTGGGAATGGAAGAGAAGAATTCCTGGGTGTTGCTCTTGGGCGCTGGGGCATCTGCACTCTTGGGCGTGGTGGTTATTCAATGGATTACGGCGCGTACGAAATTAGGCTTTGACACTGCAATCGCAGCTGTACTTTCGGTCTTTTTTGGCTCTGGGATTGTGTTATTGACGGGCGTTCAATCAGTATCAGTTGGCCAACAAGCGGGGCTTGAAGATTATATTTTGGGCTCGGTATCAGGGATGCTGTTGCAAGACGTGTTTTTCATCGGCTTGGTTTCAATCATTTGCAGCGCGGCTGTGGTGGTATACCGTCGCCCATTGACCGCATTCATATTTGACCCTGTCTTAAGTGAATTGGCAGGATACGCTCAACACAGAATGTCATTTCTACTCAGCCTACTGACATTGGTAATAACAATAATTGGACTAAAGATTGTTGGTTTAATTCTGGTCGTCGCAATGTTGACGATTCCTGCGGCGACGGCTCGTCTTTGGTCAACTTGCGTATGGTCGATGTCTTCACTGTCGGCATTATTTGGTTCGGCCTCCGCTGGCATCGGCGTAATCATTTCCGCATTGCTTCCAAACTTGCCTTCTGGTGCGGTCATTGTGGTAATCATGTTTATTGCATTGGGCCTATCGATTGTTGTCACGCATCTTAGAGGTTCAAATGTTTGATGACTTTTTTCTAATTAGCCTTGTACCGATCTTAACGGGTCTTTTCTCGGCTCTGTCATGTACTTTGGTTGGCAATATTCTGGTATTAAGGAAACAAGCGATGTTATCCGACACAATCAGTCACGTGGTTCTACCAGGCATTGTTATTAGCTTCCTGATTTTTGGAAACCTTGGTCCCTACTTTATGTTGGTGGGCGCGGGGATCGCTGGCTTAACAGCTGTTGGCACAATTGTGGTACTACGAACATATACATTGATGGATAATTCTGCTGCGATGGCCACCACATTATCGGTTTTCTTTGCAGCAGGGGTCCTGATGATTGAACTGACTTTGGGCGGAAACGTTCATTTAGATGTAGAACACGCGCTTTATGGGAATTTGGAAAGTTTGATCTGGATTGATGGGAAGAGTTTGATGTCCATTTTCGATCCAGCCGCTCGTCAAACGATACCTGTTGAACTGACCCGTGCCATAATAGGTTTTGTTCTTATCGCGTCAGCGATGTTGGTATTTTATAGATTTCTTATCGTTTCGACGTTTGATCAAACATTCGCTGAAATCTCAGGTGTGCCTGTTGGGATTGTATCTGCTAGTGTGGCATTGGCAGCAACACTTGCAGCGGTTATTTCATTTGATGCAGTGGGTTCAATCATTGTAGTTGCAATGTTTGTCTGTCCGCCTGCCGCCGCGCGTGTTCTGACTCACTGCCTTCGAGATCAATTTTGGCTGAGCCTTTTATTTTCCGCATTATCCGCTGTCTTGGGATACGCTGTTGCTGGATATTTTCCAATTTTAGTAGGATTTGAAACTTCAATCAGCGCTGCAGGAACAATCGCTACCTTAAGCGGTGTGATTTTGGCATGCGCAATACTTTATAGTAAACGCCAACGATCTTACGATTTTTTGGACGGACACCAAACATAGCCGTCATTACATTGAATAAACGCTTCTCTTAAACCATGAGGTTTCGTCAGCGCGGGCTCTATTACGTGATATTCGCATGTTTCTGCATTTTTAACAGCTGCATCAGGATCATAATCATACAGTCGAATTTCAATTCCTAATCCGCGTGGAGGGTTTTCAGGAATTAGATCGATCATCGGATGTGAATGATATGTATGATCCGCTTGTAATTGAAGCACATGATTTTCGTGAGATACGATTGCAATGTCATTGCTTACCTGATGACATTTCAGCGCGAAAACACGTTTCAAAAAATACACGGTTCTGCAAACATCTTTTAACAATATATTTATTCCGAATCCGCTAAGCGATCGGCCAAACTCGTCTGCTGAAATATTTTCGTAATTCATTTGGGCCTCTAATTATTGTTCTATAATTTACATATGCGCTGTTATCATCCAGCATGATGCAGATAGGCCTGTCGATTAAAAAAATGTACTGCAAAAATCGGGAAATTACATGTACGAAACACCAAATAGGATTTTGACACCAGAACCCATTGAAACAAAAAAATTTCATGACGCGAATGACGCATGGGAACATATTAATTCAATATATACGTCTGCTATCGCATTTCTGCGTTCAAAGTTTCAGGCAGTTTTAACTCATCAATTAGGGCATCAACGATATCGGGCATTTTATCCTGAAATCCGGCTTACAACGACAAAATATGATCAAATTGATAGCCGTCTAAGTTTCGGTCACGTCCCCGGCCCCGGTCGATATTCGATCACTGTGACACGTCCAGATTTGTTCAAGAATTATTTGACGCAGCAAATGGCTTTGTTAATTGAAAACCACAAGGTTGCCATTGAAGTTGCAGTTTCTAAAACGGCAATACCTATTCATTTTGCTTTGATCGGGGCCACTGACACTGAAATTACTTCAGATAGTGCGTCGAATTTTGTGTTGCGGGATATTTTCGATGTTCCAGATTTGGGTACGACGAATGACGATATTGTGAATGGGTTAAACACAGGTGAAACAGAAGAAGAGGCGCTGGGGCTGTTTACAGCAGAGCGGGTTGATTATTCCCTGGCTCGATTGGCGCACTACACGGCAACTGATCCTGAACATTTTCAGAACTTTGTGTTGTTCACAAACTATCAGTTTTATGTGTCTGAATTTGAAAAATATGCCCGCAAGGTGCTTGGCGATCCGTTATCGGAATACACAAGCTTTGTTGGCACTGGGAACGTTGAAATTACCTGTCCAGATGCAGAGATAACCTATCCAACGAAACTACCACAAATGCCCAGCTATCACCTGAAGCGTCCCGATGGGAAAGGTATCACCTTGGTAAACATTGGTGTTGGCCCTTCAAATGCAAAAACGGCAACTGATCACATCGCTGTTCTGCGACCGCATGCGTGGCTAATGGTGGGCCACTGCGCGGGTCTGCGCAATAGTCAGAGTTTGGGTGACTTTGTTCTGGCGCATGCCTATCTACGCGAAGATCGCGTGTTGGATGATGACCTGCCCGCGTGGGTCCCAGTTCCGGCCTTGGCAGAAGTACAAATCGCCTTGGAAAAAGCGGTTGCGGACATCACCGAGGTGTCTGGTTTTGAGCTTAAGCAAATCATGCGCACTGGAACCGTAGCGACGGTCGACAACAGAAACTGGGAATTACGCGATAACAGCGGCCCTGTTCATCGTCTAAGTCAATCACGCGCTGTTGCGCTGGATATGGAAAGCGCAACAGTTGCCGCGAATGGGTACCGGTTTCGCGTACCCTATGGAACACTCTTATGTGTGAGTGATAAACCGTTGCACGGGGAACTTAAGTTACCTGGGATGGCATCATCATTCTATAATACTCAAGTTTCGCGGCACTTGTTGATCGGAATTCGCACCATGGAACTGCTTTGCGAAATGCCTCTCGAACGTCTTCAAAGCCGAAAATTGCGTAGTTTTAACGAAACAGCCTTTCTCTAAGCATATTTTTTTGGAAAAAAAGTATGAATTTGTCAGAAAAAGGCCACTATTTGTTGTGTTTCGTCGCAACATTCAGTTAAATCTGTATCACGAGGCCCAAATGGTAGGGCAGTGTAAGGAGTATAAGAATGTCTAAACCAATGACAAAGACACAGCTTGTTGCGGCGCTGGCAGAAGAAATGGGCGCTGACAAGAAATCTGCAGGCGCGGCTCTAGACGCGATCTGTGGTATTATCACACGTGAAGTTTCTGGCGGCGGTGCTGTCACTTTGCCAGGCGTTGGTAAAATCCAATGTCGTGAACGTCCAGAGCGCATGGTGCGTAACCCATCAACCGGCGAACAATTCAAAAAGCCAGCTGACAAAGTTGTTAAAATGACAATCGCGAAAGCATTGAAAGACAGTGTAAACAGTTAATTCAAAATACTGTTTATTAAAACTATTGGGGTCGCGGCTTTCGCGGCCCCTTTTCATTTTAGATGAGGCGTGAAATGAATTACTTTGAGTAACAATGGAGTGCGCCATGGACGGCCGGGCGATATTTTTTGGATTAGCCTTTGCGCTCATGTGGTCCTCTGCGTTCACCTCAGCTCGGATTATTGTGGCGTATGCGCCGCCGCTATATTCACTTTCTGCGCGATTTTTGATTTCTGGCTTAATCGGGGTGATGATTGCGCTTATATTGGGGCAGAGCTGGAGGCTAAGTAGAAAGCAATGGATATCTGTTGCTGTTTTCGGGGTTTGCCAAAATGCGCTATACCTTGGTTTGAATTTCGTCGCGATGCAAACGGTTGAAGCCTCCTTGGCGGCGATCATTGCATCGACCATGCCGTTGATTGTTGCTTGTGCGGGCTGGATTATCTTTAGAGAACGTTTATCAACACTTGGGATCTGCGGACTAATCGCTGGCCTGATTGGGGTTGCATTGATCATGGGATCACGCATTCAGGCAGATGTGGATCTGTTTGGTATCGCGCTTTGTGTTGTTGGTGCCGTCTCTCTTGCTGTTGCCACTCTATCGATGCGCGGTGTTTCCTCATCTGGAAATTTTTTGATGATTGTCGGTCTTCAGATGTTGGTTGGGAGCATTACGTTATGGGTTCCCGCGATGATACTTGAAACACCAACAATCATTTGGACGAATGCCTTCGTCTATGCGTTTATATATACAACGCTTGTGCCAGGACTTCTGGCGACGCTCGTTTGGTTTATTTTGGTTGATCGCATTGGTGCGGTGCGCGCATCAACATACCACTTTCTTAATCCTTTTTTTGGGGTCGTGATTGCGGCTGCAATATTGCGTGAAGGATTATCAAACTTAGATATTTTGGGTGTCACTATCGTTGCAGGTGGAATTTTGGCGGTTCAACTCGCGAAACGATCTTAGCCAATCATCCCCTGATTTTCGCCGATCTGACCACGGTGCAGTAGAATGTGATCCAAAATCACACACGCCATCATCGCTTCGGCTACAGGGACAGCACGAATGCCGACACAAGGATCGTGACGACCTTTTGTGATGACTTCAATCGGTTCACCATTTTTCTTGATCGAATTTCTTGGTGTCAAAATTGAAGATGTCGGTTTAACGGCAAACCGAACGATCAAGTCTTGGCCTGTTGAAATTCCCCCAAGGATACCCCCTGAATGATTAGAACCAAAATAATGACCGTGGTTGCCCATGTAAATTTCATCGGCATTTTCGGATCCGGTTAGGCCCGCCGCCGCCATTCCATCGCCAATCTCAACGCCTTTGACGGCATTGATCGACATCATCGCTGCAGCAAGATCAGTGTCTAACTTACCATAAATCGGTGCACCTAAGCCAGCAGGGACGCCGCGTGCAACAACCTCGATCACGGCCCCGACAGAGTCGTGGGATTTGCGCAGTTCATCCAAGTAAGTGGCCCAGTCTGCGGCTGCTTTCGCGTCAGGTGTCCAAAACGCATTTTTTTCGATCTCGTCCCAATCAAAATTATCACGCTCGATGGTTTTTGAGCCGATTTGAGTCATGTAGCCAGTGATTTGAACACCTGGGCACAATGATTTGATTGCTTCGCGTGCAATGCCACCAGCTGCAACCCGCGCGGCTGTTTCTCGCGCCGATGATCGACCGCCGCCGCGATAGTCGCGAATGCCGTATTTTTGCCAATACGTGATATCAGCATGACCTGGGCGAAATGTCTCAGCGATATCGCCGTAATCTTTAGATCTCTGGTCGGTGTTTTTGATCATCAGCTGAATTGGTGTTCCCGTCGAAACACCATCGAAAACACCAGAAAGAATTTCAACTTCATCTGGTTCACGCCGCTGCGTGGTGAATTTATTTTGTCCTGGTTTTCGTTTGTCCAACCAGTGTTGAATCATCGCTTCATCAATCGCAACACCAGGAGGGCATCCATCAACAGTTGCACCTAGTGCCGGACCATGGCTCTCACCCCAAGTAGTGACGCGAAATAAATGTCCAAAACTGTTCATACTCATTTTGATGCTCCTTGCTCTGGGACTAAGTAATTCCACAACATTCAAGGTGCAAGGTATTCTTCTAATTGCTTTCAGCATCCGAAATGCGATTGAGCTTTTATTTTCCTTGTCTTTGCCCCCTTCGCAAACTAAGTTTCGCAACACCTCGGGGTGCCTTTGGGCTGAGACGCATGTGCGGACCCGTTGAACCTGATCCGGGTAACTCCGGCGGAGGGAAGGTCTGGACGACGTCTGGGTCCCCTCTTCACCAAGAAGGGAATGTTATGAAAAATACTCTACTTATCTCTACCATGTTGTCGGCAACTGCAGCGTTAGCGGAAACACCAGTTTTGACTGTGTATGCACCTGACTATTTTGCATCTGAGTGGGGCCCGGGGCCTGCAATTGAAGCCGAGTTTGAAAAAACATGCGGATGTGACTTGCAGTTTTCTGCAGGCGACCTGCTACCGCGTATCATGCTAGAGGGCAGTTCCACCGATGCGGATATCGTCATAGGTTTGAACACCGATGTCACGAAGAAGGCACGGGAAACGGGATTATTTGCAGAACATGGCCAAAAAAATGCCGATCTGAAATTGCCAATTGAATGGATGGATGGCACGTTTTTGCCATTTGATTGGGCGTATGTATCGTTCGTTTATAATGCCGACAAAATGTCCGCCATGCCGACCTCATTCGAGGATTTGGTAAATTTACCTGCTGACCAGAAAATCGTTATTCAGGATCCGCGCAGTTCGATTTCTGGATTAGCGCTGGTTTTGTGGGTTAAGGCAGTGTACGGAGACAAAGCCGCGGATTATTGGACACGCTTGTCGCCAAACATTTTGACAGTCACCAGCGGTTGGTCAGAGGCTTACGGTTTGTTTACTGAAGGCGAGGCCGACGTAGTGCTATCATTCAATACATCGCCAAGTTACCATATCGTTGCGGAAGAGGATGAAACCAAAAAAGCGGCAATTTTTGAAGAAGGTCATTATCCTTACTTTGAATTGGCAGCCAAAGTGTCATCCACGGATGTACCTGATATAGCAGATGCATTTATGGATTTTGTTATGTCATCTGAATTCCAGTCAATTATCCCATTCACAAACTGGTCATACCCTGCTGCCCAATCATCAGATGAATGGCCAGAGGTTTTTGCAAATTTACCTGCGCCCGCGAAAACCATTTATTTTGATGAACAACAGGCAGCGGATCTTCGAAATTCTGCGGTTGAGGAATGGCGCAACGCGTTGTCAAAATAATCACAAGCATTTTGTATTTGCTTGTTTTTGCCATGCCCATTTTGGGCTTGGCGGTTTATGGCGGTGTAGATTTAAATTTCACTGCATCAGATATTGCTGCAATCAGATTTACGGTTCTGCAGGCGATTTTGTCAGCGGTTTCAAGTGTAGCAGTGGCAATTCCCACGTCTCGCGCATTGGCGCGCCAAAATTTCAAGGGGCGAGAAGTGCTGATTTCTATATTGTCAGCACCTTTTATATTACCTGTGATCATCGCAATTAGCGGCGTCTTATTCATTTTTGGTCGCGAGGGCATGATCAATCAACTCCTCAGCTCACTTGGTCAAGAATCCGTGTCTGTTTATGGACTTTCAGGTATCTTGTTGGTGCACGTCTTTTTTAACCTGCCACTTGCCATTCGGATATTGTTATTTGGTTGGGGCGCTATACCAATCGAACACCACAGAGTTGCCCGCGGCTTAAATCTAAATGCTTGGGCCAGGTTCAAAATCGTTGAACTACCGATGCTATTATTCCGCGTCCCTTCAGCGACGGCAATCATTTTTGTGATCTGTTTGTCCAGTTTTGCAGTGGCACTGTTACTTGGTGGCGGACCACGCGCGACAACAGTCGAATTAGCAATTTATCAGGCATTTCGGTTCGATTTTGATATTGCCAAGGCTGGGCAGCTTGCTCTGGTTCAGACAGGTTTCGCCACTGTTGCAATAATTATCAGTCTTGCGGTGATGAAGCGTTTGGACGTTGGCATTGGATATCTGCCAACCGAACCTATGGTGGATTCGCGCACCATGCGTGTGATCGATCTTGGCATGATTATGATGGTTTCAATCTTTATGTTGGCTCCAATCCTCGCGGTCATATATCGTGGTTTGCCTCATCTTATTGCACTCCCAACTTCGGTTTGGAATGCCGCAGCAACCTCAGTTTTCATTGCGATGCCATCGGCTGTTTTCTGTATATTCATCGCCCTTTTCTTGGCTCACCGACTAGGTGAAAGTATTAGTATTTTGGCGTTGTCGATCTCGCCATTGGTCTTGGGCGTAGGATTATTCGTTATAATTAGACCTTATATTAATCCCTTTGACGTCACACTCTTGATCGTGGTCCTATTGAATGCGGCTTTGGCTGTACCGTTCACCTTACGCCTAATTTTGCCTGAAATTGAAAAGACTCGGTCAGACTTTGGATATTTATCTCGCACAATGCGTATGACTGCATGGGGAATGTGGGTTTGGGTGATATTGCCGCGTCTATTTCGACAGCTCGGGTTCTCGTTCGGCCTCACACTTGCCCTCTCTCTTGGAGATTTGGGTGTAATTGTTTTATTTGGCAGTCCAGAGAATGCGACATTGCCCTATCTAATCATGCAGTTGCGTACTGGGTACAGGCTTGATACCGCGGCAGGGGCATCAGTGTTGTTGCTTATTATGTGTTTGATCTCGATTGTTATTTTTGACGGACTGGGGCGCCGATATGCTAAATATTAAAAATCTCAAGTTTGGTCATGGGTCGCATATTGTGGTTGCTGAAAATGCTGCCTTTGGCAGTGGTATTTATGGGGTCATTGGTCCATCTGGATCGGGAAAATCTACGTTTTTAAACACTCTGGCAGGTTTTCACAATTGTGAATCTGGTTCTGTAACGTTTGATGATCAGGATTTGTTGACCCAGAGAGTTGAGGATCGCCCAATCGCAATGCTTTTTCAGTCAAGCAACTTATTTCCGCATCTTACGATTTTTCGTAACATTGCACTTGCCATGACATCGCGGAGATGGCTGACAAAATCTCAGCGCCAGCACGTTGGTGATGCATTGGATCGAGTGGGCCTGTCAGGATTTGAAAACCGTAAGCCAGGTGAACTGTCGGGCGGCCAACAAAGCAGAGCAACATTGGCACGCGTTCTGCTTCAGAAAAAATCGATATTGTTGTTGGATGAACCATTCGCCGCATTGGGGCCTGCGATGCGAAACGAAATGCTGGATTTGGTCAAAGAAATCGCAGAAACCAATAATCAAATCGTTTTTCTGGTCACGCATTCTCCAGATGATGCGTTGCGGATTTGCGATCAGACCATTTTCGTTACTAACAAACGGCTTTGGCTGGCTGGTGATACAAAAAACGCACTTCAAAACATTCCAAGCGAAATGCAAGATTATTTTGGTTAAAGCACAAACCGACTTAGATCAGCATCACCGCTAAGTTCACCAATGTTTTGTTGCACGAATGCCGCGTCCACAGTAAATGCTTCGCCGGATCTGTCAGGAGCTGAAAACGAAAGCTCTTCAAAAATACGCTCCATTACTGTGTACAAACGGCGCGCACCAATGTTTTCGACGCTTTGATTTACGCGGGCTGCTATTTTCGCGATTTCACGAATACCATTGTCTTCAAATTCGACATTTACGCCCTCAGTTTCCATTAGGGACGCATATTGCCGCGTTAGAGCGTTATCGGTTTCCGTTAAAATGCGAATAAAGTCATCTTCTGTTAATGGGCGCAGTTCAACGCGAATTGGCAAGCGACCTTGAAGTTCAGGCAATAGATCAGAAGGTTTCGCCACATGGAATGCACCTGATGCAATGAACAATATGTGGTCGGTTTTGATTGGGCCGTATTTTGTACTGACGGTTGTACCTTCGATCAATGGCAATAGATCACGTTGTACACCTTCGCGGCTGACATCAGCGCCTCTTGCATCAGCGCGTGCACAAACTTTGTCAATTTCGTCTAAAAATACAATGCCGTTTTCTTGTACGGATTCTAATGCGATGCGCGTCACTGTTTCGTCATCCAACAGCTTATCGGCTTCCTCTCCGACCAACACATCGTGGCTTTCGGCGACGGTCATCTTGCGTTTCACTGTGCGCCCACCAAAAGCTTTGCCAAAAATATCGCCAATATTCATCATGCCCATTTGGGATCCTGCTTGTCCAGGAATGTCGAACATGGGCATTGTGTTTCCGGTTTCGGATACCTCAATTTCGATTTCTTGATTGTCTAATTCACCATCCAGTAATTTGCGCCGAAACATTTCGCGTGTCGCATCACGCGCTTCTGAACCAGCGATAGCATCAATCACACGATCTTGGGCCTGCTTTAATGCATTTGCCTTCACATCTTCGCGCATTTGGATGCGGGTAGAGTTAATGGCTGCGTCTACCAAATCTCTGATGATTTGTTCTACGTCGCGGCCGACATAGCCAACTTCTGTGAATTTTGTCGCCTCTACTTTAATGAATGGGGCATTCGCCAGTTTTGCTAATCGTCTGCTTATTTCAGTTTTCCCGACACCTGTTGGGCCGATCATCAGGATATTTTTTGGATACACCTCATCCTGTAGATCCGCTGGCAATTGTTTGCGCCGCCAACGAGAGCGCAACGCGACGGAAACGGCGCGTTTCGCGCCATTCTGGCCAATAATAAAACGGTCCAATTCGGACACGATTTCCCGAGGCGTAAGATCAGTCATATTAAAGGCTTTCAACAGTAAGGTTGCCGTTTGTATAAACGCAAATTTCAGCAGCAATTGACATTGCTTTGGTTGCGATCGTATGCGCGTCTAGATCACTGTCCATCATCGCACGCGCAGCCGCCAAAGCAAAGTTTCCACCTGATCCAATTGCTGCGATGTCATGTTCTGGTTCAAGCACATCGCCCGCACCCGTAATGATCAGCAGTAGATCGCCATCTGTCACGATCAACATTGCCTCGAGCTTCTGGAGGTATTTATCCGTGCGCCAATCTTTAGCAAGTTCAACCGATGCACGGGCAAGTTGCCCTGGGCTGGCCTCTAACTTTGCCTCTAGGCGTTCAAGAAGTGTGAATGCATCCGCGGTGGAACCTGCAAAACCCGCGATGACGTCATGACCACCAGGAGATAATTTGCGGACTTTTCGAGCCGACCCTTTGATAACGGTTTGTCCAAGGCTGACTTGACCATCCCCCGCGATGACAACTTTGCCGTCCTTCTTTACGCCGACAATCGTCGTGCCATGCCATCCGGGAAACTCTTTATTATCCAAGGAACACTCTTTAATTTAAATGGTCGTAATAGGAGGCCTACTTCTAAGCCTCTTAGCTTTTCTCATCGATAGCTCAGGTGTTTAGATTGAATCTTCAATCCACTTTTGAAGGGCTGCTTTTGGAGCAGCGCCTGCGCGATTTGAAATGACTTCACCATCTTTAAAAATGAACAGCGCTGGAATACCGCGCACGCCCATTGACATGGCTGCGTTTTGGTTTGCATCTACGTCAACTTTGGCAACTTTCACCTTACCGGCCATTTCATCTGACAACTCTTCTAGGATTGGACCGATTTGTTTACAAGGTCCGCACCATTCTGCCCAAAAATCCACGACGACTGGGACATCTGAATTGCGAACTTCTTCATCAAAGGTCGCGTCTGTTACTGCAACTGTTGCCATCTGGCTTCTCCTAAACATTGATTAATCAAGAAGTATGCAAGCCGCGTTCAAACGTCAAGATTTGCAAAGGTTAGTTTTCGCATCCAATAGGATGCGCCGTGGTATTTCCATGAATTTTGCTTCAGCCGTCCATAAAATACCCGTTTTGACAGTGTAATCCGGATAAAGCTGTTTGATAGCGTGCTCGTAAATCACCATTTGGTTCAAAATCCCAACGGGAATTTGATCAGCGGTTTGCGGGGTTGCGCGGTTGGTTTTAAAATCTACAATGAAAATAGTTTCATTTAGCACGACCAAGCGATCGATGATCCCATGAAAGCTGCGCTCGGAATATTCAGGCAGAATGGTAACAAAAGCTACTTCAGCAAAGGCATCTTTTTGGAAGATCCAGTTTAGGTCAAGCGCGCCTAATACCTGCTTTGCATTCTCATAAGCTTGCATTGCAATATCATCATCAAGCGACTGCTCCAACGTAAAGCGCAAATTATTCGCAATCTGCGGCCAATTTTCCTTCGTATGAACAGGCAGATTTTCAAGGAGTAAGTGAACATAGGAACCGTAAGTTTTTGCGGTGTCGCTATCCCAATTCACATCGCTAGGCAGAGCTTTTGACCCTGGTAGATCAGAGGGCGACATTTGAATCAAACGCTCTTCATCTGCTGGAGGACAGTTTTGTGTCCATGTGGGTAATTCGAATTGGCCCGTTGTTGTATTTTTGAAATTGGGTTTTTTAAGCACTGGCCAATTACCATGCTCTAGACGCCTGCCTTCACCTACGGGCGTTGTTAAACGCACACCACCAGCAGCCTCAATACCTTCAGTGACTTGGGCATGCCAACACTCAGATTCATCTTGCACCTTACCGGCTCCAGCGACGATTAGCCATTTTTCCGCCCGCGTCATTGCGACATATAATAATCGATTGCGCTCCTCTTTTTCTTTTTCAACGAGTCGATCGTAAAGCTCTTTTGTCGCGACAGGGCGATCATTTTTGGTTCCACTCCACACAACAAAATTATCAATATTAAAAAAATGCCCGCGTACATCAGCACGCCGATCAATGGTATCAGGTAAGATAACAATGGGTGCCTCAAGTCCCTTTGATCCATGAACGGTCATCACGCGAACTTGGTTCTGTGCGTTATCCATTTGGCGTTTTATCTCAATATCTTTGTCGCGGACCCACGCGATAAATCCGACCAGACTGGGTACTTCGACAGCCTCGTATTCCAGCGCGATAGATAAAAGTGAGTCAATACCGTCTTTGGCTTCTGGTCCAAGGCGCGAAAGAAATTTTTCTCGTCCTTTATGCTTTGTCAGAATGCGTTCTAGGATATCGAAAGGGCGTAACAAGTCGGTCTTGTTGCGCAAATCTTCTAAAACCGATAGCTCATTTTGATATTCCTCGCGATTGGCGCGCATTGCCTCAAAAAGGTGCGTGTCACCTCGATCATGCGCAAGTGTGAATAATCTTTGCTCCTCCCATCCAAACAAAGGGGACTTAAGTATCGTTGCCAAAGCAAGGCTATCTTCTGGAAGGGCCAAAAATTCAAGAACAGCGAGCAAGTCTTTCACGGCTAATTCAGATAATAATCTCAGCCGATCTGCACCTGCAATCGGAATATTTAGATTTTTGCAGGCTCTGATGATCTCGTTAAATAGATCCTTACGGTTTTGAACTAGGATTAGGAAATCTCTTGGTTCGATTTTGCGTCCAGTCCATTCGTTTCCGATCAGTTGGTCAGGCAGCATCGTTTCAGATTTTAACAATTCAGAAATTTCATATGCGATGGTTTGTGCTAAGTGTCCCGTTTCAACAGAACGACCAATGATATCCACGGGATCTTCCCAAGCACCTTCGTCTTCTGGTTCACTTGGTGGAATAACTGGCCAAAGGTCGACCCGTCCAGGTAATGTTGCGTGAAACGCTTTGTGCGCTGCCTGCTCGGAAAACCCAGCTTTAGATGCTTTTGTGAACACATGATCCACGCATCGTAGGATCGCGGGTGATGATCGAAACGAATATTCTAATGCGGTTGATTGAAATGCTTGTCGGGATGCGTTTAATCTGGATGCGAATTTTTCTCTCATGTGGTCAAATTCGAGTGGATCGGCGCCTTGAAAAGAATAAATTGATTGTTTTTTGTCACCGACTACAAAAATAGTGCGATTGATGTCTCTTGCACCGCTTCCGCTTGTGAATTCTTCAGCCAGTTTTTCAATGACGGCCCATTGGGTCGGACTGGTGTCTTGTGCTTCGTCAACCAAAATATGGTCAATCCCACCGTCCAGACGAAATAGAACCCATTGGGCAACGGCAGATATTGAAAGCAGGTCTCTAGTTTTCAGGATCAAATCTTCGAAATCTAACCAACCGCGTTGTTGTTTTTCTTCTTCATAAAGCTCGACAAAGCGACATCCAAATTTGGACAAAGTGATGCTTGCGTTAAATGAATTGATGGCATTTTTCGCATGCTTGAAATCATGAATTCGTTGCATGAACGCGTTCAATTCATTGATGTATGGGGCCAACGCCCCCTCGCGTAAGGCCTTGGTGCCGATTTTGTCTATCTTTGGTTCAAATGGCGGTACTGATTTTAGGAAAACAGTCTCTAGTACAGCAAATTTCTCAACTGATAGTTCAGTAAACAACAGTAACTTTTCAGATAATTTTGCGGCTGATGCGCCGCCGCCCTGCAACAAGGGGATGAGTTTTTTCACCAATTCGAAATCAGTATTATTAAATGATGAAAAGAACAACTTAGTAATGGACGTATCTTGTGTGGCACCAAGGAAACTCGCAATCTGTGCGCTGGATGCCTCGCTGTTGAAATGCGATTTTGATGTAATAATTTCTGTTAACAATGTGCTGAAGGACGCTTCACTCACCCATTGGTTCATCGCTTCGAAGAGACTGCGATCTGTCGGATTTTCACACATCTTATCCAGAACAAGTTTCGCAATTTCATCTCTTGCTAAATCGTCAATTTCTGCAAAATCAGGCGTAACACCTGCCTCGAGTGGAAAACGCCTCAATAGTGACGAGCAAAACGAATGGATGGTTTGTATTTTTAACCCACCAGGCGCTTCAATCGCTCGCGCAAATAGGGTTCTAGCATATGCAAGATCAGTTTCTAAATGCGTTTTTTGATCTGTAATTTCGATCAGGGCTTGGCGTAAGTCGTTGTTATTCAACATTGCCCATTCGCCTAAACGTTTGAACAATCGGTTCTGCATCTCGGCTGCCGCTGCCTTGGTGTATGTTAAACATAGAATGTGCTCGGGTGCGACATCCTCTAGGAGTAATCTCGCAACGCGGTCTGTTAAAACCCGTGTTTTTCCCGATCCTGCATTGGCAGATAACCAGGTAGAGGTTTCGGGGCGTGCTGCGTTCAATTGTGCTCTGCTGGCTTCGTTCACTGTAATCGATCCTTCTTTGAAGGGTGCGATACATCCCATTCCCCGTAGCGTGATAAGTGATCATAGTCTGAAAAATCGTCGGACTTGAACAATGCGCGACGTGCGGTGAAACCCTGATTTGGATCCTGATAACGTTCAATCAGTTGCCATAGTTTGCGATATGCTTCTTCAATGCTTTCTTTTCCAAATGGTGCGTTTACGATCTTTGCGGGATTTCCTAAGCTCACGAATGCAGCATTAAACACTTTATTAGGTTCTATTTCTGCGAACCCAGAGTTTTCTGCAACCAATGCTAGAAGGTACAATTGTTTGTCAAAAAATAGTTGCTGTTTTTCGGTCGGTACAACACCAGTTTTGTAATCATATATTACCAATGATCCGTCTGATCGCTGATCAACTCGATCAGCGATTGCACGAATTGTAAAATTTAAATTGGGTATCTCCAGTTGACCTGACGCCTCAAAGCCAATCGGTTCTGCGTTTTTTCGGCGCTCCACTTCACCATCTATCAACCAACATATCACTTGCTCCAATCGATTGCGCCAAAATACCCGGGTTGAAGGCCATGGTACCGAGTTATGAAGATTGTCTTCCAATATTTCTGTAAATTTTTCCCGATGCAAATCAACTGGAATACTTGGCCATTCGCGAAAGTAAATTTCCAATACCTTGTGAATAACTGTTCCACGCATACGGGCATCTGGTGTCGCATTTAATGGATTAAGTCTACGCAACCGCAGGATATGTTTTGCGTAAATCGAATATGGATCACGAATTAGGGTACGGAAATCGGTCACTGCTAATGATTTTGGTCGTGCGTCAATTGGTGGGCAGGGTGCGGGACGCATAGCTGGCTCAAAGGAAACCTCGCAATACGCATTGTCGATTTTGTCCGTTAATTCCAACCAAAATGCGCCACGTTTCCTCATGTGTTCCAATGCAACAGGGCCATCTTGTTTGGGCAAACCGTTTAATAGATTTAATAAACGGTTAATCCATCGAGACGGAACCGTTTCGGCGTCGTTTGATCGAATGGAACGTGAAATCCATACGTTTTTTTGACATACTAACTGTTGATAATCATGTGCAGAGAGTCCAATTTTTCGTTCAGGTAAACGCAGGCCTGCATCTTTTCGCATTTGCCGATTTAACCATGGATCGCTGTCACCTGTTTCAGGCCAGGTTCCCTCGTTTAATCCTGCAAGAATATATAGATCGGCTCCTTGAACACGTGCCTCTAAAGTCCCCCAAATTAAAACCCGAGGGTGGGTTTCATTTGTTTCGCGCAGTGAATCCTTAGCCAATAAGCCCTTAAAAATGCCTAAATAGTCTCTAATTCCACATTCCAACGCTGTTTCGCTTGTCTCATTTAACCGATCAATGATCTGGCGGATGGGCCTGGCGGATGGCCCTTGCCAAAAACGACTTTCTTCACCGCTGGTATGAGTGCTTCCGTTAGCGATTTTTTCACTAAGTTTAATGTGTGTTTGCAGCCATGTATCAAAATTTTGTTCAATTTTTTTTATGGGATTTATGAAACAGTCGGAAAACCACTCACACCACTGTTTCAGCAGACCACTTGATTGTTTTTCTTCCCACTCCGTTAAGACATCTTGTGTCAGTGAGACGATACCATATCTTCGAAGATACAGTTCAAGCTCTCGGGTTAGACGTAGATGTTCGCCACGGGTTTCAGTATCGTTGTGACAAAGCGGGTGTTGGAGAATTGCGAAAACCTGAGAAATCTTAACATCACTTCCAAGCAAATTCGCGGTTTCACGTAAAAACCGACCGACTGGCGTCAGGGACAGTGGTATACCTGCACTGTCATCTGGAGTAATTTCCCAACGCGACATTATCGAGGATACGTAACGCGAAATCTCTCGATCTGGTGTAATGAGAGTCGCAGTTTCCCCCGTCTCAACCGCTTGACGCAGTCGCAGTGCAATTGCCAACGCTTCTTGCCGTTTTGATGTTGCCTCCAGTAGTGTGATTCCGTCTGTAGCCTGTATTAAGTTTCTGAGTTTTGGCCCCTCTCTCATCCAACTATCTGTCACAGGCGCGGGCCTTAGACTGAGTGAGATCAAGGATGACCGCTTGGTGTCAGTAGATGTAGTCGTCCAATTTGAGACCCTTGTTGGATCGGTGCCACATGTTTCGACGACCTTTGCCAACCGAAATTGCGGGTGATCCTCACTTGCGCGGTCTGATAATAGATGTGACCACATTGATTGGGGAGCGTCAAAATCAAAGCCTGGTAATATGACGTGGCCAATTGATAGCTGAGTGACAGCGGCCATCAGGTCCAATGTGGGTTTACGCGAACCAGTTGAACCAAGTATATAAACAGGGTCTAACAAAGGATTTTTTGACCAATACTCTGTCAAATCTTTAGCTTGCTTCTTTAATGAACTTGCTGCGATCTGCCCATTTTGATTGTCTAAGTACTCAAATATAATTTTCAAAAATTCCAGTGCGTTCCGCCAGTGTCCTGATTGATCTTGAACGTTCAGCTCCATCAAATTCTTTGCGCTGACACCTTCTTCCACAATCTCATTCATTAGGTTTTGAAGGCTATCAGAAAGCGAAAATAGAGAAGACTTTGGCGCAAAGTTGGGCTGTGCATTTAGTAGTCCAGACACAAGGCGAATAAACTCAAACTTTTCGCTGAAAGTATTCGTATCACTCGTTGGGTAAGACCCATGCACTAGGCCGCTTAGATCTCCAATCAAATGTAATCGAGGAAGCAGCATGCATTTCTGTTCGGCGAAAATTTCGATCAGGCGCGACCGCATCCTAGATGTATTAACGATTATATTTATTCGGGCAAATTCATGTGGTGATCGATCCGCGTATCTTTGGATTAACCCATTCACGAACTCACGTGGATAGTCCGAACCCAAGGGGATCCCAAAAATGCGTGGATGTGGTTCTTTAACTGCCATGAAATTTCTGTTTTGCCCGCTCAAATGCCTGCTTGGTTCCAATATCAATCCACGGATCCGAGTAGATCACTGCTTTTGCGCGTTTGTTATAGATCATGTCGTCCCAAATTGCGTTAAGTGAAAAAACTGTCTGATTAAATTTTCTAACAATCTGTGATTTTATGATCTGACAACTGGCGTATGTATAAATCCCGCCCCGTGTTAGCGCGTTATCATCGCCAATTGAAAAGTCACCTTTTTTGTCTGCTCTGCCTACTGCGTTTTCCGGTGCAACACATAGCAACAAAGCGTCCATTGTCTTAGGATCCCAACGCTCCATCAAAAGCGTCAGAGGATTAATTCCTGTCCATATAGTGTCAGAGTTCAATGTGAAAACAGTATCCAAGTTTTGGTCCAAAGATATTCGTTTTAGTCCGCCGCCCGTATCCAATATTTCATTCTCTTCAACGAAAACAGAGACGTCTGACCCAGCGAAATAATTCACCAGCTTTTCCGACTGAAAATGTGCGTTTACGGAAATTGAAGGCACCTTACTATTTCTTGCCTGCTCAAGCGCATGTTCAATCAATGCCGAACCGTTAAACGAGAGAAGTGGTTTTGGGGTGTCGATTGTTAATTCCTGCATCCGTCTTCCAAAACCCGCAGCGAATATGACCGTTGGAAACATTAATGAACCTCAAACTTTTGTTCGTATCGCTTTAAAGGCAAGGACAAATCTGGTTTCAAAGTATGACACTCATCTGTCTCTAGTGCTTGATGGACGTACCTTAGTGTGCGCGGAATAAAAGTGGCGTATTTAGTTTTTCCTTGATTAAACAAGCGATTGAAAATGCCCAATATTCGTAAATTTCGTTGCAGTTTTAGTGCGTTTATTGCTGGGTATAGCTGCGTGCGATCTATCCCTTTTTCAAGAGCAAAGGAGTTGATTAGACTTTCGCGCATGTCGTCGTCCAAGTCTCGTCTTACGTCCCATAATAGTGAAACAAGATCATAGCATGGATCACAGCTAAACGCGTCTTGAAAATCAAGAATGCCAACGCGGGATGGCCCCGTTCTATTTGGGATCCAAACCAAATTTTCCACATGACAATCACGCAGAGAAAAGGTGGTCTGTTTCGATAGTGAACGATTGAACAAATCTAATAGTTTTACGTGCAGAAGTTGCAAATTCCCATCCGTACAATTTGCAACTTCGGGGACCTCAAAAAATGGATTTAGCATTTCTGTTAGAATTTCTGGTGTTGCAACTAATCGCTCTATTCCCGGTCCAGCTTGTAATCGACACAGCATTGAAACGGCAGCTTCATATCTTCCGTGTTCTAAACTCTGGTCTATTTCGAAATCTTGGGCAAATGTCTGCGTGCCGAGGTCCTGAAGCAACATCAAACGATGTGTACGATCACTTGCATAAATTTCAGGCGCGCTGAGGCCAATAGAATGCAAGTATTTTGCCACGTCTTGAAATGCGTCAAAGCTTTTTACGCTTTCCAATTTAGCATCCATTAAAATTGTCGAACCAGTAGAGTTTAAGAGCCTAAAATATTTACGATTTGACGCATCGGGCGATATTGGGACGATATTATCATAAGCCCAATCTGACTTGGCAAGGAAAGTATTGTAAATATCATTCATGATCAGGTAGCTTTTCATCCCATTTTTCATCTGTCCAACTGAAGTGAAACACCCGTGTTTCGTGACTGCCTGCAATAATGTTGATATTCAGTGCTGACTTTGGGATGAAGTCAGTGATTTGATCGGGCCATTCAATCAATATGACAGCGTTTTCAATAGCGTCCAACAGGCCAAGTTCGATTACTTCGCTGGGGTCATTTAAACGATACAGGTCAGCGTGCCAGAGCTCTCCGATTTTGGTGTCATATTGCTGGACCAGTGTGAATGTGGGTGATGGGATATCTTCTTCATATTGTAACATTGATTGGATAAGTGCGCGGCAAAAAACACTTTTCCCAGCGCCAACCTCACCATTCAATAAAATTAAGTCTTCAGATGCGAGGTTATTTGCTAACCTCGCTGCAAAAATCGTTGTCTGATCAGGGCTATGAAATTGTACCGTTTTCGAATTTACCATGAACAACAAATGACAGTTCGAAATTTGTCTGACAAGTGCTTTAGTAGGTAAAACAAACTGCAGTACGCTGCCCTATAATTGGGACAATCTGAGCCATTTCTAATTCATGTTTTGCGCTGCAAAAATATAAATGTTTGAAGCAGTGGTAGGGTCCACTAGCTCTATTTGGACATCTTCACTTTTTTCGTAATGCGCAAAGCTGACTGATTATGCGGCCGAGACGAACCACGTTTTTTGATGCAGTCTTTGCCATATCTTAGTAATGCTTCATCGGTACGGTGTTTTGATTCAATTCCTTGAATCCAAAATGCAATCGTTTGATAGCCTTTTGTGGATTTGGAGCTCGAAGTAAAATTGGTGTTCATAATTATTAAACCTGAAACCAGACAGATCGCTGAAATTGATGCTAAAAAACAGAAATTTCAACAAGATGTTCCATAAAAAAATTCCATGATTTTTGGGTTCAAAGGACTGAAACCTGGTGAATAATTCGTTAAAATTAAAGCATCATCACATTAGGTCCAAGCTCTTTGGCAGTATGTTCAATTTGCGCGCGTTCCCAGGTGATTTGAACAATTGCGCCCGATCGTTTGTTCGATTTTGTACGAACCGTATCGGCGTTTGAACCATTGGCAAATTTCAACGATGCACCAGTGCGTTCCAAAAGTGTTTTGGCGATGAATAAACCTAACCCCATTCCTTGGTATCCGGGTCGTTGATTTTGATCAGATCCCTGTTTTTTTGAGCGCATAAATGGGTCACCAATACGGTTTAGCATATGCTCTGGATATCCTAGTCCATCATCTGAAATCCGAATGGTGATGCTTTCATTGTCCCATGAATAATCTACCCAAATTGCAGTGTTTGCAAAATCCACTGCGTTTTGAATCATATTTCTCAGGCCATGGATGATTTCAGGATGTCGATAAATTTTAGGCTGATCAGCGGGATCAAGATCGCCAATAATTGCCGAATTGACTTTTTTACCACGCTTGATATGCGGTTCGGCAGCCTCGCGTAAAACCTCGCTTAATGGCGCGTTCCTTAGATGTAGGTCATCTTTGCCCACACGCCCCATTGAATGCAAAATATCGCGGCAGCGATTTGCTTCTTGTCTGATAAGTTCTGCATCTTCTTTCAGGTCAGGGTAATCTGAAAGATCTTCGACCAATTCGCCCGCGGTTAGTTTGATCGTCGCTAGCGGTGTTCCAAGTTCATGTGCTGCCGCTGCGATCACGCCACCCAGATCGGTGAGTTTTTGTTCCCGAGAGAGTGCGATTTGTGTCGCAAATAGAGCATCCCCCATTGTTGCCATTTCTTGAGTGGTTCTGCGCGCATAAATGCTCAGGAAAATAACGGTAATGACAATTGCTGCCCAGTTCCCGAAAACAAACACCTTTGGGATTTGCATAGTGAACCCTTGAGCTGTCATCAGGGGAATATAATATTTGGACAACACTGTAACAATGATTAGTGAAATACCTCCGATCAACACGGCGGATCGGATTCCCAAAACAGAGGATGAAATTACGACTGGCGCGATGACCAAGATGCTGAACGGATTATTCAAGCCACCAGTAAGATAAATCAAAGCCGAGAGTTGGAACAAATCAAAAAGAGCAAACAATAAATTTTCGGTTTCTGATAATCGTTTGTTTTCAGGATATAGATAGGTGGCCAGCAAATTTGTGATGATCGAAAGCCCAATGAATAAAAGACAATAATCAATAGGAATTTGCAGGCGGTAATACTGTAGTGCTACGAACACTGCCATCAATTGCCCGACAATTGCAACCCAACGAATAGCGATCGATGTGCGTAATCTGATCCAATTACTTCGCGTATCTTCAATAAAAAGTGATGGATCATCAGACATGTTTGTCGCATCCCTGTTTTCGTTTCTTTACGGATAGCCTATATGCCCAAGATATAAAAGCGATAAGGGATAAGATACGACAATGCCTCGGATGATACAAATTACTGCAATTCTGCTTGTCTGCGTGGGTTTGTTGATCTCTGTCTTGTTTGCAACGGGCGTCGGTCCTTTTTCAGATGTTGATGATCAGTTTGCCGATTGTCGGACATCTGCTGTAGCGGGTGGCAGTGCCACAATCGGAGGTCCATTTGAATTAGTGGATCAAAACGGGCGCGCCGTTACTGAGCAAGATGTAATCATTGAGCCGAGTTTGATTTATTTTGGCTACACGTTCTGTCCTGACGTATGTCCATTTGATACCGTTCGCAATGCCGAAGTTGTAGATTTATTGGCTGCGCAGGGTATCTCCGCCACCCCGGTCTTTATTTCGATTGACCCTGAACGAGACACGCCTGAGGCATTGAGTGCATATGTCGAAAATATACACCCTAAGATGGTTGGGCTAACAGGCACAGAAGAACAGGTAAAAGCCGCCTCAAGGGCTTATCGTACGTACTACAAACGCCACAATGATGATCCTGAATATTATATCGTGGATCATTCGACTCAAACCTATTTAACGTTGCCCGAACATGGGTTCGTTGAGTTTTTCAATAGAAACACAAGTGCTGAACAAATTGCGGAAACCGCTGCTTGTTTCATCACGAACAGCTGACAATATCTCGTTTGACCCCAAAGCTTTATATCGCTAACCTAAGGCCCATACGACGCGAGAGTGGAGAAAAGTTGTGAGTCCCAGCGATAGCATTGATCTAGGTGAAGATAGATCTCTTTTACTTGTCGATGATGATGAGCCGTTTCTTCGCCGCCTAGCCAAGGCTATGGAAAAACGTGGATTTGAGGTTGAAACAGCCGGATCTGTTGTTGCGGGACGTGCAATCGCAACGGCGCGGCCTCCCGCGTATGCGGTTGTTGATTTGCGACTTGAGGATGGCAACGGTTTAGATGTTGTTGAAGTTTTGCGTGATAAACGTCCAGATAGTCGTATTGTTGTTTTGACTGGTTATGGGGCAATAGCAACTGCTGTTGCGGCCGTTAAAATTGGTGCGACTGATTATTTGGCAAAACCTGCCGATGCGACAGATATCACGAATGCGCTTGTTGCAAATGTAGATGACCTACCACCGCCTCCAGAAAATCCAATGAGTGCGGATCGTGTTCGGTGGGAACATATCCAACGCGTTTACGAGTTGTGTGACAGAAACGTTAGTGAAACCGCTCGGCGTTTGAATATGCACCGCCGTACTTTGCAGCGTATCCTGGCCAAGCGTAGTCCCAAGTAATTTATTTCTGATTTAGCAAAATTTGAAATGTGTCGATGAATTCATTCCTGGCCTCTTTCGGGGGACGTAATTTGATTTTAAAGGTTTTAACATAATATTCGTCGATGACACCAAATAATTTGTTGGCCTCTGTTTCAGAAAATCCGGCGATTTCAGATGCCTCTATTCGTGCACTGTATTTGTCAGCCTGCTTGATCTGCTTCTTTAAATCGACAGGAATTTTAGCGGGCAGCCCAAACCGTATGTGAATTGCCGACGCTAGTCGTTCGTCAAGATCCTCATAACCCGACCCAACTGCATGTTTTACAGGAGATATCATGTCTCCAATGACGTATTCGGGCGCGTCATGCAGCAACGCAAACATACGTTCCTGTACATTTGCTTTTGGTTGAACTCTTTCAAAAATACGAAGAACCAGCAAAGAATGCTCGGCAACGGAATAGGGGAAATCTCCGTGTGTTTGCCCATTCCAACGAGCAACAAAAGACAACCCATGCGCGATATCTTCGATTTCAATGTCCATTGGCGTTGGATCCAATAAATCCAATCGTCTTCCTGAGAGCATTCGTTGCCATGCACGTTTTTGTTTCAATTTAAACTCATGAGGTTGTTTCGTTTTTGGTGCCAAAAATTTTGGTTTGATGCAAGGCGGCGGTGGCAATTCTTACTAAGGTTAAAACCCGCACTAAAAAATAGCATCTGCAGCAAGAGTTGTGCCGTATTTCAATGTATGTTACGCGACCCCAACATCATTGGAGACAAAACAAATGACGGATTATGTTGTTAAGGACATAGCTTTAGCGGATTTTGGCCGCAAGGAATTGAACATTGCGGAAACTGAAATGCCTGGATTGATGGCACTTCGCTCTGAATACGGCGAGAGCAAGCCACTGAAAGGTGCACGCATTGTTGGCTCTCTTCACATGACGATCCAGACAGCGGTTTTGATTGAAACATTGGTGACACTGGGTGCTGATGTGCGCTGGGCGTCTTGCAACATCTTCTCAACACAGGATCATGCAGCAGCAGCAATTGCAGCAGCGAACATTCCTGTCTTTGCGATCAAAGGTCAGTCATTGGAAGAGCATTGGGATTACTTGGATAAATCATTCATGTTCCCAGAAGGCCCAAACATGATCTTGGACGATGGCGGTGATGCGACATTGTACGTTCTATTGGGCGCACGTGCAGAAGCGGGCGAAGATATCATTCCGGTCCCACAGTCCGAAGAAGAGGCCGTGATCAAGGCGCAGATTAAAAAGCGTATGGAACAATCGCCAGGTTGGTTCATGAAAACCCGCGATGCGATCAAAGGCGTGTCTGAGGAAACAACAACGGGTGTTCACCGCCTGTATGAGTTGGTGAAAAATGGCCAACTACCGTTCCCTGCGATCAATGTGAATGACTCAGTTACAAAGTCCAAGTTTGACAACAAGTATGGCTGTAAAGAATCCCTTGTCGACGGCATTCGTCG
Organism: Paracoccaceae bacterium; assembly: GCA_049446275.1. Classification (GTDB taxonomy): domain Bacteria; phylum Pseudomonadota; class Alphaproteobacteria; order Rhodobacterales; family Rhodobacteraceae; genus HIMB11. The sequence continues at coordinate 67,946 of JBMTQO010000003.1, read as the reverse complement.
CGCAACAGACACGATGATGGCGGGTAAGACCGCAGTTGTCTGTGGATATGGCGACGTGGGCAAAGGCTCTGCTGCCTCACTTCGTGGTGCAGGTGCGCGGGTTAAAGTAACCGAGGTTGATCCGATCTGTGCGCTTCAGGCCGCGATGGATGGGTTTGAGGTTCTAACACTTGAAGACGCAGTTGAAACTGCTGATATCTTTATCACCACAACAGGCAACAAAGACGTTATTCGCATCGAACATATGCGTGCGATGAAGGACATGGCGATTGTTGGAAACATCGGTCACTTTGACAATGAAATCCAAGTTGCGCACCTAAAGAACCACAAATGGACCAACATCAAAGATCAGGTGGATATGATCGAAATGCCATCAGGCAATCGTATCATTCTACTGTCAGAGGGTCGTCTGCTGAACCTTGGTAATGCAACAGGTCACCCGTCTTTTGTAATGTCAGCCTCGTTCACAAACCAGGTTTTGGCGCAGATCGAACTTTGGACCAAGAGTGATGAGTATAACAATGATGTTTACATCCTACCAAAGCATTTGGACGAAAAAGTTGCGCGACTGCATTTGGATCGCATCGGTGTGAAGCTTACAACACTTGCCAAAGACCAAGCAGACTACATCGGCGTCACACCAGAAGGCCCATTCAAGCCCGAACATTACAGATACTAAACGCAAAGTTTAGACCTATTATTTGCAAGTCCTGCGTGGAATTCATGCAGGGCTTTTTTGTACGCTCTGCGTCAGCACTTATATTCTTCTCCGCATATTCTGTTTTATCAGGCTAAGAAGGTCGGACCCTGAATGACAGTTCGTGATGTGAAATCGCTGGTGTCACAAATGGGTTCCGGTCTGACCAGAACCCATTTATTTTATATAACCGTCCATATATTGTCACTAAACTTGCAGTCTTTTGCATGATGCATGACATCAGTCAGAGTTGGTCTGACCAAGTCCGCAGATGATTGTCCACTCCTCAGCGGTCACGGGTTGTACCGATAACCGAGAGTTTTTGACCAAGACCATTTCGGTCAAACGTGGATCCGTTTTAATCTGTTCAAGAGTTACAGGAATGTTCAGCGGCTTCATGGCGCGAATATCGACGCATTCCCAACGCGCATCATCAGCTGTACTATCTGGATGGGCGTTCGCACAGACTTCGACAATGCCGATGATTTCTTTGTCCTTTTGTGAATGATAAAAGAAACCTAAATCGCCAATATTCATCTGCCGCATAAAATTACGCGCCTGGTAATTTCGCACGCCGTCCCATTCTTCACCGATCTCGCCTTTTGCGGCTTGCTGGTCCCATGACCACGTGGACGGTTCAGATTTGAATAACCAATATTGCAAGGTTTAGATCACCTTATTCCATTGAATGAGTTCTGCGCTCTGAAATAAGCCTGCAAGGTTGTATGGATCATTTCTCGCCCATTCCTCCGCCTGGGCCATGGTGTCCACCTCTAACACAACAAGCGACCCGCACATTTTACCATCACTATCCAGTAGTGGGCCTGCATGACATGCAAGACCAGTCTTTTTCATATAGGTAAGGTGATCTTCACGATTTGCTTTGCGTGTTTCCAGATGATTAGGTTTATCTTTTGCGATTAAAGCAACAAGCATCATTCTTCCTTTTGTGGCCGCGCAAGCAACGCAGCTAGTAGTGTTTCTACATCTTTTTTGCCAGATACTAGATCAGAAACTGATCTAATAATTGGCATATCCAAACCCAATTTATCCGCCTTCGTCAATGCAGCTTGGGCGGTAAATTTTCCTTCAACTGTTGTATTTTCTTTAAAATCACGACACTGGCCCAATTGTAGTCCGTACCGAAAATTCCGTGATTGTTCGGACATGCAGGTCAAGCTTAAGTCCCCAAATCCTGATAGTCCGCACAGGGTCGCATCACGACCGCCCAAGGCAGATGCGAAGCGGCGCATCTCCGCAAATCCGCGTGTCATCAGCGCGGCGCGGGCGCTTTCTCCTAATCCTGCGCCGATTGCTGCTCCACAACCAATCGCAATCACGTTTTTCAACCCACCACCCAATTCCGCACCGATGACGTCCTGTGTCCGATACAGGCGAATATTTTTTGACGTTAGCTGGTTTTGTAGGGCGATACCTAATTTGGCTTGCTCGCAGGCCAATGTTAGGGCTGTAGGCAGTCCTCTTGCGATGTCATTTGCGAAACTTGGTCCAGTTAGAAGTGCCGTCTTCTCTGTCGTGCTTTTTAACATTTCCACCGGTCCTTTTCCGGTTTCAATGTCAAACCCTTTGCAGCACGCGATAAGCAATTTATCCCGTAAGTAGTTTTGATTTATTTGTAAGAACTTGCGTAAACTTTGAGTAGGTACCGCGATTAAGATCGCCTCTGCAAGACGGGCGATCTCCAAATCAGCTGTGATATTTAACGAGTTTGGAAACGGACAATTTGGTAGACGATCTTTGTTTTCTCGCTCCTTTGAAAATGTAGTAACTTGCTTCCGATTTCGTCCCCATAATGTGACAGAATTTCCGACATTTGTGAGTGAAATTGCCAAGGCGGTTCCAAATGCACCACTGCCCAGTACGGAAATCTTCATGCCTTAGCCCCTTTTTTACCATGCCCTAACAATGGCCTTTTAGATTGATCCAAAGGCCATCGTGGTCGCGCCACTAAATCCGCAGGGTCGACCAAATCATTCATGTAAATCTCCGCCGCTGCATAGGCGATCATAGCGGCATTGTCAGTGCAATATTTCAAAGGTGGTGCAATAAATTCCATCGAATGAATAGCGCATAAATCCTCTAATTTGGTGCGAATCTCAGAATTGGCTGCAACCCCACCCGCGACGGCAAAGATTGGCGATTGTGGCTGTAACTTCAAATATTCCACAAATGCGCGGCGCGCTTTTTCGACCAATACATCGGCAACCGCTCTTTGAAAACAGGCTGCAATATCATTGATATCAGATCGATAAAGGCCGCCTTGTTCTGTGATGATATTATCACGAACGCGCAAAACGGCGGTCTTTAAACCTGAAAATGACATGTCGCACCCTTCACGATCCAGCAGCGGTCGAGGAAGGGTGAATTTAGTTGGGTTGCCACCGCTAGCAGCGGTGTCAATGGACGGTCCCCCTGGCTGTGGTAGGCCCAGCAATCTGGCTGTTTTATCAAATGCTTCACCTGGGGCATCATCGATGGTTCCACCCAGCCTTACAAATTGATTTGTATTTTGAACGATCAAAAACTGACAATGACCGCCAGAAATCAGAAGCATTAAATATGGATATTCTATTGCATTCGTCATTCTGGGTGTCAGCGCGTGACCTGCTAAGTGGTTAACGCCCACTAATGGCTTTTGAACACCCATCGCAATTGCTTTAGCGAACATAACACCTGACAACACCCCGCCAATTAAACCAGGACCTGACGTTACGCCGATTAGATCAACATCTTTCAGGTCAACGGATGCCTGTACAAGCGCTTGTTCTACACAATGATCAAGCATTTCTGCATGTGCTCTTGCTGCAATTTCCGGAACAACACCACCGAACTTTTTGTGAAGATCTGTCTGACCAGAAACAATGGAGGAAAGAATCTCTGTATCTAATTCATTTGACACTCTTAAAATAGCGGCCGCGGTATCATCGCAACTGCTTTCTAGCCCTAAAACCAATAGCTTATCATCAGTCATGTTCTATCCGTTGTGTCTAGTTTAATTGGCAGTTATCATCATAGTGTAACTTACTCAAACTTATGCAATGAACCAAGATCATGAACCTAAAATCATTCTGACCCGCCCAGAACCTGGGCTGTCGAAATTTTCAGGTCAGCTTGCACAAGAAATCCCAAGTGCAAATGTATATTGCGAAGCCTTACAAGTAATAGATTTCATACCCTATCAAGGTGATTTAACGCGGTATAGCGGGTTTGTTTTTACTTCGTCAAATGGAGTTCGTGCAGCCAAGCGATGGAATTTGCCGACTCGCCTTGGTTTTGGTGTTGGAAAGGTCACGACTGAGCTTGCACGTTCATATTGTAATCCGGTTTATGATGGTGGATCTGATGTTGAGGCGTTGATTTCACTGATAGAATCAATGACGCCTGATGGCCCCCTGTTGCATATTCGAGGGCATGTCAGCGTCGGAAATTTGGCCGCTCGGTTATCGGAACATGGGACAGAAACGGATGAAGCAATTGGTTATGAACAAAACGTTTGTACGCCTTCGGATGCATTGATCCAATTGTTACAAGCGGAAAAGCCGATGATACTTCCCCTATTTTCGCCGAAAAGCGCAGAGATATTAAAAACGCTGTCCACAAATCGGGAACATTGGCATGTTATCGCCATGAGCCAAGCTGTCGCAGAGATTTTTGATATCAATGACGTATCGAAGTTGGAAATCGCGCAACAACCCAATGGGGCCGCGATGTTGAATTGTGTGGTGAATGCATGGCGACGTTATGTGGTTTGAGGCAAAAAACATTATTGTTGTTGGAGTATTGGAATGACAGATGAGAAAGATGAAAAAGCTGTTGAGCCGATAGATGATCAAACCAACAACGTTGAGGATGCCGTTGTTGTAGAAGACGTGCAGGAAGTTGTTAGCGATGCACCATCAGAGGATGCAGTCGCTGTAGGGGTCAGCGATACTGAACGGAAATCAAGTGGTGTTTTACAATTGGTCGTTGCTGGATTCGTTTGCGCTGGGTTTGGATTTGGTGCTGCAATTTTGTCCCAACCTTCTAACCCGATCTGGCCTATTCATCCTGATATGGCACAGTTTCGTGATGAAACGACTGGTCAAATCATAGGCATAGATACGCGTTTAAACGCGTTAGAAGGGCGTGTCACAGACGTTGATGAGCGTGCAGTAGGTGATGTGTTCCAATCTGATCTTGATGAACTGACCAATGGCTATGATCAGCGATTTTTAGAAATTGCATCGCAGCTTGAAAACTTTGATAAGCGCCTCGCCGCGCTGGAAGAAAGCACAATTGAATCTGCAATACCAGATGAATTGGTCGCACAGTATCAGGACGAGGTGAAACGCCTGAAAGAAACACTAGAGGTGCAGCGTGAAAGCCTTCAACAATTCATGTCAGAAACAGCAGAAACCGCGAACGAAGTGACGCAGCGTGCAAAAGATACAGTCGCACGGGGTATTCTGGCACAAATCCGTGCTGCGATTGATGCGGGCGGTCCATTTGACACCGCAATTAAAGAATTTGATGAACAGGTTGGACAGGCGCTCCCAAACCAGTTGCGTTCTTTAGCGCAAGAGGGTGTTCAGACCTATCAAGAATTGCGTGATAGTTTTGCAGAAGCTGCACGATCGGCTCTAAACGCTGCGCGTGATGAACTTAACGAAAGCGAAGGCTTCACGGGAATTGGCAATTACCTGCGCCAACAATTTCAGGCCAGATCAGTTACACCAAAAATGGGTGATGATGCGGATGCGGTTCTGTCGCGTGTAGAACAAGAGTTGCGTGAGAATGATTTGACAGGTGCGTTGAACGAATTGGATGCATTACCAGATGCAGCACGAGATCAGATGCAACCATGGATCGATCAGGCGCGCGAACGTCAAGACGCGTTGGAACAATTAGATATTTTAAGCCAAGAAATAGGAAACTAAGTCATGCTGATTTCACTGTTCAAAATTGTGTTATTCCTCATGATTGTGGTGGCTATTGCCTTTGGCGCTACATATTTGATGGACGGCGACAATACGATCATTGGTGATTTGATGATCACCTTGGGCGGGGTTGAATACACCCTTAGTGCAATTGAAGCAGTAATTGTTTTAACGCTTCTGGTCGTGTTGATTTGGGTGGGATTGAAGTTGATGTCGCTGTTTGTTGCGACGCTGCGTTTTATCAACGGTGATGACACTGCTATTTCGCGCTATTTTAATCGATCCCGTGAACGGCGTGGGTATCGCGCATTGTCCGAAGGAATGATGGCCATTGCGTCGGGTGATGCAGATGCAGCGATGACTAAGGCAGGTCAGGCAGAGCGGTACCTGCAGCAGCCAACCTTGACCAACTTGCTCGCGGCACAGGCCGCGGAAATGTCGGGGAACACGACACGCGCCGAGCAGATTTACAAAGAATTGATTAAGGATCCCCAAACCCGATTTGTAGGTGTCCGCGGTATCATGAAACAACGTCTTGCGACGGGCGACACAGATGTAGCGCTTAAACTGGCGCAAAAAGCCTTTGAATTAAAGCCCAAGCACGAAGAGGTGCAGGATGTTTTGTTACAGCTTCAAGTGAAATCGCACGACTGGCAGGGTGCGCGTAAAACCCTTGGTGCAAAACTGAAGCAGGGGAAGATACCACGTGATGTTCATAAGCGCCGAGAGGCTGTTTTGGCGATGTCCCAGGCGGCGGATGTCATCGACGAAGAAAATTCAATCGAAAAACGAGAGATTGCGATTGAAGCGAACCGTCTGTCACCAGATTTGGTGCCCGCAGCAGCACTGGCGGCGCGTGAATATATTGCGCATGGCAAGCCAAAATTGGCGGTTCGTGTGATTAAGAGGGCCTGGGAAAGTCAGCCACATCCTGATTTGGCAGCAGCCTTTTCGGAAATAGCACCAAAGGAAACACCACAAGAGCGCCTAAAACGTTTTGCGCAACTGTCAAAGTTAAGCCCAGATCACATAGAATCACGTTTGATGATGGCTGAATTGAACCTCGCTGCCGAAGATTTCCCAGAGGCGCGACGCGTATTGGGGGATATCGTGGACAACGAACCCGATGCACGCGCCCTAACGATCATGGCCGCGATTGAGCGTGGTGAAGGCAGCTCAGATGCGGTTTTGCGTGGCTGGTTGACCAAGGCATTGTCTGCACCGCGTGGACCTCAGTGGGTTTGTGATAAGTGTAACACCATCCATGCCGATTGGGTGCCTGTCTGTTCATCTTGTGATGCGCTTGATACCCTAAGCTGGAAGGAAGCGCCGCAAAATGAAATGCAGACAAGTACAGGGATTGAAATGCTCCCACTTTTGATGGGAGCAAATCACGATGAAATGGATGATGGTGATCTAATTAAAATAGATGAGCCAGTGACGGATCAAAGCCAAAGCTGAGGTCCTGACCAACTTCTATTTCAGGCACATCTTGTCCCGCAAAACGAAATGGTGTTCCGTCTTGGGTGCGTAATTCTACGACTGTTTCGGTACCTAATCGTTCGACAAGCGTCACTGTACCCTTTAGCTGACCATTGGGGTCCAAGACCAAATGTTGTGGTCGCACGCCCATTCGCACCGCAGCACCGTTTGACTTTTCCGTCGCCACAAAACGCAGTCCACTTATCTGCATTCCTGATCCATTGAATGTAGGGGTCGACGCGTCCGCTAGTTCGCCATCAAAGAAATTCATTTTGGGTGATCCAAGGAACCCGGCCACAAATTCATTATCTGGGTAATTGAACAGATCCATCGGTGAACCAACTTGCATGATTTCACCGTCTTTTAGCACCACGATTTTATCTGCGAGCGTCATAGCTTCAACTTGGTCGTGGGTCACATAGATGGTGGTTGCACCCAGTTGTTTGTGCAATTTTGCAATTTCAACGCGCGTGTCATGGCGCAGTGCTGCGTCAAGGTTTGACAACGGCTCATCGAATAAAAATACATCTGGATTGCGCACAATCGCACGTCCAATTGCAACACGCTGACGCTGACCCCCAGAAAGCGCAGCAGGACGGCGATCCAAAAGATGTTCCATTTGTAAAATTTTTGCAGCGGCCTCTACACGCTCTTGAATTTCGGCCTTTGCAACGCCTTGCAAGCTCAGCGAAAAGGCCATGTTGTGAAAAACGCTCATGTGTGGGTAAAGCGCATAGGATTGGAAAACCATCGCAATGCCGCGCTCAGAAGGTGGCAAATCCATAACAGGACGGTCGGCGATGATGATTTCACCGCTTGTCAGACTTTCTAATCCCGCGATCAAGCGCAGTAGGGTTGATTTGCCGCATCCAGATGGCCCCACAAAAACAACAAACTCACCCTTGTTGATAGACAGGTCAACGTCGCGGATGACGCGGGTTTTGCCGAATGCCTTCTCAACATTTCTAAGTTCTACCTGTGCCAAATTAAATCTCCTCAAAGGATGCAGTTAGTGTGTCAAAATCAAAGGTGCAGCGCATAGTCTGTGCGTCGCTGATACGATCGAATACCAATGTACGCGCATCACCACTTACAGCGCTCATCGTATTGGCATTCATGATGGCTGGCTGATTTTTGCGCCAAGCTAAGAATCGTGCAAATTGTTGATAGATGGATCCGTTTGTTTGGGCCATATCCAATCCAGCGCGCTTCAAATGTTTGCTGGATACAGGAAGCCATGTTGAATTTGCTGTTGAAAACCCACCATGCTGATTGGATTTTTCCCAAACCATCGGCGTGCGGCATGTGTCACGTCCCAAAAATGCTGGTGCGAATTTTACGCCCCAGGGGTCTTGCATTTGCTCTACGGGGATATCTGTGACATCCTCTAGTCCCAACTCTTCGCCCTGATAAACGCAACTTGAACCAATCAAACAGGTTTCAAGTTTTAGTAGCAACAATTGCATAGCATCGCTTTGTTCAGGGTTAATACCCAGTGCAGCAAGCTGGCGTGTTGCCGAGCGTGGAACGTCGTGGTTTGAGAAGGCAAAGCATAAACGACCTGATCCATTAAACGCATCAACCGCATTATTTATGGCATCGCGCAAGCTATCTACACTTAAACCACCCCATGCCAACAAGTCGAAATTATAAGTTGCATGTAAGCGGCCTGTATCGGTAAAGGTTTTGCTGACTTCCATGGCGTAGCCTTTGTCGCCGTCCACTTCACCCATCAAAAACCTATCACCATCGTATTCATCAGCGATTTTGCGATAACTTTCGCTAAACGTCTGAATTGCAGGCTGATTTAGCTGCGCAACATCGTGTAATTGGCGGAAAAATGGTTGTTGTTGTTGTGGTAGGTCACCAGGTACAAAATCTGGATTTGCAGTATTATCCAAATAAGGTGCCTGATCGCCATTGATTGTATGAACCGCGTCCAGACGGAAACCATCGACCCCTCGATCAAACCAAAACCGTGCAACTTTATTTAACGCATCGCGCACTTCTTGATTTGCATGGTTCAAGTTTGGCTGTTCTGATAAAAAATTGTGTAGGTAGTATTGCTGTCGGCGTGGTTCCCAGCTCCAGGCTTGGCCTCCAAAAAACGATAGCCAATTGTTCGGAACTGTACCGTCAGGATTTGGGTCAACCCAATGAAACCAATCCGCTTTTGGATTATCACGCGATTGGCGACTTTCTTCAAACCAAGGGTGTAAATCTGAACAGTGCGCTGGAACGATGTCGATCATCAATTTCATGCCCAGGCCATGAATTCTTGCGATCATTTCATCAAAGTCAGCGAGCGTTCCATATTCAGGATTTATGTCGCAGTAGTTTGAAATATCGTACCCAAAGTCTCGCTGCGGCGACATGAAAAACGGGCTGATCCAAATTGCATCAATCCCCAGTTCCGCAATGTATTCCAACCGCGATGTGATCCCTTTGAGGTCGCCAATGCCATCGCCATTCGAATCTTGAAAGGAACGAGGATAAATTTGATAAATTACGGCGGTTTCCCACCATTTTAAGTCTGCCATTATTTATCCACCTTTGACGGATCCGGCCAACAAGCCGCGAATGAAATAGCGTTGCATTGACAAAAAGACGATGACAGGAATTATCATCGATATCACTGCTGACGCGTTCAGGAGGTGAAGTTGATCTTTGAATGTACCTAGCTGATTTTGCAATCGAATGGGGAAGACTTTGTCAGTTGCATTATTTGGCCCGATATACAGAGCTACGATCAAATCATTCCAAACCCACAAAAATTGGAAAATACTGAAAGAAGCGAGCGCAGGTACGGACAGCGGTACAATTATTTTTGTGAATATTTGAAGATGATTTGCTCCATCGATACGAGCGCTTTGCAAGAGTTCCTTTGGAAGATTTACAATATAATTTCTCAAAAGATATATTGCCAAAGGCATTGCGAATGCAGTGTGTGTAATCCACAAACTTGCAAAAGATTTTGATGCAACTTCACAGGTGTTAGTAAATTCGCAATCTGTGAGCCACTGCTTTAATTGTGTTGCCCAAGAAGCAATTCCGCTGAAACCTTGCAATATAGGTAAAAAAGCAAGTTGAGTCGGCACGACCATTAATGAAACAACTATTACAAATAACCAGTCACGCCCTGGGAATGACATCCATGCGAAGGCATAGGCTGCAAATGCAGCGATGGTGATTGGAATGATTGTCGCAGGGATCGTAACTATGAAGGATGAAATTAGCGCGTTAGGAACGTTTTTGTTGTTAAACAAAACCTCGACATAGGCATCCGAACCGAAAACAGGGTCTTGATCTATGAATGCATCTAACTTCTTGGGCTTAGGCGCGGTCTCTTCGGGGAAGGTCCACGTAAAATCACCATTTTCCTGAAACACAAAATCCCCACCACGAACATCCATAACCTCGCCAGCAGGAACCAATTTTCGGATCAGTATGGTTTTGTCTGGATTTTCAGGGTCAGGAATGCGGCCTTTGAACAGAATTGAATTTACTTCACCTGTTACAGGGAAACTGGGATCACCCTTATTTAGACGATCAAAAATATTCCCTGTCATTAAGGTTAGTTTTTCAGCCTCACCCTTTTCATGGGTGCTAAAACTGTGGCCGAGTTCTGTCGGTGTAAACGCTGTCCAAAAACCCGCAGTTTTTGAAGCGACCTCAGACCTTAGCGAAGTAGTAATTAATGCGACGAAGGGCACTATCCAAATAAACACTATCAATGCTAACACGACGTGCCGTAATGAACGAGATATCATCATAATCTTACCCTTAGTGTCCGATTTCTTTTTGCTCGCGCCTGATGCGCCAAGCATTGAAAGCCATATTTGGAATAACGGTTAGCATTAACATAATTGCAATTGACGCAAATAAGTTATCGACATTGTCGCCACCAATTGACCAATTGTTACGGGCATTTTCCATCATAGTCGCGAGCAACAATTTATCGTCGTCATTTGCAGATAAAGCATATGGAATATCGAACATTTTTAAAACAAGCACGATCAACGTTGTCCACACGACCACGACAGTGGAGTAAATTTGCGGAAGTTTTATTCGGAAAAACATCTGATATGGATTGGCCCCATCAATTGTGGCTGCTTCAATGGTGTCTTGTGGTACTCCACGAAGGGCCGCAGAAAAAATCACCATTGCAAACCCTGTTTGCACCCAAACCAGTATCCACATTAAAAAAAAGTTACCCCAGAACTTCAGATTGTATAAGGGTTCGTTGTAAGATGGTGGGTGACCAAGAATACTTTTAAGTAAACCAATTTGATAAGATGGCGTTAAGCCATTAATCGTTTGTTGCGCTTCGATACCACCACCTGCAAAAATATTGCGCCATATAATTGCGGCGCCGACGAATGATATTGCAAGTGGAACAAAAATAATAGTTTTTGCTATTATTCCCCACCGAACGGAGTCCGCGAGCACGGCAATTAGTAAGCCGAGCGTAATACAGCAGGTTGGTACGAGTATTAGCCACATTAAACTATTTCGCATCGCCAACCGAAATTGCACGTATCCCAAAGCAGATGGATCCCACAGAAATGCATAATTTCGCACTGTTGGAGTCCCATCAGCCTCTTGAAAAGAAAGGCTGAGAGTAGCGAATGCGGGGATTAGTAAAAACAGTATCAATAGCGTTAATGCCGGTCCTACGAATATCCAAGGCTGAATTGACTCAATTACTATTGATTGTTTTCCGATTGATCCTTTTGCTCGAATACGTGCAAGTCCGTGATTAAGCCAATTGGAGATCCAAAAGTATAGGAAAGAGATACCTACAGAAATGACAATTGCCCTTAAAGCAAACCCTATTTTTGTAAAGCGTTCAATGGTGTCAAATTCATCGAAATTCCATTGATAATTCTTATGGAACCATACTCCAATCTCCGCAAATAAATCATCAATTGGCGCAGATGCCACAAAAGCTAAAATAGCCGTGATGGGCAACAGGAAGACGACGGTTAATAGAATTGCGAAACCATTGCTGGCGATTACAGGTCTAATTGAATGCATGAGTAGGTCCGAAACGATTTAATGATGTTTCAAATTGAGGAAAGGGCGCAATTGCGCCCCTTCATTACAATATTCGCAATCTAAATTACTTGATTGCGTCCCAAGCTGCCTGAATGTTGTCGGCAGTTGTTTTTGCATCTTGACCATTTGCAAAGGCTGTCATTTCTGACCAGAACGCACCTGCACCGATCGCACCTGGCATTAGGTCAGAAGCGTCAAAACGGAATGTTGTTGCGTTTGCCAAAATCTCGCCCTGTTTACGAAGTGCAGGAGTTGCATAAGCATCAAGATTTACGCCTTTATGGGCTGTTAAGAAAGTCCCTTGTGACATCCACGCCTCATGCGCAGATGGTTCTTTCATAAACTCAAAAAACGCGCGCGTTGCAGGCGAATCTTTGGTCATTGTCCAAAGGGTGCCAGCTCCCAAAACTGGGTTGCCTAAGTCCTTAGAAGCATATGGTGGAAAGTAGAAAAAGTCTGCTTCACCGTTTGCGACTTCTTCGCCTTTCTTGGGGAAGAATGCTGGAATGAATGAAGCTTGACGATGCATCATACAGCTGGCCGGTGAGGTGAACAAACCTTTTGGCGCATCACCAAAGAACGTTGTCGCAACTGATGCCGCACCACCGGCAACGTAGTCATCATTACGCGAGAATTGACCATAAACTTCCATCGCGTTTAAAACTTCTGGGCTATTGAACGGTAGATCGTTTGACACCCAGCGGTCGTAGTTTTCAGGAGACGTCGTGCGCAGCATCAAGTCTTCCATCCAGTCTGTTGCTGTCCAGCCAGTTGCATTTCCTGACTCAACACCAATACACCATGGGGTATTACCGTCTGCGACCATCTGATCCGAAAGAGCAATAAGATCTTCCATAGTCGTTGGGATCTCATAGCCGTTATCTTCAAATTGCTCTGGTGAGTACCAAACCAGGGACTTTAGGTCCATTTTGAACGCAAAACCGTACATATTTTTGTTACCATTTGCGTCTGCATATGTCCCGAGGTCGACCCATGATTGACCTGCGCCGTAGTTTTCTGCCATCCAACTTGCAGTCGCGTCACCGAGAGGGACTAGGTGCCCTTCTTTAGCCATGTCTCCAGCTAAGCCAGGCTGCGGGAAGATCGCAATATTGGGCGCGTTGTTTGAGCGAAGATCCGCAACAATAAGTGCAGCGAAGTCACGAGAACCGGAGTACTCTACTTTGGCACCAGTCGCTTTCTCGAAACAACTGATAGTATTAAGAAGCATCTCTTCATCTTGGCCGCCAGTGATTGATCCAGCAATGGTTATTACTTCACCAGAGAAGCTACCTAAGTCACCAATTGGTGTTAGAGTATTACATACATCTGAATGTGATCCTGCAAAGCTTGCGCTTGCGGCAAACAAGGACGCCGCAATTGCAGTTCCCCGTAATAGATAAGTTTTGTATGACATCATTTCCTCCCTGTGTGTCATTTTCAAAAATTGGGTCGTTGTCTTTAGATTCATACCGAAGCTTACGACCAATGATGATAGCGGTATCATCACTATCGATACCCTGTAGATTTACTATGTCAACTACTCGTGTAACAACCTTTTTGAAATATCAGCGCTTTTTCATCAGATGTATAAAACTCGCTCACTTTTCCAACGATTATGGTATGGTCACCTCCATCAAAAGTTGCGTGTTGTTTACACATGAAGCGCGCGACACCAGCCTGCAAATACGGGCATCCAGACGCAGATTTTTTCCATTCTGTGTCTTTGGATCCGCCTGCTGATTTGGCAAAATCCCGACATAAGTCCAATTGATCGTACGACGCGACATGAATTGCGAATTCAGATGCGTTCACAATTACATTGTAGCGGCGTGATGATTTTGCTGGTGACCAAAGCACGAGTGGTGGATCGAGTGATAGGCTCGCAAAACTATTTGCGGTGATACCCATTGGCCCATCTGGTCCGCTGCATGTCACAATGGTAACACCTGTTGCATAACGGCCTAATGCATCGCGGAACGCGCGCTCATCAAAGCTAGTTAGCGTTGTCATTTTTATCCTTACGCAACATTACGTCCAAGCGCGGTCGTATAAATTTCATACCATGTTTGGCGATCCATTTTCACGTCTAATGCGGTTGACATGGCTTTTATACGTTCAAGTGAATTCGTCCCAAGCATAGGTAGTATGCGAGAGGGATGTGCCAAGAGCCATGCAATTGCAACAGCGGTTTCATCGACATTATTTTCTGATGCTATTTTGGACAGAGCGTCCATAACTTCTGGATGATCGCCGGAAAATAGAGTGCCACCTGCCAATGGCGAACATGCCATCAATGGCTTTCTATCGCGAGTGCTTTATTCTATCATTGTTGTGTAGTTCAACCGCCCTAAAAGTGTCACAGTGCCCTTAACCTCACCGTTAGGATCCAATCTCAAATGTTGTGGATTGACACACATAAGCTAAGTAGCAGTATTTACGATTATGATATTGAAGACTTCGGAAAGCTAATCAATAGATAACCCGCTCGGAACTGCATCCGGTTCACCTAAGCGTCCCTTGAGAGCAGTTTTGCCAGTTAAGCTTTCCAGGAAAGAAACGATGTCTTTTATTTGGTGCTCTGATAGATCTCGAGGCAATATATCTATTTTAGAACCTTGGCGCGCCATTTCATAGCGGTCTGATTGAATTACAAAATCTATTTCCTCGAGCCATGGAACCGATGGCAGGTTTGCCATATCTCGTTTCCATGTCGCTCGCATCTTAACTGGGTCTAAATGGTGGCGGACTATTCCTTCTAATGTTGGATAAGCACCATTGTGACCGTACGGTCCAGTCAGTGCAACGTTACGCAGACGTGGGGTTTTAAATCGATATGCGTCATCTAGATTATCGCTTTCACTCATTCTCCCTACGTCTCTGGGTGCCGGATCCCAGCGTCTTGTACGTCCTGGGCCAAATGCGGGTAAACCCAAAGCATAAAATTTTTGATCGCTGAGTAAGGGGCCATTATGGCACATTACACAGCCGGCATTCCCAAAAAATAATTGACGCCCTTTCTCAGCATTAATGCTGAGTGGCGCTCCTGTTTTCAGAAATGCATCGTAAGGACTATCAAAGCTACGCCATTCAAAATTTATAAAATCACCTAAAGCTTTGGCTATTTCTACAATCGTAATTTGCTCGGGGCGATCTATCTCATCGAAAGCATCAATAAACATTTTTGAGTATTCTGGGATTACCCGCACACGTTTAGCGAGAATTGGCCACGCGGCATCTATTCTATCGTGTACTGCGCCAGCAATTTCATTTTCTTTTGGATTTCCCGCCATTTCGAATTGAGCAACAAGTGGGAAAAGCGCTTGTGCCTCGATCAATGTACTCAAACCGTCAGGCAACCATTCTTCAGCAGGAGAATTAAAACCATTTCCATAGATATCGCTGACTTCTAGACGGCCGTCTTGGAACACAACAGTTATTGACTTATGCCCAAGATTCCAAAGAGAGGTGGCATTGCGAGGAATTCTCTTTTTAATTTTTTGCTCACCGACGCCGGCGTTGCGTTTTGGACCAATACCCTGGCCACCTTCTCCTATGCCGAGACTTAAACCATCACTTCCGCCATGCTTTGGGTGGTGGCATGTAGAACAGCTAATATTTCGATTTCCAGAGAGAATTTTGTCGTAAAATAAAAGCTGGCCTAATTTTGCCTTTTGTTGATTTACTGGGTGAAATTGTGAGTCGTCAAGGATCTGACTTTCGAATGCAGCAGCCCCACTGTTTAGAGCAAATAAAAGGATTAAAGTATGAATAAGCGTTGGAAATTCTCGAAACTTTTTTTGCAGCTTGTAGCGTTGCAATTTGGATTTATCTGCGCATTCCCGGCTTTTGCAGATCTTGAGATAGCAAGAGATTTGATGGAGGCGGGAAAGTTTAAAGAAGCGCGAATTGAGCTTTGGCCTGCTGCACGTTCTGGAAATGCTGAAGCCGAAGAGTTGATCGGCGTTATGTACGCAATGGGCTTGGGAGTTGAACAAGATTATGCGCGAGCATTTGACTGGTATTTGCGTAGCGCAATGAAGGGGCATGCTGGGGCTCAATCGGGTGTGGGTTGGTATTATGAGTTGGGTTTGGGCATGTCCGCCCCAGATTTGATGCGTGCGTACATGTGGTATGCATTGTCTGCAATTGGAAATGATCCTGATGCAATGATAAGCCAGGAAGAGGTTATTAAGAAAATGACTAAAGAACAGATTGAGAAAGCGCATGTTTTGATCGATGATTACCGCGTTTGGCTATATCCATTTCGTTAAGGCGTAAGTTGGGCATTTTGAAATATTTTGCCAACCTCAAGTATTGTTCCAATGGTTGTATAACTTTGAGGCTGCCCCCGCGTAGTTAAAGCACCACGCGGGAGCTAGGTAATTATTCAATATCTGCCGCGCGTCCGGCTGATAAAACTTTTTCCGCGTCTGCAACAGCTTCCGTGAGAGCATTGAATACCTCTTCTCCACCATCCACATTTTCTTTAAACCAATCATATACTGGTGCTGCAGCGGATTTAAATGCCGCCTTTTCATCTGGTGTTGGAACGTATAGATCACCGCCACCTGCAACAAAATCCGCGTAAGCTTGAATTGATTTGCGTTTTGGCGATGCGAATGTCGCTTGCTGCAGCTGAGAGAAGCCATCGGCTACAATAGTGCGCATGTCTGCCGGCATCGACATAAATTTATCATTCGACATCCACCAAAGTGCACCCATGTATGCGTGTCCATCAAGTGTTACATACTGAAGGCCGGCATCTGGGAATTTCATCCCCATTATGTCTGTAATACCATTTTTTGAACCCTCTACAACGCCAGTCTGGAACGATGTAAACAGCTCGGGCCATGGAATTGGTGTTGGCGATGCACCTAATGCTTTTACTAGTACTTGCGGTAAATCAGCAACTACGGTTCTAATTTTGAGTCCAGCCATGTCTCCTGGATTTTGTACCCGGCGCTTAGTGTTGGCAAAGTTCCGCCAGCCACCAGTATTACCAATCGTCATGAGCCGAATTTTGTTGCCAGAGTCCTTCAGCGCCATTTTACGCACAGTGCGTGTAAAGTCGCCAGATAGAACATGTTCTGCAACACGGTCATCGGCCATTAGATACGGAAGATCTAGAACCTGTACATATGGGAAGATGCCAGCTGCGCCACCAGAAGTCGAAATGTATACGTCGATAGATCCGTCAGCTACGCCTTGTAAACATTCTGCACCTTTTGAGCAGAGCTGCGTGCCAATGAATAATTCAACTTCGATTGCACCATTTGATGCGCTCTCGACATAATTTTTGAAGACTATGAGTCCATCATAATCTTCGTCGTTTTCATTCGAATTTGCTGTAGCTCTTATTGTGTAGTCAGCAGCACTGGCCGTAACTGCCCCCGTTGCTAGCATTGCCGCTAATGTCAGCGACTTGATGATACCTTTTAGCATTTTTTCCTCCCTAAGGTTTTTGCGATTAAGGTTAGTTTACGAACCCAGTTATACGTGGGATCGTCATCGAAATGGCTGGAATATAAGTGATCAAAAAGATCACAAAAATTTCAACCAAAAGAAATGGAACGATGGCACGAGCGATATTTTCTACGCGCTCGCCGGAAACAGAGGACGCAACAAACAAGACTAAACCCATTGGCGGAGTTGCTAGGCCTACCGTGAGATTAACGCTCATAATTATTGCAAAATGTACAGGGTCAACACCCATACTTACGAAAATAGGCCCTAAAATAGGACCTAATATTATGATTGCGGGGCCCGCATCCAAAAACATTCCAACCAAGAAGAGTAGAATGTTAATTAGGAATAACAAAATTAATGGGTTTTCAGAGAGTGAAAGAATGTATGCGGCCAAGGTTTCTGGCGCATGACTTAGGCTTACCACTGTTTTAAAAGCCATGGCTGCGCCCACCAAAAGCAGAACCACTGATGATGTCATGGCTGCCTTCATTAGTACGGCGGGTAATTCACGGATATGAAGAGATTTTAAAACGAACAACCCAATGAAAGCAGCGTACCCAACAGCCACAGCTGCGGCCTCGGTAGGAGTAAATATACCACCTAAAATCCCGCCCAAAATGATAACTGGGGTCATCAAGGGAAAAAAGGCCTTTAAACTGGCGTGACCGCGTTCTGGCCAAGAGTAACGGGCACTCGCAACTGGAAAATCATATTTATCAGCCATCAACTTGACCATTAACATGAGGCCAACCCCGACCATGATACCAGGTACAATCCCAGCTAAGAATAGAGCGGCAACGCTTTCTCCCATTACATAAGCGTAAATTATCATGATCCCTGACGGTGGAATAATTGGCCCTATTACCGAGCTAGCAGCAGTTATTGCAGCAGCGAAGCGCCTGCTGTAGCCCTGCTTTTCCATTGCTGGGATCAGCATTGAGCCAAGCGCAGAAGTATCTGCAACCGCTGAGCCGGAAAGACCCGCAAATAACATTGACGATAAAATGTTCACATGCGCGAGACCTCCGCGCAAATGCCCCATTATCGCCTGTGCAAACTCCACTAACCGTGTTGTAATCCCACCGCGGTTCATCAATTCACCCGCAAGCATAAAAAATGGAATTGCCATGAGCGGAAAACTGTCAATGCCATTGTAAACATTGCGATACAGCAAGGCGATATCGCGTTCCTGCCCGTTTAGCCATAAGAGCAACCCTGGAGCAGCTAAAAGTCCAAAGAAGACTGGCAGTCCAATCATCAAAAACAGCAAAAAAAGTGGAAGGAACCACATAAGCATCAGGTGTAATCCTCGCTCTCAATCACAATCAATGGTCGCAATAAATGTTTGTGACCAAAAAAAGTAATAAACTGTCTTAAGATTAACTCGATTGTTACGATCAGCATTAAAGCGCTGCCTACAAAGAGTGAAAAGTACATCCATGCTAATTTTAGCTTTACAGCCGTCATACCAATTAGATGTAGCGGTAGCGTCAGTGATGCGCTTGCAAAAAGCCAACCAGAATTCACATGTTTCCAACCTAACTGCACAGCAACGCAGAGTACGGCTAGCGAAAGAATCAAAAGAAACATTGTAAGTAACGACATCATGCGGTTAGGCAAAAACTGGGATATAGTTTCAATAGCTACAAACCCGCCTTGCCTTAGCGCAATCGGTGCCATTAAACCCGTTAGCCAGAGCATGAGAAATCGTGCTGCCTCATCTGGCCATGGTAGCGCATTGTTCATTACATATCTGAAAAATACTTGGAGTAAGATGACCACAACCATAAGTGCAAGAGCCATTGCGGAAACGCGACTACCGACCCAACCACAAATGTCGTTGAATTTCTGAATAGGTGTTAAAAGCGATATAAATAACTGCATCAATATGCCCTTTTCATGTTATTGCATAACGCAGTTAAGCGGGCATTTGGCGTAAGTACGAAGTTTATATTACATATCTTTATAGTTGGTACTGATTGCCATTTAAGCGATAAAAATTTGTTCACAAATGACGTCACTGTCCTCGCTAAATGTAGCCAATTGAAAATTAAATTACGTGGACATCTTTTGGACATTTTATGAGATACCCCTAAAATACTTTCCTGATGAAAACACCAAGGGCACTTTGCCGTTGTGAATAAAATCCGACACCTCGCCAACTATGATCGTATGATCTCCCCCATTGAATGTGGAATACTTGCTACACATAAAGCGTGCGCTGCTGCCATTTATGTATGGACAACCTTTGTCTGACCATTCCCATGGAGCCTCAGCTGGCCCATATGCTGATTTTGCAAAATCACTGCATAGATCCATTTGGTCGTACGACGCGATATGAATTGCAAATTCAGACGCGTTCACAAACGCATCGTGCCGTCGTGAAGATTTCGCGGGTGACCAAAGTACAAGCGGTGGGTCAAGTGATAGGCTTGCAAAACTGTTCGCGGTGATGCCCATTGGACCATTGGGACCATTACATGTGACTATAGTTATTCCAGTTGTATATGCACCAAGAGCATCGCGAAACTTACGCTCATCAAAGCTGGAATGGAGTAAGGTTTCACTCATCACGCGACTTCCCGGCCCAGAGCAGCAGTATAAATTTCATACCATGTTTGGCGATCTATTTTTAGGTCGCATGCGGCTGACATGCTCTTTATCCGTTCAAGTGAATTCGTCCCAAGAACAGGTAGGATGCGAGAGGGATGTGCTAAGAGCCATGCGATCGCAACAGCGGTTTCATCGACATTATTTTCTGTTGCCACTTTGGATATTGTGTTCATGACCTCTGGATGATCGCCAGAAAACAGTGCGCCACCTGCCAATGGTGACCAAGCCATCAATGGTTTTCCGATCCGCTGATGAAATGCAACGTCACCATTTACAAAAGATTCATGAGCCAAAACACTGAGTTCAATCTGATTGGTGACCAGTTGATTTTCCATCGCGGATTGCAAAAGTTCCCAATCATAGGGTCGGAAATTTGATACACCAACGCTGCGAACTTTACCTGCTGCAATGACTTCATCCAATGCGGCACCAGTTTCATGGTGATCCATAAATGGGTCAGGACGGTGGATCAGTAGCAAATCGATATGATCAATGCCCATCAAACGCAGAGAATGATCAATAGACGCTATGATGTGCGCGCGAGAAGTATCATAATATTTTACGCGCGCTTCTGCGTATCGACCAACAGGCGCGATAATATCGCATTTGGTAACGATTTCCATTTTGTTGCGCAATGCCGAGCCAGACAGTGCATTCCCCAAAATTTCCTCGGCCTCATACCCTCCGTAAATATCGGCCTGATCAAAAGTTGTAATGCCCTGATCTAGGCTGGCGTCGATTTTTGCGCGTACGTGCTCTGGACTGATATTTTTGTCATCACCTAATCGCCACATGCCGTAGACGATCCGTGACAGGCTGACCTCTTTACTGAGAGAAACTCGTTCCATTATTTTCTAACTCCTGCACCCAGTGGCGTGATTGGTGTTTTTGATGGCACGCGACCATATGCGTGCGGAAGAGAACACGTGTTCATGTTCGGCAGCACTTTGGTGCCAAAATGTTTGCATTCGTCAATATGTGGGTAGCCCGACAATATGAAAGCCCGAATGCCCATTTTTTGATAGGCTTCAAGCTCACTCAAAACCTGATCGGCAGACCCAACAATTGCCGCCCCGCACCCAGAACGTGCGCGCCCTACACCCGTCCAAAGATGGGGTTCGACATAACCAAATTCATCGGCGATATTGCGATTCTTCTCCTGATGTGAAACGCCCAAGGATGTGCTGTCCAGCGCCCGTTCGCGGATTTTGCGACCGTGTTCATCGTCGAGCTTTGAAACAATGTAGTCGGCGTATTCTTTTGCCTCGGCTTCGGTATCGCGCACGATCACATGGACGCGCAAACCATAGTCTAGTGTGCGATTATAACGCTCTGCCACTGCATTCACGGCTTTCATCCGCTCTGCGATTTTCTCTTTGGGTTCGGGCCACATCAAGTATACGTCACAGTGCTGCCCGCATAACTCAAGCGCCGCGGGTGAATAGCCCCCAAAATACAATAACGGTCCACCCGTTTGATATGGTTTGGCTGGATCCGTTGTCAGGCCTTGGAAATTGTAAACTTCACCCTGATAATTGATTTCATCTTGTGTCCAGGCCTGTTTCAGGATTTCGACCACCTCGCGCGAACGCTGATACCTGAATGCGCTATCCGCCTTTTCGCCTGGAAAATCGCTGCTGATGATGTTCACGGTCAATCGTCCGTGCATCATGTGATCTAGTGTCGCGATGGTACGGGCCAGCATGATAGGCTGCATTTCTCCGCAGCGCACGGCGGCGAGCATATTGATCTGATCGGTAATGGGCGCACAGCCCGCGACAAAGCTGAGCGTGTCCTGGCCAACCTGATAGGAAGAGGGGCACAAAATATTGCGAAATCCTTGTTCTTCTGCTGTTTTGACGATCTCGCTGCAGTGATCCCATGATGAACGTAGGGCTCCATCGGGTTGTCCCAAAAATTGATAGTCATCTGAACACAGTGCCGAAAACCATGACACCTCTACTGCGTCTAAATCTGGCGATGTTATGGGAACAACCGTCATGAAAACCTCATCCATTAAATTATCACTTGCGTAGCATCAGATTTATAGTAAATCAATAGTGTATCAATTTTTTGTTTTGGACCAGATGAGTATTCAACAAAGCCTGCCAAAATATCTTCAAATTAGCGAACTGCTGATCCGCGATATCGCCGCCGGTCGCTTAGAGGATGGTGCGCGCCTGCCCACGGAACGCGACTTGGCAGCACAATTATCAACATCCGTTGGTACATTGCGCAAAGCATTGTCGGAATTAGAGCGGCAGGAATTGTTAGAGCGGGTCCAAGGATCAGGAAATTACATTCGATCAAAATCAGAAGTGAATTCGATTTATTCCTTCTTTCGCGTGGAATTGTTAGAGGGTGGCGGGCTTCCTAGGGCAGAGGTTCTTGATGTGTCCAAGCAACCCAAATCCGATAAATTTCCCTATTTCGGGTCAAATATTGAGGGTTTCAGGATCCGCCGTATGCGGTATTTGAACGACATTCCAGCCGTTCTGGAAGAGATTTGGTTAGACGCAAATCATGCAAAAACTATCACCCCTGCGGATCTAAACGAAGCGCTTTATGTGTATTATCGCAAATCGCTTGATCTATGGATCACGCGGGTCGAAGATCGTATTGGCTTGCAGCCAAAACCAACTTGGTGCCCCAAATATCTGCACCTTGATGACACCACTATCTGTGTGGATCGGCTGAGTTTTGATCAGTGCGATCAACCCGTTGAATTTTCCAAAAGCTGGATCAACTCAAACGTTGCCCAATACGTGGCACGCATAAAATAGGAGCAGTTATGAAAACCCTTAAATATGGAATAATCGGCTGCGGCATGATGGGCCAAGAGCATCTGCGCAATATTGCATTGCTGCCTGATGTTGAGGCGACAGTTATCTATGAACCTGACGCAGGGATGCGTGCGGCAGCGGCTGAATTAGCGCCCAAGGCGAAGTTCGTTGACAGTGAAGCGGACGTTTTACATGACCCTGATATTGATTGTTTGTTGGTGGTCTCGCCAAATCACGAACATTTGCGCCAGTTGGAATGCGCACTGAATGCACCGCATCGCCCGATCCTGATGGAAAAACCCCTATTCACCCAAGAAGATGGGGCAGAACGGATCAAACAATTTGCTGCGCAGTATTCAGCAACGGTCTGGGTTGCTATGGAATACCGATATATGCCGCCTGTTGCGGCACTGATCGATAATTTAGATACGTCCACTGGGGGGGCACGGATGTTAACCATTCGTGAACACCGCTTCCCATTCTTGGAAAAGGTTGGGGATTGGAACCGTTTCAACGCCAACAGTGGTGGTACATTTGTTGAAAAATGCTGCCACTTTTTCGATTTGATGCGTTTAATTCTGAAATCAGATCCTGTTCGCGTGATGGCGTCGGGTGGGCAAGCGGTAAATCATTTAAATGAAACCTATGATGGTCAGGTGCCTGATATTTGGGATCATGGATACGTGATCGTCGATTTCGCAAGCGGTGCGCGCGCCATGTTGGAATTGTGCATGTTTGCCGAGGGTGCCGAATTTCAGGAACACATTATCGCAACGGGGCCCAACGGGATCATCGAATCCCTTGTGCCTGGTCCCGAGCGATTTTGGCCGACAGAAACATTGGGGCCCAGTCCAACGCCCAAGTTAATTGTCAGCCCGCGCAACCCAAAAGGCCCGATTGAAAAGGAAATTCCCGTCGATCCAACAATCTTGGCCGCGGGGGATCACAATGGATCAACCTTTTATCAACATCAAAAATTCGTTGATATGGTACGCAATGGCGGGCAGCCAGAAGTTTCATTGAATGATGGAATGTGGGCGGTTCGAATGGGTCAAGCCGCCCAAGAAAGTGCGCGTACAAGTCAAGCCATCATTTTATAAAACGATCATAAGCGAACATTATTGACCAAAAACGAAAATACGGACATAAACGCCCCAAGTCGGTTAAGGGGCGTTTAAGATGTCTGATTATGATTTTGATGTCTTTATCATCGGGGGCGGTATTAACGGGTGTGGTATCGCACGCGATGCAGTCGGACGTGGGTATCGCGTAGGTCTAGCCGAAATGAATGATCTTGCTTCGGCAACATCGTCGGCGTCTACAAAATTATTTCATGGTGGCCTTCGTTACTTAGAATATTTTGAGTTCAGATTGGTGAAAGAGGCGCTGATTGAACGTGAACATTTGCTGCATGCCATGCCGCACATCAGTTGGCCAATGCGTTTTGTCCTGCCAATCGCGCCCGACATGCGATTTGACAACAGCACGCCGACATCACGATTGTTGCAAAGGATCATGCCGTGGATGAAGGGCCGCAGGCCTGATTGGTTAATCCGACTTGGTCTGTTTCTTTATGACCACATGGGTGGCCGAGAGGTTTTGCCCGCGACGAAAACGTTGAATTTGCATACCGAACAAGAGGGAGGTCCGCTGAAACATTCATTCGTGAAAGCATTTGAATATTCTGATTGCTGGATCGAAGATTCTCGGCTTGTGACATTGAATGCGCAGGATGCAAAACAGCGTGGCGCAACGATCATGACGCGTACCAAGGTGGTTGCGACCAGCCGAAAGGCGGACCATTGGATTATCACGCTGTTGGACCAAAATACCCAAGTTAGACACGAAATCACGACGAAAATGATTGTGAATGCGGCGGGCCCTTGGGTTGGTGAATTGTTGGGGCAAACACTGGGATTGACAACCAATGAAGGCGTGCGATTGGTTCGTGGAAGCCACATCGTCACCTGCAAGTTATACGATCATAACAAAGCCTATTTTTTTCAAGGAACGGATGGGCGCATCATTTTTGCGATTCCCTATGAAAATGATTTCACCTTGATCGGAACAACGGATCAGGATCATTTAGATCCAAATGCGCCTGTGGAATGTACCGCTGAAGAACAGGCATATTTATTGAAATTTGCCTCGCAATATTTTGAAACCCCGGTGACCAAGGATGATATTGTTTGGACGTTTTCAGGTGTGCGCCCGCTTTACGATGATGGGGCGTCATCCGCATCGGCCGCGACGCGGGATTATGTGTTAAAGGTGGACAATGCAAATGGGCAAGCACCCGTTTTGAATATCTTTGGCGGAAAAATCACAACCTATCGAAAATTGGCAGAAAGCTCACTGGTTGAAATCGAAACTGTGCTGGGCATCAAATCTGGGTCATGGACAAAACGCATGCCATTACCTGGCGGTGATTTCGGCGTGGATGGGTTTGATGGATTGGTCGAAAATCTGTTGGACACCTATGATTTTCTGACGCCTTCTTGGGCCACGCGAATGGTGCGCATGTACGGAACGAATGCAGTGAAAATCATTGCTGCAGTTGCGCAAGCGACTGATCAAAAATATAATTTTGGATGTAACATCACCGCGGCTGAACTGGATTGGGGCATTGAAAACGAATTTGTCCAAACGGCAGACGATTTTGTGTGGCGGCGCACGAGGCTGGGTCTCAAACTTACCCCAGAACAGATTGAGGCGATTGATACATATATTTTGGATAACCAATAAAATCAGCACGCTCTTGTTCTTTTTCGCAAAAAACCTTACCTCCTGTGTAACCAAGGAGCGTTCATCATGATGGCAATTTACGGACCTTTGCAACTGATCCTAAGTGTTGTGTATTTTATGATGATTATTCACATCATCATGAGTTGGCTGATCAATTTTCAGGTTCTTAATCTTCATCAGCCTTTGGTGGCGCAAATTTGGATTGGTTTGAACAAATTGCTTGAGCCGATCTACCAACCCATTCGCCGCATTTTGCCAGATACACGCCCAATGGATTTGGCGCCGTTGGTGGCGTTTATCATTGTCATTTCGCTGCAGAATTACATCCTTCCTGAAATTTTTCGCGCGTTTCTTTAATTAAAACAAAGACCTGCGATATTTAGCTATTCCGTGCCTTGTCATGGTTAATGACCTATGGGACATTGCGAAAAAGAGCAGTAACCAAGGTAAATAATGACGCAGGCATCAGAAGTTTTGCGCGATGTATTCGGGTTTGATGACTTCAGGCCCGGACAAAAAGATATTGTTGATGCGGTCACGCAGGGCGAAAATGTCCTAGCCATAATGCCCACAGGGGGCGGAAAATCCCTTTGTTATCAACTGCCTGCCCTATTGCGCGATGGTGTGACGATTGTGGTATCCCCGCTGATCGCATTGATGCGCGATCAGGTCCGTGCTTTGCGTTCCATTGGTGTTGGGGCAGGGGCGCTGACATCGGCAAATACCCAAGAAGAAAATGATGAAATTTTCGCAGAACTTGAGGATGGCTCCCTGCGTCTTTTGTACCTCGCACCCGAGCGTTTGGGCTCTGCTCAAATCATGTCGTTATTACGTCGGTATCGCGTCGGTATGATATCGGTGGATGAGGCCCATTGCGTCAGTCAATGGGGTCACGATTTTCGTCCCGATTATCTAAAGATCGGTGAATTACGGCGACAGTTGGGTGTGCCCTTATCTGCCTTTACGGCCACTGCAGATGCCGAAACACGTGCGGAAATTGTTACGCGCTTATTTGATGATCATCCACCAAAAACATTTTTGCAGGGATTTGATCGTCCAAACATTCATCTGGCCTTTGCTGTGAAAAATAACCCGCGTCGACAGATTGTTGCCTATGCCGATGCGCGGCGTGGGCAGTCGGGGATTGTGTATTGCGGAACACGATCAAAAACCGAAAGCCTGGCCAAGGCATTGGGGGACGAAGGGCACCAAACCTGTTTCTATCATGGGGGAATGGATCCCGTTGATCGGCGTGTGGTTGAGGAACGCTTTAACAAAGAAGAAGGCCTAATCGTGGTGGCCACGGTGGCCTTTGGCATGGGTGTGGATAAACCTGATATCCGTTGGGTGGCGCATGCGGATCTGCCCAAATCAATCGAGGCGTATTATCAGGAAATTGGTCGCGCAGGGCGTGATGGGGCCGAGGCCGAAACCCTGACCCTATATGGTGCAGAAGATATTCGTTTTCGACGCACACAAATCGACGAAAGCCTTGCGCCACCTGAACGCCGGCATGCCGATCATGGGCGTTTGAATGCGCTCTTGGGATTGGCCGAGGCGTTGGAATGTCGCCGTTCTGTCCTACTGGGGTATTTTGGGGAACAGGCGCAGAATTGCGGCAAATGTGACCTATGCGAAAAACCACCCGAAACCTTTGACGGCACAACGGCCGTGCGCAAGGCGCTTTCTGCTATGCTGCGCACGGATGAACGCTTTGGCGCTGGTCATTTGATTGATATTTTGATTGGGGCCGATACCGAAAAAATGCGTCAGCATGGTCATGCCGATTTGCCCACTTTTGGTGTGGGACGAGATATGAGCAAACAGAATTGGCAAGGTATTTTTCGGCAGATGATGGGCCATGATCTGGCGCGTCCTGATCCTTCCCGCCACGGAGCTTTGTGCATGACCCAAGCGGGTCTATCGATTTTAAAGGATCAACAATCCATCACATTGCGTATGGACACGTTGAAGGTTGAAAAATCACGATCAAACGTAAAGACTCTTGTGTCGGATGAGGATGCACCGCTGTTGTCTGCACTTAAGGCAAAGCGGCGATTTTTGGCGGAACAGGCGGATGTTCCTGCCTATATCGTTTTCAATGACAAAACCCTGACCGAAATGGCGCAACAGCGTCCCAAGAATTTTGACGAAATGGCCAAAATCAGCGGAATAGGGTCTAAAAAGTTGGATACCTATGGTGCGGCATTCCTTGAGGTCATTGCGGGTGAAGTTCAGGAAATGCACCCCAGTCGCAAAAAATTCGCAGGCCGCAATGAGGGAACCGTTTATGATCAACTTCTTGAGGTGCAGGCGGATCTGATGCGGGGCGAATGTGGCACAGAAAAACCAATGAGTTGTTCTGCATCACTCCTTGCAAAAATCGCTGAATTGAAGCCGCGGGATGCTGTTATGATGAACCGTATCTTGGGCGATCGACGTGCGGAACGGTTTGGATCGGCTTTCTTGGCCGTTATTGCTGCGCATTGAACATATGGGTCTAACAACTGCTTTGGTAAAGTATGTTGAATAGCGCACTACATCACTCTAAATCAGGGGTACGAAAGGATGTTCAAATGCTTGTAGTTGTCTCACCTGCCAAAAAACTTGATATGTCGCCCTTAAAGGATGTGACGGTCACACAACCGCGTTTTCCCGAAGACGCCACAGAATTGGCCAAGGCCGCAGGACGTTTGACTATAAAAGGGTTGCGGGATTTGATGCATTTGTCTGAACCATTGGCCAAGCTGAACAAAACACGGTTTTCTGAATTTGGCGAACAAGAAAAAAAAGCCGCGGTTTTTGCATTTGCTGGAGACACCTATCAGGGATTTGAGGCGGGAACGATTGATGAGGATGCATTGCGCTGGGCGCAGGATCATTTGCGTATTTTGTCGGGTCTTTATGGTTTGTTGCGCCCCTTGGATGAAATTGAACCGTATCGTTTGGAAATGGGTAGCCGTTTAAAAGTCGGGCGCAAATCCTCACTCTACGAATACTGGGGTGATAGGATCGCAACCGAGCTGAACCAAGACGCAGAAGCAACGGGATCAGAGATTCTGGTCAATTGTGCGTCCCAAGAATATTTTGGGGCAGTTGATTTAAGAAAACTGTCCTTGCGCGTGGTCACGCCGCAATTTTATGAGGAACACGAAAAAGGCCCACGCATCGTCAGTTTTTATGCAAAACGAGCTCGTGGATCGATGGCCCGTTATATTGTGGAAAACCGTATCAAAACGGTGGATGCGGTTTGTGATTTCACGGTGGGTGGATATGCCTATCAGCCTGAAATGTCATCGCCCGAAAAACCCGTGTTTCTGCGCGCCTCTGACTAGGTGACAATCGTCCGAACGCCGCGTATAAGGCGCGCAAAAGATGATTTTGCAAAGGACGACTGCAATGACACTACAGATTTTTGGCCACAAATCCCCGGATACAGATTCAACTGGTTCTCCCATTGTTTGGTCATGGTATTTGAACGAGGTAAAAGGCATCGCAGCCGCACCGAAACTATTGGGTGAACCCAATACCGAGGCCGCATTCGTCCTAAAGCGTTGGAACCTTGATAAGCCAGAAATCATTGACGGTGTGGATGCCCACGCGCCAGTTGTGATTGTTGATACGAATAACCCCGCTGAATTGCCCGATGGTATCAATGATGCGGATATTCAGTCCATTATTGATCACCACAAATTGGTGGGCGGTTTGGAAACAAAGCGTCCAATTGATATCACGATCCGTCCGTTGGCCTGCACCGCAACAATTATGTACGATCTGATGGGTGATGATGCCGCAAAAATGCCCGAGGCGATCAAGGGCACGGCCCTATCCTGTATTTTGTCAGACACATTGGAATTCCGCAGTCCAACAACAACCGATCATGATCGCGCTGTTGCCCAGAAATTGGCGAATGATCTGGGAATTGATGTGGCTGCCTATGCCGCCGACCTGTTCGAGGCGAAATCAGATGTATCGGCGTTCAGCGATGCCGAATTGCTGCGCATGGATTCCAAGGAATATGAAGTGGGCGGAAAACAGTTCCGCGTGTCTGTTTTGGAAACCACAGCGCCGAAAATCGTTCTGGACCGCAAAGATAGCCTGATGGCCAGCATGGTGGACGTTGCGGCAGAAGATGGCGCAGATCAGGTTTTGTTGTTTGTCGTCGATATTCTAAACGAAGAGGCGACATTGCTGGTTCCTAACGAATTGGTCAAATCAGTTGCCGAAAAATCATTTGGTGCGACCGTCACAGGTGACACCGTGGTTCTACCTGGTGTGATGAGCCGTAAGAAACAGATCATTCCTGTTTTGGCCGTGTAAGGCGGATTACTATGACACAGATCGTCAACGCCCTATCCGATATATCG
The DNA here is from genome assembly GCA_049446275.1 of Paracoccaceae bacterium. Lineage (GTDB taxonomy): Bacteria > Pseudomonadota > Alphaproteobacteria > Rhodobacterales > Rhodobacteraceae > HIMB11. Next base: position 37,795 of record JBMTQO010000003.1, on the reverse strand, counting down.
GCGCAATATGATGCATTGTTCGTGGATCTTTGGGGGTGCGTGCACAACGGTGTGCGTGCCTTTGATGCCGCGAATAAGGCCTTGATCGAATATCGTGCGGGCGGTGGCATCGTTGTATTGGTGACCAATTCACCCAGACCCCGTGCCCAAGTGGAACAGCAATTGGCCGATTTCGGCGTTGCACGCGATGCATGGGATAGCATCGCGTCATCTGGTGACAGCGCGCGTTCTGCGTTGTTCTTGGGTGCTGTTGGTCAGAAAATCTATTTCATTGGCACGGACGCGGAACTTCCCTTTTTCGAACCGCTTAAATTGATTAATGATCCGATCCAGATTTCGCATGTCTCAGTTGAAGAGGCCGAGGGTATTGTTTGCACGGGCCTACCAACCGCCGATGGCACACCCGATGATGTGCGTGCGCCCCTGCTTTATGCCAAACAAAAGGGGCTAAAGCTGCTTTGTGCGAACCCTGATATTATCGTGGATCGCGGCGAAAAACGTGAATGGTGCGCGGGTGCGGTGGCACAGGCGTACACCGAAATGGGCGGTACCTCGCTTTATTATGGGAAACCCCACGCGCCGATCTATGATTTGGCGCGCCGACGGTTGGCGGCCATTCGTCCCAATGTCCCAGATGATCGTATTCTGGCGATTGGCGATGGGATCACAACCGATATCCAAGGCGCAATTGGCGAGGGAATCGATAGTTTGTTTATTACGGGCGGATTAGCGGCCAAAGAGACCGCGACGGCGACACAGCCTGATTCTGAAAAATTGTCGCAGTATGTTGTGGAAAAACAGTTGGACCCGACATTTTCAATTGGCTTTTTGCGCTAAGTTACTGTTTATAAATTGTAATACACAATAAATTCTGTGGAATATCTATGCACTAGGATTTGTTTTGCGTGTGCAACATCCTATTTTCTGCGGTTGCAAAGTAATAAAATTACAATTATATATGTATAAAGTAATTATTATTACGCACCGAACAGGGAAATCAGATGTTGGACAATCAACCGCGCGGCACAATTTGCATCGAAGACATCGAGATGGGTATGACGCGTTACATCCGCAAGGTTGTGACAGACAAAGACATTGAAATGTTTGCCGAGGTATCCACCGATCGCAATCCAGTACATTTGGACGACGCATATGCACAAGATACAATTTTCGAAGGGCGCATTGCGCACGGTATGCTGACGGCTGGTTTGATCTCGGCTGTGATCGGTGAACAACTGCCTGGGCATGGCACAATTTACATGAGCCAGAACCTAAAGTTTCTGGCCCCTGTTCGTCCCGGTGATCTGGTTTACGCAGAGGTAAAAGTCACCGACATCGTTATTGATAAACGACGCGTAAAGCTTGAATGCAAATGCGAAGTTGAAGGTAAAAAGGTGCTGGTTGGTGAAGCCATGGTTATGGCGCCAAGCCGTAAGTTTGACTAACATCACATGACGCAGTGTTGCCGCTTGCATCAGCGGCGGGCGCAGTTTACCTCATTCTTATGAGAGTTATCCGCGATTATCAGTTCGTCGATCCAAACGATAAAGGTGCCAGTGTTGCCATTGGCAATTTTGATGGTGTGCATTTAGGCCATCAATCAGTCATCGATTTGGCGCGCGATGGTGCAAAACGCCATGATGCCCCGTTGGGAATTTTGACATTTGAACCCCATCCGCGTAGCTATTTTGCACCCGATGCCGCCCCATTTCGTTTGATGGATGCGCATGCCCGTGAAACACGTTTGGCGAAATTAGGAATTGAACGCCTGTACCAATTGAATTTTAACACATCGCTTGCAGCATTAACACCGCGCGAATTTGCGCAGCACGTGATCGTGGATGGTTTGGGTTTGGTTAACGTGGTTGTTGGTGCGGATTTTTGTTTTGGAAAAGGACGCGCGGGTACAACCACCGATTTGGTGGAATTTGGTCAAGAGATGGGGTTTGACGTAACAATTGCACCCCTAATCGAAGATGCCAACATTCAGATTTCGTCAACCGCAATCCGAAACGCATTGTCAGATGGGCGCCCGCGGGACGCGGCAGCACAGTTGGGCCATTGGCACCGCATTGAGGGCGAGGTGATCGGCGGTGAACAACGTGGTCGTGAACTGGGTTACCCAACTGCGAACATGGCACTGGAAGGGCTGCATTTGCCAAAACTGGGTGTCTATGCCGTGAATGTTGATGTGCTTGATGGGCCACATGTGGGTTCATATCACGGGGCAGCATCCCTAGGCGTACGTCCAATGTTTGGTGAAAATACACCGAATTTAGAGACGTTTATTTTCGATTTCTCAGGCGATCTATATGGATCAACTCTATCAGTCGGTTTGGTTGATTTCCTGCGTCCTGAATTGAAATTTGACGGACTTGACGCGCTCATCACACAGATGGATGCTGATTGTGAGCAAGCGCGTGAAATCCTTCAATCGTTATGAATACTGATCCTATCAAACGCGCTGGATTATCCCCAAAGTTTTGGGAGAAAAAACCACTAAAGGAGATGAACCCCATTGAATGGGAGGCTCTGTGTGATGGGTGTGGCAAATGTTGCCTAAATAAGATTGAGGATGAAGATACGGGTGATGTTTATCTAACACGTGTCGCCTGTCGGTTATTGGACGATCAAACCTGTCGATGCGGACAATATGACATCCGCCATCAATTCGTCTCCGAATGTATTGTCCTAAATCCTGATACGATTGAACAAAATGCCTATTGGTTGCCGAAAACTTGTGCCTATAAATTACTATGGGATGGTTTGCCGCTGTACAATTGGCATCCCTTGATTTCGGGAACACCACAATCCGTACATGATGCGGGTGTTTCAGTTCAGGGCATGACCGTTCCAGAATTTGAAGTGGACGAAGATGATTGGGAAAATCATCTGATCGAGGAGCCTGAATAATGTTTTTCGCCTCTGACAATGCGGGACCTGTGCCGCAACAAGTTTTGGATCAAATGGTTTCTGCCAATTCTGGATACTTGCCCAGCTATGGGGCCGATCCACAGATGGAACAGGTGACCCGGCTGGTGAGAGAGAAATTTGAAGCACCAGATGCAGCGGTATATTTGGTCGGCACGGGAACTGCAGCGAACGCATTGGCTTTGTCTACTTTGTCTCAGCCGTGGGAAACAGTTTTCTGTTCACCCGTGTCGCACATTCACGAGGATGAGTGTAATGCGCCAGAATTTTACATGGGTGGCGGTAAGCTGACCTTGGTTGGCGATAGCGACAAAATCACCCCAGGGGCCTTGATCAAATCGATAGAAGGTGAAGAAAATCGTGGCGTTCATGGCCCCCAACGTGGGCCTGTTTCCATTACCCAAATCACGGAAAAAGGCCATTCCTATTCCGTGGAAGAGGTTCGGGCTATTTCCAATGTGGCAAAAACCTATGGCCTTGCCCTGCATATGGACGGGGCGCGATTTACGAATGCCATTGTGGCGCGAAATGCGTCACCTGCCGAAATGACATGGCGCGCAGGGGTCGATGCCCTCAGTTTTGGGGGAACGAAAAACGGATTGATGGGGGTCGAGGGTGTAATCTTTTTCGATCCGAAACATGCATGGGAATTTGAACTGCGTCGCAAACGTGGTGCGCATCTGTTTTCCAAGCACCGTTATTTATCGGCGCAGATGTTGGCCTATCTTACGGATGATTTGTGGCTGGATCTGGCACGCCGCGCAAATGGAAATTTCGCGCGACTAAAAGCGGGACTGGAAACAATTCCTGATGTGCAGTTGCGTGGCAATCCAGATGGCAACATGACCTTTTTCGATATGCCCCGCGCGCTTCACAAACGCGCAGAGGCCGCAGGTGCCGTATACTATTGGGATGATGTCGAGGGTTCGATGGACCAGATGATTATGGGACGGTTGGTCTGCGATTGGTCAATCACGCATGATATGATTGACCAATTCATCGCGTGTTTGCAGTCAGATTAAAAATCCAAATTTTCCACGCTTAGCGCGTTGCTTTGAATAAACTCGCGGCGCGGTTCGACGACGTCCCCCATAAGTTTGGTGAACAGATCATCTGCCTCGGCGGCGTCTTCAATTTTGACTTGCAAAAGGGTGCGGGCGTCTGGGTCCAATGTGGTTTCCCACAGTTGATCAGGGTTCATTTCGCCCAGACCTTTGTAGCGTTGCAATGTCAGGCCCTTTTCACCTTCTTTCAGGATGGCATCCAGCAGATCCAGTGGCCCGTGAATGGCCAAACTGCGGTCTTTGCGCACCAATGTCGCGGTGCTGCCATAGACTTCCTTCAGGCTTTCGGTAAAGCTGCCAGCTTTGCGCGCTTCACCTGATCGCAACATTGGGCCATCAAGTGTACGCATTTCCTCAACCCCACGCAAAATACGCGACAGGCGAATACCGTGATCTTGGGTTATGCGACCTGTCCAACCGCGTTCATATTCCAACGCGATTTGGTTCAAACGTTCCGCAACCTGATCTGCAATTCCCTGAAGGTTTGCATCAACCGCGCCTGGAACGAATGCACCTGCAATGGCCGCTTGTTCCAAAATATGGCGTGGGTAATGTGTTGGGAAGGCTTCTAACACACGACGCAGTTGACGCGCCTCTTCCACAACGCGGGTCAAATCCTGCCCCGCCATTTCGGCGCCTGAGCCGAGCCGTAGAACCACACCATCAATCCCCTGCTGAACCAGATAGTCATCCAATGCGCCCTGGTCTTTTAGGTAAACTTCGGATTTACCACGGCTAACTTTATAAAGCGGCGGTTGGGCGACGAACAAATGGCCCGCCTCCACCAGTTCTGGCATTTGGCGATAAAAGAATGTTAGCAACAATGTGCGGATGTGCGCGCCGTCAACGTCGGCGTCCGTCATGATGACAATCTTGTGGTAACGCAATTTGCTAAGATTGAATTCATCGCGCCCAATCCCTGTGCCCAATGCCATCACCAGGTTTCCGATTTCCTGACTGGCCAGCATGCGATCAAAACGTGCGCGTTCCACGTTTAGGATTTTACCGCGAAGGGGCAGAATCGCTTGTGTCCGACGATCACGCCCCGTTTGTGCGGACCCCCCAGCCGAGTCACCCTCGACCAAGAATACTTCGGTTTTGGATGGGTCTTTTTCCGAACAATCTTTTAGCTTTCCAGCAAGGAAATTAACATCCAGCGCCGTTTTACGACGGGTCAGTTCACGCGCCTTGCGCGCCGCCTCGCGAGCAAGCGCCGCCTCTATGATTTTACCAACGATTGTTTTGGCTTCGTTTGGATTTTCCTCAAACCATTCAGCCAATTTTTCGTTGATCAGGCTTTCTACAGCGGGTCGAACCTCGGATGAAACCAGCTTATCTTTGGTTTGGCTAGAAAATTTGGGATCAGGCACTTTGACCGATAAAACGCAGGTTAAGCCCTCGCGAGCATCATCACCTGTAAAGTTCACCTTTTCCTTTTTGGCGATACCACTGGTTTGTGCATAATTGTTGATCGTTCTGGTTAACGCGGCACGGAAACCCGCCATATGCGTCCCACCATCGCGCTGCGGAATGTTGTTTGTAAAGGGTAGTACGTTTTCATGATAACTGTCGTTCCACCACATCGCGACCTCAACCCCGATATCATCACGTTCACCCGTGACAAAAATGGGTTCTGGCATCATAGATGATTTTGAACGGTCCAGATATTTGACAAATTCTTTTACTCCACCTTCATAAAACAACTCGGTCCGAAGAGGTTCTGCAGGACGCTCATCCTCAAGAATGATGCGCACACCTGAATTCAAAAACGCCAATTCGCGTAGACGCTTTTCCAACGTCTCAAATGAATATTCGAGGTTTGAAAATGTGTCAGTTGAGGCAAGAAAGCGAACCTCGGTTCCCTTTTCCCCATTCGCATCGCCAATCACCTTTAGGTGTTCGGCGGTTTCACCATGTTCAAAGCGTGCGATATGGACTTTGTCATTGCGCCAAACTTTTAACTCCAACCAGACGGATAGGGCGTTCACAACGGAAACGCCCACACCGTGCAGACCGCCAGACACCTTATAAGAGTTGCTATCAAATTTACCGCCAGCGTGTAGCTGTGTCATGATGACTTCGGCTGCTGAAACGCCCTCTTCTGGGTGCATATCGACGGGAATACCACGTCCGTTATCACGTACCGAAACGCTGCCATCAGCATGAATTTTCACGTGAACATAGTCGGCGTGTCCCGCCAATGCCTCATCAATGCCGTTATCTACAACTTCATACACCATATGATGCAGACCAGAGCCATCGTCCGTATCCCCGATATACATTCCGGGACGTTTGCGAACTGCCTCTAACCCTTTGAGAACCTTAATAGATTCTGCGCCGTATGAATTGTTGTTTTGCTCTGGCTCTGACATTCATGCCACCTTTTATTCTTTTGCGAAATTATACGATTTCTGGGTGCGAATGTCACGCCCCAACACAATATTTTGTGTGTTAAGTAAGGGGGATGACGATACCCACCACGATCAAGAGAAGGCCAGAAATAATATTGACCTTACGCAGAGCTGAAGGAGAGTTCAGAAGATGGCGTACGCGGTCAACCATCAACGAAAGCCCAAGGTTGCCAAGGAAGGGAACAATCGCCGAGATCGTGCAAATCGCGATGATATCCAGTGTGGTGACGCCAGACAGATCAAAAAAACCGGGCAGAACACCCATGTAAAACAGGATCGCTTTAGGATTGCTTAGAATTATCGCAACACCAGCAATGAAACCCGCCCATTGGCCTGGTCTGGTCAATCTATTGTCGCCGCTTATGGACTGATCTGCATTACGGATCAGGCTGACCCCGAGAGAGAAAAAGATCAGGGTGGCGGCATACTTAAGAATGTCCAAAAATCCGTCGTATTGCGTTGCGACCCAGGTTACCCCAAGGATTGCGAGGATCGGCCACAAAATATCGCCCACAACAACCCCAAGCGCCAAGGGCCAAGCAGAGCCAATACCTCCAGACAGGGTACGTGCGACAATTGCCATCCAAACAGGACCAGGTGTTAGGAAGAGGATGAAAATCCCACCTGCATAGAGTGCCAAATCAAAAATGCTTGCCGTCATGAACCGATCCTTTGACCGATGCACTACGCGGGATGATCAGATTAAACAAGTGTCATGTTGTGTGCAGTGTGACAGGCCATCCGCATCCGTCACATGTATCGCCTGCGCACGATCACCAAGTTCCTGAAAAACGTCGATTTCAGTGCCCGTCATCCATGCCTGAGCACCTAAATCGCAGACCTCTTGATACAGGGCCGCGCGTCGTTGGTTATCCAAATGTGCCGAAACCTCATCCAACAGGACCAATGGGGCCGCGCCTATCTTTGCCTTAAGCGCGCGTGCATTGGCAAGGATCATGGAAATTAACAGTGCTTTCTGTTCACCTGTTGAACAATCCTTTGCAAGCACGCCTTTGCGCTGAAATACACCGATCATATCCGTGCGATGCGGTCCAACCAAGGTGCGGCCAGCGGCCATGTCACGGAACCGGCTTTCCTCAAGTGCGCTTTTCAGGTCATCGACCGAGGTGGGCACGTCGCCCTCGCTTTGTTTAAGTGTCAGCTGCGCCACTGGAAACTCAGTGGCGGCAGTACCTTGGGCGTTTTGTATCAGGTCCAGCGCACGTATCCGCGCCGTGTGAATTTCGATTCCAGTTTGCGCCATTTGCAATTCAATGGCGCGATACCAATGGGCATCGCGAATTTGTTCTTTTAACAGTTTATTGCGTTCACGCATCGCCTTTTCATAATTCAGTGACGCTTCGGCGTGTGAGGGGAAAAAACTAAGCGTGATACGATCCAGAAAACGGCGACGACCTTCTGCACCTTCTATCCATAGACGGTCCATGGCGGGTACCAACCAAATGACGCGTGATATTTCCCCAAGGGCGAGCTGCGAAACGGGTTTATCCTCAATTAAAACGTGTCTGGCGGCGCCTTCGTCGGATGTGATTTTTGTCTGGTGAACACGTTCATCCCGAACAAGGTCTGATTGCAATTGCCAACCCAAGCTTTCGGGTCGACGTGTCATATCCAGTGCGCTGGCACGCCGCATCCCACGACCTGGGGAAAATAGGGATACAGCCTCTAGGATATTTGTTTTGCCCGAACCATTGTTGCCATAAATAGCAACAGGGCGCTGATCAAACGTCAAACGCGCCAGTTTATGAGAGCGAAAATGAGAGAGAAGAAGGGTAGATAGATGTAACATTACCTACCCAATGCCGACCCGCGGATCACACACGCATCGGCATAACAACATAGACTGCTGTCGTGTCATTGCCTTCGCGCATCAATGTGGGATCACCAGATGAGTTGAACATAAACACAGCATTTTCGCGATCAACTTGGCTGGCAATTTCAAGCAGGTACTTGGCGTTAAACCCAATTTCTAAGCGTTCGTCGCCATAGGCGACGGCCAATTCTTCTTCTGCGGCGCCGCTGTCAGGGGAATTCACAGACAGAACCAAACGATCTTCGTCTAGGGACAATTTCACCGCCCGCGACCGCTCTGATGAAACAGTTGAAACACGATCTACCGCTTTGGCAAATTCGCTTGCATCGACTTCTAGGCGGCGGGTGTTGCCCGTGGGAATGACACGTTGATAATCTGGGAAGGTGCCGTCGATGACCTTGGATGTTAGCGTGATTTCAGGGGTCGCAAAGCGGACCTTGGTTTCGGACACGGAAACAGCGATTTGAACATCGTCATCTTCTAGTAGTTTGCGCAGTTCGCCAACTGTTTTGCGTGGGACGATGATGCCTGGCATATCGGACGCGCCGTCGGGTAGATCGGCATCAATACGTGCCAAGCGGTGCCCATCTGTGGCCACACAGCGCAAGACTTGCCCACCATCTGCATCTGCAATGTGCATGTAGACACCGTTCAGGTAATACCGTGTTTCTTCGGTTGAAATGGCAAATTTAGACTTATCAAATAGTCTGCGCAGCATAGGCGCAGCTGCCGAAAAATTTGAATCGTATTCTGAAGATGCCATGATTGGGAAATCTTCTTTTGGCAGGGTTGCCAACGAAAAGTTGGATCGTCCCGCGTCCACGCTCAGGCGACCCTTGGCTGCGTCATCGTTTAGTGTGACTAAGGCGCCGTCTGGTAGTTTCCGAACGATTTCATGCAGAGTTACAGCAGAAACCGTAGTTGCGCCTGCGCGCTCAACCTGAGCAACTGTTTTATCGACCACTTCGATATCTAAGTCTGTTGCCCGAAACTGTACATGTTCGCCTTCTGCCTCGATCAGAACATTCGCAAGGATTGGTATTGTGTTGCGCCGTTCCACAACCGATTGTGCCTGAGAAACTGCTTTTAACAGAGCGCTACGCTCAATGCTAAGCTTCATAATCCTTGCTCCTATCTTAGCCGGGACTGGTAAAATACGACATTAAACTGCCGGCTCAAGTCTTTTCTCTGTTGTCAACGGAAAAAACACGACCGTCAAGGCCAATTGGTCTTGGTGATCGATGTTTAAATGGGAGTATTTTTATTACGCTTCAAGCGCGCGGCGCAGCATTTCCAGATCTTCTGCTATTTGGCCGTCTTGAACCTTTAATTCCTCAACACGCTTTACGCCATGCATGACGGTGGTGTGATCGCGCCCCCCAAATCGACGTCCGATTTCAGGTAAGCTGCGGCTTGTCATTTGCTTGGCCAAATACATTGCAATTTGACGTGGTCGGGCATAGGAGCGCAAACGCTTTGGTCCGATCATGTCCGACAAACGAATGTTGTAATGTTCTGAAACTTTGCGCTGAATCTCTTCGACAGTTATCTTGCGCTCCGAGGCGCGTAAAATATCTGCCAAACAATCGTGGGTTACCTCGAGTGTGATGTGACGGCCAACGAGCGATGCAAATGCGAATAAACGTGTTAGCGCCCCTTCAAGAACACGTACATTAGTCGATATACGCAGCGCAAGAAACTCCAAAACATTATTATCAAATGTGACGTCAGGATATTGTGCGCTGTATTGTTCGACCTTGGACTGTAAAATGCCAAGGCGCAATTCATAGTCGGTTGGGTGTAAGTCAACCACCAAACCACACTGCAGACGGCTTTTGATGCGCTCTTCTAGGTCTTTGATCTCGCCTGGCGCGCGATCGGCTGAGATGATGATTTGCTTGTTTTGATCAACAAGTGCGTTGAAGGTGTGAAAGAACTCTTCTTGCGTGCTGTCTTTGCCCGCAATGAATTGCACGTCATCGACCATTAAAACATCAACCGAACGGAACAGCTGTTTGAAATCCATCATTTTGCGTTCACGAAGTGCTTGAACAAATCGGTACATGAATTGTTCAGCGGAGAGATAAACCACGTTCAGATCGGGTCTACGGCCTTGCAATTCCCATGCGATCGCGTGCATCAGGTGGGTTTTACCCAAACCAACGCCGCCATACAGGAACAATGGATTAAAACTGACGGCTTTGCCTTCACCGACACGTCGCGCAGCTGCGTGCGCCAATTCGTTTGGTTTGCCCACAACGAATGTGTCGAACTTGAAACGTGGATCTAACGGAGCTCCGGGAAGTTCATATGGTGATTTTGTTTCGTTTTCGGTATTCTCAATTTGTTTGCGCGCTTTTGGCTGCGCAGGTTGCACCGAAGTTGCAACATCAAAACGTAAACGCCGCACATCACCAAAAAATGCAGATAGTTGAAACAACAGCACGTCAGAGAAATTTTGGGCGACATAATTACCAATAAAGTTGGTAGGGACTTCAAAAACCGCAACACCGTTTTCGATTTCGCAAAAAATTAGGGGTGCAATCCAAGTGTTGAAGTTATTCGCTCCAACTGTCTGCTTGATCGTTTGCTTGATCTCGCCCCAAATTTCCTGCGCCATGTGTCGTCCGTTCTTACGTTTTATCTATCCCTAGACCCGCAACACATAAAAGACACTTGCCCCTGATGTGGCACACATCAGGTAATCAATAAGTCAATTTCATAAATGGGCAGTAGTGATTCCCGTAGTAAAACTACGTTTGAGCGCCAATGTGCGCTTCGTGAAACCAGCCGCCCCCCCAGGCGATGCGAGTCGCACATCCAAAGTAACAATTTCGAATTGTTGGGGGCAACAAATCTTATAGCTTGACTCTAATTTTTCATAAAAAGAATCTCTTTTCGTAACTTTTTGAACAACAAAAAAATGCGTCACCCGCAGGGCGACGCATTCCATGAACTACGGAAGATTTCAAAATCTTATGCGATTGCTTTCACGCGTGCAGACAAACGTGACATTTTACGTGCTGCAGTATTCTTGTGAAAGATGCCTTTTGTGACACCACGCATCAGCTCAGGCTGCGCGGCAACCAGAGCGGCAGAAGCTGCCTCACGATCACCACTCTCGATTGCTTCTTCGACTTTGCGCAAGAAAGTGCGGATACGTGAACGACGTGATTTATTAACGTCTGCACGACGCTCTGATTGACGTGCTCGTTTTTTAGATTGAGGCGTGTTTGCCATGCGATTCAAATCCCATTGTTTGGGTTACATATTCCTGAGGACGCGTCTTTAGGCCCGACTCGAAGCTGTGTCAACAGCTCAGAGACCAAAAACACAAAAAACGCCCCCAATTTTCTTTATTTGTCACGAAACTGTGCTTCGCGTTTCTCGACAAAGGCAGCCATTCCTTCTTTTTGGTCCTCTGTTGCAAAGAGCGAATGGAACAAGCGACGTTCAAATAACAAACCTTCATACAAAGTTGTTTCGTAAGAACGATTTACTGCTTCTTTAGCTGCCATAACGGCCATCATTGATTTTTCGGCAATTTTCGCAGCAGCGCCCATCGCCTCATCCATCAATTTCTTGGCCGGCACCACGCGACTGACAAGCCCACATCTTTCGGCCTCGTCCGCTTCCATGAAACGACCCGTCAGGTTCATGTCCATTGATTTTGATTTGCCAATGTATCGCGTCATGCGTTGCGAACCGCCCATGCCCGCAATCACACCCAGATTGATTTCAGGTTGTCCGAATTTGGCGTTGTCGGCTGCGATGATAAAGTCACACATCATTGCCAATTCACATCCACCCCCAAGTGCATAGCCAGAAACAGCCGCGATGATGGGTTTGCGAATGCGTCCAATTCTGTCTGATTCTTCGCCAAAAAGATTCTCATTGAACACATCTGAAAACGACTTACCGCTCATCATCTTGATATCGGCGCCAGCCGCAAATGCTTTAGCAGAGCCAGTGATCACGACGCAGCGTACCATTTCGTTTTTCTGCGCGGATTCAAGGGCATCAACCAGTTCGGTCAACAGCTCTGCATTCAATGCGTTCAGTGCATCGGGGCGATTAAGTTTAATCAGGGCAATGTGGTTTTCCACTTCGACGATGATCGTCTCATAAGCCATGAAGATATCTCTCAATTATTACATTCAGTCCACTTGCTTATCACGAAACGCACATTGATCAAGCTATCTTTGACATTTAGGACAATAGAAACTTGACCTCCCTGATTGGACGATACGCTTAATTTTTGCATTACAGTGAGCGTGAGAACATACCTCACCTTCACGACCGTATACTTTGAATGTGTGTTGGAAATATCCCAGTTCACCATCGCTGTGACGAAAATCCTTAAGTGTGGAACCACCTGCCTGGATCGCTTCATCTAAAACGTCCCGAATGATAGAAACCATGGTTGCCGTCCGCTTAGCGCTGATTTTACCTGCTAATTTTTTAGGAGAGATTCCTGCACGAAATAAAACCTCGCAAACATAGATATTTCCTAATCCCGCAACAATGCGCTGATCCAGCAGTGCAGATTTTATCGGAGAATTTTTCTTTTTGAGAATATTCACAAGATAATCTTCGTGGAATTCATTGCCAAATGGTTCAGGTCCAATGTTCCGTAGCAACGGGTGTGCATCGCCCAAAGCGGTATCTAGTAAATCCATTGCACCGAAACGACGTGGATCGTTAAAGGTGATACGCGCTCCATTTTCCATGGAAAAAATAACATGATCATGTTTTTCGATTGGTGGGTGGTCGCGCACAAAGTTGCCTAGAGGGTCACCCGAAACCAAAATCCGCCCAGACATTCCCAGATGGATTAAAAGCGTTTCGTTGCTGTCTAAATCGGCCAAGATGTATTTGGAACGTCGGCGTAACCCCAGCACTTTGGCCCCTGAAACACGTTCTGCCATACCGCCTGGAAACGGCCACCGCAGATCGGGGCGATTGAGGATGAGCTGATCAATCCTGCACCCTGTCATTGCGGGTTCTATCCCGCGCATAACAGTTTCGACTTCAGGTAATTCTGGCATTACACCCCCATGTTACAGTTGTGGGATTAGCTACGTTCCACAACTAAATAATTTAGTCGCATTGTAACCCCCTTCAATCGGATTATAAGTAGGGGGAAACCTGTACTATGGATAATGTTATGACCACTGACGGAAACGGCACAACCCATTTTGGATTTCAGACTGTTCCTGAAACCGAAAAAGCATCCAGAGTACAAGGCGTGTTCGGCAGTGTTGCGAATAAATACGACATTATGAACGATGTAATGTCAGGGGGCATCCATCGGTTATGGAAAGACGCAATGATGGACTGGCTTGCGCCACGTGCAGGTCAGCGATTATTGGACGTTGCGGGTGGCACGGGTGATATTTCTTTTCGGTTTTTAAAACGTGCGGGCGCAGGACACGCAACGGTTCTTGATTTGACTGAACCCATGTTGGTTGAGGGCCGCAAACGTGCAGAAGCGGGGCAGATGGCCGAACAGCTCGACTGGGTTGTTGGCGACGCTATGGCGCTTCCATTCGAAGATAACACATTTGATGTTTATACGATCAGCTTTGGAATTCGAAATGTAACGCGCCCCCAAGAAGCGTTGAATGAGGCGTTTCGTGTCCTGAAACCGGGTGGGCGTTTGATGGTGCTAGAGTTTTCGCAAATTCCCAACGACCTGCTGCAATGGGCGTACGATCGTTATTCATTCAATGTTATTCCGAAAATGGGTAAAATGATTGCGAATGACGCAGATAGTTATCAATATTTGGTTGAATCAATTCGCAAATTTCCAGATCAAGAAACTTTTTTGAGCATGGTCAAATCGGTAGGATTTGAGAATGCGAAATATCGCAATCTAACGATGGGAATTGCCTGTCTTCATTCTGGTTGGAAAATCTAAATGCGCGGCGTGCACAACATTTGGCGCCTTATCCGGACGGGCGCAACCTTTGAACGGACTGGTGCAATGCGACAAGTATTGGAAGCCGTTGAAGCGCCACGCGGTGTTCGCATTGTTGCAAGGGTTTTGGGATATCCATTTAAATTGCTTGGCTACACTGGTGATCCGTCGATGCCACCAGTGCCCCGTGCGCTGACGGCGCTGGGTCCAGCGTATATTAAGTTTGGCCAAATCCTAAGTACAAGACCAGATGTTGTTGGTAGTGAATTGGCACAGCAGTTGCGCGTTTTGCAGGACAAACTGCCGCCGTTTTCTGTTGAGATTGCAAAGAAAACCGTTGAAGCCGAATTGGAACGCCCAATTGGGGACATGTTTTCTGAATTCAGCGAACCGATTGCCGCAGCGTCGCTTGCGCAAGTACACAAAGCGCGGTTGGAGGAGACTGGCGAATGGGTTGCTGTCAAAGTTTTGCGTCCGGGGATTGAGCGTTCCTTTATTCGCGATGTAGATGCCTTTTATTTGGCGGCCAATATGGTTGAAATATTTGCGCCTTTCGCACGACGTTTGCGTCCAATGGATGTCATTCGCCATTTTGAAGGCGTTGTTCGAGGTGAACTTGATTTACGACTAGAGAGTGCTTCTGCTTCTGAATTCGCGGCGAATACTGAAAAAGATGATGGTTTTCACGTCCCTAACGTTCGTTGGAGTTATTCCGCAAAGCGCGTGATGACGTTAGATTGGGTTGAGGGCATTCCGCTGGGTGATAATGATGCGCTTGACGACGCTGGATTTGATCGCGAGCGTTTGGGCGAGAAAGTCCTGCAAAGCTTTCTGACGCACGCATTGCGGGATGGATATTTCCATGCAGACATGCACCAAGGTAACTTGCGTGTCGGAACCGCAGGTGAGGTTATCGCACTCGATTTTGGGATAATGGGATATATCGATGAATATACCCGCCGCGTTTATGCCGAAATATTATTTGGATTTATTCGCCGTGATTATCACCGCGTCGCCCAAGTGCATTTTGAGGCCGGCTACGTACCCGCCACACAGGACGTCGAAGAATTTGCGCGGGCACTGCGCGCTGTCGGCGAACCTATTTTTGGAATGGATGCCACACAAATATCAATGGGACGCCTGTTAAATCACCTGTTTGAGGTGACAGAACGTTTTGGAATGGAAACGCGTACCGAACTTATCCTGCTACAGCGTACCATGGTTGTGGTTGAGGGCGTTGCACGTTCGTTGGACCCCCGCATTAATATCTGGCAGGTGGCAAAACCCGTTGTCGAGGGGTACATCCGTGACAGTATTGGGCCTCTGGCAGTCTTGAATGATCTGAAAAACACATTGGCGGTTGTCGCGCGTTTTGGACCACGTTTGCCAGGCATCGTTGAGCAAGCCTTAATGAAGCAGGCAACAGCCGGCGGTGCACCTGAGAAAAAATCTAAAAGACCGCTTATTTTTGGCGCGCTATTGGCCATCATTGGCGCAGGCTTGGGCGCGGCTATTGCGCTTAATCTTTAACGAAGCGCAATAACATTTTGCGGTGTAATCGTTTCACCACTTTCCAGGCACTACCATGATGCCCATCTGCTGCGATGATCTTTTTCTGTTTGATGATAACTGGCGCGACCGTTTGGTTATTTGCCATGTTCACCACCTATATCTCACCCAAGGTCAGGTATAGGTGGCAATCCTCAACGAGTCCGTTAACCCATACAATTTTAATAGCTAAATTCGGCAAAGATCCGATTTAGGTCACCGGCCCACGCACCGTTGTAATGATCCATAAGTTCGTCAGCAGGTGTTTTTTTTGTCTCTACGCTTTCCATAAGCGCGTTTAGAAAATGTGTTTCATCTGGAATCATGCCACCCGCACCAGGGCGCGCGCGTTTTGCTAGGCCCGCATGCGCGATGTCCAAAACAGATTTGGAAAGCTCATGCATGTCGATATTGCCAACCTTTGCATGCAATCCATCGACAGATGCTGTCACACGCAGCGCCTCGCGCGTTTCGGCATCCCAATCCTTTACCAAATCCCAGGCTGCATCTAGGCTGTCTTGTTCGTAACACAGACCAACCCAAAACGCGGGCAATGCGCATAATCGACGCCATGGGCCGCCATCTGCACCGCGCATTTCAATATATTTTTTAATGCGCGCTTCTGGGAACGCAGTTGTCAGGTGGTCTGCCCAATCGCTGAGCGTTGGTTTTTCACCTGGAAGTGCAGATAATTTTCCGTCCAAGAAGTCGCGGAAAGATTGTCCCAACGCGTCAATGTATTTTCCGTCGCGATAGACAAAATACATCGGTACATCCAACGCATAGTCCACCCAACGTTCGAAACCAAAATCGTCATCAAACACAAATGGGATCATACCTGCGCGGGCATTATCGGTATCGCGCCAAACACGGCTGCGCCAACTTTTGTGACCGTTTGGTTGGCCCTCAAAAAACGGGGAATTCGCAAATAGGGCGACGGCGACAGGCTGAAGCGCGATGCCGACGCGCAGTTTTTGGATCATGTCTGCTTCGGATGAATAATCCAAATTGACCTGAACGGTGCTCGTTCGACGCATCATCGTGCGCCCCATCGTACCAACCTTGCCCATATAGGCATCCATCAATTTATAGCGCCCTTTTGGCATCAATGGCATTTCTTCGTGCATCCAGGTAGGCGCCGCACCCAGTCCAATAAAGCCCACGCCAATTTCGTCCGCGATATCTTTGACCTCTTTCAGGTGAACATTCACCTCGTCACAGGTTTCATGGATCGTTTCAAGCGGTGCGCCCGATAATTCCAGCGCGCCACCAGGCTCTAGGGAAATGTTCGCTCCGTCTTTTGTCAGACCGATGAGTTTGCCAGCTTCGCGAAGCTCTTGCCAATCATGGCGGTCACGCAGAGCGGATAACACTGCATGAATGGAACGCTCACCTTCGTATGGCAATGGTAATAAACTATCTTTGCAAAATCCAAATTTTTCATGCTCGGTTCCGATGCGCCAATCCTCTTTCGGTTTACACCCCGATGCCAGATATTCGGCCATTTGTTCATAACGTTCGATGGGGCCGCCACCGGATTGAGGGATCGACATTGATAAGTCTCCGATCGAATAGTTTTGTAAAGGGATTAATACGATTTTCTCTTATGTCAATGAATGTACCTTGTTTGATCTAAATATTGATTAGATTGCCAAATCACATCTTCGTGCGACTGATTATCCTCTAGTCGCGACAGGGTGAATTCGACATTCCAATTTGGCAGTAAAACAAATGCGTCAAATAGGCGATCTGCACCCTGAGCATTTGTTGGGATAACCAACGCTGGTTGTGCAGGTTGTTCGATGACCCAAACGTTTTCACGTCCAATTTTGAGCAACATAACCCGCGTAATATCGCCAACAGCAACGATCCCACCACTTTCGGGTCCGAAATATGTTATTTGCCCTTCTACGAAATGAACGATGCCCTGACCTTCGGTGTTGCGATGAAATCTAAGGCGTTGAATTGCAGAATATCCAAGTGCGATACCAATAAACGTGACTGGATACCCGACAATCATCAGCAGTCCAAAACTGTTTAAAATCCAATAAAGGCCCAAAAAAATTGTGCAGAGGGCAATAATCAATCCACTA
Source organism: Paracoccaceae bacterium (assembly GCA_049446275.1). Lineage (GTDB taxonomy): Bacteria > Pseudomonadota > Alphaproteobacteria > Rhodobacterales > Rhodobacteraceae > HIMB11. The sequence goes on along the minus strand of JBMTQO010000003.1, from coordinate 19,994 downwards.
AACCGTTGAAGTGTTTCAATCGCGTCCTGTCGCATCAGCACCAGTCCCCTAGATGTTCCTGCCACAGAGACAGCGCCGCAACCGCAGCCGTGTCTGCGCGTAAAATGCGCGGTCCCAGGCTAACTGGAAAGGACTGTTGCATCTTTGAAATTTTCGTTCTTTCACGATCAGAAAAACCGCCCTCTGGTCCAATCAAAATCGCCCACTTACCAGACGGAAGGGTACCAAATGCTGTTGCTGCGCCAACCAGACCCTCATCACAGTAAAGTAGATGGCGATCATGCGGCCACTGATCCAGAACAGTATCCAGTTTTTGTAAGTCGTGCACGGATGGCACATAGGTTCCACCACATTGCTCGGTCGCCTCGACTGCATGGGCCTGTAGTCGGTCCTGTCGGATGCGCTCAGAATTGGTGAAGTCCGTTGAAATCGGAAAAATCGCGGCGGCACCTAATTCGGTGGCCTTTTCCACGATGAAATCAGTCCGTGCCTTTTTAATGGGTGCAAACAACAGCCAAACATCTGGCGGCTCTTGCAAGGTTTTAGTTTTGTGTAGGCATTTAAGGGTGGCGGATTTTTTGTTGCCTGCCTCTATTTCGGTCTGCCATTCGCCATCTTTGCCATTAAAGACCAAGATGGCATCCTCAACCGATAGGCGCATTACCGCAAAAAGATAGTTGGCTTGATCACGATCAAGCGGAACAAGTTGCGCTTCTCCAAGCGGGTGATCTACAAAGAGCCTAATCTTGACCGTCATGGAGCCATCTTATGTCGCAATTTTCCCCAACACCAGAGGTAGAGGGACAAGTTTCTGATGCTGTTTCAGGAAATTGGGTCGATCAGCTTGCACCGCGACTTTCGCGCCCATATTTGCGCCTGTCGCGCGCTGATCGTCCGATAGGAACATGGCTATTATTGTTGCCGTGTTGGTGGGGACTGGGATTGGCCATTTTATCAGATGGTCAATTTGCGTTGCACGATATCTGGATTTTTGTCTCCTGTGCCATTGGTGCGTTTTTGATGCGTGGCGCGGGTTGTACATGGAATGATATAACAGACCGCAAAATTGATGGTGCTGTTGAGCGTACACGTTCTCGTCCAATTCCATCTGGTCAGGTGACTGTGACACAGGCGATCATATGGATGCTATTGCAGGCGGGTATCGCTGCACTGATCCTATTTTCGTACAATGTGCAGGCCGTCATCCTTGGATTTGCATCGCTTGCTTTGGTGGCGATTTATCCGTTTGCCAAACGATTTACTTGGTGGCCGCAGGCGTTTTTGGGGCTTGCGTTCAATTGGGGGGCATTGATGATCTATGTCGCGCACTCGGGCGTTTTGCGCCTAGAGGCGGTTTTGCTTTATGCCGCAGGGATCATTTGGACGCTGTTTTATGATACGATTTATGCCCATCAGGATCGTGAAGATGATGCTTTGATTGGTGTAAAATCTACTGCGCGTTTATTTGCAGATCGAACGCCAACATGGTTGTTTGCGTTTTCGATCCTTTCGGCAATTTTACTGGCCATCGCGACGTATTTGGCGTGCGCCGACGGTGGGACGCTCTCAACCCTTATTGCAATGTTGGCGGTGCCCGCATTTTGGATGCATCTGCGATGGCAGATGGGGCGATTTGATGCAAACGACCCAATCCGTTTGATGATGCTGTTTCGCTCTAATCGAGATGCCGGATTGATTGTTGTGCTGTTTTTCGCCATCGCCGCAATGCTATGATTGCAAGTATGCTCTGATCTGATTATCAGTTTTGCTGGGAGCAATCAGGGCATAACATGCGACTATCGACATTGGCGTTTTCATTCGCATTTTTGCTGATCGGCGCAGGCCTTAGTGTTTTTGCCGCAATCTTAGCTGTGAATTTGATTGAAGAGACAGCCGAAACAGATGTGCGCCGCGCACTGTCTGAGGCAGGGTATCATTGGGCAGATGTCGAAACAGAAGGCTTGCAGGTTTTTGTGTTCGGAAATGCGTCTTCTGAGGCGATGCGTTTTAAGGCCAAAAGCGCCGCTGGCACAGTGGTTGACGCGGCCCGTGTGATTGACCAAATGAACGTCATCGACAGTGTCGAAATCACGCCCCCAGAATTCAAACTTGAAATCCTCAGAACGGGCAAGTCCGTTTCATTAATGGGAATGCTGCCTGCGCGCTATGGCGTGGATAGTTTGATCGCCTCGATCAAAGGCGCAGTCGGGTCCGAGGCTCAAGTTTCACAATTGTTGCAAACTGCTGATTTTCCCGTAGCTGAAAGTTGGCCAATAGCAGTGCGTGCCTCGGTTGAACTCCTATCATTGGTTGATACTGCCAAATTGACTGTGACGACTGGGGAAATTCGGGGAAATATGGTTGCGAATGACTATGCGCAGGGTCAGGCGTTTGAACGTCAAGTTGGCATGATGGCCTCGGATGATCTGACAACCGATATCACAATCAATGCACCCCGCCGTGTCATTGCACCATTTGTATTTTCGGTTTCAAAGGCAGCCACCACGAAAGAAATTTCCGTGTGCACGTTCCAAGAGGAACCTGCCCTGGACGAGTTTCAAGCCACTGCGGCGAATTTGAATTTTGAAATCAAACGGGATTGTCAGATTGGTCTGGGCAGACCAACGGCAGCGTGGAAGGAAACTGTTTTCGCAACATTAGGAGCAGTTGACCAATTCCAAGAGGCGACAGCCACAGTTTTGGGAACTGAGGTTAAATTGTTGGTTTCAAAGGATACAGATGCGGAATTGTTTAGCCGTGTAAAAGCTAAACTCGCTCGTGATCTGCCGACAGAGTACATGTTGCAAGCTGAGCGACCCGAACCAGATAAAGAGGTGAATTTTGCGCCCGACTTTTTGATCACGCTCAGCCCGGAACGAAATGTTCAGCTGCGTGGTATTCTACCAACAGAAGTCGCCAAAGATATGGTTCAAAGCATGGCTGAGGCCCGCTTTGGCAAGGATAACGTGCATCTTTCCGTTCGGTTGGATGATGCATACGATGATGATCGCACGATCCACGCGCTGACCGCCATCGAAGCAATGGCAAACCTGCGCCAAGGCAGTGCTATTTTATCTTCGGGTGGGGCTGAGATTTCCGGCCAAACTTATGATGACACCTTGAACGCGCAAATTACGGAATTGTTCCAGGATAAGTTATCAGTGTATCAGGCTTTGTCGCTTTCTATAGATACTTTGGAAGAACCCCATCATGAGGAACCCTTGGGTCCATCCGCAGATGAATGTATCGCTGATATCGGCGCCCTAACCTCAGCGCGGAAAATCAATTTTGAGCCAAGCTCAGATCGCGTTGATTTGACGGCCCATCAGGTGTTGGATGATATTGCTGATGTATTGCGTGAATGTGGTGAAATCCCCTTGGAAATTGCAGGGTATACAGATAGCCAAGGGCGCGCTGAAATGAATTTGGGGCTGAGCCAATCGCGCGCGACATCCATCCTAAACGAATTGCAGCGCCGTCGCGTACTCACATCATCTTACGTCGCGAACGGCTATGGCGAAGCCGATCCAATCGCAGACAATGAAACGGAAGAGGGGCGCGAAAAAAACCGCCGCATTGAATTCCGTTTATTAGATACACATCAACACGATCACCCTGAAGGTAAAGATCATGAATAGACTTGAATTCATCATCGCCATTTCGGCAGTTTTATTTGTGGCCTTTGCTTTGGGTTGGTTTTCGCACTGGCTGCTGCGCCGCTTTACGCGAGTGTCTAAAGCGGACTTGGGTGAATTTGAAAAAATGGCACAAGAGCTTCACGAAGCCGAAGAAACGCGTGATCAGGCAATCACCTATTTGCAACAACGCGAGGCTGAATTGACAAGTCAGCTAACCCAAAAAGACGCCGAATTGCGTGCCGCAATGGATGGCCTGCGCGAAGCGCGGTTAGAGGCAGAAGAGCTGCGCGCCTATATTGAAAAGATTTCAGCACCCAAAGAGTGATTTACCAACGTGATAGGGCGTCTTCGTCCTCAGGTTTTGCGTCGACCCAACGTGGTTCGCCGTTCACGATTTCCTTTTTCCAAAATGGCGCACGTGATTTCAAATAATCCATCAAAAATTCGGCCCCTTGGAATGCATCATTTCGGTGCGGCGCTGCTGTTGCAACCATCATGATCACTTCGCCTGGTTTCAGGGAACCATACCGATGGATCACCAAAACTTCGGCAAGCGAAAATCGGTTTTTTGCAGTTTGGGCGTGGGCCTTGATCGCCTTTTCGGTCATTCCTGGGTAATGTTCAATTTCCATGGTGCTTAGGCCGCCCAATTCATCATCGCGCACGATTCCACAAAATGTGACAACCGCGCCCACATACTTATGACCTTGGGCAAATGCGTTTGATAATGTGCCATAATCAAATGGCTCGGCTTGCACAGAAATCTTCATATCACCCACCCGTCATCGGTGGGAAAAACGCCACTTCTTTTGCGTTTTCTATGGAACTGTCCATGTCGACAAGGCCCTGATCTATGGCCACGCGAATGGCGCTTAGATCGGAGAACGCGACGGCATAGCGCTCTTCTTTATGTTTCAATTCCTGAATCAAATCGCGAACGGTTTTTGCATTTGTTTCATGGCTTTCACGTGCCTCGCCGATGCGTTCGCGCACCCATGCGAAATAAACCAGCTCAATCATGTGTCATCCTTTAAATGTGGCAGCGCCTTGGCAAAGTAATCAATGCCCGTGATTAATGTTAATGCCGCTGCGATCCAAAGCAACCAGAGACCAATTTGACCAGACCAATACATTGCCTCTAACTTCCATACTAATCCAAGTTCATCGACAACATCGCCCGCAATGATCCCCGTGATGATATCGTCGTTCATGCCATATGTGGACATTCCCACATAGTGTTCAAACACGCCTTGCGAAAACAGGGTTGCGATCGCAATCATTTGGGCGGTTGTTTTCAATTTAGCCAGTTTTGTCACTTTCAACGTGCCAGCCGTGTCGCCAAGAAATTCGCGCAGTCCTGAAACGAATACCTCGCGAAACAAGATCACTGTGACAGGCAGGACAAGCCAGGGTGACATGGATGAATATCCAACAATAATCATTAGGGCGATAACGACCATCGCCTTGTCTGCAATTGGGTCCAGCATCGCGCCAAATTTGCTTTCCTGCCCCCACGCGCGTGCAAGGTAGCCATCAAACCAGTCGGTTAATGCGGCAGACACGAACAAGACTAGGGCGAACCAGTCCGCATAAGGACGTGTAAAATACAAAAACATCAGGGCGACCGCAGGTGCCGCCAGCAGTCGAAGGGTTGTCAAAACGTTAGGTAGTGTCCAAGTCATGCTGTGTCATACCTAATTTAAAAACCTAGGGAAAGCGATTGCCGTGCTTCAACCTCTATTAAATACAGATTTAATTCGCTAAGTAGGTGGTATCCAAGGATATTTCATGACTTCGTTCAACATATCGATACAAAATATGACCTGCGCAGGCTGTGCTGGACGCGCGGAGCGTGCGTTGAATGCCTTGGGCGATACGCAGTCCATCGTGAATCTCGCCACGCATTCTGCGCGTGTGGATACATCAATTTCGCCCAAAGAGTTTCAGCAGGCGTTGCAGGCGGTGGGGTATCCGGCAAGAATTGATAAAGTTATGATTCAGATTGCGGATATCCAAGCGGGCGCACAGGCCGATGCATTAGAGCGCGAAATCATTGACCATCCATCTGTCACCGCCGCCAGTTTGAACCGTGTGGCGCAAAGCATTTGGGTCGAATTTATCGCTGGAACAGCCAGCCCAGATGAATTTTTGGAAATTATCGAACGCGCGGGATTCGTTGGACAGGTTGAGCGGCAAGGTGAAATTCAGCCTATCCGAAACATGGATTTTCGGCGTGCCATTTTGGCGGCGCTTCTTACCCTTCCTGTTTTTGTCGTTGAAATGGGTGGGCACATTTATCCACCAACCCATGCCTTCGTTCATAGCCTTATCGGAATGGATCGATGGGCATTGATGTCATTTCTGTTGATTTCGGCTGTTATGATTTGGCCGGCGCGCGCGTTCTATTCGATTGGGCTGCGGGCATTGTTAAAAGGTGCGCCCGAAATGAATTCACTGGTGGCACTTGGGACATTGGCCGCATGGGGGTATTCGACCTGTGTTGTGTTCGCGCCCGACCTGTTGCCCAGTGATCAACATTTTCTGTATTTCGAGGCGGCTGGTGTCATCACTACCCTTATTTTATTCGGGCGATTTATGGAAAGTCGCGCCAAAGGACAGGCAGGTGCCGCGATAGAACGCTTGATCGGGCTTCAACCCCAAACGGCCTGGATCAAAACCGAGGATGGGTTTTCCGAAATTCCGATTGAACAGGTGCAAAAAAGCGCTATTGTGCGCGTTCAGGCGGGTGAAAAGATCCCAGTCGATGGCGCGGTGATCGCGGGCGAAAGTTATGTTGATCAGGCCATGATAACGGGTGAACCGATGCCCGTCGTTCGATCCATTGGGGATCGTGTGATTGCGGGCACCGTCAATCAGGATGGAACATTGGACATTAAAACAACGGGTGTCGGTGCCACCGCAATGCTAGCGGGCATTGTCCGTTTGGTTCAGGATGCGCAGGCCACCAAACTCCCCGTCCAAAAACATTTGGATGTGGTGATCCGCATATTTGTACCTACGATTTTATTTATCGCATTGGGAACTTTTTTGGGTTGGCGTTTTCTTGCGCCAGATGCAGGCATTAATTCGGCCATTATCGCCGCGGTTAGCGTGCTGATCATTGCCTGCCCATGTGCGCTTGGTCTTGCGACGCCTACCTCAATTTTGGTCGGCACGGGCCGTGCCGCAGATTTGGGGGTTTTGTTTCGGCGTGGCGATGGTTTGCAACTGCTGGCTGATGTGAAGGCGATCGCACTGGATAAAACGGGTACGCTTACCATTGGTCAACCAAGTGTCACATCCTTATATCAATCCCACGAACATGCATCAGAGATTGCCTCGCTGCAGTCCCGTAGCACCCATCCGATTGCCAAGGCGATGGAGGCAATGGCGCGGGACAGCGGTGTCACGCTGATGGCGGTACAAGATTTCCGCGCAGAGCGTGGACGCGGAGTGATGGGTTCGATCGATGGCACTATCTGGCGCATCGGATCAGCTGCGATGATGAGCGAGGCAGGAATTTCAGTACCTGATGTGACTGGCCCCAAATCTGCCTCGTTGATCTACGCGGCCAAGGGGCACGATGTAGTGGGTGTTTATGCTGTTCATGATGAAATCCACCCCAAAGCGCCCGCGTTAATAGCGAGGTTGAAACAGCGTGGGATAGAACCCGTAATGATCACGGGTGATCAGAATGCAGCGGCGCAGGCGGTCGCAGATCAGTTGGGTATATCCACATTTCACGCCCAAACATTGCCGGCCGACAAGGCCAATTTGGTCAAAGCATTGCAGCAATCACATGGGATCACCGCATTTCTGGGCGATGGCGTAAATGACGCCCCCGCAATGGCGCAGGCTGATGTTGGGATCGCAATTGGAACAGGCAGCGATATCGCCATTGAAAGCAGTGATGTGGTTTTGGTCGCAGGTGATCCAGCAGGTGTTTTGGTGGCGCAAAAATTGGCAAAGGCCACAATGGCGAACATCAAGCAGAACCTGATTTGGGCCTTTGGTTATAACGTTGTTTTGATCCCAGTTGCAGCAGGGGTAATGGTACCGTTTGGATTTGGGATGCTAAATCCGATACTGGCCGGTGCCGCCATGGCGATCTCATCAATCTGCGTAGTTAGCAACGCGCTGCGTTTACGCCGTGCGTAGTTTATTTGGACAGCAGATGCGCTGCCTGTCGCAGTCCTAATTCATAACCATGTGTCCCGCAGCCAACCACAATGCCATCGGCGCGCAACGAAACATAGGAATGATGACGGAAATCTTCGCGCTTGTGGATGTTCGAAATATGTACCTCGATCACTGCACCTTCAAATGCATGGAGTGCGTCCAAGATACCGATTGAAGTGTGGCTGTAGGCGGCTGGGTTCATCACGAGGGCGTCAAACTCTTCACGGGCCTCTTGGATCCATGTGATCAATTCGCCTTCATAATTGGACTGCTTACAGGTTACGGCTAAGCCCAAATTAGCGCCAACATTCACGCAGTTTTGTTCAATATCGACAAGTGTTTCGTGCCCATAAACTTCGGGTTGACGTTTGCCCAGCATGTTGATGTTGGGACCGTTTAGAACCAAAACTTTTTTCATCTGCTCTTTCCTTTGCCACAAGCCCAATTTGGCGTGGGGACCGCAATAACACAATCGCTAAAAATAGGCCAACCCTAGTAATCCAAGGCCCAGGATCACCCGATAAATGACATATGGCGTAAAGCTGACGCGTTTAAGCCAGCGCATCATGAGCGTTAACGCCAAAAGCGCAGCGACGGCTGAAAATAAGACGGCCAGTAATATGTCGCCCAGCGGCACAGACGACTTTTGGCCAATGACGTCCAATGTTTCCATCCCACCCGCGGCAACGATTGTGGGAATGGACATTAACATCGCCAGACGTGCGGCGTCGATGCGTTTGTAGCCAAGCAGACGCGCACCTGTAATGGTGATGCCAGAGCGCGATGTGCCAGGAATAAGCGCAAGCGCCTGCCACATCCCAAGGACAAACGCATGTTTAAATGTCCATGTTTCGGCCTGTCGCGCCATCGGCATTTTGCTATCTGCCCACCATAAAAGAATACCAAACAACAGCATAGTCCATCCAATGATTGCGATGCTGTCGCGCATGGCATCTGATGCCCCACTAAGTTTTAGGATCGCGCCAAAGATGATTGCGGGAATCGTTGCAATGATTAATGCCACTGCCAAATGCGCGTTTCGGGTATGTAATTGCGCTTTGAACAGCCCCAAAAACCCAAAAAATGCATTTTTTACATCGCCCCAAAAATACACGACCACCGCGATAAGGGTCCCTAGATGCACCGCGACATCAATAATTTGCCCCTGATCATCAAAGCCAACCGCCTGTGGAAGCAAAATCAAATGTGCACTTGATGAAATCGGCAAAAATTCCGTAATACCCTGAATTATTGAGATAATTATAAGATTAAATAGGGTCATAACCTGTCCAACGCTGTCTTTGGTATTCGATATACGCTAGAAAAACAAACTTTGCATTTCCTATATTAAGTCCGAAACGGACCTAAAAATCACTGATTAAAAGTCCATTTGAATTTACGTGTGCCATAGTTTTCAATAAAAGGTCAGCAATAATGACTTTTACTGTGTTTGTTCATGGTGTAGGTGATGCATGAAACTCAGTTAGGAGGCAATCATGGCAAAACAGCCAATGTTGAAATTTGTGAAAATCGATCGCGAGATGCCGCAAAAACGCGCTGCAGACACGCGGAACAAAGATTTTAACGAAATCTATGCTGAGTTCGCAGCCGAAAAAGCAAAAGAACAAGCGAGTCGTTGTAGCCAATGCGGCGTACCGTATTGCCAATCGCATTGCCCGTTGCATAACAATATCCCAGACTGGTTGCGCATGACGGCCGAGGGTCGTTTGCAAGAGGCCTATGAAACCTCACAAATGACGAATACCTTTCCAGAGGTCTGCGGACGCATCTGCCCACAAGACCGTTTGTGTGAAGGCAACTGTGTGATCGAACAATCGGGTCATGAGACTGTAACGATTGGGGCCGTTGAAAAATACATTACAGAGGCGGCTTGGGAAAATGGCTGGGTCAAATCAATCTCACCCGCTGCTGAATTGACGCAAAGCATCGGTATCATTGGCGCGGGTCCGGGTGGTATGGCCGCTGCGGACCGTTTGCGCCGCGCGGGTTACCAAGTAACGGTTTATGACCGTTATGATCGCATGGGCGGTTTGCTCACCTACGGTATTCCCTCGTTTAAGTTGGAAAAATACGTCATTGAACGCCGCACAAATCAGTTCGCGGAAGGCGGCATTGATATGCAGCTGAACACAAATGTTGGTGTGGACATCACATTCGAAGAATTGCGTGAAAAGCATGACGCCATCCTGATCGCGACAGGTGTCTATAAATTGCGCGAATTGGACGACAGCACATATGGCAATGACCTGACAGGGAATGTTCAGGCGTTGGGCTACCTAACTGCGTCGAATAAGGCGAACTTTGGGGATGATGTGCCCGAACACAACGATGGCACTCTGAATGCAGCGGGCAAACGCGTGGTCGTCATCGGCGGTGGTGACACGGCAATGGACTGCGCGCGCACAGCGTTGCGTCAAGGGGCCGAAAAGGTAACTGTGATGTATCGCCGTGACCGTAAAAACATGCCGGGATCACAACGCGAAGTACAAAACGCCGAAGAAGAAGGCGCAGTGTTTGAATGGCTATCTGCGCCATTGGGGTTTGTATCGGACAACAACGTCACTGATTTTGCAAACCCTGGCCAGCAATCTGGCAAGATTACTGGCGTTGTTGCGCAGCGTATGCGCCTAGGGGCACCGGATGCCTCTGGTCGTCGCACACCCGAAGTGATGCAAGGCAGCGAATTTTTGATCGAGGCGGATATTGTCGTGAAAGCATTGGGTTTCACGCCAGAAGATTTGCCAACGCTTTGGGGTCAACCTGAATTACCAGTCAGCCGCTGGGGAACGATCAAGGCGGAGTATGGCACGGGTCGCACGGACCTTGAGGGTGTCTATGCCGTGGGTGATATTGTGCGTGGTGCTTCACTTGTTGTGTGGGCAATTCGTGATGGACGCGAGGCTGCAGATGCCATCATCGCGGATCTGAAATCCAAACAAATAATCGCCGCTGAATAACCATATGTTTCACGTCGGTATCGCGTCGGTATGACGTCGGTGCAAACGTTAAAAATTACCTAATAGGGTGCCATGCACCTTGGGAGACTGAAATGACAAAATTTGATAAAAACTGGGTAGCCGCAGAAGAAGCCAAGCGCCAATGGATGGCAGAAAATGGTCTGTATCGCGAAGAGTATGAACACGCCTCTTGTGGGGTGGGTTTGGTTGTCTCAATCGATGGTAAGCCAAGCCGAAAGGTTGTCGAAAACGGGATTGCGGCGCTTAAGGCTGTTTGGCACCGTGGTGCCGTGGATGCAGACGGGAAAACGGGCGATGGTGCGGGTATCCACGTTCAAATCCCTGTTCCCTTTTTCTATGATCAAGTGCGCCGTACAGGTCATGAACCACGTAAAGGTGAATTGATTGCAGTTGGTCAGGTATTTTTGCCCCGTACAGATTTCGGCGCCCAAGAAACATGCCGTACAATCGTAGAAAGCGAAATTCTACGTATGGGCTACTTCATTTACGGTTGGCGTCATGTTCCTGTTGAGGTGGATTGCCTAGGCGACAAAGCAAATGCCACGCGTCCAGAAATTGAACAGATCTTGATATCAAACAGCAAGGGCGTGGATGAGGAAACATTCGAACGTGAGTTGTATGTGATCCGCCGTCGCATTGAAAAGGCTGCTGCTGCTGCAGGCATCAACGGTCTATATCTTGCGTCACTGTCCTGCCGATCCATTATTTACAAGGGCATGATGTTGGCGGAGCAGGTTGCCGTGTTCTATCCCGACTTGATGGACGAACGCTTTGAATCTGCCTTTGCGTTGTATCACCAGCGTTATTCAACAAACACATTCCCGCAGTGGTGGTTGGCACAACCGTTTCGCATGTTGGCTCACAACGGTGAAATCAACACGCTGAAAGGCAATGTCAACTGGATGAAAAGCCATGAAATTCGCATGGCGTCTTCTGCATTTGGCGATATGGCCGAAGATATCAAACCAATCATTCCCGGTGGGTCATCTGACTCAGCCGCATTAGATGCAGTGTTTGAGGTATTGGTGCGCGCCGGTCGTAATGCGCCAATGGCGAAAACCATGTTGGTTCCAGAAAGCTGGTCAAAACAGGCCAAGGATCTACCACAAGCATGGCGTGACATGTATTCCTATTGCAACTCTGTGATGGAACCATGGGATGGTCCTGCGGCACTTGCCATGACAGACGGGCGCTGGGTCTGTGCGGGTCTGGATCGCAATGGTTTGCGTCCATTGCGCTATGTTATTACCGGTGATGGTTTGTTGATCGCGGGGTCCGAGGTGGGTATGGTTCCCACGGATGAGGCGATTGTGCGCGAAAAAGGAGCGCTTGGCCCAGGTCAGTTGCTGGCCGTTGATATGGCCAAAGGCACATTGTACCACGACACCGAGATCAAAGATAAATTGGCCGCGGCCCAGCCATTTGGCGAGTGGGTTGGCAAAATCAAAGACCTTGATGAAGCGCTGGCACAAGTCACTGAAAAACAACTGTTCAGTGGTGAAGAATTGCGCAAACGTCAAATTGCTGCTGGCTACAGCATTGAAGAGATTGAACAAGTCCTTGCCCCAATGGCAGAGGATGGCAAAGAAACATTGGCATCCATGGGTGACGACACGCCATCTGCGGTTCTGTCGAAAAAATACCGCCCACTGAGTCATTATTTCCGTCAAAACTTTTCTCAGGTGACAAACCCACCCATTGATAGTTTGCGTGAATATCGCGTGATGTCGTTGAAAACACGTTTCGGCAACCTGAAAAACGTGTTGGATGAGAGCAGCGCGCAAACCGAAATCCTAGTTTTGGATAGCCCATTTGTTGGTAATGCCCAGTGGGATGTCCTGATGGAGAATTTCAACGCGGATATGGTGTCAATCGACTGTACCTTTGACCCAAGTCTTGGTGAAAATGAACTGCGCGACGCGCTTGTGCGTATTCGCAACGAGGCCGAGGACGCGGTGCGTTCGGGTGCGGGTCATTTGATTCTAACTGATATTGCATCGGGCGAAGGCAAAACGGCGATGCCAATGATTTTGGCAACCTCTGCTGTACATTCGCATCTTACCCGTCGCGGATTGCGTACATTCTGTTCATTGAACGTGCGTTCCGCGGAATGTATTGATCCGCATTACTTTGCCGTTCTGATCGGCTGTGGTGCAACCGTTGTGAACGCCTATCTTGCAGAAGATACATTGGCAGATCGCATTGATCGCGGATTGTTGAACGGGCCGTTGACCGAAGCGATGAGCCGCTATCGCGAAGCCATTGACCAAGGTTTGCTGAAAATCATGGCGAAAATGGGTATCTCTGTCATTTCGTCCTATCGAGGGGGTTTGAACTTTGAGGCGGTTGGCCTATCGCGTGCGATGTGCGCCGAATACTTCCCAGGGTTGATCAGCCGTATTTCAGGGATTGGTGTTTCAGGTATTCAAAAGAAATCTGTTGATATCCACAATGCTGGTTGGAAAGCTGATGGAATTTTGCCAATCGGTGGTTTCTACAAATCACGTAAAACTGGCGAAACCCACGCGTGGGAAGCACAGACAATGCACATGATGCAGGCGGCGTGTAACCGTGCGAGCTATGACCTTTGGAAACAGTATAGTCAACGTATGCAGGCCAACCCGCCCATTCATTTGCGCGATCTGTTGGCCATCAAACCCATCGGTGCCGCTGTGCCGCTGGAAGAGGTGGAAAGCATTACGTCCATCCGCAAACGGTTTGTGACACCGGGCATGTCATTGGGTGCCTTGTCGCCCGAGGCGCATAAAACCCTAAACGTTGCGATGAATCGCATAGGCGCAAAATCAGATAGTGGTGAGGGCGGTGAAGATCCCGCACACTTCCACCCTGAACCAAATGGGGACAACCCATCGGCCAAGATTAAACAAGTTGCTTCTGGTCGTTTTGGTGTGACTGCGGAATACCTAAATCAGTGCGAAGAGCTTGAGATCAAAGTCGCGCAAGGTGCAAAACCCGGCGAAGGCGGTCAGTTGCCTGGTATGAAGGTGACAGATCTGATCGCGCGTTTACGTCACTCAACCAAAGGCGTGACGTTGATTTCACCACCGCCGCACCATGATATCTACTCGATCGAGGATTTGGCGCAGCTGATCTATGACCTAAAACAGATCAACCCACGTTGTAAGGTGACGGTGAAATTGGTTGCGGCCTCTGGTGTTGGAACCATCGCTGCAGGTGTTGCCAAGGCCGAAGCAGACGTCATTTTGATTTCTGGCCACAACGGCGGCACAGGTGCATCGCCTGCGACCTCGATCAAATTCGCAGGTTTGCCATGGGAAATGGGTTTGACAGAAGCGCACCAAGTGCTTGCAATGAACAACCTACGAGATCGCGTCACGCTACGCACCGACGGCGGCCTGCGTACGGGTCGCGATATTGTCATGGCCGCGATGATGGGTGCGGAGGAATATGGCATCGGTACTGCTGCATTGATTGCGATGGGCTGTATCATGGTGCGTCAGTGTCAATCGAACACATGCCCCGTAGGTGTGTGTACGCAGGATGAAGCCCTGCGTGAAAAATTCACGGGCAACGCGGATAAAGTTGTCAACCTGATCACCTTCTACGCACAAGAAGTTCGTGAAATCTTGGCCTCAATCGGGGCACGTTCATTGGATGACGTAATCGGTCGCGCGGACCTGTTGGGTCAGGTCAGCCGTGGTGCAGATCACTTGGATGATCTGGACTTGAACCCGCTGTTGATCAAGGTGGATGGCTCTGACAGCATCAAATATGATCGTGACCGCCCACGCAATGCGGTTCCTGATACATTGGATGCCGAAATCGTTCGGGACGCCGCGCGTTTCCTCAACGATGGTGAAAAGATGCAGCTGTCCTATGCGGTGCAAAATACGCATCGTACAGTGGGTACGCGCACCTCAAGCCATATTGTCCGCAACTTTGGTATGCGCAACAGCCTGCAACCAGATCACCTAACCGTGAAACTGACAGGTTCCGCGGGTCAGGCGCTCGGTGCGTTTGCGGCACCTGGTCTTAAGATCGAAGTGTCGGGTGATGCAAACGATTATGTCGGTAAGGGTCTGTCAGGCGGTATCATTTCGGTTCGCCCACCGATGGTCAGCCCATTGGTTGCAGCGGAAAACACTATCATCGGAAATACGGTTCTATATGGTGCGACAGATGGATATTTGTTTGCCGCAGGACGCGCAGGTGAACGTTTTGCTGTTCGTAACTCTGGTGCGAAAGTTGTCGTTGAAGGCTGTGGTTCAAACGGGTGTGAATACATGACAGGCGGAATTGCTGTCATCTTGGGCACAATCGGTGCGAACTTTGGTGCAGGTATGACGGGCGGTATGGCATATCTCTATGATCCTGAAGGTCAAGTGAATGACATGTTGAACATGGAATCGCTGGTCACAGGACCAGTTGCCGTGCAGCATTGGGAAGATCAATTGCTCGGTCTAATCCAACGCCATGTCGAAGAAACCAATTCAGCAAAAGGTGCGGAAATTCTCCGTTATTGGGATCTGGAAAAGGCGAATTTTGTCCAAGTCTGTCCAAAAGAGATGTTGGATAAAATCCCTCATCCTTTGACCCTTGAACAGGGTGCGGTTCCCGCAGAATAAAACGAAAAACGGCCGCATCACGCGGCCGTTACTTGTTGGGACTAATGACTTTATATTATTCGAGTCATGATGTGGTCTTTTCGTTGTTTTATACCATTCGTGATTGCATCGCATATCTGGTTGCAATCTATTAGGATGGCAGTGCAACAGGGTTAACAAAACCAACGCTCGGTTTCACATTTTTGGGCGGAAAATTATCATACTTGGTAATTTTGATGCTGCTACACTATTCGCTTAAAGGAGAATTTTTCATCACCTCTACCCTTGGTTCACGTCGCTGAACGCGGTAAGCTATCCAAAAAACGGAAATTTGAGGCATGGCAAAAAAGGCGACCAAACGCGCACCAAAGAAAAATGCAAAAACAGGTTCTAATAAAGCGGATTGGCGTAAAGTTCTGCGCTGGATCGGTATTGGAGTTCTGGCTTGTTTTATTGCGGTCATCATCGTTTTCCGCTTTGTCCCCATTCCAACGACCCCCTACATCCTGTCGGAAAAATCCCGACTTGGATCTGTTCATTCCGAATGGATGCCGATTACGGAAATTTCAGACACCCTTAAACTAACTGTTGTTGCGGCCGAGGATGTGAATTTCTGCCAACACTGGGGCTTTGACATGTCCGCTATTCGCGCCGCGATCAAGGATGGAGGGGATCGCGGAGCATCGACCCTGACACAGCAGGTCGTTAAAAATACCTTCCTGTGGCACGGGCGTAGTTGGGCGCGCAAAACGCTTGAGGCCTTTTTGACGCCTATGGTGGAACTGTTCTGGTCAAAAAAGCGAATATTAGAAGTTTATCTAAATGTTGCGGAATTTGATGAAGGCGTTTTTGGCGCTGAGGCCGCGTCGCTGCACTATTTTGGCATCTCCTCTGATAGCCTGACCTTGGCCGAGGCTGCGCGCCTTGCAGCAATTTTGCCAGATCCCAAGGGGCGCTCTGCATCTGCTCCAACGCCATTCGTATTAGATCGTTCAGACAATATTCAAGATGGTGCGGTTCTGATCCAAAAAGATCAAAGATCGCACTGCTTCATGGATTGATCCCAGCACCAGAATTATGCCATTCATACACAGATTTTGATTTGAAAGTTGCCCAAGATGTTGCGCCTTTATCATGTTCCATTGTCCCCTTTCTGCCGCAAGGTTCGGTTGGTATTGGCTGAAAAGAAGATGGATGTCGAACTGATTGAGGAACGCTATTGGGATCAATCAACAGAATTTTTGCGTCGCAACCCTGCAGGTAAGGTTCCTATCCTGCGACATGAGGGAGCGTTACTAACCGAAAGTACCCCGATTTGCGAGTATATAGAGGAGTTAAATCCAAACCCTTCCTTGATCCCAAAGGATGCCAAGGAGCGGTATGAAATGCGGCGATTAGTATCGTGGTTTGATGATAAATTTCATCATGAGGTGACGTCAAACCTGCTTTATGAGCGGGTGAATAAAAAAGTATCCGGACAGGGGTTCCCGGACAGCAAAAATATCAAAGAGGGCGCTCGTAAAATCAAATATCATTTGGATTACATGGCGTGGTTATTGGAACATCGTCGTTGGTTGGCGGGTGATACAATGACACTGGCCGATTTTGCGGCGGCTGCGCATTTGTCCAGTTTGGATTATATTTCAGATGTGGATTGGAACCGATCATCTGCTGTAAAAGATTGGTATGCAAAAATTAAATCGCGCCCTGCGTTTCGCAATATCCTATCTGATCAGGTATCTGGGTTCCCACCCCCCCGTCATTACAATGATTTGGATTTTTGAAGCATGCATTTGTTTAGGGGGTTACCGTGCCCCTTAAACAGGCGATCATTGATCAGGCGCTGGCCGAAGGATTTTCGCTCTGCCGTTTCACGCACCCAGACAGCATTCCGCATGTCCCAGAAAAGCTATCTGAGTATATCGACGCGGGTTATCACGGGCAAATGTCATGGATGGCAGATCGTCAAACATGGCGTGCAAATCCGCGTGCGTTGTGGCCTGATGCGAAAACGATCATCATGCTGGGCGAAAGCTATAAGCCAGAACGAGATCCGACAGATATTCTAAATCACCCCGAGAAAGGGGCCATTTCCGTGTATGCACAGAACAAGGATTACCATGACATCGTCAAAAAACGCTTGAAACGATTGGCTCGCTGGTTAATTGCGCATTCGGGTGGTGAGGTGAAAGTGTTTGTTGACACGGCCCCTGTTTCTGAAAAACCACTGGGACAGGCCGCAGGTTTAGGATGGCAGGGCAAACATACGAATTTGGTAAGCCGCGATTTGGGCAACTGGTTCTTTATCGGTTCGGTTTTTACCACATTACCGATTGAACCCGACACTGCAGAGACGGATTATTGTGGGTCCTGCCGATCATGCATCACAGCCTGCCCGACAGATGCATTTCCCGCGCCATATCAATTGGATGCGCGGCGTTGTATTTCCTATTTAACCATCGAACACTCAGGCCCTGTTGATGTGGATTTGCGTGGGTTGATGGGTAACCGCATTTATGGTTGTGATGATTGTTTGGCTGCCTGCCCGTGGAATAAATTCGCCAAAAAGGCCAGCGATATGCGCTATGATCCGCGTGCAGATTTAATGGCCCCAGATCTTGGGGAACTGGCCATGTTGGATCATCCCGCATTTCGTGAGAAATTTTCGGGCAGCCCGATTAAGAGAATTGGTCGCAATCGGTTTGTACGCAATGTACTTTATGCCATCGGCAATTCACGGAGGCCTGATCTGGGTTCTGTTGCTCATAGTCTGATCGACGATCCTGATCCCGCCGTTTCTGACGCTGCCAAATGGGCGGTTCAGCAATTGTCGCAAATGGTGCGCTAAACATGCCGCTAATAGACAAACGTTTTTTGTTTGCCACGCTATCTGATCGGAGATGAAGGAGCGGGCATGACATACTTATTGGGCATAGATACGGGCGGCACATATACCGATGCAGTGATCCTTAGAGACGAAGAAGCAGTGATCGCCTCCGCAAAGTCGTTGACGACGCGCCACGATCTGGCCGAAGGCATCAGAAATGCTGCGGCAACAACCCTTCAGTCTGCTGGCATCGATGCAGGTGAAATTGCGATGGCCTCGCTCTCAACCACTCTGGCGACAAATGCTTTGGTCGAGGGGCAGGGCGGCCGTGTTGGACTTATCCTTGTTGGGTTTCGTGAGGGTGATTTGGACAAACATGGCCTGACCCAAGCACTGGCAGGTGATCCTGTTTTGGTCATTGCAGGTGGCCACAATCATGCAGGTGGTGAGGTAGTACCGCTTGATTTAGCTGCGATTGAGAAATGGGTTGAAAAGCAAAGCGGTATTTCGGCCTTTGCAGTCGCGTCCCAATTTGCAACACGCAACCCCACCCATGAATTGGCGGTTTTAAGACTATTGCGTGAAAAAACGGTTAAGCCAGTTAGCCTATCACATCAGCTATCGGCAAAATTAAATGGTCCGCGGCGTGCGTTGACTGCTTTGTTGAATGCACGTTTGATCGGGTTGATTGATCGACTGTTGCAGCGCGCGCAATCTGTCTTGTCTGATCTGGGTGTGAATGCACCGCTTATGGTGGTGCGCGGTGATGGTGCGTTGATATCGCTGGATCAGGCGCGCGAAAAACCAATTGAAACGATCCTCAGTGGTCCTGCGGCCTCAATTGTTGGAGCGCGGTGGTTGACCAATTCCGACAATGCACTGGTTTCGGATATTGGCGGAACCACTACCGACATAGCTGTTTTACGCGATGGATTGCCCGCCATCGATCCAGAAGGCGCTAAAGTGGGCCCATACCGCACCATGGTCGAAGCCGTTGCCATGCGCACCTTTGGTTTGGGCGGTGATAGTGAGGTTCACTTTGTCTCTCAGGGTTTGCAAGGAGGCGTCACGTTGGGTCCACGCCGTGTGTTGCCAGTGTCCCTTGCAGCAAAGATTGACCCAAATATCGTTCATGCCGCTTTGGACGCACAGTTGCGTGGCACGCTTCCTGGTGATTATGATGCCCGTTTTGTGCGCCGGATTGACGTGTTTGAAGAGGGAGGATTAAGCGCAAGGGATGAAGGGGTCTATAACCGTATAACCGCGCAGTTTCAGCCAATCAGCGATGTATTAAAAACCCGGATCGAGGCACAGGCATTGATGCGATTGGTATCGCGGGGGTTAGTGCAGATTTCTGCTCTAACACCATCTGATGCTTCGCATGCATTGGGGTGTGTTGATGTTTGGGATACTGATGCTGCGGTCAAAGCGCTGTCGCTTTTTATGCG
Organism: Paracoccaceae bacterium; assembly: GCA_049446275.1. Lineage (GTDB taxonomy): Bacteria > Pseudomonadota > Alphaproteobacteria > Rhodobacterales > Rhodobacteraceae > HIMB11. The sequence continues at coordinate 317 of JBMTQO010000003.1, read as the reverse complement.
GCGCAGAACGGGGTCTGGTGAATTATTGTCGCATGATTCAAATCATATGGCACAGATAGTAATCGATCGCTTAACGAAGCAAACCTGTTTAGCCGTTTTGGAATCTGCCTTTGCAGAGGATGCGTTTGATTTTGGGATGGCTCCTGATGAATTGGCCAAACATATTATGACGACGCGCGGTTTAGCGAGTCATCGCGGCTTGTTACGGATAGATTTGGGGATTGATGTTCCTGTTGTGGGACTTGGCGCCTCTGCACCCAGTTATTATCCAGCGGTCGGCAAAAAACTGGGATGCCCGATGGTGTTGCCGGAACATG
>JBMTQO010000002.1:0-138005 GCA_049446275.1 Paracoccaceae bacterium | reverse complement strand
TGATGGTGCCGATGTCATGCCCGAGGTGCTGGATACATTATCGCGCATGCGCGACTTTGCTGATTCCGTGCGATCAGGTGCGTATCAGGGGCAGGGTGGTGCGATCACCGATGTTGTGAACATCGGGATTGGTGGATCCGATCTGGGCCCTGCGATGGCAACTCTGGCCTTGGCGCCGTTCCACGACGGGCCACGGTGTCATTTTGTGTCAAACGTCGATGGGGCGCATATTGCGGATGTGCTGCGCGATGTTGATCCCACGACCACCTTGGTGATCGTCGCGTCCAAGACCTTCACCACCATCGAAACCATGACCAATGCCCAAACCGCCAAGGATTGGATGGCGAGCACTGTCACAAACCCTGCGGCGCAATTTGCGGCACTGTCGACATCGGCGGAAAAAACTGCTGCGTTTGGCATTGATGCATCGCGCGTCTTTGGCTTTGCCGATTGGGTGGGGGGGCGGTATTCCATGTGGGGACCGATTGGTTTGTCCCTGATGATCGCAATTGGTCGCGATGCATTTCATGCGTTTTTGCGCGGTGCGCGGTCTATGGATCGGCATTTTTGCGATGCGGAATTTCATGAAAACCTGCCTGTTTTATTGGCACTTGTTGGTATCTGGCATAACCAAGTGTGTGATTATGCAACTCGCGCGGTACTGCCTTATGATCAACGGTTATCGCGATTAGCTGCCTATTTTCAACAACTTGAAATGGAAAGCAATGGTAAGGGTGTGGCCATGGATGGCACCACCTTGCCCTATCATTCGGGGCCCATCGTTTGGGGGGAACCCGGCACCAATGGGCAGCATGCGTTTTATCAATTGATCCACCAGGGCACGCGCGTGATCCCTTGTGAATTTATGATCGCCGCGCGCGGTCATGAAACGGATTTGCAACATCATCACACCCTATTGGCTGCGAATTGTTTTGCCCAGTCCGAGGCATTGATGACAGGGCGCAGCCTGGAAGTTGCCCGTGATATGATGGCGGCCAAGGGATTTAGCGGGGATGAATTGGAGCGTCAGGCGCGCCACCGCGTGTTTAGTGGCAATCGCCCATCTACCACATTGGTTTATCCCCAACTGACCCCCGAGGTGTTGGGACAAATCGTGGCACTATATGAACACCGTGTGTTTGTCGAGGGCGCGATTTTGGGCATCAACAGCTATGATCAATGGGGCGTGGAACTGGGAAAAGAATTAGCAACCGCGCTGGAACCCATTTTGGCAGGGGATGCGGACGCCGGCGGCAAAGACGCATCAACTCAGCAATTGGTGGATTTTATTCAAAAGAACTGACTGGGGTCTTGGTGCCCCACTCTTGTCATTCAATTACCATTTTGCGTTTAGCCGACCTCGGGTGGCGCAGAAAGCGCCTACTAGGGGGGAGGTCGGCGTTTGCCAATCTATCGATTGGCATGGAATTTAAGCAAACGTGTGCTTCATACGGCACCTACTGCCATTTCTCATAATTCGATTGAATTGCGGCAATGCGGTCTTGGGCCTTTGGGTGACTAAGCAACCATGCAGGGGATAAACCTGCATTGCCCGTCAGTTTGTCCAGTTTTTTAAACAAGCTCATCTGCGCCTCAACCGATAGGCCCGATTGCATCAACAATGCGGTGGCATAGGCGTCCGCCTCAAACTCATCACTTCGTGAGAGTTTTGCCATCAGCAGACTGCCCAATCCATTCGCGATGATCCCACCGATTCCAGGTAAAAACCGCGATAGGATCGCGCCCAAGGCGACGCGCATGGCGTTTTGACCCGAAAAATCAATCATCCGTTTGCGCGAATGGCCCAAGGCCACGTGGCCCAATTCATGGGCGATGACACTGGCGATTTCGCCTGTGCTGACCTCGCCCAATTTATATTTGTCGATGAAGCCTTGGGTGATAAACACCCGCCCATCAGGAGCGGCCAATCCGTTGATTGTTGGAATGTCCTGAACATATACGAGGATATCGCGCACTTGCATTGCACTCGCCATTTTGTCGATCTGTGTCTGCAATTCCGCGTCCTGCAGGCGCGATGATGTTTGATCCAACTGACGATTAAGTCGCCATGTAGAAAAGCGAAACAGAACAAGCGCATAGATCAGGGCAAGGAAGATTGGACCAAACTGTAGCATAATCAAGATATGGGGTTTACGCGCGATCTTGTCTAGGGATTTGGCAACTAAACCGCAGCCACTAGCGAACCAATGCTCGCATCCCGTTTTCGATCCCGTTCAGGGTCAGTGGGTACATTTCATTTTCAAAAATGGTTTTGATCATGCCAATGGAATGTGTGTAGTCCCAATGCCGTTCGGGGATGGGGTTTAGCCAAATATGCGATGCCCATTGTTCGCGCGCACGTTCTAACCAGACCTGACCCGCCTCGGCGTTCCAATGTTCGTTTGCCCCACCTGCATAGGCAATTTCATAAGGCGACATGGATGCATCCCCAACAAAGATACATTTGTAATCGGGTCCATAAGTGCGAAGGATGTCATGCGTTGGGGTTTGTTGATCCCATCGGCGGCGATTGTCGCGCCACACCCCTTCGTAAAGGCAGTTGTGAAAGTAAAAATATTCAAGGTGTTTGAATTCTGTACGTGCGGCGGAAAACAGCTCCTCCACCAATTTGATATAGGAATCCATGGACCCGCCCACATCCAAAAACAACAATACCTTTATCGCATTGCGTTTTTCGGGGCGCGTTTGCACATCCAGATAACCATGTTCCGCAGTGGCGCGGATTGTGCCATCAATATCCAATTCCTGATCGGCCCCATCACGCGCCCATTTGCGCAGGCGTTTAAGGGCAACTTTGATGTTGCGTGTGCCCAGTTCAATACTGTCATCCAGATTTTTAAATTCGCGTTTGTCCCACACTTTGACCGCGCGTTGATGGCGTGATTTGTCCTGACCGATGCGCACGCCCTCGGGGTTATAGCCATAGGCGCCAAAAGGGGATGTGCCCGCCGTGCCGATCCATTTGCTGCCCCCCTGATGGCGTCCCTTTTGTTCGGCCAACCGTTCGCGCAGTTTTTCCATCAGCTTATCAAATCCACCTGCGGATTGGATTTCGGCCATTTCCTCGGGGCTAAGGTATTTTTCAGCCAGCTTTTCCAACCATTCACGCGGAATATCGACGGCGTTTAAAACCTCATCTGTGGAAATTTTCTCAAGCCCTGCAAAGCTCGCAGAAAAGGCGCGGTCATAGCGATCAAGGTGGCGTTCGTCCTTGACCATGATGGTGCGCCCGAGCAGATAAAAGGTGTCAATATCATAGGTGGCAATCCCCGTATTAAGCGCCTCAAGAAACCCAAGATATTCCCGCAATGATACGGGAACACCAGTGTTCCTAAGGTTTTCAAAAAAGGGCAAAAACATTGTGGCCTAGATGATTGTACGATCAGCGATGACAGTCAGGATAAGGCCCAATAGCCCAAAAGCAAGAGCATAAACAAAGGCATAGTGCAGAATGTCGGTCACTTTGCCTTTGCGTTTACGAGCGATCACGGCGCCAGAAATCGCGCCAATCAATGCAAGAATTAGATACATACCTAGCCATTTCGACGGTTAAGCGGGTTCAGTGCCTGAATTTCCCGCAGTTTGGTTTTCAGATGCTTTTCTGATCTAAACCCGTATCTTGCCCAGTTTAAACTGTCCAGCCTAACAATTCGTGCCTCAGATGTACGCCTCGTCAATTCCAAGGCTTCAGCGCGTAGGAACATCAAGGTTATTAGCAATGCTAGGTTTTCCTCCTCATAGGCTTCGTCCAACTAGGGGGCAAGTGTCACAAGCGCCTCTTGGTTCTTGAAATATGCGATTTGATAGGATCCCACCTGCACAGCGGTATGCGCCGCATGAAGGTTGGTTTGCGTGGATTGACGGAACATTTTATCCTCGGATTTTAATATGCGGAATGCTTCATCCGGATTTGCACGCTGAATAATGCGTCCCATGGAAAAATAGCTAAAGCCCAAGCGGTAGCCGTAGTATTTCGCGGCCTACGTGTGGTTTAGGGCGCGCGTGGCAGCGCCCATGCGATTCCCTGCGGGCGCTCCCGGACTCAGTGCGGTTTGAATTTCTTTAATCCAGGCGCGATATCTTGGTTTGAGGCTGCAAGTTTATGCGATGGCGATTTAGGGAAAGGTTGTGTTACAACATCATATATTCGGACGAATTTTGCCGCGTTGTTAAATCATCGTTTTACGCTTGCATATAGGCGCCTAGTGCAGTTGAAAAAACCAGGGCCGCTCGCTTCATACCGTTTTCTTTCTTCCTATCATTGCAAATGCTGATCCCACATCAGCACAAGCTTGGTTAAATGCAATGCATTCAACATTCTGCGCGTTTGAGTAAAACATATATTTAGCGAGTTGGACCAAATTGTGGCTCAATTTAGATGAATTACGAGTTTAATATGTTGACTTAAGCCACGATTCATATGTGTCGCAGAAAGTTATATGGATATACAAAAAATCTGTTAGCGGCGCGACATAAACGCTAACCTTTCAAACAGTTGCACGTCCTGTTCGTTCTTTAAAAGTGCACCATGCAACTTGGGCAGAAGGTTTCCTGTATCCGTTTTTAGGTCCTCGGACGACAGATCCTCTGCCAACAACAGTTTAAGCCAATCCAAGACTTCGGATGTTGAAGGTTTCTTTTTCAAACCCTGTTGTTCGCGGATTTCATAAAATTGCGTCAGCGCCGTGGTCAGCAACTGTTCCTTGATATCAGGATAGTGCACTTTCACGATCTGGCGCATGGTGTCTTGATCTGGGAAAGAAATGTAGTGGAAAAAGCAGCGGCGCAAAAATGCGTCTGGCAATTCCTTTTCATTGTTGGATGTGATGATTACCACAGGGCGATTTTTGGAGGCGACCGTTTCACCCGTTTCATATACGTAAAAGGCCATCTTATCCAATTCCTGTAACAGATCGTTTGGGAATTCAATGTCGGCTTTATCAATTTCATCAATCAGCAGAACCACCTTACGGTCCGCCTCAAATGCAGTCCATAGTTTGCCTTTTCGGATATAGTTTCCCACATCGCGCACACGCTCATCACCCAGTTGACTGTCGCGCAAACGTGACACAGCATCGTATTCATAAAGGCCCTGTTGTGCCTTGGTCGTGGATTTGATGTTCCATTCAATCAGTTCCAGACCAAGTGCGCTTGCCACCTGTTTGGCAAGTTCGGTTTTACCTGTTCCAGGCTCGCCCTTGATCAATAGGGGGCGTTCCAACAAAACGGCCGCATTAACAGCAACGGTTAAATCTTCTGTTGCGACGTAGTCTTGGGTGCCTTTGAATTTCATAATCTGTCCTCAATTTGTTTGCGCGCACTCTAACGAATGCTTTTTATTGCTGCAATCATCTGATTGTGTAGTGACATCTCCCTAAAGTTGGACTATCTGCTAGCCACGGTAGGCATACCGGAAAAAAGTTGGAGGACAACTGCATGTCAGATGTTGACCTACATGGGGGGGCAGAAATGAAACAAGATAACTTTCTTCCTGACGACTATACGCCAGCAGAAGATGAACCATTTATGAACGACCGCCAGTTGGAATATTTCCGTCGCAAATTAATTGCGTGGAAAAATGACCTTTTGGACGATAGCAAAGATACGATCGAGGGATTGCAAGGAAACGCGCGTAACATCCCCGATATGGCAGACCGCGCAAGCGAGGAAACTGATCGCGCACTGGAATTGCGCACACGTGACCGTCAGCGCAAATTAGCGTCAAAAATTGACGCAGCGATCCGCCGTATCGACGAAGGTGAATATGGATATTGTGAAGTCACAGGGGATCCAATTTCGCTAAAACGATTGGACGCGCGCCCGATCGCGACCATGACGCTTGAGGCGCAAGAACGCCACGAACGTCGCGAAAAGGTGCACCGTGACGATTGATCTAAAAGGCCCTGTTAACCGCAGGGCCTTTTTGTTTGTGCATGACACATGATGCTCATATCGCAATTGTGGGGGCTGGTATTGGTGGCCTAACAGCGGCACTGTGCTTTCGTCATTTGGGTTACCTTGTTGATGTCTTTGAACAATCACCTGAATTAAAAGAAGTCGGCGCGGGCATTCAAATCAGTCCGAATGCCCTACGCGTGTTTGAAAAGCTGGGGCTGGATCAAAGGCTAAAGGAACACGGGCTGCAGGCGCAGGCGATCCAACTGATGAACCATGCGCCATCGCGTGCTGTGGCACGCCTTGATTTGGCTAAATCGCGCGCGCAGGGGGGCTATTTCCTGTTTCACCGCGCCGATCTGCTGACGTTCCTTGTGGATGCGTGCTTAGATGTGGGTGTTCATATTCACTTGGGAGAGTCTTTTGATGGCCCAACATCCCTGCAGCAGCACAATTTTGATCTTATTGTTGGCGCGGATGGCTTGCATTCGAATTTTCGCAAACTTCTCAACCCGCAAAGTTGCGCATTTTTCACAGGGCAAATTGCCTGGCGCAGTGTGGTTGAAAATGTGATTTCCCAACCATCCGAGGCCTGCATTCATATGGGCCCCCACCGCCACATCGTTACATATCCCATCCGTGGGGGGCGGGATTTGAATGTGGTCTGTATCAAAGAGCAAACCGATTGGAACGATGAAGGATGGAATCATCTCGTTGATCCCGACGTCCTGAAGCAGGAATTTGGCGATTTCACCGGCCTGTTGCCTGTTTTCGATCGGGTGCAAACCCTGCACAAATGGGGATTATTTCGTCATCCTGTCGCAAAAACCTGGACTGAGGACAATGTTGTAATTTTGGGGGATGCGGCGCATCCAACCTTACCGTTTTTGGCGCAAGGCGCTGTTATGGCGATTGAAGATGCTTGGGTTTTGGCGGCCTGCTTCTACCGCGATGGGGTAAGTGGATTAAAGGCCTATCAATCGATCCGTATGCCGAGGGTTACGAGGGTTTTGGCGACCGCAAATTCAAATGCATGGAAATATCATTTGGCAAATCCAATTGTGCGCAGTTTGGCGCAAACTGTATTGAGCGCAGGATCACGTATTACTCCCGCGCGATTAGTCCGTCAGTTTGATTGGATTTACGCCCATGATGTGACGCAGGATGTGAATTAGGTGTCTAATTCCAGCCAAACGGGCACGTGATCGGATGGTTTTTCGCGACCGCGGAGTTCGCTATCTATGTAACATTGCACCATCATATCTGCGCAAGCGGGCGACATCAAAAAATGGTCGATGCGAATGCCATCATTTCGATCCCATGCACCTGCTTGATAATCCCAGAAACTATAGTGTGCTGGCCCTGATGTTTGGGCGCGAAATGCCTCGGTAAAGCCTAGGTTTAGGACTTTGCGCCACGCTGACAGAGATTCTGGGCGAAACAGGGCATCTTCACGCCATGCGTCTGGTCGTGCGGCATCTTCGGCTTGGGGGATGATGTTGTAGTCGCCTGCCATGAATGCGGGCATTTCATCTGCCATCAAGGCCTGTGCACGCTGATACAGGCGTTCCATCCACGCCAATTTATAATCGAATTTTGGACCAGGCGCGGGATTCCCATTCGGTAGATAAAGGCCACACATCCGAATGGCGGTTTTGCCGACCACTGTCGCCTCGATCCAGCGGGCTTGTTCATCACTGTCGTCGCCTGGCAATCCACGCACCACATCCTCAAGCTGATATTTTGACAGAAGCGCAACTCCGTTAAAGGATTTTTGACCGTGTGTTTCCACATTGTATCCCCGTTCCTCAAACAACGCGCGCGGGAAATTTTCGTCAACTGATTTGATCTCTTGTAAAATCGCAACATCGGGTTTGGTTTCATCTAACCAACGACACAGTGTTTCTGCGCGTGCCTTTATCCCGTTGATGTTAAACGTTGCAATTTTCATTATGATCCAATCGTTTTTTTATCTGTATCAATGTTTTTCATAGGCGTGACAAGTGCGAAGCCCACTCTGAACAGTCCGCTGGGCTGCGCAAATTGTAACAAATAGAGGCAGATTAAAGAGAAAAGCTTGTCCCGCAGCCACACGAACTGGATGCATTCGGGTTTTCAACAACGAACCTTGCGCCAATCAATTCGTCACTAAAGTCGATCACAGCGTTCTGCAAAAAGGGCAGGCTGGCCGCATCTACGAACACTTTTTGTCCTTTTCCTTCCAACACCAAATCATCTGGGTCCTGACGGTCTAGGCGGATATCATATTGAAATCCGCTGCATCCGCCGCCTTCCACAGCGACGCGCAGGCCCTGACCTGATCCCGCAGGATCAATTTCAACCAAACGTTCAAAGGCGCGTTCGCTCACTTTTGGTGGCAACTGCATGATGGTCTCCAAAGGGTTATATATCGATTACATTGTTGATATATAAGCACAGAAAAGCATTAGAACAAGAAAGGCAGCGCAGATGCAGGCAATTTTTGCGGCCGATCCAGCAGGAACAAAGGGACGCTTGTTCCCAGAAGAGGAAAGCGCCCATCGCACGCCCTTTCATCGGGATCGCGATAGGATCATCCATTCCTCTGCCTTTCGTCGGTTGAAACACAAAACCCAGGTATTCGTGGAACACGAAGGGGATTATTTTCGTACGCGTCTGACCCATTCGATCGAGGTAGCCCAAGTTGCGCGCACATTGGCGAATGCATTGGGATTGAACCAAGAATTGGCTGAGGCCGTGGCATTGGCCCATGATCTGGGCCATACTCCCTTTGGGCACACGGGCGAAGACGTCATGGATGAATTGATGCAACCCTATGGCGGGTTTGATCATAACGCGCAGGCGCTGAAAATTGTCACATCTCTGGAACGCTCATATGCGGAATTTGATGGGTTGAACCTGACCTGGGAAACGCTTGAAGGGATTGCAAAACACAATGGCCCTGTCGATGAACCACTGCCCTATGCACTGGCGGAGTATAACGCGGAGCATGACCTTGAACTCAACACCCATGCCTGCGCAGAGGCGCAGGTGGCCGCATTGGCCGATGATATCGCGTATAACAACCATGATTTGCACGATGGTTTGCGCGCTGGGCTATTTAAAGACGATGAGGTTGCCGCGCTGCCCTTGGTCGGGCCCTGTTTTACTGAGGTAGACAAAAAATACCCCGATCTGGATCTGCGCCGCCGCCGGAATGAGGCCTTGCGTCGTTTCTTTGGAGTCATGGTCGAGGATGTGTTGCGTGTGACGCACGACAATCTTGTGAACCTTGATCCGCAATCGGCCCATGATATTCGCATAGCAGGGCGCCCAATGGCGCAGTTTTCAACTGAACTTTGGGCTGAGTTGAAACAGGTGCGCGAATTCCTGTTCACGCGCATGTACCGCGCCCCAAGTGTTGTTGCCATGCGGAAAGATGTCAGCGCCAAGGTGCGGGTATTGTTCCCACATTTCATGGAAAAACCCTATTTATTGCCCCGAGAGTGGCAGGTCGAATTTGCCCATTCCCCCGATGAACAAAACATTGCAAGGGTCGTGTGTGATTATATTGCGGGTATGACGGATCGCTTTGCCTTGCAGCAATATGAACAGCTGTTAAACTCTTAAGCATGCAAGAGAAAGGGATGCGATTGTGGTGGTAGGGAATTTGGCCGTTGCTTCAGTCATGCAACTCGCAAAGATTGGCGAATGGGCGTGACGCGGATCAGCGGTGGATATCCGCAATAGCGTTTTCGCCATGACAGGCCAGAGACGGTGATAATCACAACATTTGACGAAAAATCGTGGCTTGAACTTTCGCCAGACCTGGAAAAGCTAATAAGTGCCGATGGGATGCGTAACTTGCATTTTTCATCGCCCTAACCGCCGAACCAGACAGGTAGGGCGCGCCAAAGGACACAATCCTTCATTGACCTTGGGCCACGGCGTGATAAACCGCCCCCGAGACAAAGGATAGCTGTTATGAACCTGTTTTCTGATATTCGCGCATTGGTGATTGAGTGCCTAAATGCCATGGTGGCGGCAGGGGATCTGCCTGAAGGGTTGGATTTTAAAGATGTCACCGTGGAACCCCCACGTGATGCATTACATGGGGACATGGCCACAAACGCAGCAATGGTTTTGGCAAAACCCGCCAAGTTGAAACCACGTGATATCGCGGAAAAACTGGTAACACATCTGTCACGCGACGCACGCGTGACCGTGGCCGAGGTTGCGGGACCTGGATTTTTGAACATGCACTTAGGCACGGACACATGGCAACGTGTTGTTTCAACAGTTCTTGCCAACCCACAAACCTATGGTCGGTCGGAAATGGGGCATGGACAGCGCGTGAATGTGGAATACGTATCAGCCAACCCAACAGGACCACTGCATGTGGGCCATACCCGTGGTGCGGTTTTTGGCGATGCTTTGGCCAGCTTGTTGGATTACGCAGGTTATGATGTTACACGCGAATATTACATCAATGACGGCGGCGCACAGGTCGATGTTTTGGCGCGCTCTGTCTATCTACGCTATCTCGAGGCGCATGGTCACGACGTCGCGTTTGAGGATGGCACATACCCAGGTGATTACCTGATCCCAGTTGGTCAGGCGCTTAAGGACAAAGTGGGCGATGCCTTTGTCAACCAGAGTGAAGACGTTTGGCTGGCAGAAATTCGTGAATTTGCAACCGCCGCAATGATGGAATTGATCAGAGAAGATTTGGGTGTCCTGGGCGTCAAAATAGATCACTTTTTCAGTGAAAAATCACTATACGGCACAGGCTTAATCGAAAGCGCGATCGATAGCCTGCGTAGCAAGGGATTAATTTATGAAGGTGTGCTGGAACCGCCAAAGGGGAAAAAGCCTGAGGATTGGGAACCACGCGAACAAACCCTGTTCAAATCAACCGAACATGGGGATGATGTGGACCGTCCTGTGCAAAAGTCAGACGGCAGCTGGACTTATTTCGCACCTGATATCGCCTATCACTTTGACAAGGTTGAACGCAATTTCGACCTATTAATTGATGTCTTTGGTGCGGACCACGGTGGATACGTCAAACGGATGAAGGCTGCTGTTTCTGCGCTCTCTGGTGGGAAAACGCCGCTTGATATCAAGCTAACGCAATTGGTGAAGCTATTTAAAAACGGCGAACCGTTTAAAATGTCAAAACGGGCGGGCACCTTTGTCACCCTGCGCGATGTAGTGGATCAGGTGGGGCCTGACGTAACACGTTTTGTGATGTTGACGCGGAAAAACGATGCGCCGTTGGATTTTGATTTCGACAAGGTTCTGGAACAAAGTCGTGATAACCCTGTGTTCTATGTACAATACGCGAATGCCCGTGTGCATTCGGTTCTGCGCAAGGCAACTGATTTGGGCATGGATGTGTCGGATGCGACATTATTGACTGCAGATCGTTCGGGATTGGCGCATGATGCGGAATTGGGGGTCGCGCGTAAACTTGCGGAATGGCCCCGTTTAGTCGAAATCGCAGCGCGTACAAATGAACCGCACCGTGTTGCGTTTTACCTCTATGAATTGGCAAGCGATCTGCACAGTCTGTGGAATCGCGGTAATGATGACGTGTTGTTACGCTTTGTCCAAGAGCACGATGAAACCACAACACAGGTAAAAATTTCGCTTGCCCGTGCCGTTTCTGTTGTTATTTCCGCAGGTCTTGGTATTCTAGGCATAACTCCAGCAGAAGAAATGCGCTAAAATCTGCATCACTGTCTGGGGTTGTCAGGGCAAAACCTTGAGGACGAGATGGCAGAGCAGTTTTATTCAAATGCGTCACAGGCTGGCGCAGATCAAGTTTCTTTATCGGTAGGCTCAATAATGCATTGGTTGGGTAGTGTGGTCAGTGCGGCACTATTGGCAGGTGGTGCTTACTGGGCCTTTAGCATCGCATCGCGCGATGTCACGCAAATCCCCGTTGTATCGGCACAGATCATACCTATACGCGAAGCTCCTGAAAATCCGGGTGGGAAAGCCACGGAAAATCAGGGTTTGAATGTGACACAGGTCGCAGCGATGGAAAATCCACCCGTGGCAGAAACCATTGTTTTGGCACCTGTGGCTCAACCTTTGGCCGACGAAGATTTGCCCACAGCAGAGCGCCTTCAAATGGCAAGCTCTATTCTCGCGGCGGCGGAAGAGGTGGAAACCGAACTTGCCGTTGATATGAACGCCTTGGCCGATGCGATCATTGCCGGTAAAAAACCACTTAGTGACGCTCAACCCATGCCTGTCCGAATAGAGGGGGCAAACATTGAACAGGCGCTGCGCTTGGCATTAGCGGTCGATGAAAAGCCAAGTGGTATTAGCCCACCGCGCACCACCATTCGCCCGAAGCTGCGCCCTAGTGCGACACAGGCGGCCGTACGTCTGCCCGCGGCCCCCGCAATCGCAGCAGGCAGCGCCTTGGTACAGTTCGGGGCCTATGACAGCCAGTCGGTAGCGGAACAAGAATGGACACGGATTTCAGCAAAATTGGCAAGTTTTCTTGGCACTCAGACCCGCGTAATTCAAGAAGTTGAAAGCGGTGGGCGTAAATTTTATCGACTGCGTGCGGCTGGGTTCAATGATATTGGAGAAGCACGTCGGTTTTGTTCTGCCGTTTCTGAAAAGGCCGAGTGTTACCCTGTCATCGCAAAATGACATCCCAATCACATAATTTAAACGCGGCGATCTTTGGTGTCGAAGAGCTGCGTTTAACATTTTGGGAAAAAGCATTTTTCGCAGATACGCAACCGTTTGGATTTATTCTATTCGCGCGCAATATTGAAACAGCGGATCAATTACATGGCTTGTGTTCAGATTTGCGCACTGCAGTTGGGTGGAATGCTCCCATATTGATTGACCAAGAGGGCGGGCGTGTTCAGCGGTTGGTTCCTCCAATGGCGACACAATTTTTGCCGCCCCTCGATCACGCCGCTTCAGCAGGGGCAGGGGCCGCAGATGCATTTTTTGCGCGCTACGCCATTATCGGTCATGAACTGCGCTCATACGGAATTGATGTGAATTGTGCGCCGAATTTGGATATCGCGCGCGATCATACTCACCCAGTTTTACAAAACAGATGTTATGGGCGCACACGCCACGATGTATCTGCCCTTGGGCGGGCGGCCTATGACGGTTTGTTGGCATCGGGCGTTATGCCCTTGATCAAACATATGCCCGGTCATGGGTTGGCCATAGCTGACAGTCACAAGGGTCTAACGCGTGTTACCGAAAGCTATGATTACCTCATCAAAAATGACTTTGCGGTTTTTGCAGATTTTTCAGATGCAAAAATGGGGATGAGTGCGCATATACTGTTTGACGCGATTGATCCGCATTGGCCCGCGACACTGTCATCGCGAATGATTGATATTGTGCGTCGTGAATTGGAATTTTCTGGGCTGTTGATGACAGATGATTTGTCGATGGAGGCTTTACCAGGAACAATTCCAACGCGCGCCATGGCGGCGCAGCGAGCCGGGATCGATATTATTTTGCATTGCAACGGAAACGCAGATGAAATGGAGTCTGTGGCCGAAGTTTTGTCAACGCCCACATCCCAAACGCGCCAACGCATGCAGGACGCGCTAGAGGCGCGTGATGCGCTGGTGCCACAATCGCTTGACATCGACGCATTGCGCGCGCAGCTTGATGCATAATGTAAACCAGATCCAAGAAACATGAGCGAGCATCACGATCTATTTCCGTCCAATGATGACACGCAATCCGTGTCCGACAGACTGTCGGCCGAAGCGCTGATTGTGGATGTGGATGGGTTTGAGGGGCCGCTTGATCTGTTATTAACACTATCGCGTACGCAAAAAGTTGATTTGATGCGCATTTCTATTTTGGAGCTGTCGCAACAGTATTTGGATTTCGTTGAACGGGCCAAGGCTTTGCGCATCGAATTGGCGGCGGATTATTTGGTGATGGCGGCCTGGCTTGCCTTTTTGAAATCGCGGCTATTGCTGCCGCCTGATCCCAAGGATGAAGGGCCAAGCGCCGAAGAAATGGCAGCACACCTTGCGTTTCAACTTGAACGGCTTCAGGCTATGCGTGATTGTGCCGCGCGTCTGATGGCAAGGGATCAAAAGGGGCGCGATTTCTTTGTTCGCGGTATCCCTGAAAATGTCGAAACGTTGCGTACAGTGAATTACACCGCGAATTTATTGGATTTGATGCAGGCCTATTCCCGTATTCGGACACGGGATGAATTTCGCCCGTTTGTCATGGATCGCAACGATATCTTTACCATGGAAGAGGCGCTGGAGCGTATGCGTGGTTTGATCGGCTTTGCCGTTGATTGGGTGGATATCTCAAGCTATCTGCCTGATGGATGGGGTGAATCCCCCATGCGCCGCCGCGCCGCAACCGCTTCGACATTTGCAGCCTCTCTTGAATTGGCCAAGGCTGGCAAAGTAGAGTTGCGCCAAAGTGAAACATTTGCCCCGCTAGAATTGCGCAGAAAGGCACAATAGAATGAGTAAACCTGAGGTAAATGCAAACGATACACTGTTTGAGGCGCCCACCATGGGCGAACAAGAGCGTATGGTTGAGGCCATTTTATTTGCCTCGACAGATCCTGTCAGTGCTAAGGAGCTGAATGATCGCATGCCACATGGTTGTGACGCGGCAGAGGCCTTGGTGCATCTGCAAAAACGTTATGAGGGGCGCGGCGTTCATGTTGCGCGCGTGGGTGAGGCTTGGGCCATTCGCACAGCGGGCGACTTGGGGTTCTTAATGCAAAAAGAAACTGTTGAAACGCGTAAAATGTCGCGTGCAGCTATCGAAACGCTGGCCATCATCGCCTATCACCAACCTGTGACACGAGCCGAGATTGAGGAAATTCGCGGCGTAACCGTGTCGCGTGGCACCATTGATTTGCTAATCGAAATGGATTGGATCCGATTTGGCCGCCGCCGTATGACGCCGGGACGACCCGTGACATTTGTTGTGACACAGAATTTCCTTGATCACTTCGGCCTAGAAAGCGCACGTGATCTACCGGGTTTGAAAGAATTGCGCTCCGCTGGACTATTAGATAGCCGCCCACCCCCTGTTGAGGCCAGCCCAACAGACGAGGATGAAGATCAAACAGAATTATTTGAGGATTAGCGGAAATCTTTTTCTCTGAGCTTAAGAACCCATTTGCTCCGAGATTTGGAATGCGTGCGATTTCAAGATTTATTGTCCACGGCAAATTTTATACAAATATAATCCTGAAGGAGATACGCCGCCGAATATTTCGCGCAGATGAATCTTGGTTGATCCAAATAGATGAATAAAACGAGTGGCTTTTGATACAAACTCGAAATCGAATTCGTGATCTAGATATTCACAGTCAAAAGCTGCACTAAATTTCCAATATCTCGAGTAATGTTTACCGTCGTTTATTTCCCCCGGTTTTTCTGCGATCCGAGGGTAATGCGTTTGGGCCTGGGGTTGCCCCAGACCAAGAGTTTAATGATGGAAGCTCTTCATCTAAGAAAGTCATGAATAGCTCTCGGTGCGACAAGAATAGAATTGGAACCCGTACCTCTAGGAAATTGCACAAAAGATGAAGTGCGATAGAGTGACGCGGTATTTTCAAGATATAGTTGTTTACAGCTTCCTTTTTAGGGTCGATTCTAAAATAAACCTCTTTTTCATAATCAATTGGACGCAGGCAGTGGACATCCAAATCAACTCAAATAAGATTGGGTTTTTGGAGCAGATGAACGCGTCAAATACCGGAATAAATGCCATTAGAATATCGCAAATCAGTGTTTTGAATATCGGATTTTAGATAAATGTCGCCTGCGTCGTGATGCTCAACATATTCCGGTATGTTGTCGTAGGAGCCTTTGGTAAACAAATGAATGTTATCCGTTATCCACGAAAGATTTCATGCACAGATGTTAAAATAAGATAGGTCAGAGTCTAACCAAAAACTGGCGACTTCAAAATCCATAGAATATTAATAGAGTTGTATAAATAAAGATACATCTAGCAAGGTAATTAAGGTTGCAAATTTTTTCTACTTAAAGTGTTTGGATAGCTTTAACCCCTGGCCCTGATAGTTTGATTGCAGTGCCGCACCATAAAGTTGTGTGGGCAGTTCCTGCATTTGTTCGTAAACCAAACGCCCCACAACTTGGCCATGTTCCAAAACAAAGGGTGCCTCGTGACAGCGCACTTCTAGAACACCGCGCGACCCTGTACCGCCCGCGGCGTCATGACCAAAGCCCGGATCAAAAAATCCCGCATAATGCACCCGAAATTCGCCCACCATTGCCAAAAACGGTGCCATTTCAGCCGCGTACATGGGGGGGATGTGAACCGCCTCTTGGCTCACAAGGATATAAAAGGCGCCGGGATCCAATATGATTTGACCATCGGTGCTGCGAATATCTTCCCAAAATTCGCGTGGGTCGTAATAGCCGATATTATCCAAATCAATCACGCCTGTATGCGGTTTTGCACGATAGCCGACCAAATCGCCCCTTGATGGTTTTAGATCAACAGAAAATCCCAAACCATCATCAATCACGGCCTCACCTGACACCAATTTTTGCAAGTCGTGTAAGATGACCAGTTCCGCATCAGAGAGCATGGCATGTCCTACACGGAAACGAATTTGATTTAGGCGCATGCCAGGGCGCACCAAAACTGAGAAGGAACGTGGGCAGATTTCTGCATAAAGTGGCCCAGTGTATCCTGCAGGAATACGATCAAACTCTGTCCCGTCATCCGTGATGACACGGGTCAATAGATCAAGACGTCCTGTTGAACTTTTGGCGTTTGCGACTGCTGTGATGGTTTCGGGCAGGGCAAGGCCCTCCATCAAGGGTACAACATAAACACAGCCCTTTTCTAAAACAGCCCCTTGGGACAGGTCGATTTTGTGCATTTCAAAATCTTGCAACCGATCTGCTACACGGCGACCGTTCCCGGCAAGGAAGGATGCACGCACCCGCCATGCCGTTGTTCCTAATCGTAAATCCAGACTGGCGGGTTGAATTTGTCCTTTGGCTAAAGGGGCATCAATCGTGATCTGTCCGCTATCGATCAGTGCGGCGATGGTTTGATTTGGTAAAACACCTGTCACGTTGTGGCCTCCTTTATGAACAAAACGCCCAAGGCATAGCCTAGGGCGTTATTGTTGGTCGGGCTAGCAGGATTCGAACCTACGACCTCCCGTCCCCCAGACGGACGCGCTACCAGACTGCGCTATAGCCCGACGCTATGAACGCATGTGATAGCGGTTTTTATCTGAAGGACAAGGGCAAATTTAAGTTTGAGTGTGAAAACCCTATGTTCGGTGCGCGATCGCACTTTGAACCTGCTTTAATAGAGTTTTGATCGTCGCGGTTGAAAGCTTACCATGCTGAGCTGCATGCAACAATTGGCCAGCGCGTGTATTGGGTAGGGGTGCAGGATCAGGATACACCTTTGGCATAGATGCGGCTTCTTCCTTAGTTTGATCATCTTTGGTCCAAAACCTTTTACTTGGGCTGTCAGCAAATAGATCTAATTGATCCTCATCTCCCAGTTGCACCAAGCGCGGATTCGGGTGCGTTTTTGGTTTTTGCACGTGTTCTGCTTGTTTCTTTTCTTGCGCTACCTCGCTTTTAAACTCTGCAGTCAAGTCAACCGTTTCCAGTGGTGATTCTGAAACTGTTTCATTTGGTCCAAAATTTGCCTCTAGCCCTGATTCTAGTGGAGGAGATAGATCAATCACATGTTGAACACCATTTTCCTTCAGCAGTTTTTGCGCTCCACGGATGGTCATGCCGTCATCATGCAGCAGCTTTTTCAATCCGCCGATTAATTGCATGTCGCGGGGGCGATAGTACCGACGCCCGCCTGCACGTTTGACTGGTTTGATTTGCAGAAACTTACTTTCCCAGAACCTCAATACATGAGTGGGCAGGTCCAGCCATTCGGCAACCTCGCTTATGGTGCGGAATGCATTTGCGGATTTTAACATCTTAAGTGGCAGCCTTTTGCGTTAGGATTTGTTTCCTTCGGCGACACGCTCTTTCATCAGGTGAGACGGACGAAACGTTAAAACACGTCTAGGCGGAATTGGGGCCTCTTGGCCTGTTTTGGGATTCCGACCGACGCGCGCATTTTTGTCGCGTACGCTAAACGTCCCAAACGACGATAGTTTTACTTGCTCTCCACGAACCAACGCGTCACTAACATGATTTAAAACGCTCTCAACCAAATCCGCAGATTCATTGCGTGATAGACCAACTTCACGGAAAACAGCTTCGCTGAGATCCATTCTTGTCAAAGTTTTTTCGGACATAGCACCCTCCGGTTTACGTATATGTTAGCCATTGGTGTTTTTCCAAGTCAAACGATTTGACCCAGTTCGGTTAATAAAGTGCTAATTTCTAAAGAAAAATGTGTCTTACCAGCGTAAAACAACAGCGCCCCAGGCCAGACCGCCGCCAATTGCCTCGGTTACAACCACCTGTCCAGGTTGAATTTTGCGTTCACTGACAGCGACAGACAGGGCAAGTGGAATCGATGCCGCCGAGGTATTTCCGTGATTCTGAACTGTTTTCACAACGCGTTCTTCGGGTACGCCCATCTTTTTGGCGGTGCCTTGGATGATGCGAATATTCGCCTGATGGGGGACAACCCAATCCACTTCATCCGAGGTGATTTTCGCATTTTCCATTGCAGTTTGTGCGGTCGCAGCTAATTTTTCTACGGCGTGACGAAACACCTCTTTGCCCTGCATGCGCAAGAAACCAGTGGTTTGTGTGGAAACACCGCCGTCCACATATAAAATATCGCGGTGGCGCCCGTCCGAATTTAGATCAACTGAAAGGATTCCGCGATCGGATTTATCGCCTGTGCCATCTTGGCTCTCTAGGATCAAAGCGCCTGCGCCATCGCCAAACAGCACACAGGTTGTGCGATCCTGCCAATCCATGATGCGCGAAAATGTTTCCGCACCAATTACCATTACGCGTTTTGCCTGGCCCGATACGATTTGCGCATTCGCAGTGGCTAGCGCGAATACAAATCCCGCACATACTGCTTGAACATCATAGGCAAAACCACGCGTCATGCCGAGGCCCTTTTGCACCATAGTTGCTGCGGACGGAAATGTCAGATCGGCTGTTGATGTGGCCACAATGATGGCATCCAAATCATTGGCCACCATGCCTGCAGCGGTCAGTGCGTGATTGGCGGCATGAATGGCCAAATCGGATGTTGTTTCGTTTTCGGCTGCAAAATGACGTTGATGAATACCTGATCGCGATACGATCCATTCATGACTTGTATCCAAGGTGTCTTCAAATTCGGAATTGGGCACGACGCGCTCAGGTAGGTAATGTCCAATGCCGCGTACAACGGCCCGTATCGTCATTCTTGTTCGCCTGTTTTATCGCTTAGTTTTGTATTATCCTGCGCCAATGTGGGGGTGGATGCAACCCGTGCAGCGACTTTCTTGGAAAAATCAGATTGGGCGAGTTGAAAGGCGAGCTTGATCGCTGCAGAAACGCCTGTTGCGTCCGCAGATCCGTGGGATTTTACAACAGTGCCATTCAGGCCCAAAAACACACCACCATTTACGCGCCGTGGATCAATTCGTTTTTTCAAGCGCCTCATTGAGGTCAAGGCCAAAAGGGATGTAAGGCGCGATAGGGGGGTATAGGCAAAGGCTTCACGCAACAGCGTGCCAATCAAATTTGCGGTCCCCTCACCAGTTTTCAACGCGATATTACCTGTGAAACCATCGGTGACGATAACATCGCATTTCGTGCCGGGAATATCTCCCCCTTCGACAAAGCCGACGAATTCAAAATTTGCGTCATCCGCAAGCGATGCGATCAGCGCATGCGCCTCTTTCAATTCAGCGCGACCTTTGTGTTCCTCGGTGCCGACATTCAAAACCCCAACGCGCGGGTGTTTGATTTCCAATCCGTTGCGGGCGTAGGACACTCCCATAAGCGCGTATTGGCAAAGGTCACGCGCATCCGCGCGTACATCTGCGCCCACGTCCAACATAATATTGAAACCTGCAGGATTTTGGGATGGCCACAACACGGCGATTGCGGGGCGGTTCACACCCTCCAGCTTGCGCAGGCGGATCATGCTCATCGCCATCAGCGCGCCTGTGTTTCCGCAGGATACACAAACCTCGGCTTCACTCGCACGCACAGCTTCAAGCGCTGACCACATTGATGTGTTACGCCCTGTACGCAATACCTGACTAGGTTTGTCATCCATCGTGACCACATCCTTTGCATCGCGGATTTCGACGCGCCCCACCAATGCACGACGCCGATCGACCAATCGGCGCAACTCGACCTCGGGTCCATGCAGAATAAAATTTAGGTCAGGATTTATTTTGGCAGAACGAGAAATACCGGCGACAACAGCCGCCGGTCCCAGATCGCCACCCATTGCATCAATGCTTAGTACGGTTCTATTTTCTGAACGTTCCAAGGACATTGCTTGCACGTGAGTTGAACATGAACACGCGCAGCTTAGGCTGCGTCGTCGTCCAAATCGATTTCTTCAGTCAGCGCGACAACTTCGCGATCTGAATAATGTCCACATGATGCACAAACATGGTGTGGGCGCTTTAGTTCGCCGCAGTTTGGACATTCGTTTGGATTGCCTGCAACCAATGAGTCGTGTGCACGACGATTGTTGCGGCGTGAGCGTGATACTTTGTTCTGTTGGACAGCCATGTCTCAACCCCAATATTGAACGAGGATCAATGTCCCCGACGTTTCGTTCCATTTATATATCCGTGGCGAATACATCTAATCCACCTACAAATACAACCTATAATCGCAAGAGTGCGGAAAATATCGTGCTTTTTTAAATGCGCAAGGGGTTGAAGCGAAATTAATCATCTTTTTCCATCTTTTCTTTCAGTGCGGCAAGGCCCGCAAAGGGTTTTGCATCTGCGTCCCGCATCGCTTTAACACCCTCTTCGGAAAAAACACGTTCACCTAGTTCGACACCCTCTGCACGCGGATAATCGGGCAGGGCCAAAACCAGTGTTTCGCGAAATACCTCCAGCAAATCAATTTCTGCAGGCAAAATGTCCATAGCATCATCGCCACTGACTTTGACAATTTCTTCGTCTTCAGCAATCTGCTCGAACACGGCCTTGGGCACATAGCGACGGATGATTATTTCATCAATGCGTGTGTTGACAGGCACGAAGCTGATGACACAGTCCTGTTGAACGGTCGCCCCCAACTCCGCGGTTAATTCCCACTGATCCCGTCCTTTGGCAACCAGTTCGCCCTTAAAGCGGAGTTTTTTCAGCGAAATTAGGTCCAATTCCTCGGTGAATTGGCGAATTTGTGCCGGATCGAACATCAATTCGAAGCGTGTGGGTCGACGTTCGTTTAAATCGGCGATACGCAATCGAGGCGTGGATGTGTCTGTACGGGCCATCGGACAAGCGATCCTTTCTTGCATGCGCGCTGCGCTTTATGTAATCGGATATAGGGGAGCGCGTGATGAAACAAAAGGGGCAAACCACATGAAACCATTCCGCCAAATTATGATGGGCGTTGTGATTTTGATTATTGCCGGATGCACCACGCAGTTTCGGAACCAAGGATACATTCCCACGAAGGAAGAGATCAGCGCACTGGTCGTCGGTGTTGATACACGCGATAGCGTTTTTGATGCCTTGGGCACACCGACAACATATGGCGTGTTGCAAGAGGACCAGGCATACTATGTGCGCTCTCGTTTCGAACGTATCGGCGCCCGCGCACCAAAAGAGGTTGAACGTCAGGTGTTGGCTCTTGCCTTTGATCAGGATGGCGTGTTGACAGCTTTGGGACAATATTCTTTGACGGATGGGCAGGTTGTGGTGCTTAATACAGATGTAACTGAAAGCGGGATCGAAAACCTGGGAACCTTTAGACGTATTGTTGCATCAATAGGTCGTCCAACAGCAGGCCAGCTGATCCGCTAGTGTTGCAGCCTTGTTACATCGGGCACCTAAGCTCATATGTAACGGGCCGATTATATGGGTGGGGGCAGGAATGCTTGTGTTGGAAAAAGGACGCTACCGCGCCCGCATCGCTGAAACGCCAGATGACGTTGCAGCGGCCCAAATCCTGCGCCACGATTGTTTTGGGTTGAACCATGCGCATGGATTGGATCGAGACGCCTTTGATGATCTTTGCGAACATATGCTGGTTGAGGATTTGGACACATCTGACCTAGTCTGTTGTTATCGCATTATGCATTTAAACAGCGGGGATGACATCACACGATCCTATTCCGCACAATATTATAATTTGTCAGCGCTGCAATCTTATCAGGGTAAATTGGTGGAAATGGGGCGATTTTGCATTCGGCCTGCGTGTAATGATCCTGATGTGTTCCGCATCGCATGGGGGGCTATGACCCAATATGTGGATAATAATGATGTTTCGCTCCTTTTTGGATGCGCCTCGTTTCATGGAACAGACCAAGATGCCTATCGCGACAGCTTTGCTGTTCTACGTGACAATCATCTGGCGCCACAGCGATGGTTGCCGCGGGTTAAGGCCCCAAATGTCTTTCGCTTTGCCCAACGCTTAACAGGAGCGCCTGATATGAAAGAGGCGATGCGGCGCATGCCGCCCTTGTTGAAAACTTATTTGATGATGGGCGGCTGGGTCAGTGATCATGCGGTGGTGGATGCCCAAATGAACACATTGCACGTATTCACAGGTGTTGAAATCGGATCAATCCCACCTTCGCGAAAACGGCTTTTGCGTGCATTGACTTGACCTTTTGAGCGATGCGGAATAGCCCAAGGCTATGGCACGTTCTCCTTTACTTCAGCTTAATCAAATCTCCCTGACTTTTGGCGGTGATCCTGTGTTTCACGATCTAGATATGGTCGTGCATTCGGGAGATCGTATTGCCTTGGTCGGGCGCAATGGTACTGGCAAATCCACCTTGATGAAGGTCATGGCGGGATTGATTGAGGCGGATCATGGCTTGCGCGTTGTTCCCTCCGGCAGTGGCGTTGGATACATGGAACAGGACCCAACGATGGAGGGGTTTGCAACCCTTGGTGATTATGCGGCAAGTGCGCTTGAACCGGGTGAGCTTTATCGTGTGGAACGTGCAGGCGAGGGGCTAAAGTTTGATCCTGATCGCGCTGTGTCAACCGCATCGGGTGGCGAACGGCGACGCGCAGCCTTGGCCAAATTGATGGCCGAAGCGCCCGAATTGATGTTACTGGACGAACCGACCAATCATCTGGATATTCAGGCGATTTCTTGGTTGGAAAACGAATTGAAATCAACCCGCGCGGCCTATGTCCTCATTTCGCACGACCGCGCGTTTTTGAATGCGCTGACGCGGGCGACCCTGTGGATTGATCGCGGACAGGTGCGCCGCAATGAAGAGGGATTTTCAAAGTTTGAGGCATGGCGGGAAAAGGTGTGGTTTGAAGAGGACATCCAGCGCCACAAAATGGACCGAAAGATCAAATCAGAGGGGCGTTGGGCCGTTGAAGGGATCAGTGCACGGCGCAAACGCAATCAGGGACGTTTACGCGCGCTCAAGGATTTACGGGCCGAACGGGTCTCTATGATTAAACGTCAGGGCACAGCCGCCATGGAGTTTGCCGCGGCCCCCAAATCGGGCCGCAAGGTGATTGAAGCCACTGGCATTTCCAAAAGCTTTGGGGACAAAACCATCCTCAAACCGTTTTCGATAAAAATTCAGCGCGGGGATCGCATCGCCTTTATTGGGCCAAACGGAGCGGGGAAAACCACCGTGTTGAATATGCTGATCGGGAAAGAGACACCTGATACAGGCAGCGTACAACACGGCACCAACTTGTTACCAGCCCTATTTGATCAGGCACGTGCGCAACTTGACCCCGATATGACCCTCTGGGAAAGTTTGGCAGGCGATCCAGAAATGCGGGTGTCTGGAAAGGCCGATCAAGTTTTGGTACGCGGACAGCCGAAACATGTGGTTGGATACCTAAAAGAATTTTTGTTTGATGAGGCACAGGCACTTGCCCCCATCCGCAGCCTAAGCGGTGGGGAAAAGGCGCGGGTTTTATTAGCAAAAATTATGGCACGCGAAAGCAATCTATTGATCTTGGACGAACCGACTAACGATTTGGATGTTGAAACTCTGGACCTCTTACAAGAGCTGCTTGATGATTACGATGGCACCGTAATTTTGGTTAGCCACGATCGTGATTTCCTTGATCGTGTGGCCACAGCTACTATTGCGATGGAGGGGGATGGTCGCGCCACGGTCTATGCAGGTGGGTGGAGCGATTATCAATCGCAAAAACCCAAAGAGGACACCGTAAAACCAGAGCCCAAGCGCACCAAATTAGGCGAAAAATCAGTGCCGAAATCCCAGCCAAAAAAGAAAGAGGCGTCGTTAAGTTACACCGAAAAACACCGTTTGGCAAAACTGCCCGCGATTATCGAACGTCTAGAGGCCGAGATCGCAAAACTAGAAGAGTTCATGTCTGATCCCGGTTTGTTTTCCAACGAGCCTGTTAAATGGAAGAAGGCAACTGAGGCCATGCTTGAGAGACAAATCGCACTGGCGCAGGCTGAGGAAGAATGGTTGGGCTTAGAAGAAAAGGCTAGCGCTGAATAGACCCTGCTTCTATTCCGTTTTTGGGTTTTTCTGAAAATTTTTGGCCAGTGCCGAAATCATAAACACCGTCAGGGATATGCGTGCCAAATGATGCAATGTCACGATCGCTGGGTTGGCCGATAGGCTTAGCGCTATCAGGGACATTTCGGTGACTCCCCCTGGCGCAAACGATATCATGGATATCATAAAGCTCATGTCCGTGAAAAGGATCAGGACTAGACTGATCACGAAACTCAGCAGGATCATAAACCCAACGCTAAGTATCGACAAACCAATCGCGCGTCTAATTTCTGAGAGTTGGATGCCCCCAAACCGACTGCCCAGTGCCGTACCGATGACTATCTGTGCAATTATAACAAGCCATTGAGGCAGGGCAATGGTTGCCAAACCACTTAATCCGATCGCAGCGGATGCAATCAATGGACCCATCAAATGTCCCGCAGGCAGGAATTTCCCGATCCATAATCCAGCGGCCCCAACGGTGCCGGCGATCAATAAATCTTCCCATAGGGGCAGACCGCTGTCTTTGCCAGTTAGGACCAAACCTGCGGATGATCCAACGGGTTCCCCCACCCAGAACGACACCAAAATTGGCACCGAACTTAGCGTGAGGATGATCCGTGTAAATTGCTGCATCGTCAGTAGGCGCACGTCGCAGCCTGCTTCTTCGCCCAAGGCGATACTTTCCATCAACCCACCTGGGGCAGAACAATAAAAGGCGGTTGCGCGATCATATCCGCCAAGGCGTTGAAATACTGTCATGTTAAATGCCTGTGCCGCCAAAATGAACAGCACTATGGCAATCAAACTGGGCCAATAACTGTGCAGGCTGCCAACAATGTTCCACGTTACCTGTATTCCGATCATCAAACCAATGATGGCAATAAAGATCAGGCGAAAGCGTTTGGGAAACTGATATCCTGTTGGGATTGCCGTAGGGCGTACCATCACAAAAATCGCCGTGCCCAAAAGGGGGGCCAACATCCATGGTAGGGGTAGGGGTGTAAAGGCGGCGGCACCCCAACCCACAATTAGGCCAAGGATTAGGATGGTAGTGGTGAATATGACAGATGCAGGTAATTTCATCCCCATCCTGATGCGCCTATTTTAAGGCGGTGTCAATTCGACAGGGTAGGATCACGTCGTATGCTCACATAGCTATTCTTCGCGACCGTGTTGGACCAAAAATGCACGAATCTCAGGACGCAAAGGATGATCGCACTCCAGCGCAAAAACATAGGCATGTGTGGCGTAAAAACAGGCGGCATGTATATGATCACTGGTCAATGCCGCCTGATGATACAGCGTGCAGAGGCGGGCTGTGTCGCCTTCCTCATGCGCGTTTAACAGATCTTGATCTGATAATGTCATTCTGCGGCGTTGGATATCGCGCGGCGTTCGATCACCTTGCCTGCGACCCAATCGTGGAAACAATGCGTTGGGCCATCCATTACTGGGGAAAACCGACCGCCATCAAAGTTTACGCCATGGCGACCGCGTTGCATGCCTTCAACTACAAAGATATCCTCTTCAAAAACGACTTTCCACTGTTCGGTATTTTTGGCACGCAACTCTGCATCTGTTTCAGGTGTGGCGTAATATAGGTGAATGTTTTCTTCGGTTTCTTCTGGTCCATTGGGAACCAAAACAATGGCAAAGGCATGATCTCGGTGCATCCCCAATAACACATTTGGATAAACCGATAAGTATTCCGCCGCCGTATCCCATTTTGCGTCCAAATCATCAAAATCTGCGAATTTCGCGCCATTATCCCCCACTAGTTGGCGATAAACCAGTGTGCCCTGACCAGAATAGGCACCGTATTCTTCAATGTTGTAATGGTCTTCAAGACGCGAATAGCTGTTCAAACCGGGATGAACCCATGGCAGGTGATAGCTTTCGCAATAATTTTCAACGGCCAATTTCCAGTTAGATTTCACGGATAGTACAAATTTGCTATCCGCACCGCCGTGAAACAGGGGGCGTTCAAATTCGGCCCAACGCTCCATCACGGGTTTCATAGCCATCTCAAATTCTGGGGCCTGTCCATCCACATTCACCCATACAACGTCACGCCAAATATGGCTGCGAATTTCAGTAAGGCCTAAGGTCGCACGATCCACATCACGATGCGTGTTTTGACCTGGTCCGCCAACATGAGGGGTGGACACCAATTTGCCTTCCGTCGAATAGCACCAACTGTGGTAGGGGCAGCGGATGGCACCTTCGATCTTACGGGGTTTTTCCACTAAAATCATCCCACGGTGGCGGCAGGTATTTTGAAATACGCGCACTTTATCATTGCGATCGCGCAGTAATAACAATGGCATTCCCATGAAGGTAATCGGTTTTGCGTCTCCTGCCTCTGGCACGTCCGCGGCAACAGCCAGTCCCGCCCATTGACCAAATAGCAGCGCGTCACATTCCTCTGCAAAAACCGCAGGGTCAATGTAATGCGCGTTGGGCAACCCATTTGCCATACCAAGGGGTTCTTTTACCCGGGATAGATCCGTTAGATGTTCCATCGTATCCTCCAATAGTCTCAGGATCATGGATATAATAGCACGTTTTGGCGCACAGGCTTATCCGCGACTGTCCTTTTCTAATTCCGACATCAATGAGGATTTATTTGAAGGAACGGTCCAGCAAAAATAAAGATTTCTGGTAACTTGGTACTTCATCTGCGCTGCATAGTCCGGCTTTGCATGCAGTCGCAAGCATCAGATCTGAAAACTGACCCAGATATTGGTACACCATGCCGAGGAGTATGATGTAGTGGTGAATTCCTACGATGTTCGCAAGGCATAGCTTTGCCGTTAGTTCTTTTCAATCAAGAGTAGAGGGGCGACGAAATTAAATGATCCTGGCAATAACCGCCTGCGCGACACAAACATATCGTGCTCTGTATCCATTGCCAAAAACATGCCGCAAAATCAGCAGTCGTATTTGTCAATCTACATCTATTTTTTGCGCATTTCAGATATCGGCTCATTCCCAGTGATACATGTTATACCGTCCTTGCAATACACATGGACGATGCCTGGGCATTGGATGGGTCGTGTTGCATTTGGACAAAGGTTGAAATAAAATTTACGCTTATCGTCCGCAATGTATGCATATTTTTTGTAAAATATCTGACCACGGAAAGCTTTTACCCCCAAGATAGCTGTTAATTTGCATGCGGTTCAAAGGAAGTTCGCGTCACAGTGCCGACACATTCCGCGCAGGCCCCATCAGTTCCCTTGAGTCTTGAGAGAAAACCGCGCGAATATCCGCAGGAGAGCGGTCTTGACCTGCTTCGTTGGGTATTATCTTAGTCGTCCCACCGTTCGTATGTGATCATGCCGTGGGGCCAATAGCAAAACACGAAAAAAAAGAAAAATGGTGCTACAGCCATAAGCCATGGCCTTGGTAAATGCCGAACTTTCAGTACTCCTTCAAGTGTATTGACGGGGTTTGATTTGTGATAAAGATATGTGTAATCAGTCAGGCTGCACAGTCTGCATACCGCGAGAAAGTGCTGCCACACCCGTGCGTGCCATTTCGCTCAAACCAAGAGGACGCATCAAATCAGCGAATGCGTCAATCTTGTCAGGTGTCCCCGTGATTTGGAAAACGAAACTATCCAAAGTGCTATCAACGACTTGGGCGCGGAAAATATCAGCCAACCGCAATGCCTCGACACGTTTGTCGCCTGATCCTGCAACCTTGATTAGGGCTAGTTCACGTTCGACTGCCGCCCCTTCGACGGTCAGATCGTGTACCTCGTGAACGGGCACAATGCGGCCCAACTGTGCCTTGATTTGTTCAATCACGGTTGGTGTACCAGTGGTGACAATGGTGATGCGGCTAAGATGGCCTTGATGGTCTACTTCGGCAACGGTCAGGCTTTCGATGTTATAACCACGGCCTGAAAATAGTCCGATCACGCGGGCCAAAACGCCCGCTTCATTATCGACGATAACCGCCAGCGTATGTGTCTCGATTTCATCACCAAAATTAGCACGCAGGTTATAGGCGGAATGCTTGGTCGACCCTTTTTTGATTTTCAATGCTGACATGCCCTGATTCCTTATACCAATACCGCGCCAGATGTACCTATTGCATTCTTTGTGCTGGCTTCGCCCAACAACATTTTGTTGTGTGGTTCCCCTGATGGAATCATCGGGAAGCAGTTTTCATGCTTTTCAACCAAACAATCAAAAATCACAGGGCCATCGTAATTCAACATTTCCATTATTGCGTCGTCCAGTTCGGCTGGATCACTGCACAAAATCCCTTTGGCGCCAAATGCTTCGGCTAATTTCACGAAATCGGGCAGGGCATCGGACCATGAATGCGAATAGCGTTCGCCGTGCAATAATTCCTGCCACTGACGGACCATTCCCAAACGTTCATTGTTCAAAATGAATTGTTTCACGGGCAAGCGATATTGGATTGCAGTACCCATTTCCTGCATGTTCATCAACCAGGATGCTTCGCCCGCAACATTGACGACCAATGCATCAGGGTGCGCAATCTGTACACCGATTGAGGCAGGGAAACCATATCCCATTGTGCCTAATCCGCCCGATGTCATCCATTGGTTTGGGTTCTCAAAGCCTAAGTACTGCGCGGCCCACATTTGGTGTTGGCCAACTTCGGTACAGATAAAACGATCTTTGCGGTGTTTGCTCAATTCCTCCAAACGCGCAAGCGCATGCTGTGGTTTGATTGTGCTCCCCTTTTGTTCAAACTTCAGGCAGTTTACCTTTTGCCAATCTTCGATCTCGGCCCACCATTTTTGCAGACCGCTTGCGTTTACTTTGCGGCCACGCGATTTCCAAATCTTAAGCATATCTTCCAAAACATGGGCAACATCACCAATGATTGGAATATCAACTTGGATCACCTTGTTGATTGAGGATGGATCAATATCGATATGCGCCTTTTTCGATTTTGGGCTGAATGCGTCAATGCGGCCAGTGATACGATCATCAAAGCGCGCGCCAATGTTTATCATAAGATCACAATCGTGCATGGCCAAATTCGCCTCATATAGGCCGTGCATGCCTAACATACCTAACCAATTTTTCCCAGAGGCAGGATAACAGCCAAGGCCCATCAATGTAGATGTAATTGGGAAACTCGTTGCATCGACCAATTCGCGCAACAATTGGCTGGCAGCAGGGCCAGAGTTTATTACGCCGCCACCTGTGTAAAACAAAGGACGTTCGGCTTTTTCCATGGCCTCGACCAGTTTGGTGATCTGTTCGATGTCGCCTTTTACCTTGGGGGCATAATGCGCGGTATTGGCCTTTTGTTTTTCTTGATAGGCTGCAGAGGCAAACTGTACATCCTTGGGAATGTCGATCAGAACAGGACCCGGGCGGCCCGATGTGGCCACATGGAATGCCTCGTGAATGGTTGAAGATAGGTTCGCCGTGTCTTTCACTAACCAATTGTGTTTTGTGCAGGGCCGCGTGATGCCGATTGTGTCCGCCTCTTGAAACGCATCTGACCCAATCATGAATGTTGGAACCTGACCCGTCAAAACAACCAGTGGAATGCTGTCCAATAAGGCGTCGGTTAGGCCCGTTACCGCGTTTGTCGCCCCGGGGCCAGATGTCACCAAAACAACTCCGGGTTTGCCAGTTGAACGCGCATAGCCTTCAGCTGCGTGAACAGCACCTTGTTCGTGACGCACCAGAATGTGGCGAATGTCATTTTGTTGAAAGATTTCGTCATAGATCGGCAGTACTGCCCCGCCAGGATACCCAAATACGGTATCGACACCCTGATCCTTCAAGGCTTGGACAATCATTTTTGCTCCAGTCATTTGGCGTGTCATTGTCATTCGCTCCGTTTTCAACAGCAATTTCTGTTTCGCATTAAAAAAGCCCCCGATTTTGGCGGGGGCGCATGGGGTCTGAGTAATGGTGACGTTACCGACCCACGCGCCTTTTAACTACGACGTTCAATACATCAAACATCAAAGGTCTCCATATTTTTCAACGCGCACACTATGGGGGTAGGTCGGGGAGGTCAACTGCGAAAATGACAGAAAATGAAAAGAAAATCATAAAAATCTTTTCATTTATTGCGGTACATGGGGTAATTTGCGCAATTAATGGATTATTATGAGTATTTAAAAGTATGATAGTGGATGAGTTGCGTCCATTTCTTTAAATACGACAGTATGCCCATGCATAGATGAACAACACCACATAAAAAACCGCCCCAATCATAGAATTGGAGCGGTCTAATGCATTGAATTTCAGAGAGCGATGACTTATGCTTCGTCTTCCGGTGTTGAAACAGGACCTTCGTCGTCATCAGAGGCCGCGCTACCAATATCGTCAAACAATTCTGCAATCTCGAATTCTGCTGCTGCTTCTTCTTCAGCGGCCAATTCTTGGATTGATTTACCTGATGCTTGCAATTCCGCTTCTTCCATTGAGCGCGCAACGTTCATGACGATAGTTGCAGAGACTTCTGGATGAAGTTTCACGGACATTTCGTGGAGACCAAGCTCTTTGATCGGGTTAATCAAGGAAACTTGTTTGCGGTCTATGCTGAAACCTGCATCTGTTGCGGTTTCGGCGGCGTCACGTGGTGTGACAGACCCGTACAGCGCACCAGAGTCCGAGGCAGATCGAATCACGATGAATTGTTGGCCATCCAACTTCGCCGCGAGATCTTCTGCTTCCTTTTTGGTTTCAAGGTTGCGTGCCTCAAGCTGTGCTTTTTGTGCTTCAAATGCTTTTACATTTGTGTCTGATGCTGTTTGCGCTTTGCCCTGTGGCAGGAGAAAGTTGCGAGCATAACCTGGTTTCACATCAACGATGTCGCCCATTTGGCCTAATTTCGCAATGCGTTCTAGAAGAATAACTTGCATGTCTCTCTCCTTAGTTCACGGAATAGGGCAATAGAGCCAAGAAGCGTGCACGTTTTATAGCGCGCGCTAATTCACGTTGTTTCTTGGCAGAAACAGCAGTGATGCGTGATGGAACAATTTTGCCACGCTCTGAGATATAGCGCTGTAGCAACTTTGTATCTTTATAATCGATCTTTGGTGCGTTCTCACCTGAGAATGGGCAGACCTTACGGCGGCGGAAAAATGGTTTATTTGCCATCGGTTAACATCCTTTCCTTACGCGCGGCGCTCACGGCGTTCGCCGCGGTCATCACGTTTTTGCATTTGATCGGATGGGCCCTCTTGGTGGGCGTCAACCTTTATTGTCATAACACGCATAACGTCCTCGTGCAGACGCATTAGGCGTTCCATTTCCTGAACCGCAGCTGCAGGGCTATCTGTGCGCATCATCGCGTAGTGACCCTTACGGTTTTTGTTGATTTTGTAGGCCATCGTTTTGACACCCCAGTATTCAGACTCAAGGACATTGCCGCCGTTATCTTTCAATACTGTTGAGAAGTGTTCAACCAGGCCTTCGGCTTGCGCGTTGGACAAGTCCTGACGCGAAATAAAGACATGCTCATAGAGGGGCATGTTGGCTCCAATCATAATAGGCGGGTTTCACAAGGTGGCGTTCCCCTTCTGCAACCACCCACGAGGGACACCGCAAGACACATTTTTTGCAGAAGTTGCGCTCTTTTACAGGATTTTAAGCAGAGATCAAGTTCTCAAAAAACGGCGCACGGAAACAATTCCTAATATTTTCTTAGACTGGTCAACTTTTCGCCCCATTCAATTTCTAAATCTGATCAAAGGTAAGGGAGCAGCGAGATAACATTGAGCGGCACGACAGAACGTCAAACCGCCGAAGATGTGGTACTTCAAGGCGAAGATTGGATCTTCAAGGGCCTTTTAGCGTGGGCGCTTTTTCTATCCATTTTTTGTGTTTGAGGGCCGTTTTCTCATGCATCCGGCACTTGCATTTTTGTGATCAAAATCAACGCCTCCACCGTTTTGCTGATCGCGGGCGCAGGGTTGTTCGCTGCTCGAAAGGACTGACACCCTTTAATGTGCCGATTTGCGCCAAATATTTAATTTAACTTGCAGTATTCAATAAATTTCAGTTCACTAAGCCCCAACGCAATATAAGCTGAGGGAGCGTGCTGCGATGGCAAAGTCATATTTAAGTTCTGATTTGAAATTAGAAGGGGATATCAAATCCCAGGGCGACATTGAAATTGATGGCGCGGTGAAGGGCCAAGTGGCCGCAAAATCTGTGAATGTTTTGGGTGCTGGTTTGGTCGATGGATCGGTTTCATCTGACTCCCTTGCTATAGAGGGTAAGGTTGATGGGAGTGTGAACACCAATGACCTGGCCATCGCTGCAAGTGGACAGATTAAGGCTGATGTTGTTTATCAATCCATCGCGACAGCCAAAGGTGCCAAGGTGGAAGGCACACTGAAAACGAAATAATTTGACGGTTATCGTCCGAATTAAGAAAGGGCCGCGATTTTCCGGCCCTTTGTTCATTTAGGGTGCGCGGCGACGTCTGCGGCGTCCCCGACCTTCTTCTACACCACCCCCTAAATTAAAGTTTAGATTGGGCAGGGTTACGATGCTGCGCAGTTCTGGAAATGAATCGGTTTTGTGCGGAATTGCGTTGGCTGCGACAAAATGATCTTGGAATTTTGGCTCAATCGCGGTTTCCACCTTGGTGATTTGGCCGACTACCCGTTCAATTTCGCGCCGTGATTCCACATTACACAGGGCAATCCGTGCACCCGTTCCCGCGGCGTTTCCTGCGGAAAAAACCTTATCTAATGGAACATCTGGGATCATGCCCAAAACCATTGCATGTTTGCTGGAAATATGTGCACCAAACGCCCCCGCCAATACCACACGATCAACGCGGTCAACCCCCATATCGTCCATCAATAGACGCGCACCCGCATAAAGAGCGGATTTCGCCAGCTGGATTGCGCGAATATCGCCCTGAGTGACAGTGATCCTTGGCCCACCATCGGCGGTACCATCATAGACCAAATAGGAATGCGTGCGCCCCTCTGGAATGCTGCGCGCAGTGCCTGTCGCCTCGGCCGATCCTATTAGGCCGTTCTCATCCATCAATCCCGCGATACGCAATTCTGCGACCGCCTCGATAATCCCTGACCCACAGATGCCTGTGATGCCAGAGACTGCGGTTGCTTCGGCGAAACCTTCTTCGTCTGACCAAATATCACTGCCGATCACGCGAAACCGCGGCTCTTTGGTGACAGGGTTGATTTCGATCCGTTCAATTGCACCTGGTGCCGCGCGTTGACCCGAACTGATTTGCGCCCCTTCAAATGCGGGACCTGTGGGCGAAGAACAGGCCAAAACGCGCGATGTGTTCCCCAGAAGGATTTCGGCGTTTGTTCCAACATCCACGATCAACACCAAATCATCTGATTTTCCGGGTTCTTCGGACAATGCAACCGCCGCAGCATCCGCGCCGACGTGCCCTGCTATACAGGGCAGAACATAGATCTGCGCAGATTTTGCGATGTTGATAAGTTCCAGATCATAGGCTTTAAGTATCACGGATTCAGATGTGGCCAAGGCAAACGGCGCCTGACCCAATTCAACTGGATCAATGCCCAATAACAAATGGTGCATCACTGGGTTGCAGACAAAGACGACCTCGAAAATCAGGTTGGGATCAATTTCCGCCTCTTTGGCGATATCCTCGGCCAATGTATTGATCGCATCGCGCACGGCACGCGTCATTTCGCTGTCCCCACCTGGGTTCATCATGGAATAGCTGACGCGGCTCATCAAATCTTCACCAAATCGGATTTGCGGGTTCATCACACCTGCGCTTGCAACGACTTCGCCCGTGGTTAAATCGGTCAGGTGCGCGGCTACTGTGGTTGAGCCAAGATCGATTGCCAAACCGTATAGTCCACCTTCGTGCAGCCCTGACCAGACATCCAAAATGCGGGCCTTATCAGTTTTATGATCCCGGTAAACTGCCACGGACGCTTGCCAATTTCCCTTGCGCAAACGCGGCTGTAATTTGGTCAGCACACCCAAGTCGCACGTCACATTGTCAATGTCCCACTGATCTTTCAACGCCTGAGCCAAACGTTCCAGATCGCCTGTGGGTTTGTGCATGTCAGGTTCTTCAATCTCAACAAAATAGAGCTTTGTTGCAGGGTCCATTTCGATAACGCGCGCGCTGGCGGCTTTGCGGACAACCTGTTTGTGCACTTGGCTTTCGGGGGGCACGTCAATCACAATGTCGCCTTGGACAGTTGCCTGACATCCCAAACGGCGCCCCGGCTTTAGGCCGCGTTTTTGGTCGTAGCGTTCTTCTACCGTATTCCACTCTGATAGGGCATTATCCCCAACACTCACTCCGTGTTTCGGAAATTCCCCATAAGACGGGGTGATTTGGCATTTGCTGCAAATGCCACGTCCGCCACAGACTGAATCCAAATCCACGCCCAGTTGACGTGCGGCGGTCAAAACGGGAGTTCCAATGGGAAAATGTCCGCGCTTGCCAGACGGGGTAAAAACAACCAAGGGATCGTTTTGCATGTAATGTCCTATCGCTACGAATTTTTGCAGAACATAATGCAATTTAAAAAGACAGAAAGCCTTCAATCGTCATAAAATGGCACGAGGACGGCATTATCTGCAGGCAGTGATGTTTTTTTGATGTTTTTCTGGCCGGTTCCAAAAAGGCATTGGGATCATCAGGTTAAATCCTGTGACCAAATTGAGATTTGGGGCGCTGGAGGATTTCACTTAGTTCGGTTCTAAGAATATTACAAAAAATTGACGTGCAAAGAAAATGTTAAACATGCCAAATCCAAACGCGATCATGAGATGGCACATGACGGACGAGGGTAGGGCCTGGGCGATCGGGCTGTCCGCGTAGCCTGCGATTGTGGCTGCAATGGCCATGACAATCGCCTCCGGCCAATGGACAAATCCTCAAAGGGCAAAGGCCAGAAACGAGATGGCATAGAGATCAAAGGGTAATCAGTTTTCCAATGCGTTCATTTGATCAATTTTACTCATGCTCCACATGGAAAATGGGGAATATGCCGCCACCGGCAACCGCGTCCAAACTCCCGCACCGAATGTTGCAGCAATAAAAATGATCCAGTTTATAGCTCTACTTTTTTGCGTGGAAGATAAATCCGAGTGTATTGAGCAGTATTTGCGCTGCAAGGATCGATGTGGATCCCGTTGGATCGTAGTCTGGAGCAACTTCAACCAAATCGATGCCAGCAATCTCATGGCTCTGGGCCACTGCCTGCATCATTTCCAAGACATCATAGTACAGAAACCCACCGTGGCTCGGCGTTCCTGTTCCGGGTGCGATTGATGGGCAGAACGCGTCAATGTCGATGGTGATATAGACTCGCGCACCTACGGGTATGCGATCAATGACGCCTTTTGAGCCCAAGGCACGCGCTTGGCGCACACTCAGGATATCAGACCCACGGCTGCGCGCATCATCGTATCCCTCTTTAGCGGTCGAACTTACGTTTCGAATGCCCACTTGGGTCAGTCCTTTAACATAGGATTTTTCTGCTGCACGCCGCATAGGGTTCCCGTGACCATAGCGCACGCCGTGCCGTTCATCCACGAAATCCAGATGGGCATCGATTTGTAGGATATGAATATCGCCTTGATCATCAAATGCATTGATGCATGGTATATTGATTGAATGATCGCCCCCAATCGTGACGGGCAGAGCGCCAGCTGCTAACGCTGCTCGAACGCCAGTCTCGATATTTGCGTGGCTTTTCATTGTGTCCGTATGAATGATATCCGCGTCACCCATGTCAATCATGCGCACTGAACCAGGCAGATAGATTGAGTCATCCTCGTGATCATAGGCGCCGGCATGGCCAAAGCTAAATAGGGTAGAGGCCTCGCGCACAGAGCGTGGACCAAATCGCGCACCCGAGCGCCACTGTGTTCCTGCATCAAAAGGTGCACCCAGAATGGCGACATCTGCATCAATGGTTGACCAGTCTTCGACATAGGGGCGTTTGCCAAAGGTTGAAATGCCAACAAATGGTAAATTCAATCGACCTGTTTCATATCCATGATCACTCACGCGCTCTCTCCCTGTGTCGTTTTTTTCAGTTAACCGAGAATGTGCAGTAAGTAAAAGCCCGAATGCGACAAGAATGGGCCTTTTCAAATAGGGGCAAACGTGAAATAGGGACGTGCCAAGTGTTCCCTGCCTAAAAAGGATTTTCCATGCAGATTCGCGAGGCTCTAACCTTTGATGATGTTTTACTTGTACCCGGTGCGTCCAACGTTCTGCCAAACACGGCGGATACACGCACACGCGTTACCCAATCTATTGCAATGAACATACCCTTGCTGAGTTCGGCTATGGACACAGTGACCGAGGCGCGCATGGCTATCACCATGGCCCAAGCAGGGGGTATGGGTGTTTTGCACCGCAACCTAACGATAGAGGAACAGGCCCAGCAAGTGCGCCGCGTCAAACGATTTGAAAGTGGGATCGTTTATAACCCAATCACATTACGTGCGGATGAAACCTTGGCGGATGCCAATGCACTTCGCGAACTTTACAACGTGTCTGGGTTTCCAGTTGTAGATAAGGCGGGCCGTGTTGTGGGGATTGTCACAAACCGTGATATGCGTTTTGCCACAGCGGAGGACACACCTGTTCATGTTATGATGAGTTCTGAAAACCTTGCTATCTTGCATGAACCCGCAGATCGCCAAGAGGCGATCAGCCTGATGAAGGCGCGCCGTATTGAAAAACTTCTTGTCACCGATGCAGAGGGTAAGTTGACAGGGCTGCTGACACTAAAGGACACGGAACAATCCGTTCTGAACCCAACCGCCTGTAAGGATGAATTAGGGCGCCTGCGCGTTGCAGCGGCATCAACCGTTGGGGATGCAGGGTTTGAACGATCCGAGGCATTGATTGACGCAGGTGTTGATATGGTTGTGATTGACACGGCGCATGGCCACTCAGAAGGGGTAGCGCACGCCGTTGAGCGGATCAAAAAATTATCCAACACGGTTCAGGTTGTTGCAGGGAACGTTGCCACAGCCGAAGCGACCAAGACGCTGATTGGTGCGGGTGCAGATGCAGTGAAGGTTGGGATTGGTCCGGGATCAATCTGTACTACACGCATGGTTGCGGGCGTGGGTGTTCCGCAATTAACTGCGATCAATGATTGTGCCACGGCTGCAGGGAATGTTCCCATTATCGCGGATGGTGGCATCAAGTTTTCTGGTGATTTCGCTAAGGCTATTGCTGCGGGTGCCTCTTGTGCCATGGTTGGCTCCATGATTGCTGGTACCGATGAATCCCCCGGCGAAGTTATCCTCTATCAGGGCCGCTCGTTTAAGGCCTATCGCGGTATGGGTAGCCTAGGTGCGATGGCGCGCGGATCTGCTGATCGCTATTTCCAAAAGGATGCTGCCAGCGATAAATTGGTTCCTGAAGGGATCGAAGGTCAGGTTCCTTATAAAGGATCCGCGGGGGCCGTTATTCACCAAATGGTTGGCGGTTTGCGCGCGGCTATGGGGTATACGGGCTGTGCAACTGTCGACGAAATGCGCAAAAATTGCCAATTTGTCAAAATCACAGGCGCAGGTTTGAAAGAAAGCCATGTGCATGACGTTCAAATCACCCGTGAAAGCCCCAATTACCGGATCATGTAATGACCCCTGCCGCACGAGTTTCTGCCGCCATTGAAATTTTGGATGCGGTGCTGGATGGGGCGCGTGCGGAAACGGCGCTGACGCGCTGGGGACGGGTCAATCGCTATGCGGGGTCAAAAGACCGCGCGGCGATCCGTGATCATGTCTTTGATGCGTTGCGCCAGCGTGATAGTGCTCTGAGCAGAGTAGGGGGCGCACGTACGGGACGATCCTTAATGCTGGGTATCCTTCATTTGCAGGGTGTTGATTTGGACGCAATCTTTAACGATGCCCGATACGCGCCTGTCCCACTCAGTGCAGATGAAGGTCGCTTTAAAACACCAACAACTGATTGGTTAAATTGTGACATTTCCGAATGGTTGTGGCCGCATTGGTGTCACAGCCTTGGAGATCAGGCCATTTCGATTGCTAAAGTATTACAGCAGCGCGCGCCAGTATTTTTGCGGGTCAATTTATTGAAAGCGACGGTTGATCAGGCATGCGCATCCCTTTCTGAGGCAGGATATGACGTATCACCGCATCCTGAGGTGTCAACAGCTCTTCGCGTAACGGGCCGAACGGCGGGTTTACAGGCGACCGAAGCCTTCTTAAATGGTTTGATCGAATTGCAGGATGCGAGTAGTCAGGCCTCTGTCGCGCTGCTTGATCCCAAACATAATGGCCTTGTCCTTGATTATTGTGCGGGGGGCGGTGGAAAATCACTCGCTCTTGCCGCGTGGCTGGGTGGAAGCGTTCACGCACATGATGTTAATCTCCGCCGTATGGTGGATTTGCCCGCACGTGCAGAGCGTGCGAATGCAGCAATTTCGATTCGGACTAAAGATCAGTTCGCACCAGAATATGGCGTGGTTTTCTGTGATGTGCCCTGTTCTGGATCGGGCAGCTGGCGACGCGATCCAGAGGGAAAATGGGCATTGACCCAAGACCAATTGGATGCACTGATCACAACACAGCGCGAGATATTATCCGATGTCGCGAAGTTGGTCGCACCAGATGGCCGTTTGGTTTACGCAACCTGCAGTGTTCTGACCTGTGAAAATCAAGATCAAATCGATTGGTTTACGGCCCAAAATCCTACATGGCGGGTTGAAATACAAAATCAATGGATCCCATCTGTGCATGGTGACGGTTTTTTTGCATCAGTCTTGGCACAGCCATAAATAGTGTAAATTCTGCAAATTGCCTCTTATTTCTAAATTTCTCGATAACCAGTTGATGTTTCCTTTTTTGGTCAGCAGAATAAAAAAATTGGTTTGGGAATGGATAGTTCTTCTTTGGATTATCTTCCATCAAATTTGTGCCTTAACCTAATCAGATCGTGCGGAATATTTCATGACGGACAATATGGATCGCGTCGTGCTGGTGAACCTATCCATTTAGTGTCCGAAATCAAAATAGATCAGGGAAACCCTGCAAACGGTTTTAAACAGCTGCTTTGAAACTCACATGCTTCACTGTCGCGTCTGTGGCGGATGATGGTTGAACAATCGCATGTGTCAGAAATCGTTTGAGACGACAGATACAGTTGCCCATCCAATCCAACGGGTGGCGAACGATTCCATAGAGGGCGAATAGCCCATCTGACGAATTCTCTACTACTTTGCGAATTTGACGCTGATATTTCCTCAGATTTATGTGTTTAACTCCGGACAGGGCGCTACACATGATGAATGTTTGGAGTTCTTACGCGGCCTGCAAACTCGTCTATACTGCCTTGGGCGCAGGCTAGATTAAATATTTTTCGCAATAAAAACAATAATATAATCCTTGTTCACCAAATTATAAACAATTCACACAAAGATTTACAGAAATCAAATGAAGCTCATTTTACAAGAATTTTCTTGAAATGTTCTTTTTTAGACCCTAACAAGAGAACAATAGATGAACAAAATGCGCGATTGCCCTGTGCACATTGCTATGAAATAAGAAAGGCAAAGCAACATTATGGCAGATCTTCTTTCGATGACAGACAAGAAAAACGCAGACAAACAAAAAGCGCTGGAAAGCGCGCTTTCGCAAATTGAACGCCAGTTCGGCAAAGGTTCCATCATGAAACTGGGATCGGAAAACGCGATCCAAGAGATTGAAGCAACTTCGACAGGGTCTCTGGGCTTGGATATTGCGCTTGGGATAGGCGGATTGCCAAAAGGGCGGATTGTGGAAATCTATGGTCCTGAAAGTTCGGGGAAAACAACATTGACCCTGCATTGTATTGCGGAAGAGCAGAAAAAAGGTGGCGTGTGCGCCTTTGTTGACGCTGAACACGCGTTAGACCCACAATATGCCAAAAAACTGGGCGTGAATCTTGATGAATTGTTGATTTCGCAGCCTGATACAGGTGAACAAGCCTTGGAAATCACCGATACATTGGTGCGTTCTGGTGCGGTGAATATGGTGGTGGTTGACTCGGTCGCCGCCCTGACCCCAAAATCCGAACTAGAGGGTGACATGGGCGACAGTAGTGTCGGCGTTCAGGCTCGTTTGATGAGTCAAGCGATGCGCAAATTGACAGGATCTATCAGTCGTTCAAATTGCATGGTGATTTTCATCAACCAAATTCGGATGAAGATCGGCGTAATGTTTGGTAGCCCAGAAACCACAACAGGTGGCAATGCGCTTAAATTCTATTCCTCGGTCCGTTTGGACATTCGCCGCATCGGTGCAATTAAGGATCGAGACGAAGTTGTTGGGAATGCAACCCGTGTGAAAGTTGTAAAAAATAAAGTTGCGCCGCCCTTTAAACAGGTTGAATTTGACATCATGTATGGCGAAGGCATTTCCAAAACCGGTGAATTATTGGACCTTGGTGTGAAAGCGGGCGTCGTTGAGAAATCGGGCGCATGGTACAGCTACAGCGATGAGCGCATTGGTCAGGGGCGTGAAAACGCGAAAACTTTCCTTAAGGAAAACCCGAGCATAGCCCATGATATCGAAGATAAAATCCGCGCTTCGCATGGATTGGATTTCGACGTCGAAGTTAGTGGTGGAGAGGATATATTAGAAGCGTAAAGCATAGCGGATTTATAATATAACGCGGTCAATTTGGCCGCGTTTTTTGTTGCGAATCTTTGTGTTATGGACATCAGTTAACGGACAGGATAGACCCATCTCAACTAATTGATGAAGCGAGAAGTCAATGCCAACGTTAAACGAAATTCGGTCAACCTTTTTAAATTATTTTTCCAAACACGGGCATGAGATTGTTCCATCAAGCCCGTTGGTTCCGCGCAATGATCCAACATTGATGTTTGCCAATTCGGGTATGGTTCAGTTTAAGAACCTGTTCACGGGCGTTGAAACACGCGATTACAAACGCGCCACCACCGCGCAAAAATGCGTGCGTGCAGGTGGTAAACACAACGATTTGGACAACGTTGGTTATACGGCACGTCACCATACATTTTTCGAAATGCTGGGGAATTTCAGCTTTGGCGATTATTTCAAATCCGAGGCGATCCCATTTGCATGGGAATTGGTAACCAAAGAACTGGATATTCCCAAAGATAAACTCTTGGTCACGGTCTATCATACCGATGATGAGGCCGCGAATATGTGGAAAAAGGTTGCAGGACTTTCTGATGATCGCATCATTCGCATCTCAACGAATGACAATTTCTGGATGATGGGTCCTACTGGGCCCTGTGGGCCATGTACTGAAATTTTTTATGATCATGGCGAAAGCTTTTGGGGTGGCCCTCCTGGGTCACCTGAGGAAGATGGGGATCGCTTTATCGAGATCTGGA
This sequence comes from Paracoccaceae bacterium, assembly GCA_049446275.1. Taxonomy (GTDB): domain Bacteria; phylum Pseudomonadota; class Alphaproteobacteria; order Rhodobacterales; family Rhodobacteraceae; genus HIMB11. The sequence continues at coordinate 96,136 of JBMTQO010000002.1, read as the reverse complement.
ATCTTGTTTTCATGCAGTATGAGCAATTTGAAGACGGTTCAAAAACAGATTTGCCAAACCAATCCATTGATACAGGCATGGGGATCGAACGTGTTGCAGCATTGCTGCAAGGCACAAATGACAACTATTCAACCGATTTGATCCGATCTCTGATTGAGGCCTCCGCCCACGCGACAAGCTCTGATCCCGATGGACCGGGCAAAACCCACCACCGTGTAATTGCCGACCATTTGCGCTCAACGTCATTCTTGATTGCGGATGGCGTCATGCCCTCAAACGATGGACGCGGGTACGTATTGCGTCGCATCATGCGCCGCGCGATGCGCCATGCACATTTGTTGGGTGCCCAAGATCCAGTCATGCACCGTTTGGTGCCTGCATTGGTGCAGCAAATGGGCGCCGCGTATCCAGAATTACCGCAGGCGCAGGCACTGATCGAAGAAACCCTGTTGCAAGAAGAGACACGTTTCAAACATACGCTTGATCGTGGTTTGAAATTGCTGGACGATGAAGTTGCGGGTTTGGGCAAGGGTGCCGCATTACCAGGCGAGGCGGCGTTTAAACTCTATGACACCTATGGTTTCCCACTTGACTTGACGCAGGATGCGCTGCGTGAAAAGGGTTTGAGTGTCGACACAGACGGATTTGATGCCGCGATGGCGGAACAAAAGGCCAAGGCGCGCGCAGCATGGTCGGGTTCGGGTGATGCAGCAGATGCCTCAATCTGGTTTGATATTGCCGATCAACATGGCACCACTGATTTCCTTGGGTATGATACCGAAACGGCAGAAGGGCAGATCATGACCATGCTAGTGGGCAGTGACACTATCGATAAGGCCAAAACAGGTGCAGAAATCCAAGTGGTTCTGAACCAAACACCGTTTTATGCAGAAAGCGGTGGTCAGGTTGGCGACACTGGAGAAATTTGCACCGAAACAGGCGCGGCCTCTGTTACTGATACGAAAAAAGTCGCGGGTGTTTTCATTCATATTGCGACAGTGAGCGAAGGCCATATTGAAACGGGTCAGGGCGCACAGTTGCAGGTCAATCACACTCGGCGCAGCGCCATTCGCGCGAACCATTCGGCTACGCATCTTTTGCACGAAGCGTTGCGCCGTGCCTTGGGTGATCATGTCGCGCAACGCGGCTCGTTGAACGCGGCGGATCGTTTACGCTTTGACTTTAGCCACTCCAAAGCGATGAGCGCGGATGAACTGCGTCAGGTCGAGGCAGAGGTGAACGAATTCATCCGTCAAAACACACGCGTTGAAACCCGTATCATGACACCAGATGATGCACGCGCAATGGGCGCGCAGGCGTTGTTTGGTGAAAAATACGGCGATGAGGTGCGCGTGGTCTCCATGGGCGAATTGGCCGGATCGGGCAAGGGCAATTATGGAAACACTTATTCGTTAGAACTGTGCGGTGGCACCCATGTGCGCCAAACAGGTGATATTGGCGCTTTTATCGCCCTTGGCGATAGCGCAAGCTCATCAGGTGTGCGCCGTTTTGAGGCCCTGACCGGGCAGGCCGCATTGGATCATATGACCCAGCAATCTGAACAGTTGAATGCTATTGCATCTGAAATGAAGGCTCCCCTAGCCGAAGTTGGATCGCGCGTCAAAGCCTTGTTGGATGAACGTAAGGCATTAGCGAATGAGGTCGCGCAGCTGCGCCGTGAATTGGCCATGTCAGGTGGCGCATCGAAGGGACAGGGTCCAGCAGCCAAGGATATCAACGGAGTATCCTTCTTAGCCCAGGTTCTGGCAGGCGTTTCGGGCAAGGATTTGCCCGCCCTGATTGATGAACACAAAAACCGCGTTGAAAGCGGCGCGATCTTGTTGATTGCGGACACAGGTGACAAAGTTGCCGTGGCGGCAGGGGTCACAAGTGATCTTACTGATCGTGTCAGTGCAATTGATTTGGTCAAGGCAGCGGTCGTTGAATTGGGCGGCAAGGGCGGTGGCGGGCGACCCGATATGGCCCAAGGTGGCGGAAGCGATTCATCAAAAGCAGACGCCGCAATCGCCGCGGCAGAGGCACAAATTACCTAGTATTTTAGCGGTATGCTCTGCGCGCGGCGCAAGGCCATTCCCATTGAGGACGGCCTGGGATCATCATCGACAAATGCCTCGTCCGTTATATCAATTTGGCCGCCCATTTTGCGAGCTTTAAACATCATGTCACCAGCACATTCGATGGCTTTGGCATCTGCCTCTTGTTCTTTGCCGGCGCAAAACATGTCGCCAAACTTGTGTATGCCTCCTAACATGTGACCTGCATACACAAAGGCAATTCCGCCAAACACATTATTTTCTGAAATTCTGATCACATCGCATAGATCACTCCGCATTATTAGTGCTCAACTTTGGTCATAGGGCATTGCGACGCTCCTTAATTATATGGTGACAGAACACCCAATCCGCGTGGGTACAAACCAATTCCCGTTTCTAACAAATCTTTGGGCTCAAACGAGCTTTGTGCACATGCTGAATCATATGCGAATAATCCGACAACACTATGCGACATGGCCTGAATATGGACGCTGAACATGGATGCAACGGGGCGGAGATCCAAGTGCATGTAGTGGCGCAAGTCTTGGCTCGTGCGCTCCATGATGTTGTGCGCGCGTTGTGAGGTATGGGATAATTCCGTTGTGCGATTTGCGGAAATATCACTTTCGAACATAGAGATATAATGACCTGGACGTACCCGTAAAAAGTTCGAACGGGCGCGTCCCGTTGCCTCAAACGCTGTGATGGCAGAGGGCTGACCATCGCGGAAGGCATGTTCCATAAGATCAGCGAAAATACAATACCCCTGAAGCGCGGTTTCAGCGATCAAATCTTCGCGTCCTTCGAAATGGCAATAATCGACGGCAGGGGCGACGCCTTTGGTTTCGCCATCGATGGTTTGGTGCGCTGTGTCCGGCGCTTTGGTTTTGAAATGTGCGCTAATTTCACCGTCAAATGGAGATTGCATGACTACTCTTGTTTTGGTGAATAGAGCGATTTATTTTATTTTTTTAATGTGATGCGCGACTGAAGCCTCTGAACTGCGTCTAAAATGTCAGTCTGTTTGAAATGATGGGGCATATGGCCTTGCTCTGGCCAAATCGTGACATTGACATTGTTTAGGCGATTTTTCAGCCCCATGGTATGGATTTCGGGGGAAACTGTGGTGTCCAATGCCCCATGTAGAATTTCGATTGGCACGGTTACGCGATCATATTGTTCCTCAAGCGCGCGGATTTGTGCATGAATTTGATTACGCTGTCTGGCATTGTTTTGGATTGTTTTGGGGCGTAGCACCAATTCAACGCCCATTCTATCCCGATAACCCACAGGCGGTGAATCGGGGGTGAACACTTCATTCAATCCATTTTGAATGGCACCTTCGTAATGAAAGGCCCCGATGAAATGATTGATAAATGGCCCAATCATCGGGTGTTTGTTCATTTTGTAATAGGTGCTGGTCGGGGTATGAAAGGGCATTGCAACAGGCGATATCAAGGCCAGCGCGGACAGATCATCAGGCGCCTGTGTCGCCCAGGCCATTGAAATAATCCCTCCCAAGGAATGGCCCAAAACGATCGGTTTTTGCGCTCCTAATTTTTTTGCAGCATCCCGCAGGATCATCGCCTGATCGATGAATTTATCCCCTTCCGACGATAGCCTGTCAGTATACCCCAATCCAGGCCGATCAAAAATAATCAAACGGAAATGCGGCGCAAGCGTATCCTCAAGCGCAAGGATCAAATCACGCATATTACCGCTTGATCCATGGATCATCACTAAATCGGGTCCTGACCCTGTCACATAAGCCTGAATATTTTTCCCATTGACCTTAACCGTTTTGCCCATTGGGGGATAGTGTGCTTCGATCCGCGCCTCGCGTAATTTTGCAATGATATAGGTGCCCAATAAAGTGAGGGATAGGATTAGGATAAAAATATTAAGCGCCAATTTCATTCAAATCATAGGGAGTACTTTGATAAATCAGATTGACCCAGTTTCCATAAAGCAAATGCGCATGTGATCGCCATCTGTTCAATGGTGGTTGGCTTGGATCATCATCTGGGTAATAATTTTGTGGGACATTAATCGGCGTTCCGTCTGAAACATCACGATCATATTCCTGTTTCAATGTATCGCTGTCGTATTCAAAGTGATTGAAAATATACAGTGCGCGATGTTTCGCATCCTCGATCAAACATGGGCCAACTTCGGCACTACCCAACAGGGTCTTTAGATCGGGGTGTGCATCAACATCCTTTTGTTCAATCTCGGTCCAGCGGCTGACGGGTATGACAAAATTGTCTGAAAATCCACGCAAATAAGGCGAGGCAGGATCCAAATTGTCGTGACGAAAACATCCGAATGCCTTTGCATCCAGCATACGTTTGTTGATACGATGCAGGTGATAGATCATCGCCATAGCGCCCCAGCACACGCCAAAGGTGGAGTGTACATGGGTTTGTGTCCAATCTATAATTTGGCGCAGCTCGCCCCAATAGGTAACCTCTTCAAAGGGTAGGTGTTCGATCGGGGCGCCTGTTATGATTAAGCCGTCAAACTTTTCTCCACTTGCAGCTATCTCGTCAAAGGGGCGGTAAAAGCTGGTCATGTGCTCGGCAGCTGTAGTTTTGGATTGGTGATCACTCATCCGAATGAGCGTCAATTCAATTTGCAAAGGTGTTGCCCCAATTAGGCGGGAAAATTGGATTTCCGTCTGAATTTTGCGCGGCATAAGGTTGAGCAAGGCAATACGCAGCGGCCGAATATCTTGGCGCGATGCCTGATTTTCCGGCATAACCATCACGCCCTCGTGCGTAAGCACGTCATAGGCAGGCAGGTTTTCTGGAATCTTAATGGGCATCTATACGTATCCGAACTTTTAATTAGAGGTAGAGCGGCTATGTGCTACGCTCAAGGGCATTTGCGATCAACACATTAAACTGATCAGGAGTCGTGACAGCGGCGATCTCATCGGCCGTGACCTTAACACCCCAGTTCGCCATGCCACTATAGAGTGGTTGGCGGTGCGCCATAGCCTGTGCATAAGTCCAGCGTACGAAGTGATCAGGGTCAACATCATTTGCTGCGACCCCGTTTTCCGCCAGATATGCCTCCCATTTGGCTTCAAGGAAGGATACCTTATAGCACATGGGTTTTGGGGCGCGGTCAAACCGTTTGATTAATTCACTTATGTGCGCATCTGATCCTTCGATCCAAACCATTAACGCGCATTTTGACAGACATGAAAGCACGGGATCATTCGGATCCTCTGGGTCTACAACTTCGCAAATCGATCCACCGCTGTCACAGACAAAATGATCATAGCCATAGATGAGACGCGCGCGTTCGATGAAATAGGGGGTATCAAGCAGAGCTTCGACTTCGGCGCAGTGATGTTGGGCCTGGCGCCCGCGATATTCGTCTATCGATAGGCCACCTTTATCCTTGCGTCCAGGTTTTCCCAAATACGTGGATAGCGGCGTGAGGTTATCAAAGGTAATATTTGATTTGATTTTGATGCTATCGTTCATCAACAGGTCGCGCAAAAACGGGTTACCCATTGCCTCGTGTTTGAAGCTATCTTCGATAAATTCACCCATGTAGCGGGTACCAATTCTATAATCGATGGAATAGTGAAACCAATTTCCCGAGGTGCGTAGCATATTTGAAACATGGGTTTTCCCCAATCCTGACATGCCAAACAAAACAACACGCTTCTGCACGGCGTTTTGCCAATCCTGTGCGCTTTTGTAAATCATGACTGACCTCGGGTTTCATGCAGGATGTTGCTATAGTTGCCGACAAAGATCAAAACCGCACCGGCCAAAACCATAATATCGAGCGCCTCACCATAAGCCAACATTCCAATGACTGCAATCACTGGCAGGCGGGCAAAATCTACAGGTATGACAACGGTGGCAGGCGCCAATGCAAGGGCAGAGGTGATGCAAAAATGCGCAAGCAATCCACACAGGGCAATCACCATAACATAGGGCAAGGCAGTCATTGATGGTACGGCAATATCGCCATCATATCCCGCACAGACCACCCCGAACACCGCTTGCATTACGGTTAGGTAAAATAAAACGCATGTGACGCTTTCTGTTCGGGTCAATTTTTTGGTCATCAAAGTGGTCCATGCGAACGCCACGGCCGATAACGCGGCCGTTGTCACACCAAAGCTGATCCCAAATTCCCATGGGCGGGTGATTATCAAAATTCCCGCAAATCCCATAACTGCGGCCAGAACGCGCATGCGCGTTAATCGTTCACCCAAGACCATGGGAGAAAGCAATAAAACCCACAGCGGGTTCGTAAATTCGAGTGCAAAAAGTTGTGTAAGAGGGATCACCGTAACTGCATAAAACCACAGATTCTGCCCCGTAAAATGTGCTAGATTCCGCGTAAAATGGGTACCCACATGCCGCCGTGTGATGTGTCTCAATGTGCCGAAATACCACCCCAGCACCAAAACAACTGCGATCCCAACAAAACTGCGGTACATCATGATTTCAAATGTATCGAGTTCAAAGCTGACTTCACGACCTGCAACGGCCATTGCGGAGAAGGAACCAATCGCACCTGTCATATAGGCCACGGCCTTTGGTATATTTTGTGTACTCATGCAATTCTGCCTTGGGGGCTATTTCAGGGGTGTGACTGGGTCTTTTGTTAATCGCGGTGAGGGTACGATAGTCTCGCCAAGCTAATCGCCCATTTATTCCCACTCAATTGTTCCAGGAGGTTTTGATGTGATGTCATAAGTGACGCGGTTAATACCTTTGACCTCGTTAATAATACGAGTGGCGGTTTCGCCAAGGAATTCGTGGCTAAAGGGGTAATAATCTGCGGTCATACCGTCCACGGACGTCACGGCGCGTAAGGCACAGGCGTAATCGTAGGTTCGTCCATCGCCCATTACGCCCACTGTGCGCACGGGAAGGATCGCGACAAAGGCCTGCCAAATTTCATCGTAAAGGCCATGTTTGCGGATCTGATCGATGTAAACCGCATCTGCTTGACGCAGAATATCAAGTTTCTCCCGTGTGATTTCACCGGGGCATCGAATGGCTAGACCGGGACCGGGGAATGGGTGACGCCCTATAAAACTGTTGGGTAAGCCCAATTCGCGGCCCAATGCGCGAACTTCATCCTTGAATAATTCGCGCAAGGGTTCGACCAATTTTAACCCCATTTTCTCGGGCAATCCGCCAACATTATGGTGGGATTTGATGGTGACAGAAGGTCCGCCACTGAACGAAACCGATTCAATTACATCAGGATAAAGGGTACCTTGGGCCAGAAACTCCGCACCCTTAATGTCATTTGCATGCTTTTGGAACACATCAATAAACAGGCGACCAATGGCTTTGCGCTTGGTTTCAGGATCTGACATGCCCTCAAGTTCAGAAAGGAATAGTTCTTGTTCGTCTGCATGGATCAGCGCCATGTTGTAGTTGTCACGGAACATGGTGACTACTTCTTCGGCCTCGCCCTGCCGCAATAGACCGTGATCAACAAACACACAGGTCAATTGATCGCCAATTGCCTCGTGGATCAAAACGGCCGCGACCGAACTGTCGACACCCCCAGAAAGACCACAGATAACGCGTTTGTCGCCCACTTGTTGACGAATGGCGGCGATTGCCTGTTCGCGGTAGGCTCCCATGGTCCAGTCCCCGTGAAAGCCCGCCAATTTGATAAAGTTTTCATAAAGGCGCGGACCGTTCGGTGTATGGTGCACCTCTGGGTGAAATTGCACGGCAAAGAAGTTGCGCGATGTATCCGCGGTAATGGCATAAGGCGCATTGGGCGATGTTCCGTAAACCTCAAACCCGGGTGCGATTTCACTGACGTGATCACCGTGGCTCATCCAAACTTGTTCATCGCCACCGGCAAACCAGCCGTCCAAAATATTCAACGATCCCTTGGGGGTGACATAGGCACGGCCGAACTCTGCCGTTCCATGACCGCTTTCGACGCGCCCACCCAATTGGTGCATCATGACCTGCTGACCATAGCAAATGCCCAAGATCGGCACACCCATGTTAAATGCTGCCTCTGGTGCACGGGGGCTTCCTTCACGCATGACACTATCAGGACCACCGGAAAAGATGATCGCCTTGGGTGCAAACTCTGTTAAAAACGCATCAGTGACGTTTTGATAGGGGTGGATTTCGCAATAAACGCTGAGTTCGCGCAGACGGCGTGCGATCAGCTGTGTTACCTGACTTCCAAAGTCGATGATGAGGAGGCGGTCATGAGATGTATTTTCCATGCTCACCCTGTAAATTGAGTGTTGCTGTTTCGCAAGCCTATTCCCCACTGACAAATTTCGCAGCAAACCAATTATTTTGATATCAATGTCGCTTTCCCCCCTAGAGGGACGGAAAACACCCCTGATGTTTTTTTAAGCCGCGCTAAGTCCTGCACAACGAATTGTATTTACCTTTGAAGAAGGGGTTTAAAATGAACGAGGCAACAACAGCGCGTCGGGGCCGTGGTGGTGGTGGCGCCGCACGTCGGGCAGAGCGGACATCCGTTAAAATCGAAACGTCGAAGTATATCGAACGAAATATACCGAACTTTGAAATCCTAAATGAAGAAGCTTTGGAAATCATTGAATCCAACGCAGAAACCATTTTGGAAGAGGTTGGGGTTAATTTTGTGAATAACCCAGCCGCATTGGAACGTTGGAAAGATGCGGGCGCAACCATTATCGGCGAACGCGTTCAAATCCCACGTGGCTTGGCGCGCAAATTGTGCTCCACCGCTCCCAGAACATTTACGCAGCATGCGCGCAATCCAGAGCGGTCTGTTGAAATCGGTGGCCGGAATTTGGTTTTGGCGCCTGTTTACGGCCCTCCCTTCGTGCGTGACCTAGAGGGCGGTCGTCGCTATGCGACCATGGATGATTTCCAGAAGTTCGTGAAATTGGGCTATATGTCAAAATGGTTGCACCATTCAGGTGGGACCGTGTGCGAACCAACTGATGTTCCTGTGAACAAGCGTCACTTGGACATGTTGCTGGCGCATATGGAGTTGTCGGACAAACCGTTCATGGGGTCGGTCACTGAACCCAGTCGCGCACAAGACAGTGTTGAGATGTGTGAAATCCTGTTCGGTAAGGATTTCGTGGAAAACAACACAGTGATGACATCCCTGATCAACATCAACTCTCCGATGACGTTTGATGATGTGATGATGGGCGCGATGGAGGTGTTTGCTGCGAAAAATCAGGCCTGTATCGTATCCCCCTTTATCGTGGGCGGTGCCATGGCGCCTGTTTCGGTTGCGGGAACATTGACCCAAGTTTTGGCCGAGGTATTGGCAGGTGTTTCCTATAACCAGTTGATCCGCCCTGGCGCACCTGTGATTTTTGGGACCTTTGTGACCTCAATCGACATGAACTCTGGCGCGCCGACATTTGGCACCCCAGAGGCATCCCACATCCTATATGGTGCGGGTCAATTGGCGCGTCGCTTGGGATTGCCGTATCGTTCAGGCGGGGGGTTGTGTGGTTCAAAATTGCCTGACGCGCAGGCGGCGTACGAAACATCCAACACATTGAATGCGGCCTTGATGGGGGGTGTGAACTTTATGTTGCACGCTTGTGGTTGGTTAGAAGGAGGGCTTGTGTCCTCTTTCGAAAAATTCGTGATGGACGCGGATCAGTTGGGTATTTTGCACCATTTAGCCAAAGGTGTGTCCGTGGACGAAAACGCCCAGGCGATGGACGCCATTCGCGAAGTGGGACCCGGAGGCCACTATTTAGGATGTGCACATACCCAAGCAAACTTTAAAGAGGCGTTCTGGCGCACCAATGTGCTGGATTACAAACCTTTTGAAACATGGGATGAAGAGGGTGCGCGTGATACTTATACCTTGGCCGCAGCGCGTGTAAAAACTATGTTGGATACCTATCAAAAACCTGCAATGGATCCCGCGGTAAATGAGTCCTTGCACGCCTATGTGGCGCAGAAAAAGGCCTCTATGCCAGATGGCTTTACCTAAGCGGCCATCTGAAGCAGCTGCACTGTGGTTTGAGTTGCCGCGGCAATTGGTGCGGTTAACAGTGCAATATGATCTTGGATTTGATATGCGGCGTCGTTAAGGCGCCACATTTTATTTAATTCAGCCTCCCCTTCAAGCACTGTATTCAACAATGTCGAGAGGCTTTTGGATTTTTGCCAGCTGAACAGATGCAGCAAATGGGGTTCACGTTCGTAGGTCGTGATCCCGTGGCGCGCGGCCAGAACCAAAATTTAGGGGCTATTGAGCCGCTGAAGGCAATTGATAGCCGAAAGCGTCATGTTGTGTCCTCAAGTCTTGGGATCAGAGGGCTGTGGTAATCTTTTTATCAAAGCTTCGGTGTAACGTGCCAGCAGATAAGAGATTGTTTACAAATTCGAAACAATCTGTCCTCGATCACTAAATTTTCAACCACACTATAAACAATCCGCAGTCAGGTGATCGGTGTCAAGGCCGTCGAAATGCATAATTTGGTGACAATGACGAAAGCACGATCAATTGTGCAACTGGGTGCGGATCAGGGGCTTCAATAAGGCGCCGGGCAATATGTATGGAACAAAGTACACTGTAAACCGATGCGCGAAATCGCGCGGGCCACGGAGGTGCCTGCCTTAATCGTGATGCGCAATGTGCGCAAAATTGAAAACAACGCTTAGGATCCAAAAATTCAGGCGTTGATCCTCGCCGCAGAGGCCGCGCCAATAGATATGGGAGAGTCCGTTGGAACAGTTTCGTGTGACACTGGATGATGTGGGTCTGGGATTGGCCGAAGTTGCCGTGCGCTGTTGCAGTTTTGAGCAGAGTTTGGAAAAACGGAACAAATCATGGGGTGGTCGGCGCGCTCGGGCAAAATTGCACCACTCATAGCGCTGCAACTATTGAAACGTCATTATGACAAATTGCATGGTACGGGTGGCGGCACGATTGGCTAAGGGCTTGTAACAGTACAGAAGGATGATAATTTAGGATTATGAATATCACCCTGAAACAAGTTGAATATTTTATTGCCCTCGTGCACGAAAGAAACTTTGGTCGCGCTGCTGCAATGATGAATATTTCCCAGCCCGCCTTATCTGTTCAGATCAAAGAATTAGAAGATAGGCTGGGTGCACAAATGGTGGAACGACAAAGCCGTGATGTCGTTCCGACACCTTTTGGTCGCATGATCCTAGATCATTGTTATGCCATTCAAAATGACGTGCGTGCTTTGGAAGAAGCCGCGCGTTGGCGAGGCGGGGTTACGGGGCAACTGGCCTTGGGGTTAATCCCGACCATTGCGCCCTATGTTGTGACAGATGTGATTGCCGCGCTACGTGCTTCCGATGTAAATTTGGAATTGCAAATTCACGAAGGTAAAACCGCAACTTTGATTGCTCAACTGCGCAGTGGGGCGATTGATGCGGCTGTTGTCGCCTGGCCCATTCCATTGGCCGGACTTCATTTCGATCCACTTTTTGAAGATCATTTTTTGCTAGCTGGCTCACAGCGACGCCTATTGGATGTGCCTGAAGGGGTGTTGCCCAATCAATTGGGGGATGCACAAATGATCTTGTTAGAGGACGGGCATTGTTTGACTGATCAGGCACTTGAGATCTGTGGACGAGACAAAAACCACGCGCAGATCAATTTGGGTGCGGCGTCAATGGCGACCTTAACCCAATTGGTTGGGGCGGGCTTTGGCCTAACCTTAATGCCCGAAATCGCAGTCCCCTATGAGGTATCTGGGCGCGACGCGGTTCAGTTGCGCCGTTTCAAAGGTGTCGAACCCAAACGTCAAATTGGCCTTTTGCGGCGCGAAACCTCGTTGGATGGAGATTGGGGGGCGGATTTGTGCCGGGTTCTATCCGATGCGGGGCAGGCCGCCGTTGCCCGCGCGCGTGCAAGCTTTTAAGATTTTGCATAGCGGGTATTTCATCAGATGCCTTACACATCTGAAAATTTGTGTTACATAAGCCGAAATAGGTTAGGATAAACATTGTGCGTGATCTAAAAATCCCAGCAGAGCGTCATCCCGAAAAAGCGCATCGCCCCGATAACGAACAGCCCAAAAAACCCAGGTGGATCCGCGTGAAAGCGCCCGTCAGCGAGGGTTATAAACAAACGCGTGATATCATGCGGGCCAACAATCTGGTCACAGTCTGTGAAGAGGCAGGGTGCCCAAACGTGGGTGAATGTTGGTCAAATGGGCACGCTACCATGATGATCATGGGTGAAATTTGCACCCGCGGTTGCACGTTCTGTAATATTGCCACGGGGCGGCCCGATGAGTTGGATGCTTTCGAACCGGGACGAGTTGCAGATGCGGTTCAAAAACTTGGGTTGAACCACGTGGTTATCACCTCTGTTGACCGTGATGACTTGACGGACGGTGGCGCCGAACATTTCGCGCAAACAATCCGCGCCGTCCGTCATCGCAGTCCGAATACAACAATTGAAATTCTGACACCTGATTTTCTGAAATGTGAGGATAGCGTGTTAGAAACAGTGGTTGCCGCGCGTCCTGATGTGTTCAACCATAACCTTGAAACGGTCCCCGGTCTTTATCCCGAGGTGCGCCCAGGGGCGCGGTATTTCCATTCCCTGCGCCTGTTGCAGCGGGTTAAGGAAATGGATCCATCGATGTTCACGAAATCGGGGATCATGGTGGGTCTGGGCGAAGATCGTCAATCGGTTTTGCAGGTGATGGATGACATGCGATCTGCAGATATTGATTTCCTAACGATTGGACAGTACCTGCAGCCTACCCCAAAACATCACCGCGTTGATCGGTTTGTCACGCCAGAGGAATTCAAATCCTATGAAACCGCAGCCTTTGGCAAAGGGTTCTTGATGGTCTCGGCAACCCCACTGACACGATCATCCTATCATGCCGGGGATGATTTTTCCCAACTGCGTGCGGCGCGTCAGAAAAAATTGGGATTGGCGTAGTATTCAGACCGAGCGCTAATTCATCGGCACCATCTGAACCTTGTTTGGGTGGCGATGTAGGATCCAGCTTTCTGGCCACATGTTATATTTCCCAAGCCCGGCGAGCAGCAGGCTAAACCCAAGGATAACACCCCACATCATCAGCTGTTTTTTGCTGGGTGGACGGCTGATCTACATGGCCATACGCCGTAGCAATTTGTCATACTGCATGAAATCGTCCTCATATTACCCGATATCGGATTGCGTCCTATGATCCTAGCAGGGTAATTTTAGGGCAGGAAAGGACAAATTTTATGACACAGGATACATGGGCCTATGTGACATGCAACGCAGGGCGCGTTGATTATTCCATTTTTGATGCGCGTTACAACCGCGTTGCACATGGGGCGGTGGCCCTCTCTGAATTTGGGCCGCATGAACCAAAGGACGTGTTAGCATCATTGGATGTTTCCTTTGTGGTGTTGGATGGTGCCTTTGCAGGTCAAGGTGTAACATGTCCCGCATCGCCTGCCGCGCCAATCGAAATCGCGGAGCATTTCGCCCGCATGGCGCGGTTTGCTGATAATTCTGCGTCAGATCAGTGTTTTGCGCACACAGCCGCCCTTGGGGCCTTCGTCGCGGATCATGCCAAATGGGATGGGATTGTCGTGTTTGCAGGCTCTGTCACCACATGGGCCCATGTCAGCGCGGGTGAGTTGATTTCATTTCGCAGCAGCCTTGCCCTGAAAATGGCCTGCGATGTAATCAGGGATAGTGGTTTGGATACCCCTGATCAAGTTGGTGATGCGTTTAATGATGCGGTAAGCAGTGGATTATCGAACCCCGAATCCGTGTTTAGCAAACTGTGTGGTTCAGTGGGTGCCGAAACCTATCTGGGCCACGTGTTGGGGGCGGATTTGGCGGCCTTTCGTTCCTATTGGTTGGGACAGGACATTGTCATTTTGGGCGACGGGGATCAGGCGCATTGGATTGAAGCCGCCTTGAAATCGCAATTCGCGATGGTGCGGCGCGATACGCAGGATTATTTGGGCCGTGGCGCCCGCGTCGTGCGCGCACATGTGTTGGGAGAGGCATGAGATGAAACGCCTAGAAACCGAATGGCATGGTCAGCCGCTGTTTCAAATCACACTGTCCAGCGATCAGATGCAGGTGGATGTCCTTAATTTTGGTGCGGTTCTGCAACGGATTGCATGGGCAGTGCAGGATTATAAGCTGTGTTTGGGGTATCCAACTGTTGATCCATACCTCACCAACCCAGGAAAATTGGGGACAATCGTTGGACGATACGCCAATCGCATCAATCAGGCACAGGCGGTGATCGACGGTGTTCCATATAAGTTTGACGCAAATAATGGCGCGCATTGTTTGCATGGGGGGCGTGAAACCCTGGGACTGCGGGCCTTTGATGTTTTGGAACATTCAGGATCACATGTGGTTTTGTTTCAATGCATGCCGGATGGTCATATGGGGTTTCCGGGGACGTTGAATGTTTGGGTCACCTATCGCCTGCAGGGGGCGACGTTAGGAATTGATATTCGCGCCAAAACCGATGCAACCACACTGTGCAACATCACGGGCCATTCCTATTTCAATTTCACAGGTGCACCAACAATCGCCGATCATCAATTACAGGTGGCGGCATCACAGATTTTGCAGGTGGATGAAACGGGTATCCCCAGTGGGGCAAAAATGAATGTCACGGGAACGCAGTTTGATTTTCAGACGCCTGCCGCCCTGACACAAGGGGATCACCCCGTGATGATTGATCACAATTATTGTGTGTCTGATGATCGCGTGGAAATGCGACCAATTGCATGGCTGTCCGGGGGCGATACGCGGATGGAATTGGCCAGTACCGAACCGGGGCTACAAGTTTACACAGGCGCAGGGTTGGGGGCCGATTTGCCATCCGTCCCAACTGGACGGGCATTTCACCCCTATGCAGGGATCGCGTTAGAGCCGCAAATCTGGCCCGATAGCCCCAATCGCCCCGAATTTGCACAGGCAATTTTGCGTCCAAATGACGAATATCATCATCAAATCGAATACCGTTTTACGCAGGATGTGATGTTATAAATCCCGCACGCCGAGCGTTTCCTCAAGCATGGGGATAAAGAGGGTTGCGTCCTCGCTAAATGGATGAATTACCTTTAGTAACTTAAAGCTATTTAACGCTTTTTCAGGTTCGTTTAGATGCATGTTGATCAATCCCAAACCCGATATCGCGCCGAAATGGCGGGGTTCGCGGATCAGTACTTCGTAAATATCGGCCTCGGACCCGATAAAATCACCCTGTAGAAACCGAACAGTGGCGCGTTTGTTCCAAGCTTCGGTGAAATCGGGATTTGATTTCAGGATACTTGTGAAAATCGCCTCGGCCTGCTTGTAGCGTTTTTTGTCCATCGCGCCGATGCCCTTGTCCATCAACTGTCTTTCGCGATCACTGTCGTATGCGCCTAGCCATTCAATCCAAATGCTGCGCACAATGCTGTCGGCATCCGATTTGGTTTTTGCAAGTGCCAGCTTATCCAGCAGCACGTCCGCAGGGCCCGCCCAAAGTGGCGCGGCAAATAGGTAGAAGATCAGGATCAAAATTTTGCGCATGGTCATCACTTTCCTTTGATCCTATAAAGGGTAGCACGTGCACAAAGAAGGTCAAAAAATGATCCGCAAATACATCTGGCCCTACATCGCCCCAATTTTTCAAAGCAGATCAGCTGAGCCTGTTTTGCGGCTACTCGGCATGTTTTTGGTGGTCTTTGGGTTGGTTTACACCTTGGCGGGGCTATTCCTTTAGGCGCGTTTTGTGATCCAACCACCCCCATAGATGCGTGATCCGTGGGTGTCATAAAAAACGCAGGCCTGACCGGGGGATACGCCCTCTTCGGGGTTTAACAATTCAACCTCGGAGCGTTTGTCATTGATGGGGCGCAAAATCGCCTCGCGCGGGGGGCGGGTCGAGCGGACCTTGACGCTTAGATGCCATTCATCGCGCGATGTCAGGGGTTCATCGCCCAGCCAGTTTACCTCGGCCACAGGAACAATGCGGGTTTTCAACAACTCTTTCGGGCCGACGATGACGTGTTTTTCATCAACATCCAATTCCACAACATAAAGCGGATCGGCCAACCCCCCGATGCCCAGACCGCGCCGTTGACCGATGGTGTAATGAATAACACCGTTGTGTTGGCCCAAAACCGTGCCATTTGTGTCAACGATATCACCCGGTTCCACAACGCCTGGGCGCAGTTTTTCAATCACGCCTGCGTAGTTGCCATCGGGCACGAAACAGATGTCTTGGCTGTCGGGTTTATCCGCAACGATCAGGCCATGTTCAACGGCCAAGGCGCGTGTTGCATCCTTGGACGGTAGGTGGCCCAGCGGAAAGCGGAGATAGTCCAATTGTTCCTGAGTGGTGGAAAACAGGAAGTAGCTTTGATCGCGGTTGGCGTCAGCTGCGGAATGCAACTCTGCGCCGTTCGGGCCAATTTTACGTTGAATGTAATGGCCTGTGGCCATGCAATCCGCGTCCAAATCTTTGGCTGTTTCCAGCAAATCCTTGAATTTCACACGTTCATTACAGCGAATGCAGGGCACGGGTGTCGCGCCTGACAGATAGCTGTCAGCAAACTCCTCTATCACGGCATCTCGGAAAATGTTTTCATAATCCAACACGTAATGGGGAAACCCCATGTCATTTGCCACACGGCGCGCATCATGAATATCAACGCCCGCACAACAGGCCCCCTTTTTCGCAAGGGCTGCCCCGTGATCATAAAGCTGCAGCGTGACACCGATCACATCATACCCTTCTGCTTTTAACTGTGCCGCCACAGCAGATGAATCCACGCCACCCGACATCGCCACGACCACGCGTGTTTCAGCAGGGGTTTTTGCAAACCCCAATGAATTCAATGTCGCTGTTTCGGCCATATGGTCGGTATCCTGTTTCCTAACATCTAGCGAAAATTTGAGCCATTCCAATCCAACCTATTAGGGGTTTGGTGGGTCTCATTCGCCAAGGTCGTCCTAAAGCGTAGTCGGTGACCTGTATGTATGTAAGAAAATCAACAAAGCCAAGAGTGGTTAAAATGCAAAGTGGCGAAATCCTAACAATCTTGGATTTACCAAAGGCGGGGTTGTCGCGTTGGACCGCAGCGCGCAAATCAACTGTGATCCGCGCCGTCATGTTTGGATTGATCAGCACGGATGATGCGATCGGTAGATACGAATTGACCCATGATGAATTTCAAGAGTGGTTACGACCTTATGCGGATTATGGGCGCAACGGCCTCAAGGTGACACATAAAAAATCATAGACAACCATGGGTTGCTTTGCATAACTTTACTTCAGGTAACCTTGGGTTAACCATTTTGTCTTTTTCCAGTGGAGGTTTCAAAACGTAACGGCGGCAGAAAGGCGTGTGCTCTTGGTCGAGGACGACCCAAATACAGCGAAAAGCATTGAGATGATGCTGACCCATGCAAACCTTAATGTGTATTGCACAGACATGGGAGAAGAGGGGATCGATATTGCAAAGCTTTATGACTACGATCTGATCCTACTTGATTTAAACTTACCCGACACGACGGGCCACGAGGTTCTGCGCCAATTGCGTTTGGCGCGATTTTCGACGCCGATCCTTATCCTGTCGGGAACAGATGACACAGAAAGCAAAATCCGCGGATTTGGATTTGGCGCAGACGATTATTTGACCAAACCGTTCCACCGCGAAGAATTGAACGCGCGTATTAACGCCATCAATCGACGCAGCAAAGGGCATTCACAATCCATTATTCGCACGGGCAAGATTGCCGTCAATTTAGATGCAAAAACCGTCGAGGTGGATGGCAAAACCGTACATCTAACGGGAAAAGAATACCAAATGTTGGAATTACTGTCCCTGCGCAAGGGAAGGACCCTGACCAAACAGATGTTTTTGAACCATCTTTACGGTGGGATGTACGAAACCGAATTGAAAATCATCGATGTGTTTGTGTGTAAGTTGCGCAAAAAATTGGTCGGTGCGACGGGCGAAGACAGTTGCATTCAAACGGTTTGGGGACGCGATTACGTGCTAAAAGACCTGCTGTCCGACATGGCAACACAAAAAATCGCTGTCTCATCACAACTGGGCTGGACCAATCCCTGCCTTCGACCTATCCCTTATTCAAAGAATTTGGGAAGCAGGGCAATGACCGGATCAGTTGATGTTGCGAATTTGAACGAAGAGCAAGCGCGCGAAGAACTTGCGCGTCTTGCCGATCTGATTGGCGCGGCGAATATCGCCTATCACCAATCTGATGCGCCCCAAATCTCGGACGCGAAATATGACGCGCTAAAACGGCGCAATTCCGAGATTGAGGGGCGTTTCCCCCATCTAAAACGCAGCGATAGCCCCAGTGATCAGGTGGGCGCCCCTGTCAGCGAGGGATTTTCCAAGGTGACGCATGCGGTGCGCATGCTGTCCTTGGGCAATGCTTTTGATGATCAGGACATGTTTGATTTTCAAGAGCGTATTCAACGCTATTTGGGCAAGGATCAGGGCATCGCCTTTACGGTTGAACCCAAAATTGACGGTCTGTCCCTAAGTTTGCGGTATGAGCATGGGAAATTAACTGTGGCCGCAACCCGTGGGGATGGGGCCGTTGGTGAAAATGTCACGGAAAATGCACGCACCATTCAGGATATTCCTCATGAAATCCAAAACGCGCCCGACGTGGTTGAGGTGCGCGGCGAAGTCTATATGTCCCACCCGGATTTTGCCGAATTGAACGCCCGTCAATCTGAACGGGGCGGCAAAACATTCGCCAACCCTCGCAATGCCGCCGCAGGGTCCTTGCGCCAGTTGGATGCAAATGTTACGCGCGAACGCCCATTACGGTTTTTCGCCTATGCATGGGGTGAACTGTCTGAACCACTGGCCCCAACACAACAGGGCGCAGTGGCGCGTTTTGCGGAATTTGGGTTTCAAACAAACCCTTTAACCATGCGGTTTGACACGATGGAGGCTGCGCTTGATCATTACCGCCTGATCGAGGCGCAGCGCGCAACGCTGGGCTACGATATTGATGGCGTTGTGTATAAGGTTGATGATCTGGCATTGCAGTCCCGCTTGGGGTTCCGCTCAACCACACCCCGCTGGGCCATCGCGCATAAATTCCCCGCCGAACTTGCGTGGACCCGATTGTTGGGTATCGACATTCAGGTGGGGCGAACTGGCGCGCTTAGCCCTGTTGCACGGCTTGATCCGGTGACGGTGGGGGGTGTTGTTGTGTCAAACGCGACCCTTCACAACGAAGATTACATTCAGGGTCGGGATTCAAATGGAGACCCAATTCGCGATGGTAAGGACATTCGTGTTGGCGATTGGGTTCAGGTCTATCGCGCGGGCGATGTTATCCCAAAAATCGCCGATGTTGATTTGTCCAAACGTCCCGCTGATGCGGTGCCTTTCACCTTTCCTAAAACATGCACCGAATGCAACAGCCCCGCTGTGCGAGAAGAGGGGGACGCGGTGCGGCGTTGCACAGGCGGATTGATTTGCCCCGCACAGGCGGTGGAACGGCTAAAGCATTTAGTAGCGCGCAAGGCGTTTGATATTGATGGATTGGGGACCAAGCAAATTGAAATGTTTTTTGCCGATCCCATTTTGCCGATTAATGAACCTGCTGATATTTTCACGCTTCAGGCGCGGGACAGTGCCAATTTGGCCCGCCTGAAAAATCGCGATGGGTGGGGGGATAAATCCGCACAAAACCTATTTGCCGCGATTGATGATAAACGCACGATTGGATTTGGGCGTCTGCTCTTTGGTCTTGGGATCCGATATGTGGGCGAGGCGGCCGGCAATCTGATTGCCGCGCGCTATGGCAATTGGGCCGAATTTACCCATGCGATGGATCAGGCACAGGATCCAACATCTGACGCATTTGCCGATCTGATCGCCATTGACGGAGTGGGTCAGGTTATGGCGCAATCCCTATTGCTGGCCTTTGCGCCCGGGGCTGAACGCGATGGCATTGATCGATTGGTGGCACATCTGACGATCCAAGACGCGGAAAAACCAAAAACCGACGGCAGCCCGATTGCGGGCCAAACGTTGGTCTTTACAGGCACCTTGGAACGGATGAGCCGGGCCGAGGCCAAAGCGCGCGCCGAAAGCCTAGGCGCCAAGGTATCAGGTTCGGTCTCTGCCAAAACAGATTTGTTGATTGCAGGCACAGGCGCAGGGTCCAAGGCGAAGAAGGCCGCGGATTTTGGCATTAAAACAATTGACGAAGACCAATGGATTGACATGATCACAGGGTTATGAGCACGCGCCCCGAAATCATATTCCCCCTGTTTTCTGCATTAACTGTGCTGGACGCTGTGGGACCCAAAATTGCGAAGAATTTCGAAAATCTTGGCATCACACGGCCGCGCGATCTGTTGTTCACACTGCCCTATAGCGGCATCAAACGCGATTTGGTGGCCACGGTTCAGGGGGCGGAGTTTCCCAATGTTCTTACGGTTCAGGTGACTGTTGGGGCGCACAAAGCGGGGCGCACAAAATCCGCAGCCTACCGTGTTCAAGTCGAAGATCAGGAAACCACGTTCCAATTGGTATTTTTCCATGCCCGTGGCGATTATTTGAAAAAAATGTTACCCGTTGGGGCGACACGGATTGTGTCAGGTAAGGTCGAATTATTCGATGGGGTCGCCCAAATGGTGCACCCCGAATACATGATTGCCCCCGAAGAATTGCAAACGATCCCAAAATTTGAACCAATCTATCCGCTGACAGCAGGGGTTACACAAAAAACCATGGTGCGGGCGACACGCTCGGCGGTGACCTTGATAACTGATCTGGCCGAATGGATTGATCCCACGCAAAAACAACGCGCAGGATGGCCCGATTGGCAGGATGCGGTGCGTCACGCACATGAACCCGCATCCTTGGCTGAGCTGAGTGCCACCAACCCCGCACGCGAACGTTTGGCCTATGACGAATTTTTCGCCCATCAATTGACCCTAAGCCTTGCACGTGCCCAACAACGCCGCGCCAAGGGGCGTGTGACCCATGGAGCAGGGGATTTGCGCCAAAAGGTGCTGGCGGCCTTGCCCTATGATCCCACAGGCGCACAAACACGCGCCTTGGCCGAAATTGCGGCGGATATGGGCGATCCCCATCGCATGAACCGATTGTTGCAGGGCGATGTGGGGTCGGGGAAAACATTGGTGGCTTTTCTATCCGTGTTGATCGCGGTCGAAGATGGCGGGCAGGGCGTTTTGATGGCCCCGACCGAAATCCTTGCACGCCAACATCTTGAGGCACTGTCCCCCTTGGCCGAGGATGCGCAGGTGGTCATTGTATTGCTGACAGGGCGGGATAAGGGACGCGAACGGCGCGAAAAACTTGCCGCGCTTGCGCGTGGGGATATTCATATTCTGATCGGCACACATGCCGTGTTTCAAAGCGATGTAGAATTTCATGATCTACGGCTTGCCATCATTGATGAACAACACCGTTTTGGCGTGCGCCAACGCATGGAATTGGGGCAAAAGGGTGCGGCCGTCGATGTTTTGGTGATGACAGCAACACCCATCCCCCGTTCGTTGGCGCTTGCGCAATATGGGGATATGGATGTTTCCATTTTGGATGAAAAACCGCCCGGGCGAAAACCCATTTCCACGGCTGTTGTATCGCTCGATCGTATTGATGAGGTGATTGCCAAACTGCGCCACGCCATTGCCGAGGGGAAGCAGGCCTATTGGGTCTGTCCATTGGTCGAGGAGAGCGAAGTTTTGGATTACACCTCGGCCGAGGATCGGTTTAAACGTCTGCGTGCAGCCTTGGGTGAAGGTGTTGTGGAATTGGTTCATGGGCAAATGTCCAATGATCAAAAGGATGCCGCAATGGCTCGGTTTCAACAGGGCGAGGCGCAGGTTTTGGTGGCAACCACCGTGATTGAGGTGGGCGTAAATGTGCCCACTGCTACGATCATGGTCATTGAACGCGCCGAAAGCTTTGGTTTGGCCCAATTACACCAATTGCGCGGGCGCGTGGGGCGGGGCAGTGATAAAAGCACGTGTTTGTTATTGTACAAAGCGCCCCTAAGTGAAACAGGGCGCCGTCGGTTAGAAGTCTTGCGCGAAACAGAGGACGGATTTCGCATATCCGAGGTTGATTTGCAGATGCGCGGCGCAGGCGATTTAATCGGCACCGCCCAAAGCGGCATTCCGCGGTTTCGAATCGCAGATATGGAATCGATGTCATCGCTTATGGCGACAGCACAATCAGATGCCAGAAAGTTAATAAATGACGATCCAAACCTTAATTCAGCGCGCGGTGAGGCCGCGCGCGTGTTGCTTTGGTTGATGGATCAGGATCAGGCAATTCGTTTGATTTCAGTGGGTTAGAAACCTGCAGCACAGATTGTTCGCAAATGTTCTTATAAAGTTCTTTACAAATTCGATCAAAAATGAGAACAAATTAGCAACAAGTGGTAGGAGCGAACGATGCGTATGCAGATCAAAACAATCTTGAAAAACTCACCCAGTGCGTTTGCACAGGATTTGATTGGTGCGACGTCATTGGTCGTGATTTTGATTGGTTCGCTTCACCTTCCTGGTTTTCTGTAGTTGCCTAGGCGTTTGCCGCGTGCCATTGTCCCTGATTTTATCAAACCTTATGTCTTTCGGGATCGCCTAATCCTTTTTCGGATTGCAACAAACGCTTACTGATCCGCCGCCATGTGTCCCCATGTGCGGCGGATATTTTTTGGGAATGTACCTAATTGCTTTGTGCGTTCTTGTGATCCAGCTCGGCAAAGGCCGCAAGCGTCGCATCAAGGCTTAGCAGGATTGAGGCGTGACGGTTTTTGAAATCTTTTGCAGGCAACAAAACCTCAAGATCTTGAAACGGGGCAGAGGGGATTGGCCCATCCTGCTTGAGCATCGCGTTTAATTCTTCACGTGCGGTCTGCACCTCGTCCACAGTGCGGCCAATGATGGATTGTCCGATAACGGCGGCCGCCGCTTGGCCCAAGGCACAGGCTTTGACGTCCTGCGCGTAATCTGTGATTTTACCGTCCGTCAGGGTGATATCGACCGTCACAGTTGATCCACACAGTGGAGAGCGTTTTTTTGCGCTCGCATCAGGCGTGTCCAAACGCTCCACATGGGGAACATTTGTGGCCAATTCCAAAATACGTTCGGAATACAGATTGATTAGATCACTCTCGCCTGACATGGGGCTTCCTCTTTGCGCACTCACACTATAGATAGGCGATGAATTCAGGATTGCAAAAGGAATTTAAACATGCAGTTTGATCCTTCGACTTTGGTCTATAATGATGCGGGCCTTATCCCTGCGATTGCGCAGGATCATGAAACCAAAGAGGTCCTGATGATGGCGTGGATGAACCAAGAGGCCGTTGAAAAAACGCTGGCAACAGGGCGCGTTACCTATTGGTCACGGTCCCGTCAGGCGTTTTGGATTAAGGGCGAAACATCGGGGCACACGCAGGAATTGGTTGAATTCCGCTATGATTGCGATGCGGATGCCATTTTGGTC
Organism: Paracoccaceae bacterium; assembly: GCA_049446275.1. Taxonomy (GTDB): domain Bacteria; phylum Pseudomonadota; class Alphaproteobacteria; order Rhodobacterales; family Rhodobacteraceae; genus HIMB11. The sequence goes on along the minus strand of JBMTQO010000002.1, from coordinate 72,600 downwards.
CTGGTCAATCAAACAGGGGCCGCGTGTCATACACACCGCCGACACTGTTTTTATCGCGCGGTGCAGGATGGTACCATGGTCGAATTGATCCAGCCAATGGATTAAAGCCCAACCATCTTGCGGATATCCGCAGGTGTTGCGCCATCCTCTCGGTATTTGCGAATGGCCTTTGCGTCATGTCTTTTGGCCAGTCGTTTTCCGTTTTCATCCCTGGTCAAACCATGATGATGATAGGCGGGTGTTGGGAGCCCTAACAGGTTTTGCAGCAGAACATGAATATGCGTGGCCTCCATCAGGTCCTGACCACGGATGACATGGGTGATCCCCTGATGGGCATCATCAATGACGCTGGCCAAATGATAGGCGGCATACCCCTTTCGCCACAGAACGACCTCACCAATGATTTCCTGAAATTCGGTCAAAGTCATGGATTTTAGCGTCTGATTTGAAAATGATATATCTGAATATTCAAAATGTGTTATGGGGTTAACATCATGTTGAATTTGGTTAAGGGATAATCGCAGGTTCAGAGTGTCCAAATCTCCACTGTGTGGATCATAGTGATGCGTACGACAGGTCCCAGGGTAAATCAGTCCGTCGGGTCCAAACGCCATATCCTCGGCATGGGGCGCACCCATGGCCTGTTGAATATCGCGGCGATTACAGGTGCATGTAAATGTGGGGATCGCGGGGGATAATCCCGTTAAAACAGAAAGATAGGCGTCTTTCCTCTCGCCTTGTTTGATGGGCTCCTCATCCCAAGTGATCCCAAGCCATTCAAGATCCTGATAAATTAATTCCTCCCATTCGGGGCGCACGCGACTTTGATCCAAATCTTCGATCCGCAATAAAAACTCACCCCCATGACGTCGCGCCGCGTCATGGGCAAGCAGTGCGGAATAGGCATGTCCCAAATGTAATGGACCTGTGGGGGATGGCGCGAACCGTGTTCGATATGTCATTTTTTAACAAGGACATAAACGTTTGATTTCATGTCCTTGCCCGGCAAATGTGCACCGTATTCGCAAAACACCAATTGCGCGCGTTTCATCTGCGTGTATTCCAGCACTTTGTTTTCATAGGCGGGATCCTCTAACGTGTGATCGTTAAAGGAAAAGGCAAAATAGCCCCCCGAGGGCAATAAATCCATGATCTTATCAAACACAGATAGCGGTGCGGCACCTGCGCCAATTACACCAATCGCGGCGATGACCGAATATGTGCCCGCTGCGATGTTTGGCCCATCCTCGGGGGAAAACACGTCAAGGGTTCTGTAAATTCCTTTTTCACGAGCCAAATCCACCATGGCGGCCGTAACATCAACACCATCCACCGCCTGAAATCCAACTTTCAATAATGCCTGTCCTGACAGTCCCGTGCCGCATCCATAATCCAGCACTGTCGTGTTTTTATCCAAAACATGACGGTCCAGTGCCTCGGCCACGCGCAGGGGCGTAACATAGCCGTTTTCATGGACTTCTTGGTCATAACTATCGGACCACGCGGTGTATAAATCGCGGCTGTCCAGGGTGCTGATGCCATAGGCTTGGTTCAAAAACTTAGTGCTCATGGCCCAAACTTAAGCAAAAGTTGATTTATCCGTCTAGGTGCTTTGTTCCAACCAGTCGGAGAAACAGGCTTTGGCGCGATCTGTGTAGGCCTTGTAGCGGTCTTTTCGGCCCTTACGGCCGCCTTTTAGGCCGTCGACAGGATGAAACAGGCCAAAATTTACATTCATCGGCTGAAATGTTTTCGCCTCGGCCCCGCCTGTAATGTGATGGACTAGGGCGCCCATCGCGCTATTGGCGGGGACCATAGGCAGGGTTTTGTCCAAAATTTCGGCCGTCGCATAGCGACCCGCCAATAGGCCCATCGCGGCACTTTCGACGTACCCTTCAACGCCCGTGATCTGCCCCGCAAAGCGGATGTTTGGCTTGCTTTTCAAACGCATTTGGTCATCCAGCAGCGTGGGTGAATTGATGAATGTATTTCGGTGAATGCCGCCCAAACGGGCAAAGCTTGCCTTTTCTAATCCTGGGATTTTGCGAAATACCTCGGTCTGGGCGCCGTATTTCATTTTGGTTTGGAAACCCACGATGTTATATAGGGTGCCAAGCGCATTGTCGCGACGCAACTGAACAACTGCATAGGGTTTTTCATCGCTGTGCGGATTGGTCAAGCCAACGGGTTTCATCGGGCCAAAGCGCAATGTTTCGCGCCCGCGCTCTGCCATGACTTCAATCGGTAGGCAGCCGTCAAAATACCCTGCGGTTTCGCCTTCGTGAAATTCGGTTTTATCCGCCTCTAATAAGGCGTCGAGAAACGCCTCATACTGATCCTTATTCATGGGACAGTTGATATAGGCGGTGCGCTCTTCCTCGGTGTCGCCTTTATCATAGCGTGATTGTTTCCACGCTTTGTCCATATCGATGCTTTCGGTATAAACGATGGGCGCGATCGCATCAAAAAACGCAAGCGCCTCCGCACTAGTTTCTTTGGCAATCGCGTTCCCAAGTGCCGAAGATGTCAGGGGCCCAGTCGCCACAATCCAATGACCGTCACTGGGCAATTCAGTAATTTCTTCGCCGCTAATGTCGATCAGTGGATGCGCCTTTAGTTTATCTGTGACAGAGGCGGCAAAGACATCACGATCCACCGCCAATGCACCTCCGGCGGGCAGGCGATGTTCATGGGCCTGTGTGATGATCAAACCACCTGCAGCGCGCATTTCCCAATGTAGCAATCCAACCGCGTTTTGTTCATGATCATCGGAACGAAACGAATTCGAACACACCATTTCGCCCAAATACCCCGTGCGGTGGGCAAATGTTTCAACCTTGGGGCGCATTTCGTGGATCACCACCTTGACGCCCATGTTTGCGGCCTGCCATGCGGCCTCTGATCCGGCCATTCCGCCGCCGATGATATGAAGTGTTTTATCCATGCCGCTGATCTAGTGATTTTTGTCAGGATTAAAAGGAAAAAATGCGCAAACCTTGGGTTGCGCATTTTGTCATGTGACGATCGTTGAGCAATTGAACCGAGATTTATTGTTCCCAGTTAGGTGGACGTTTGTCCAAAAATGCGGCGATGCCTTCTTCGGTGTCGCGGAACAACATGTTTTGTACCATGACATCGCCTGCATAATCATAGGCCTCGGCCACGTTTAATTCCATTTGCTGATAAAACGCCTGTTTGCCAATTTTTACGGCGGCGGTCAGTTTGCTTGCCACTGTGCCGGCCAATTCGCGCGTTGCGCTTTCCAACTGATCGTGGGGGACAGCGCGGTTGATCAACCCCAAACGCACTGCTTCGTCTGTTTCGATGAATTTGCCTGTGGTTAGCATTTCAAAGGCATTTTTGCGCGGGATATTACGTGACAGGGCCACCATGGGGGTGGAGCAGAACAAACCAATGTTCACGCCGTTGACGCCGAATTTCGTCCCTTCGGCCGCGACGGCCATATCGCATGTGGCCACCAATTGGCATCCTGCCGCTGTGGCAATACCATGCACCTGTGCGATCACGGGTTGGGGTAGTTTCTGAATGCTCATCATCATTGTGGCGCAGCGATCAAACAGATCTTTAAAATACGCTTTTCCGCCATCCTCGGCCTGACGCCCTGCGGTCATTTCCTTGAGGTTATGACCGGCACAAAACGCGTTGCCTGACCCCGACAGGATAACGGCACGCACTGATGCATCCTCTTTAATCGCATCAAGCTGTGATTGCAGGGCGGCCAACATTTCATCTGATAGAGCATTCAAACGTTCAGGTGCATTCATGTTTAAATGTGCGACGCCGTTTGTGTCGTTACGTTCTAAAATTGTCATCTTGCCCTCCACGGTGATTTGCGGAAACTTTATAGATAAGTTGAGAAGAGGAAAAGTATGTCGTTACGTTTTGATGCCGCTGAATTGCAGAGCTATCTGGATGAGGTATTTCCGCAGGTGCGCGGGCTTTTCGTGATTGATGAGGTCCATGAAGATCATTTGAAAATGCGAATGATTGTGAAAGAGTCGCACCTGCGACCAGGTGGTACAGTATCTGGCCCTTCTATGTTTGCACTCGCCGATTGTGGGATGTATGCAGCAACCCTTTCCTACTTGGGGAAAGAGGCGTTGGCCGTTACAACGAATTGCTCGATTGATTTTATGCGCAAGCCCGAAGCCGGACGGGATCTATATACAATTTGTCGCATCCACAAATTGGGTCGTGTATTGGTTGTTGGAGATGCGATGATTTATTCCGACGGAGTTGATAAACCCGTGGCGCGCGCATCACTGACGTATTCTATTCCCCCAAAATAAATGGCCTGCGAAATTAGCAGGCCTGTTCATTTGTTTCAGCGGAAGTTTTCTGTACTTCTGATGCGGGCTTTTTTGCACCACTTGAAAGGGGATCATCCTGACGCTGAACCGACCCTTCGAAATGCGCTCCTGATTCAATCGCTATTGTTTTGTGAATAATGTCACCCTCAACACGTGCAGTCGCCGTCAAACGGACCTTCAGGCCGCGCACGCGGCCGATGATGCGACCGTTGATGACGATATCATCTGCAATGACTTCGCCTTTGATCGTGGCGGTTTCACCGATTGTTAACAAATGGGCGCGAATGTCGCCTTCAACCGTGCCTTCAACTTGGATATCACCCGTTGTTTTAATGTTGCCTGTTACGTGCAAATCTTGTGATAAAACAGATGCAGGTGGTTTTGCTTTTGGTACAGAAGGTGCAGGAGCCGCTACTGATGATGCGGGTGCCGCAGGTTTTGCCGCATCTTCTTTGGGTCCAGGGTCATTGATTTTGCTTTTAGAAAACATTTTTTCCAGCCTTCAAATATTTCATGGGGTTAACCGTATTACCATTCACACGGATTTCGTAGTGTAAGTGTGTTCCGGTCGAACGTCCAGTGTTTCCCATATCACCGATCCGTTCGCCACGCGACACTTTTTGTCCGACTTTGACGCGAATTTTTGAAAGATGCGCATAACGTGTTTCAATTCCAAAGTCGTGTTTGATTTTTACCAATCGGCCATAGCCCGATGCCCAGCCCGCTTTTGTTACCTCACCATCAGCGGTTGCATAGATGGGGGTGCCATGCGGGGCGGCAAAATCCGAACCGTAATGCATGCGTCCCCAGCGGCGCCCATAGCCCGAGGTAAAGCGGTGCGCAGTTTGCACAGGATGGGAATAGGGCAGTTTCTCAACCGCTAAACGATAAAGGTTTAATTCATCCAATTCTTTTAGGATGGCGATTGCGCGCGCTTCGTTTTCGGTGGGGGCCAATCCGCGCGTGGACATGGATGTTAATGGGCCGCCATAGCCTGCGTACCCCTGACGGATGGTGGACATGATACGCTCTGGATCTTGGCCAGAGGCGCGGAACATTTTGTCCAATGGACCGATGGACACGTTCATCGCCTCTTCGATTTGGCGGAAAATCAATTCGTTACGCTCTTCCATCAGGCGCATTTCAATACGCAACTCTTCTGCCTGATTTAGGGCCGCTTGGGCATCTTTGATGACTTTGTCGCGCTCGTGGGCGGTGTCACGCAGGGCCTTGGTCAGATAATCAATGGTTGCCGTATCCTGGGTTGCCGCTCTGGCAACGGCTTGCGCGTCCTCTGATCCATCGTTTTCAGATTGGGCGCGTTCAAGTTCTGTGGTTAATTCCGAACGTTCCACCAACGCCGCGTTCAGATTTGATTGCAAAACATCCACACCAGAAGACAGTTCCAAGCGATCTACTTCTTGGGCCAAAAGGCGCTCTTGTATCGCGGCGATTTCGGCCAAGGCGGCCTCATAAATTGCCATGACGGCGGTGGCTGTTTTCACGCTGGCATCCCGTTCGGACGCCATGATTTCCAATCGCTGTTGATAGGTTTCTTGGTCGCGGATCGCCTGTTCTCTGAAATTACCTGCACCGATGCTGTCGATCGACAGGATCGCTGTGGCCACAATCGACCAGGCAATAATCAAGGCGACGCCCCCAAAAACACCCACTTGAGTAGATGGGCGCAGGCGAATAAAGCGTGTGTCAACATCTGATTTTAGGAACACTCGGCGTTCGGGAAATAATCCCGAAAACACACGATCGATGCGTTGGAGTAGTCCAAGTTTCATGAAAGGGTCCCAAGCCTTTTTCCCAGATGCCAATTTGGTAACGTCCATTTTGGGTGCTGGCAATCATCTTTTTCGACGCTGCGCGAATTATCGCGCCTCGTGTTGTTTTGATCTCTCAAGGCGCAAATCTACGCCCATCTGATGCGCCAATGGCCAATAAAAATCAGGGGGAAGGCCAGCATCAGCGCGTTTTTCTTCGTTAAAGGGGGCCTTCAGCGCACCTTTGAAATACTTGCGCACCAATGCGTGAAACACATCCTTTGGATCCAGATTGTCGCGTCCACACATAAAGTTGAACCATTTGGAACCATAGGCAACATGCGCAACCTCTTCTGAATAGATCACGTTAAGTGCATCCACCGCTTGGGTTGCGTTCGCTTTGGCGAAAATGTCGATCATGCCGGGGGTTACGTCCAGACCACGGGCCTCTAACACCATGGGAACCACGGCCAAGCGGCCGAGCAGATCGTCCTTGGTATCTTCGGCTGCACGCCACATACCTGCATGTGCGGGCAGGGCACCGTAATGAGAGCCGATCGCCTCTAGGCAATCACATACCAGATTGAAATGTTTGCCTTCTTCGGCTGCCGATTTGACCCAATCATCATAAAACCCAATCGGCATTTTAATGTGTCCAAAACGCGCGACGATGTCCCAATGCAGATCAACGGCGTTCAATTCAATATGTGCTACCGCATGCAACAATGCGATGCGCCCTGCCTCTGATCCAGGTTTGCGTTTTGGCACATCCCTTGGTGACAGCAACTCGGGTTTTTCAGGGCGCGCAGGGTGCAGCGGCGGGTTGGCCGTCCCGATTTCAATTGTATCACCCGCCGTGCGTGCGGCGAACCACATTTCGGCATAGGATATTGAAAGGGCTGTTTTTTCTCGCCCATCTGCTGTTTGCAACACTTCAGTTGCCATTTGTGTTAGAGTTTTGCTCACAGCTCTTTGATTGCCTCTAAAACTGCCTCGACGTGTCCGGGTACCTTCACCTTGCGCCATTCGCGCACGACCTGACCTTCGCCATTGATCAAAAAGGTCGAACGTTCGATGCCCATGTAGGTCTTGCCATACATCGATTTTTCTTTCCAGACCCCAAAATCTTGGGAAACAGTCCCGTTTTCATCTGAAAGCAGCGGCACAGTCAGCGATTGTTTTTCAACAAATTTGTCCTGCGCTTTCACAGGGTCCTTGGAAATGCCCACGATGTCATACCCAAGTGCCTTAAACTCTGCTTGCGACTCGCTAAATTCAATTGATTCTTTTGTGCAGCCTGGCGTGTTCGATCTGGGGTAGAAAAATAGGACAACCCCATTGGGGCGCAAATCAGTAATGTTCAGCATTTCACCGCCGTCGCGGGGTAAATTCACCTCTGGTGCTGGATAAGGTGTGTCGGACATATTATGCTCCTTCTTAAGTCGAGTGGTTTAGGGAAGATCTAGTCCGCATCTAGCGTGAAAAAAGAGTGGAGTTTAATTTGACATCTGTTGGTGCAGGTCTATCACACTGGCTGCGGACGCATCCTGTCACGCGTATCCTTTTGGCGTTGATCATCACGTTGATTGCAACGTCGGTCGTGTTGATGATCGCGGCCGTTGTGATGTTAAAACAACGTGATGTCGATTTGCCCGATCAGCTGCGCACGCGATTGTTGGCCGATTTAAAGGAAATGACAGCTCCGATTCAAATCACAACGGATCGGGTTTCGTTGACCCTCTCTGATGATTATCAACCTGTTTTGACCTTGCAATCTGTAAAGGTGGTGGATGCCAATGCGACGCAGATCTTGGCCGTAGATTATGCGGTTACCGAGGCATCGCTCGCGGCACTTTTTCTAGGTGAGCTGAAATTACGGCGTCTGTCGATTGAGGGTGTGCAAGTTCCGATTTCACGATCCGAAACGGGGCATGTGGGATTGGTCCTTCAACCTGATGTTGGGGCTGATGCAGCAATGGCGGGCGCCTATGATGTTGCCAAAACGTTGGAAACGGTTCTGACATTGCCTGAGTTAGATGAATTCAAAACGCTTGAAATTTTTGGGATCACGATTGAATACGATGATGCGTTGGCGAACAAAATCTACGTGGTGGATGGGGCTCGCGCCACATTTGATCGAACTGGTGATGCGCTTAAGGTGTTTTCAGATTTTGCATTGATCACGGGTAGGGCAAATGTTGCAACAGTCGAAATGACATATGCCACAACACTGGGTCGGGCCGCAGGGGACTATGGCGTGACCATTGATCAACTGCCGGCCCAAGATGTGGCAGGGCAGGCCCCGTTTTTGTCCTGGCTTGCCGCCTTTGATGCCCCGATTTCGGGGTCGATCCGTGGCGGTTGGGATGACAACTTTGCAATTACACCCACCAGTGCAACATTGGAAATTGGCAGTGGGCGTGTGAAGCCGACTGAGGGCACGCGTCCAGTCGCTTTTGATGGGGCCAAGGCCTATCTAACCTATGATCCTACAACGCAAATGATGACGCTGGATCAGGTGCGCGTTGACAGCCGCGAATTGCAACTGTCTGCTTCTGGATATCTGAAGGCGACAATCAGCGAGGGTGTCGCAGAAGATTTTGAAGGCCATATCGACATTGCCAATCTGTCGGCAAATCCATTGGGCACATTAATTGAACCGTTCAAAAGTCAAGACGGACATGTGGATTTTCGTCTATCCCTTGATCCGTTCCAAATTGAAGTTGCCGAGGCGTATATCCGGGAATTGGACGAGGGATCTGATGGCTATGCAAACGGTATTATCACGGCGCGGGCAGAGGGGTGGGAATTGCGCGTCAATGCCTTTACTCCGCGCGTGGGGCTGCGCAAGGCGCTTTCCGCATGGCCCATTGATTTTAAGGCCAAGCCGCGTAAATGGATCGACGATCATATTTCGGGAGGTGCGCTGGTGGATTATGAGTTTTCACTGCATCGCCTACCAAATGAATTGCCAGTGATCCACTATTCGATGGGGTTTGAGGATTTGGCGATGGTGCCCTTTGCCGATGCCCCGCCCATTCAGGGGCTGTCGGGGCATTTGACAAGCCATGATTTCATTTTGTCACTTGAAACCGATGCGGGATATATTGAAACGCCAACAGGACGTGTCGATCTTGCGGGATCACGCTATACCATACCCAACGGCCGCATAAAGCCATCCCTTGCCGAAGTATCATTGCAAATAGATGGCGCATACGACGATGTGCTTTGGGTCCTAAACCATCCACCGGTTTCCCTGTCAAAACGTGTTACTTCCAACCTAGATTTAACTACAGGGCGGGTCGTTGGCACCTTTGATATGTCATTTTTACTGTCCAAAGCTGAGGCAGCAAAATCGCTGACATATTCCGCAGCTGGTCGCATTTATGATGCACGCTCAAAATTTGACGTGCTTTCCAAACAGATTACATCCGAAGTATTGGAAATCGCGATTGACGATTTGATGTTAACGCTAAGTGGCCCTGCGGCCCTGGGTGGAATTCAATCCGATATGCGGTTTGTCTCGTCCCTAGATCCTAATCGTGATTTGCGCCCCAAATTGAGTTCAAGTTTGCGCGTCTCGGATCAGGACCTAACGGGGTTGGGTGTTGCTCTGCCTCAGGAGCTTTTGACCGGTACGGCCTCCGCAGAGCTGGTTGTGGATTTTCCAAAAGGCGCGGCACCGCAATATCGTATAACCTCTGACATGGTGGGATTTGAGGCGCGTATTCCCACCCTTGGTTGGCGCAAATCAACGAATGCAAAGGGGGATTTTCGCTTGAATGGTCGGCTGGGTGCAACCCCGAAAATCGAGGGAATTTTCTATTCTGGTCAGGGCTTGGAGGCTGAGGCAGATGTGATGACATCGAATGAGGCTTATGCGGGGGTTAATCTGACGAAGCTGCGCGTTGGAGATTGGTTCAATGCCGGTTTGCTTATTGCAAAAAACGGGGCACTTAATATCACCTCAGGAACCGTTAAACTGCCCGAATTCCTTGAACGACGTCAAAGCGGATCAGGTTTAGGTGCGGGTGTTGAAATCGCATTGGATCGCCTGATCATTGATCCCAAAAATTCTGTCAAAAATTTTCGCGCCAAATTAAACGAAAATGGGTTGGGTCCGTTTTCGGGTTTGATCAATGGGGCGCCCATTTCTGGTCGTTTATACGCGACAACCTTTGGCCCAGGCGTTGAAGTGGTCAGCACAGATGCCGCAGGGGTATTGATGGCGACTGATGTGTTAAAACGGGGAACAGGTGGGTCGCTAAAAGTGGATTTGACGCCCACATCGCGCAAAGGTGAATTGGATGGAACGATCGCAATTCGTGACATCCGCATTCAAAATTCATCCGTTTTGATAGAGATATTGAACGCGATCAGCATTGTGGGATTGTTGGATCAATTGAGCGGGCCTGGCATGTCTCTGGATGAGGTCAACGTGACATTCCGGAACACGCCTGAACAGGTTGTAATTGAATCGGCAACTGCCTTTGGCCCCTCGGTCGGGATTTCGGTGGATGGTTATTTCTTCAAGCAACTTGGCCAATTGGATTTACAGGGGGTTATTTCTCCGATTTATGCCCTAAATGCGGTTGGGGCGCTGTTTTCGGGCAAGGGGCAGGGATTGATTGGATTTAACTTTACCATTCAGGGCGAAACCGATAAACCACGCATCGTGGTGAACCCGCTATCGGCGTTTACGCCCTCGCTCTTTCGCGAAATATTCCGTCGTCCGGCACCCAATTTGGAAAAGTAATGAAGCTTTCTGATTTTGACTTTGATTTGCCCGAGGATTTGATCGCCACGCGGCCAATGACCCCGCGCAGTGCCGCCAAGTTGCTGTTTGCACAGGGCGATGCAATTCATGACAAAACTGTTGGTGATTTGATTGATCTGTTTCAGGCCGGTGATCGTTTGGTTTTGAACGATACCCGTGTTATCCCCGCACGGATGAACGGTTTGCGTAAACGCCACGGTGTTCAAGGTGGAAGCGGTGAAGCCAAGATCGAAGTCACCCTGCTGGACTCGGATTCAGAAGGGTGCTGGAGTGCGCTGATCAAACCTCTGCGCAAGGTTGAGGTGTGCGAGGTGATAACGTTTAGTGATCAGTTTCATGCAGAACTCTGCGAAAAACGCGAAGGTCAGGCCATATTGCGCTTTAACCTGACTGGGGAGGCATTTGATGCGGCATTGGAAGAGGCAGGTGCCATGCCCTTGCCTCCCTATATTGCATCCAAACGCGCGGCAGATGAACAGGATAAAGAAGATTATCAAACCGTTTTTGCAAAACATCGCGGATCCGTAGCCGCACCAACAGCCTCGCTTCATTTTGATAAAGGGTTACTGGAAGCGCTGATCAACAAGGGCGTTGATATCACCTATGTCACGCTACATGTGGGGGCAGGCACATTTTTGCCCGTTAAAGTCGATGATATAACAACACATAAAATGCACAAAGAACAGGGTGAAGTCACGCCTGAGGCTGCCGCAGAAATCTTGGCCACGAAATCTGCAGGTGGGTGTGTGATCCCCGTGGGCACAACAGCGCTGAGGTTGGTGGAAACTGCGGCGCGCAAAACAGGTCAGATTGCACCATGGAAGGGCGCGACCGATATTTTCATTTACCCAGGGTTTGAATTTCATGTGGCCGATGCCTTGATGACCAACTTTCATCTGCCCAAGTCCACATTGATCATGTTGGTCTCTGCTTTTATCGGGGCGGAGCGAACGAAAAAGCTTTACACGCACGCGGTTAGTCAGCGCTACAGGTTCTTTTCATACGGTGATGCGTCGCTTTTGATTCCGTAATCTGATATTATTTTAAGTATGCCATGGCAAAAATAAGGATGTGGCGATGTTACAGGTTCTTTCAAATACATGGGCATTATTGCTGGGCATGTTCCTATTGATGATCGGAAACGGTTTGCAGGGGACATTGTTGGGTGTGCGTGGCGAAATCGAAGGGTTTTCCAATTTGGAAATGTCGATCGTCATGTCGGCCTATTTCGTTGGGTTCTTGGGCGCCAGTCGCGTTGTCCCTGAAATGATCCGCCGTGTTGGGCATGTGCGTGTGTTTGCGGCGCTTGGGTCTTTTGTTTCGGCAGTTCTTATTTTGTATCCTGCGATCCCGAATCCTGTTGTATGGGCAATTGGGCGGGCAATCATCGGGTTTTCGTTTTGTGGGGTCTATGTCACAGCGGAAAGCTGGCTAAACAACGGGGCCAGCAACGAAAATCGTGGGCAGGCGCTTTCCCTCTACATGGTTGTACAGATGATTGGGATTGTATCGGCCCAAGGTATGCTTCTGCTGGCGGATCCATCGGGTTATACCCTGTTTGTTGTGATCTCGGTTCTGGTTTCGATTTCCTTTGCCCCTATCCTATTATCCATTTCCCCCACACCAGCGTTTGAGGCAACTAAACCGATGCGTTTGATGGAATTGATCCGCGTATCGCCGTTGGGTGCTGTTGGCATGTTCCTGCTGGGTGGAATTTTTGCTGCTCAATTTGGAATGGCCGCGATCTATGGATCACAAATTGGCTTGAGCCTTAGCGAGATTTCCGCATTTGTCGCATCCTTTTACGTCGGTGCCATGTTGTTGCAATATCCCATTGGTTGGATGTCAGATCGGATGGATCGACGCTTCTTGATCGTTATCTGTGCGGCGATTGGTGGCGCGGCATCCCTTTTAGCGATCCTAAGTAGCGGAAACTATTTTACACTTTTGATTGCCGCATTCTTTGTGGGTGGCATGTCAAATCCGCTGTATTCATTGCTGATTGCGCATACGAATGATTTTCTAGAGTATGAGGATATGGCTGCGGCTTCCGCGGGTCTATTGTTCCTGAACGGGATTGGCGCGATTGCGGGACCGTTGATCATCGGTTTCATGATGGAAACGATCGGTCCTGTTGGTTTTTTTCTATTCATCGCTGCTTTATTGGGGGTCATGGGGGTTTATGGCGTCTATCGTATGACACAGCGTCCTGCAATCGCAACGGACGAGACATCAAGCTACACACCCGTTGCGCCAACGGCGTCGCCCGTGTTGGTTGAAATTGCCCAAGAATACGACATCGAAGTTGCCATCGAAGAGGAAACATTCCAAGAGCGAGCCTAATCACGCGATTTGTCGCTTTGTTGTTAAACGTGACTTTGTTTTGCGAAATTTTTGTGACACTCTTACCCTGAGGACAGGTCATGAGGAGGTTGGTGCCTATGAGTGTCGGTGCGGTTTTAAAATTTTGGCTGGACGATGTGGATCAATCCAGCTGGTATAACGGATCAGAGACCTTAGACCAGGAAATCCGAGATCGATTTCTGAAAACTTGGCAAGAGATCATGGAGGGCGAACATGGCATGTGGTTGACCTATCCTTCGGGGGCATTGGCTTATATCTTGGTCACGGATCAGTTTTCGCGCAATATGTTTCGCGGATCTGGGCAGGCCTTTGCCTCGGATCGACTTGCCTTGACAGTTGCAAAACAATGCGTGACCCAGAAATGGGATTTATTCATTGATGCGCCTGCGCGACAGTTCTTTTATCTGCCGCTGATGCATTCTGAAAACCTGTGTGATCAGGACAGATGCATCCGATTGATGAAGGAACGGATGCCCCAAACAGGCGAAAATGACCTGCTGCATGCACAGGTTCACCGCGAAGTTATTCGTCAATTTGGCCGCTTTCCCTTTCGCAATGATGCGCTTGGACGCAACTATACTGCGTTGGAACGTGAATATCTGGACAATGGCGGATATGGTATGACATTACGACAACTTGATAAGGCGTCTTTAGCATAGCTCATCTGTTGATGTGAAATTAAATATAGTTTAACGTTAAACGGAATTCAAAGTTCCGGAGTTAAACATGTCGTCTCATTCCTTTGATGTTGTTGTTATTGGTGCTGGTCCTGGGGGCTATGTTGCTGCAATTCGTGCAGCGCAATTGGGTTTGAAAACCGCAATCATCGAACGTGAACACATGGGCGGCATCTGCCTGAACTGGGGGTGTATTCCAACGAAGGCGTTGTTACGGTCCTCCGAGGTATTTCATTTGATGCATCGGGCCAAGGAATTTGGACTTTCTGCCTCAGGCATTTCCTATGATTTAGGTGCCGTGGTAAAACGGTCCCGCGCGGTGTCAAAGCAGTTGAATCAAGGCGTCACACATTTGTTGAAAAAGAACAAAGTGACGGCCTTCATGGGGGCAGCCACGCTGAAGGGTAAGGGGCAGGTTGAAGTTAAGACCGACAAAAGCGTTGAAACCCTAAGCGGAAAAAACATTATCCTCGCCACAGGGGCGCGTGCACGCGAACTTCCTGGGCTTGAGGCTGATGGTGATTTGGTTTGGACCTACAAACATGCGCTGACACCAAAACACATGCCCAAAAAATTGCTGGTCATCGGATCAGGTGCGATTGGAATTGAATTTGCATCCTTCTATAACACCCTTGGTGCCGATACGACTGTAGTTGAGGTGATGGATCGTGTCTTGCCTGTCGAAGACGAAGAAATTTCAAAATTTGCAAAAAAGCAGTTTGAAAAACAGGGTATGAAAATTCGTGAAAAAGCGATGGTTAAAAAGTTGAATAGTGGCAACGGTAAGGTGACGGCGCATATCGAACAGGGCGGCAAAATCACGACAGAGGAATTTGATACAGTAATCTCCGCCGTTGGCATTGTGGGAAATGTTGAGGATTTGGGGCTTGAGGCGCTTGGGGTTACGGTTGATCGCACCCATGTGGTGACGGATGAATATTGCCGTACGGGCGTTGATGGCTTGTTTGCGATTGGTGATGTTGCAGGCGCACCTTGGTTGGCCCACAAAGCGAGCCACGAAGGTGTCATGGTTGCAGATTTAATCGCAGGGGAAAAGGTGCATCCGATCAAGCCAAATTCCATTGCGGGCTGTACTTATTGCCACCCTCAAGTCGCAAGTGTTGGATTGACCGAAGCCGAAGCAAAACAAGAAGGATACAAGGTAAAAGTGGGCCGTTTCCCATTCATCGGGAATGGTAAGGCCATCGCATTGGGCGAACCCGAAGGCATGGTGAAAACCATTTTTGATGAGAAAACAGGCGAGTTGCTTGGCGCACATATGGTTGGTGCAGAAGTAACCGAAATGATACAAGGGTACGTGATCGGCCAGCAGTTGGAAACCACAGAAGAAGATCTGATGCACACCGTTTTCCCGCATCCGACATTGTCCGAAATGATGCATGAGTCTGTTCTGGATGCCTATGGCCGTGTGATCCATATGTAAACGACGTCGTATTTATTCGATATTGTTCCTTATGAATTGTTTAGCCTGCCGACGGTTAGATTGGCAGGCCCGTTACCCGCTTTTAGGGGTGGGTATCTCACCAAAATAGGTATCTGTGCCAAGGACTTGCATGAAAGAAATTGTTTGAACAAAAAAAGTCGCAGGAAACTGCGACTTTTTTTGGTGATATTAGTAAACTGATTACGCGCGACGACGCCCGCCGCGGCGACCACCGCGGCCACCTGGGGCCGCATCACCTGATCCTGCGGGTTTGTTGAACGCGATCCATGCGCCGCCGTGGGCGTCATTGTTTGTCAGTAGGTTGGCTGCGCGAATGGCTTCCATCTCTTTACCTGCTCGTGGTTTGGTTGAGCCTAGGCCAAACATCTGAACGAACGCCTCATCATCCATTTCTGTAGGAAGGCTGATGCCAGCGGCCTCAACCTCTGCCTTTTTCTCGGAGATCTTTTTCTGCGTGACGGGCAGGGCGACTGGGTTCATAATGGCAGATGTCATGCCCGCAGCCATTGCCATTGGCAGGAACGCGTTATTGATGCCGTGACGGTTTGGCAGACCAAAGGAAATGTTTGACGCGCCACAGGTTGTATTAACGCCTAATTCTTCGCGTAGTTTACGCACCAATGCAAACACCTGATTGCCTGCTGTTGCCATCGCCCCGATTGGCATCACCAATGGGTCAACCACGATGTCATGCGCGGGGATCCCGAAATCGGCCGCACGTTCCACAATTTTCTTTGCAACAGCGAAACGCACCTCAGGGTCTTCGGAAATACCTGTGTCGTCGTTTGAAATCGCAACGACAGGAACGTTGTATTTTTTGACCAATGGAAGAACGAAATCCAAACGCTCTTCTTCGCCTGTTACAGAGTTTAACAATGGACGGCCCTCAGCCGCTTGCAAACCTGCCTCCAGGGCCTCCGGAACGGAACTGTCGATACACAGAGGCACGTCTGTCAAATCCTGAACCAGATTGATCAGCGCTGTCATTAAGGGTGGTTCCGTTTCGTTTGGATTTGGATTTGAATTATAAACAACGCCTGCGTTGATATCCAAAATATTTGCACCAGCCATGACCTGCGCTAAGGCGTCTTTTTCAACGGTGGAATAATCCCCCGCTTCTAATTCAGCAGCAAGCTTTTTGCGCCCTGTCGGATTGATGCGTTCACCAATCACACAAAACGGCTGGTCAAACCCTAAGATGGCCGTTTTTGTTTTTGATTCAACGACAGTTTTTACCATGTCTATTTTTCCTTACGATGCGTTTGCAGGGATGGCAGAACTGCCACCGTTGTTATGTGTCCAAACCGCGTTGGTTTTGATCCCGCCCAAGGGGAAGAAATGGACATGTGTGATGTTGAAATCAGGGTTTGCCGCCTTATGCTCAGCAAGCTCTGAAAGAACCTGAGTTGGTTCATACGGTAAGAGTAGTTTTGAAACATCCATTGCGCGTTTTTGCAAAACTTTAAGCGATGGACCAACGCCACAGGCGATTGCAAATTTGATCAAAGTTTGGAGCTTTGCGGGACCCGCGATCCCGATGTGGATGGGTAATTTGATGCCTGCTGCCTGTAGGTCGTTTGCCCATTTAATGATGGGGTCTGCGTCAAATGCAAACTGGGTCGCAAGCGCCATTTCCGCATCAGTTGTTTCGCTGAAATTTTGCTTCCACTGAAGCGCTGCATCCACGTTCTTCATGGATCCATCCGGATCGATGTCTTTGTTCCCCTCTGGGTGGCCTGCAACGTGCAAACGTTTAAAGCCTGCTTTGTCGAATAGTCCTGTTTCCAACAACCGCATGGAACTGTCAAAATCCCCATGTGGGTTTGTCACACCACCTGCCAACAAAAGCGCTTGTTCAACACCAGCTTCGCCCTGATATTGCGCGATCCAGTTTTCCAGTGTCGCGGCATCCTTGATTATGCGCGCGGGGAAGTGGGGCATCACGTCATAACCTTCGTTTGCGATGCGTTTTGCTGTGGCGACCATATCCTCAATCGGGGTGCCCTCGATATGGGCAATGTAAACGCGTGTGCCTTTGGGCAATAGCGCGCGAAAATCTTCAACCTTTTCCGCGGTACGTGGCATCACCTCAATTGAATATCCTTTGAGAAAGGATTCCATTTCGGGTGAAATAGGTGTTTCTTCTTCTGATTTCTTTGCGAAATTAAAAAGCGCCATGGACTACGCCTCCCATCCATTGTTGTCGATCAAAGCCTTGATGCGCTCTTGATCGTACTCTGCCTCAATCCGAAGGGCGGTTGTTTCGGCCGCTTCTTCTGGTGTTCCCTCGATTTGAATGGGATCGGCCTTGTGCCATTCAGACAGATATTCGTCTGTGCCTGCCATCCCGCTTTTCATGGCGGCTCGGTCAATCGCCTGCTCAAAACGTTCGGGTAGGGGGCGTTTGAACCCACGGCGGCCTTTTCCAACAATCACCTGTGCCGGCATATCGCGCCAATAAACAATGGTTACGTCAGTCATAGTCGAATCCTTTTTCAAGTTGCCCATAGATAAGTCTGCATTTTGAAATTTCGACGTCGGTTTTCGACAACTATCGTACATTCCGCGACGTGGGTTCGTCTGAACTGGGTATAATCAGAAATCTGATCGCATCGCCAATGCAAGTTTTTCATGATGAAAATGAATGCACTTATTGCCCCTGCGACAATTTTGCGTTTGTCCCCTTGCGGCAGGGACGAAGCATGCGTATCTTAAGGCTAACTTAAGTCTATCGGAGGGCGTGTTATATGGCGCCCAAGCGTCCATCAGGTGCGGGCGCATTTCCCAAACCGGTAGAGAGCCCCGCGCCAAAAAAGCGACCCAATCCAACGGATCTTTATGCCGCGTTGGATTTGGGTACAAATAGTTGTCGCATGCTGATCGCCCAACCTAAGGGCAATCAATTTCATGTGGTCGACAGCTTTTCCAAATCGGTGCAATTGGGCGCCGGGTTGGAACGCACAGGTCGATTAAACCGTGGCTCGATGCAGCGCACGGTACAGGCGCTGCGTGTATGCCAACAAAAACTGAAATCCCATCGCGTCAAACACATGCGATTGGTCGCGACCGAGGCCTGTCGGCGCGCGGGAAATTCGCGCCAATTTCTGAACCAAGTGCATCGGGAAACAGGGATCAAACTTGAGATAATTAAACCCGAGGAAGAGGCCCGTTTAGCCGTGATTTCCTGTGCGCCATTGGTGTCCACCAATACAGAACAACTGTTGGTCGTGGATATTGGCGGTGGATCGACAGAATTAGTGTGGATTGATTTGTCTGCCGTCCCGAAATGGGAACGCCCTAGATCGATCATGCGTCTGCATGCAGGATTTCACACCCCCGACAGCCCGTTTCCCGCAGCCAAGGTGGTGGACTGGATTTCCATCCCACTGGGGGTTGCCACCCTGCGCGATAATTTCAGCGATGTGGAAGATGACGCCGCGCGCTATGCCTTGATGAGTTGCCATTTTGAGGAACGCTTGGCCGATTTCGCCCCCTATGCGGACCAACAAACCCGTGAAGGTTTTCAAATCATCGGCACCTCGGGCACGGTTACAACGGTGGCGGCATCGCATCTGGGCCTGAAACGATATGATCGCACCAAGGTAGACGGGCTGCGCATGACATCGGATCAGATTGATCATGTGATTGATGGGTATTTACAGTTGGGTCCTGATGGGCGCCGCTCTGATCCGCGCATTGGGTCGGATCGGCAGGCGTTGATCATGTCCGGCGCTGCGATTTTGCAGGCGCTGTTGCGGTCTTGGCCAACCGATCGTCTGTCGGTGGCGGATCGCGGTTTGCGCGAAGGGTTACTTTATGCGCAGATGTGTGCGAATGGCGTCTTGGAAGACGGGCCATAATGATCTAAGACGGGGCTGATCTGAGGCATCCAAAACAATCATGGTGCTTCGTCAAAGGGCAATAAAAATGGCAAAGCAGACAAAAAATTCTTCGGGACGCGGTCAACGTGATTTAAAGGTCAAGGTCAAATCCGCGCGTGGACGCACGGTGTCCCAAGTGAAATGGCTGCAGCGTCAGTTGAATGATCCATATGTAAAACGCGCCAAGGCCGAAGGATATCGTGGCCGGGCCGCGTTTAAAATATTGGAATTGGATGAAAAGTTCCGCTTTTTGGTGCCAGGCGCACGTGTGGTTGATCTGGGCTGTGCGCCGGGTGGCTGGTGTCAGGTTGCTGTGAAACGCGTCAATGCCTTGGGCGAACGACGTGATAAAGCAGTTGGAACCGTACTGGGTGTCGATCTGCAAGAGGTGGAACCTATTGCTGGGGCCGAAATTCATCAGTTGGATTTCCTAAGCGATGATGCAGATTTAAAGGTCAAGGAATGGTTGGGTGGTCCTGCGAATGTCGTGATGTCAGATATGGCGGCATCCAGCTCGGGTCACAAACAAACCGATCACCTGCGCATCGTTGCCCTGTGCGAGGCTGCGGCCTACTTCGCGTTTGATGTTCTTGAACCTGATGGGACCTTTGTGGCCAAGGTGTTGGCAGGGGGAGCAGAGGGGGAATTGCAAAAATTGCTGAAACAGCGGTTTAAAAAGGTGATGAACATCAAACCCCCCAGCAGTCGGGCCGATAGTTCAGAAAAATTTGTAGTGGCCACGGGTTATCGTGGTTCAACCAATGACGATCCCCTTGGCGAATGACCAAAGCGTTTCTTAAATGCACGGGTTAGGGCGGCGGGACTTTCATACCCTGTTCTAACCGCGATTTCAGTGATTTGTAGGCTGCTGCTTTCCACCAAATGACGCGCGGCGCTGAGGCGGATGTGGCGATACACTTGTCCCGGTGTTGCCCCCAATGCGGTCTGAAATCGCCGTGACAAAGTTTTGGGTGGGCAGGCCACCTGACGCGAAATCTCATCCAATATCATGGGCGTTTCGATGTTACGGTGCATTAGGTCGATGGCACGCTGCACGGGGCCGCTTGGCCCACTGCCAATATGACGTGGGCGCAGGTCATCGTGCCGCATGAACAGGGCATCAACATCCAGAGCAATACCATGTCCGACATGATCACAAATTAATTCGCGGGTCAGATCATAGGCCGATGTTGCGCCTGCACATGTCACACGGCTGTCATCGCGTACAACACGTGCACGTAATGGTTCGACATTCAGAAAACGTTCGGAAAAACTGTCCAGAATATCCCAGTGAACCGTTGCGCGTTTGTGTTCCAATAATCCCGCTGATGCCATCAGCCACGCCCCCGTATCCAACCCGATCATAACCTTGCATGTCTTGGCAACTTTCGCCAATGCCCGACGGGTAATTGCGGTATCATGCGCGTCATAATCGTAACTAGCGATCACAAATAAATAGTCGAAATGTGGCGCATCTGCGATGGCGTAATCGGTCAGAACACTCAGCTGTGAAGAGGATGTCACAACCCCTTGGTTTAATCCGACAAAAGCCCAATCATAAACCTGTCGGTCCCCCAAGGTATTTGCCGCGCGCATGGGTTCCACACAATTGGCCAAACACATGTTTGAAAAGCGTTCAAACAAGAGAAAGCCAACCGAAACGGGCGTATGGGATTGAATTGACCATTTCTGCATTAATTATGACCATTACTGCAAATCGTGACGCAAATACAAGCGCGATCATATTGCATCACACGTGCAAGACGAGGATTCTTATGCCCTTAACAATGAATAAAGAGGTGTTCATCACCTGTGCGGTCACTGGTTCTGGTGGAACCCAAGACAGAAGCACCCATGTGCCCCGCAGCCCAAAACAAATCGCCGACAGCGCGATTGCCGCGGCCAATGCGGGTGCAGCGGTTGTTCATTGCCATGTGCGTGACCCTGAAACAGGCGCGCCCAGCCGCAAATTGGAATACTACCGCGAGGTGACAGATCGCATTCGCGATGCGGACGTGGATGTTGTCCTGAACCTGACGGCGGGCATGGGCGGTGATATGGTTTTTGGCGGGCCCAATAACCCATTGCCCCTAAGCGAAGCGAGCACCGATATGATTGGCGCGGAAGAGCGCGTGGCCCATGTTGCAGAATGTTTGCCAGAAATCTGCACGCTTGATTGTGGCACCATGAACTTTGCCGAGGCGGATTACGTTATGACCAATACGCCTGGTATGCTGCAGGCCATGGGAAAAATGATGACCGATCTAGGCGTAAAACCCGAGATTGAGGCCTTTGACACAGGACATCTGTGGTATGCAAAACAATTGGTGGCTGACGGGATTTTGGAACCAGACGCCTTGGTGCAGCTGTGCATGGGGGTCCCATGGGGCGCACCCGATGATTTAAACACATTCATGGCGATGGTGAACAATGTACCGCCTGAATGGACGTTTAGTGCATTCGCCTTGGGGCGCAATCAAATGGCCTATGTGGCGGCTGCGGTGCTGGCAGGGGGCAATGTGCGCGTTGGATTAGAAGATAACATATGGCTGGATAAGGGCGTGTTGGCGACCAATGAACAATTGGTGACCCGCGCCAAAGGCATTATCGAGGGTATTGGCGCGCGCGTGATCGGCCCCGCCGAAGTGCGCGAAAAGCTGCGCCTAACGAAACGCGCACCGCGCGGCTGATGAAATGATGCGGGGTCTAACATGTTTCGCAATGCTATTGGTGCTTGGGGCCTACCAAGAAAAGCGGCCCCCAAACCCCGAACCTGCGCTGCCGACCGAATTGGTCGCGCAGGAAAAGGCAAAGCAAGACTGTGTGAAGGCGGGCGGAACGCCCATGATCAACGGGTTTGGCATTTCGATCTGTCAGGTGAAAACACAGGACGGTGGTAAACCCTGTTCCTCCTCGGACGACTGTGAAGGGTTCTGTTTGGTCGAGGGACAAATATGCACATCACACAGCTCCCATTTCGGGTGCTTTGAAACTTATGAAAATGGGCAACACCCAACACTATGCGTGGATTAATATGACAAAAACAGTTGCAATTATTGGTGGCGGTGTAATCGGGGGCGGTTGGCTTGCTCGGTTTCTGCTAAATGGCTGGAATATCAATTTGTTCGACCCTGATCCTGAGGCCGAACGCAAGGTGAATGAGGTATTGGTAAACGCGCGTCACGCGCTGCCGATGCTGTATGATGTGACGTTGCCTACTGAAGGGGTGTTAAACATCTGTGACACGGTTCAAGAGGCCGTTCAAAACGCTGACTGGATCCAAGAAAGCGTGCCAGAACGTTTGGATATCAAACATAAAGTCATGGCCGAAATTCAGGCGCATTGCCGCGCGGATGCCATCATCGGTTCATCAACTTCTGGGTTTAAGCCTTCGGAATTGCAGGAAAAATCCGGTAATAAGGGTCAAATTTTTGTCACGCACCCCTTTAACCCTGTTTACCTGCTGCCACTGATCGAATTGGTGCCATCCCCCGAAAACGCACCTGCGGATATTGAGCGGGCCAAGAACCTGTTAACCTCGGTCGGTCTGTACCCTTTGCACGTGCGCAAAGAAATTGATGCACACATTGCCGATCGTTTCCTGGAGGCGGTTTGGCGCGAAGGGCTGTGGTTGATCAAAGATGGCATCGCCACGACCGAAGAAATTGACAATGCGATCCGCTATGGCTTTGGCCTGCGTTGGGCGCAGATGGGGTTGTTTGAAACCTACCGCATCGCGGGTGGTGAAGCAGGCATGGCCCATTTCATCGCGCAATTTGGTCCTTGTTTAGAATGGCCATGGACCAAACTAATGGATGTGCCCGAACTAACCGATGATTTGGTGCAATTGATCGCCGATCAATCAGATGCCCAATCGGGTGCGCATAGCATTCGTGAATTGGAACGCATCCGCGACAATAACCTGATTTCCATGATGCGTGCCCTGAAACAACAGGGGCAAGCCGCAGGTGCATTGATCCAGGCGCATGAAGCAAACATGCAAACCGTACCCGCACAGGCCCCAAGTATGGAAACCGTGCGCCGTGTCGTACCCGTGGATTGGACAGATTACAACGGTCACATGAATGAGGGCCGCTATGGTCAGGTGTTCAGCGATGCCGCTGATGGGTTCATGTTGGCCATCGGTGCAGATCAGGATTACGTGGCAGGCGGGTACAGTTTCTTTACCGTGGAAACAACCATCAAATACCTGCTGGAAACCCACGCGGGTGAGGATATTGTTGTTGATACGCGCGTGCTGCTGGCCGATGGGAAAAAGGTGAAATTGGCCCATCACATGCGCCGCGCATCCGATGGCAAAGCCTTGGCCAGTTGTGAACAATTCCTGCTGCATGTGTCGCTAGATACACGCAAATCCTGTCTCCCCGTTGGGGCGGTGGCAAAGGCGCTTTCAACCTTTTCAACAGGAGCATAATCAAATGCACTTTGGGCTGACTGACGAACAACAAATGATCGTGGATACGGTGCGCAGTTTTGTTGAAAACGAAATCTATCCGCATGAAGATTTGGTTGAACGCACGGGCGAAGTGCCCGCGGAAATCGCACAAGACATCAAACAAAAAACGATTGATCTGGGGTTTTACGCCTGTAATTTCCCTGAATCAGTGGGCTGTGCGGGGCTTAACCATTTGGAATTCGCGCTTGTTGAACGTGAATTGGGGCGAGGGTCCATGGCGCTGAACCACTTTTTTGGGCGACCTCAAAATATCTTGATGGCCTGCGAAGGGGAACAGGTGGATCGGTATCTATTGCCAGCTGTGCGTGGGGAACGTATGGATGCGCTTGCCATGACGGAACCCGGAGCAGGATCGGATGTGCGGGGCATGAAATGTTTTGCGCGTCGTGATGGTGGCGATTGGGTTGTGAACGGGACCAAACACTTTATTAGCGGCGCAGAACACGCTGATTTTATCATCTGTTTCATCGCCACGGGTGAGGATCAAACACCTAAAGGTCCGAAAAAACGCATCACCGCATTTTTGGTGGATCGCGGCACACCTGGGTTTACCATTCGCGATGGATATAAATCCGTATCACACCGTGGATACAAAAACATGGTGCTGGAATTTGATGATTGCCGCCTGCCAGATGCCCAAGTTTTGGGCGAGGTTGACGGCGGGTTTGAGGTGATGAACACATGGCTTTACGCCACACGCATCACCGTTGCGGCCATGTCCGTGGGACGTGCGCGTCGATGTTTTGATTATGCGCTGAATTATGCGGCGGAACGGGAACAATTTGGCCAACCTATCGGTAAATTTCAGGGTGTCAGTTTCCAAATCGCCGATATGATCACCGAAATTGATGCGGCCGACCATCTGGCATTGGCCTCAGCGTGGCGGTTGGATGAAAACCTACCTGCCAATCGTGAAATCGCCTCGGCCAAACTTTACGCCACAGAGATGTTGGCACGCATTACGGATCAAACCTTACAGATTTTTGGGGGTATGGGCTTAATGGATGATTTCCCAATCGAACGGTTCTGGCGCGATGCGCGAGTGGAACGGATTTGGGATGGTACATCGGAAATTCAACGTCACATCATAAGTCGCGATTTGCTGCGTCCATTGGGGGCCTAACCTAATGGCAGGGCTTGACCGTCTATTTCGCCCAAAATCCGTCGCCGTAATTGGGGGTGGATATTGGGCACGTTCGGTCATCGAACAATGCCGCAAAGTCGGCTTTAAAGGCGCGATTTACCCCATCCATCCAAAGGCCACGGATGTGGACGGCATTCCCGTTTATCGCAAATTGAGTGACTTGCCTGAAACCCTGGATGCGGCGTTCATCTGTGTCAATCGTAATGCAACGATTGATGTGGTGCGCGAATTGTCACAGATGGGGGCAGGCGGTGCTGTTTGTTTTGCCTCTGGCTTTTTGGAAAGTCAGGCAGAAACCCAAGATGGTGCATCCCTGCAGGCGGAATTGGTCTCTGCGGCGGGGGATATGCCGATTGTGGGGCCAAATTGCTATGGTTTTGTCAATTACTTGGATCAGGCCTGTTTATGGCCCGATCAACATGGCGGCGTCACTGTGGACAGCGGGGTCGCGATCATCACACAGAGTTCGAACATAGCAATTAACCTAAGCATGCAAACGCGTGCCGTGCCGATTGCCTATTTAATGACGGTGGGCAATCAGGCCAAGGTCAGCATGGCGGATTTGGCGCGATTTGTTTTGGACGATCCTCGCGTTACGGCACTTGGTCTGCATATTGAAGGATTGGGTGATCCTAATGAATTCCTGCAATTGGCACAAGAGGCCCACGTCATGGGCAAGGGCATCGTTGCGATCAAGGTGGGTGCATCGGATCAGGCGCAGGCCGCCACGATTTCGCACACAGCCTCGCTTGCCGGGAGTGCCGTGGGGGCCAGTGCCATTTTTGAACGTCTTGGCGTCGCGCAGGTTCAGGATTTAACCACCTTTATGGATACGCTGATGTTGTTGCACCATGTGGGTCCACTAAACGGTGATACGGTCGCGACCATCTCCTGTTCAGGCGGCGAAGCCAGCCTGATGGCCGATCTGGGGCAGGCGGTTGGGGTAGAATTCCCTGATCTTGTCCCAAATCAGAGGGACGCGCTGCGCGCCGCTTTGGGGGACAAGGTCGCCTTGGCGAACCCCTTAGATTACCACACCTATATTTGGGGTGATGGGGCGGCGATGGGGCGATGCTACTCTGCGATGATGTTGGGGGATCAGGATGCAACCATTTTGGTTGTGGATTTCCCACGTGCAGATCGCTGTTCCCAATCCGCGTGGGATTGCGTGATCGAAGGGGTTGAATACGCTCATGCGCAAAGTGATCGCGTACTGATCTTGGCGGCAAGCCTTGCGGAAAACATGCCTGAACATGTGGCCGAACGCTTGGGTGCCTTGGGCATTCCTTGTTTGAACGGATTGCGCGAAAGCTTAGAGGCGGTGAAGGCCGCAGCCGCGGTTGGGCAGGGCATCCAAAATGATCATCCCCTATGGATATCCAGCCCGAGTGAGACCAGCGTGACCCTAAGCGAGACAGAGGCGAAAGCGGCCCTGTCGCTCTCTGGTTTAAAGGTGCCTGCGGCGCGAGTGGTGAGCTTGGACGACATCGACAAGCAGGGCGATTTCCCATTTCCCGCCGTGCTAAAGGCGCAAGGGTTGGCACATAAATCGGATGAAGGCGGTGTTGCGCTTAATCTGACATCGCTTGATGCGGTGAAATCTGCGGCCGAAAACATGGGCCGTGATAGTTTTCTTATGGAACAGATGATCACGGGTCCGGTGTGTGAAATTCTAGTCGGTGTTATCGCTGATCCTGCGCATGGTTTTGTTCTAACCCTTGCGGCAGGGGGCGTGATGACCGAAATCCTAAAGGACAGCACAACCTTGGTTCTGCCTGTAACGCCCCAGAATGTTGCGCAGGCCTTTCAACGGTTGAAAATTGCGCCCATCCTGAATGGATATCGCGGTCAAGCGGCGGTGGATATGGCCGCATTGGTGGATGCAGTGATGTCCGTTCAATCCTATGTTCAGCAAAACATGAATGATGTGTTAGAAGTTGAAATAAATCCCATAATCGCAACACCAACCACCGCGATTGCGGTAGATGCACTGATCAGGAGAGCGACATGAGCGACAGCCCCATCAAAACCGAACGCCGCGGTCACGTATTAGAGGTGACTTTGGATCGTCCTAAGGCGAACGCCATTGATCTGGCCACCAGCCGCATCATGGGAGATGTGTTTCGTGATTTTCGTGATGATCCCGAATTGCGTGTTGCGATCCTAACTGGGGGTGGTGAAAAATTCTTTTGTCCCGGTTGGGATTTAAAGGCCGCCGCAGACGGGGATGCCGTGGATGGAGATTATGGCGTTGGTGGTTTTGGCGGATTGCAGGAACTGCGTGGCATGAACAAACCCGTGATCGCCGCTGTAAACGGGATTGCCTGTGGCGGCGGGTTGGAATTGGCCCTATCGGCGGACATCATTTTATCCGCAGATCATGCGACATTTGCCCTGCCAGAAATTCGTTCGGGGACGGTTGCGGATGCGGCCTCTGTCAAATTGCCAAAACGCATTCCCTATCACATCGCGATGGAACTATTGCTGACAGGGCGTTGGTTTGATGCGGAAGAGGCCAAGGGATGGGGCATCATCAACCACATCTATCCCGCCGCTTATCTGATGGCAGAGGCTCGCGAATTGGCCGAGCTTTTGGCCTCGGGGCCGCCCTTGGTTTATGCTGCGATCAAGGAAATTGTGCGCGAGGCTGAGGATATGAAGTTCCAAGATGCGATGAATAAAATCACTAAATCGCAGTTTGAAACTGTGGAAAAACTTTACACGTCTGAGGATCAATTAGAAGGCGCACGCGCCTTCGCAGAAAAACGGGATCCTGTTTGGAAGGGGCGCTAAGACGCCCCTTCCAAACAATCCTAAATCAATTTACCCATTGCAACCGCTGTATCGGCCATGCGGTTGGAGAAGCCCCATTCGTTGTCATACCACGTCAGGATACGCACCATATTGCCATCCATCACCTTGGTTTGTTCGCTGGCAAAAACGGAGGAATGCGGATCATGGTTGAAATCCATGGAAACAAGTGGATCGTCTGTGTAGCCCAAAACGCCTTTCATCGCGCCCTCAGCCGCGGATTGCACGGCCGCGTTGATTTCCTCAATCGTGGTATTGCGCGCAGCTTCAAATGTTAGGTCAACACATGACACATTTGGGGTTGGGACGCGAATGGCCACACCGTCCAATTTGCCGTTCAACTCGGGTAATACCAAACCAACGGCCTTGGCGGCCCCTGTAGAGGTTGGGATCATGCTCATCGCGGCGGCGCGGGCGCGATACAGATCTTTGTGCATCGTATCCAGCGTGGGTTGATCGCCGGTATAGCTGTGGATTGTGGTCATAAATCCACGTTTGATGCCGATGGCATCATTCAGGGCCTTGGCAACTGGGGAAAGGCAGTTTGTAGTGCAGGATGCGTTTGATACGATGATCTGATCCGACGTCAGTGTGTCGTGGTTCACACCGTAAACGATTGTGTTGTCCGCGCCCTTTGACGGGGCTGACACCAAAACACGATGCGCACCGTTTTCCAAATGAACCGCGGCCTTTTCCCGATCTGTGAAAATGCCCGTGCATTCCAAAACCACATCCACACCATTCCAAGGGAGTTCGGCGGGATTGCGAATTGCTGTGACATCAATCTGACCACGGCCCACATCAATGGTGCTGTCGGTGGTGCTTACCTTTGCGGGAAAGCGTCCATGCACACTGTCAAAGCGCAAAAGATGTGCGTTTGTTTCTACTGGACCCAAATCGTTGATCGCGACAACCTCGATATCGGTGCGCCCCGATTCAACGATGGCCCGCAAAACATTTCGCCCGATGCGCCCAAATCCATTGATGGCAACTTTGACAGCCATGGTTTATCCTTTGATTTTTGTTCTTGGTAAAGTTAGCGCTAACATCATCATTTGGTGAAAATTGTCAAGCCAAAAGAAGGGAGTTCACAGATCTTGGGAATTTACCGATAGAAGGCAAGACACTCGATCAATTCATCACCCCTGACGAGGATAAAGTGGAAATTCTGGGATTTATCACAAACGTCCACATAAACTAAAGCGTATAAAATGGCGAACAAGAGAGTCTACTAACTATGGGTTTCATCATGCAGCTGCTGCCAAGCTTCAACGATATCTATGGGGACATCAGGAGTTATAATACAAAAATCTCGCACACTGAGCTGGGTTTTGTAAATGACATGATGTGATTAACACAACTGACCCATTGTCGCGGCAACATCCGCCATCCGGCAAGAGAAGCCCCATTCATTATCATACCACGCCAAAACACGTACCGTGCGGCCACCAACGACCTTCGTTTGGTCAGGTGCAAAAATGCTGGATTCAGATGTGTGGTTAAAGTCAATTGAAACCTTTGGCTCTGGGTCATAAGCTAATACGTGGCCCATATGACCTGCGGCTGCCTCGCGCACGATTTCGTTGATGTTTTCTACTGTGACATCTTTGCTGGCTTCAAATGTCAAATCTACGGCTGAAACGTTTGGCGTTGGCACGCGCATCGCGGTGCCATCTAGTTTGCCCGATAGCTCTGGCAATACTTCGCCCAATGCTTTGGCCGCGCCTGTTGATGTTGGGATCATTGCCATTGCCGCAGCGCGTGCACGGTACAAATCCTTATGGCGGCGATCCAGAGTAGGTTGATCGCCAGTGTAGCTGTGGATTGTTGTCATGATGCCGCGTTCAATGCCGACCGCATCATTCAGAACCTTGGCCAATGGCGCCAAGCAGTTCGTTGTGCATGATCCGTTCGACACCATTGTGTCGCCAGAAATCAAATCACGGTGGTTAACACCATAGACAATGGTTTTTTGCACGTTTTTCGCAGGGGCTGAAATCAGGACAGATTTCGCACCTTGGCGAATATGCACATCCGCTTTGTTTCCGTCGTTGAATTTGCCCGTGCATTCCAAAACAACATCACACCCAGACCAATCCAATTTCTCGGGGTTATAAGTTGAAAATACCTGCATCGGGCCGCGGCCCAAATCCATTGTGTCATCTTTGACAACAACATTGCCGTTAAAGCGGCCATGCACGCTGTCGTATTTTAGCAGGTGCGCGTTGGTTTCAATAGGGCCTGTTGCGTTGATTTTTACAACTTGAACATCGTTGCGTGCGCTTTCGGCGATATGCGCCAATGTACACCGTCCGATACGTCCAAATCCATTGATTCCAACTGTGACTGTCATTGTCTGTCTCCTGCTTTGGCTTGGGTCAGGACTTAGAACACTTTGAAGCAGGGATAAATGCAAAATCGTATTTTTGTCAGTATGTTAGCGATAAAATACGATGTTAGCGGTAACGCTTTCGCAAACATTCAAAGGCGCAAATGAAAAACCCCGCCACTGGCGGGGTTCTGAGTCGTTTGTATGATTAGGTTTACAGCAGGTCGTTTGCCATTTTGACAATCGCATCTGACGTGATGCCAAATTTTTCAAACAGAACTTCGGCAGGGGCAGATGCACCGAAACGGTTCATTCCGATGAACCCTGTTTTCGCTTCGCGTCCGCGTTCCCCCAAAAGCCAGCGATCCCAACCCTGACGTACGCCTGCCTCGATGCCGATGCGCACGATGTTCCCTGCGGGCAGGACCTTGCGGCGATAGGCTTCGTCCTGTTCAGCAAACAATTCCATGCAGGGCATTGAAACAACGCGTGTACCGATCCCTTGGGCCTGCAATGCCTCGCGCGCTTTTAGAGCGATGGACACTTCGGAGCCTGTTGCGATTAGGATGACCTGACGCTTGCCTTCTGAATCGGCTAAAACATAGGCCCCCTTGGCGCAAAGGTTTGCATTTTTATGCTCGGTCCGCACCGTTGGCAAACCCTGACGTGTTAGAGAAAGAACAGAGGGTGTTTCCTTGGCCGTTAGGGCCAATTCCCAGGCTTCTGCTGTTTCAACCGTATCTGCAGGACGGAACACATAGGTGTTTGGTGTCGCGCGGCTGATGGCTAAATGTTCAACGGGTTGGTGTGTTGGACCATCTTCGCCCAGACCGATGCTGTCATGCGTCATAACAAAGACGGTTGGCATTTTCATCAATGCCGCCAAACGCATCGCAGGACGTGCATAATCGGTAAAGCACATGAATGTGCCGCCATAGGGACGGATACCACCATGCAATGCCATGCCGTTCATCGCCGCGGCCATACCATGTTCGCGGATCCCCCAGTGGATATAACGACCCCCACGGTTATCTGTGTCAAAGACACTCATATCCTTAGATTTTGTGTTGTTTGACCCAGACAGGTCCGCAGATCCGCCAACGGTTTCTTGCATCACTGGGTTGATGACATTCAACGCCAACTCGCTTGATTTACGCGTTGCGTGCTTGGGTGCCTCTTCCGAGGTTTGTTTTTTGAATGCACGCACGACCGCGGCCAAACGCTTGGGCGCGTCTAGGGCAAAGGCGCGGTTGAATTCATTTTGTTTGTTGTTGGACAGGGTTGCAAAACGTGCGTTCCATTCGGCACGCTCTGCCGCGCCGCGCGATCCGATGATTTCCCAGTCTTTTTTGATGTCCGCTGGAATTTCAAAGGCATCCGCCGTCCATTCATAGGCGGCCTTCGTATCGGCGATCAACTGTGCATCTGTTAGTGCGCCGTGACCTTTGGATGTGTCCTGTGCCGATGACCCAAGCGCGATATGTGTTTTGCACGCAATCATGGATGGTTTTTTGGATTTCTTTGCCGCCGTTAGGGCCACATCAATTGCCGCAGGATTGTGGCCATCAATTTCCTGAACATGCCAGCCTGACGCCTTAAAACGCATGACCTGATCTGTGCGGTCGGCCAAATCTACGGTGCCGTCAATGGTGATGTTGTTGTTGTCCCAAAGAACGATCAATTTTGACAATTCATGACGACCGGCAAGGCCAATCGCCTCTTGGCTGACGCCTTCCATCAAACACCCATCGCCTGCGATGACATAGGTGTGGTGATCCACAATCTTTTTGCCAAAACGGGCGCGTAGGATTTCTTCGGCCATGGCAAAACCAACAGCATTTGAAATACCCTGACCCAATGGGCCTGTTGTTGTTTCAATCGCGTCTGATAGGAAATTTTCAGGGTGTCCCGCGGTTTTCGCACCCAGTTGGCGGAAATTCTTAATTTCTTCGATTGGGAAATCGTCGTATCCGCACAGGTGCAATAAAGAATAAATCAACATCGATCCATGCCCCGCAGATAGGATGAACCGATCACGATCTGGCCATGTTGGGTTTTTCGCGTCAAACTTCATGTGTTTTTCAAACAACACGGTCGCCACATCTGCCATCCCCATTGGCATTCCAGAGTGGCCAGAGTTTGCGGCGGCAATTGCATCCAGTGTTAATGTCCGGATGGCGGCTGCCTTATTCCAATGATCGGGGTTTGCAGTACGCAGGGCTTGAATATCCATCAAAGCGGCCTTTTCAGTAGGATTTATTTGTTCACGCGCTCAATACCACGCTGTGCTACGAAATCAAGCCAACTGCCGCTTTTATCGCGCTATGATTTGTATCGGCACATTTTGCCGCAATGTTGGGGCAGGGTGGTCATGGCCCGCAACCGATGTGCGGGCCAATCTGTTTATTGATTTTCTAACACTTTACGCGCAGCGCGGAAACATTCCAAACCTTGGGGAACGCCGCAATAAATCGCGATCACGTGAATGATCGCGCGAATTTCCTCAGGTGTGACGCCATTGTTGATGGCCCCCTGGCAATGTAATTCCCATTCGTGCATTTTGCCCAAGGCGCCAATCATGGATAGGTTCATCATCGACCGTGTTTTTGCGTCAATGACATCATCGCCCCAGCCAAATCCCCAACACCATGCGGTCATCGCCTCTTGGAAGGGGCGGGTGAAATCATCTGCGGCATCCAGACTTTTTTGTACGTAGTCCGCCCCAAGGGTGGATTTGCGTTGTTCAAGTCCTTTTTGAAATAGATCTTCGTCAAAAACGCTCATGTTATTTTCCAATCTTCATCGCGATGTTTTTCGTTTGTACGTAATTCCACAGTGCCTCGCGCCCTTTTTCACGTCCGTATCCTGATTTGCCATAGCCGCCAAAGGGGGTTTCCACGCCGCCTGCGTACCATTCGTTCACAAACACCTGACCCGCGCGCAGTTTTTGGGCCGCGCGATTGGCGCGATCCAGATCGGCGGTAAAGACACCTGAAACCAGGCCATAATCGGTGCTATTTGCAATCTCGATCGCCTCATCATCCTGTGTGAACTTCATGACCGACAGGACAGGGCCAAACACCTCGTCCCGCGCGATGGTCATATCGGGGGTGACGTCCATCACCGTTGGGTTCAAAAAGGAGCCTACATTGTTTGGTGCACTGCCACCTGTGGCGAGGGTTGCGCCTTGATCTTGGGCCTCTTTCACCATGTTCAATGCGCGGTCGCGTTGGTCGTGGCTGACCATGGATCCCATGCCCTGCGCCATGTCCTTTAACGTCTCACCCGGGGCCACGGTCAGATCGCTTGCAACCTTTACCGCGCGTTCGATCAATTCGGCATGGCGGCTTTCATGGACGATCACGCGGCTCATCGCGGAACAGACCTGACCTGCGTTGAAATAGATGCCCCAACGCAGATCGGTTTCAAAGGCCTCTAGGTCCGCATCGCTGTGTACTATTGCGGCCGATTTGCCGCCCAATTCCAAAACGCACGGCACAACGTTTTTTGCCGCAGCTGATGCGATGGCGACGCCTGTTGGTACCGATCCAGTGAAGACGATTTGATTGACCATGGGATGCGCGCTCAGTGCTGCGCCCGCATCCGCACCCAATCCACACAGAACATTCACTGTCCCCTTGGGGAATCCAACATGTTCTGCGGCCTCGGCAAAAATATAGTTTGTCAGCGGGGTCATTTCGGGTGTTTTGATCACCACGGCATTGCCCGTTGCAAGCGCCGCTGAAAGCGACCGTGCGGTCATTTCCAGGGGATAGTTCCACGGGATAATTTGCGCCGACACACCAAAGGGTTCGTAGTGGGTGAAATCAAAGTATCCTGAACCCAGCGGGATGGAACGCCCCTCAACCGTGCTGGCCTGATTGCCGTAGTATTCGAAATAAAGCGCTGCACCATCAATTTCGATTTCGGACTCCCAGATTGGTTTGCCCTGTTCGCGCGACAGCAGATAGGCCAAGCGTTCGCGGTGTTCCGTCAAAAACCGCCCCATCGCCTGAACCATGCGCCCCCGTTCAATCGGGCGCATATCGGTCAGGACACCTGATATATGCACCCGCCGCGCGGCCATAACGGCGCGGTCAACATCACCTGCATCGGCCAAGGCATGTCGTGCAATCACGTTTCCCGTTGCAGGGTCCGTTACATCAATGCGGCCTGCGCCCCCATCGACCCACGCCCCATCAATATAGTTTTGCCAATACGGTTTAATTTCAAACATCAACGGCCTCTTTCATCCAGCGTTGTAGGGTTAGGATTGAGTGTTCAGAATTCACACCGCATTTGGGATCAACCACCAAGGGGCCCGGTACATAACCGCGCGATTTCAAACCGCGCTGTACGCTTTCGACCAGACCGATATCCTCGGCCACAGTGGTTTCACGATCTTGGACCGCCATTTGGCGCACAATGTCATTTTCTTCGCCGCCAACAGAATACCAGCCACGCCAAACCACAACGTGATCTGCGTCCACTGCCCGCCAATGATAGGTGTTCAATAAGTTGCCAGGATAGACCTGAAAGCTAAACATCGGCCATAGAAACCAGCTGGAATATTGGTCATTTTTGTCAAAGCCAGAATTGATGTCATATGTCATCGCATCCATGCTGTTGCATTCGGTTGTGTGACGCAGGCAATAGCCCTGTGGTTGGATGTCATAGGTTTCAGGGCGCACAACACCTGTTGAAAATGTTGGGTGGTTTAGGGTGCAGTGATAGCATTCAGAATAGTTTTCAACCGATACTTTCCAGTTGCAGTTTTCCGGAATTTCCATCCACTCCAACGGGGCTAGCGTGTCCCAGTGGGGAATATAGCTTTCTAATTCTGTACGCACATTTGGAAACCATTCATCCATGGGTTTTGCATCATTGTCCAAATTCACAAAGATAAAGCCCAAGAAAACTTCGGTGCGTACGGATGTCAGGCAGATGGATGATTTATCAAATCCTTTGACCACCTTGATATTTGGTCCTGCGCGCAGTTCCCCAGTCAATTCATA
This sequence comes from Paracoccaceae bacterium, assembly GCA_049446275.1. Lineage (GTDB taxonomy): Bacteria > Pseudomonadota > Alphaproteobacteria > Rhodobacterales > Rhodobacteraceae > HIMB11. The sequence continues at coordinate 37,557 of JBMTQO010000002.1, read as the reverse complement.
GGTCCAGGCGTGATAGGGGCAGACCACAACGCGCGTTTGTCCCTGACCGCTGACCAATTGGTGGGCGCGGTGTTGGCAGACGTTATAAAAGGTGCGGATTTCACCATCGCGCCCCTTGATGCAAAACAGGCTTTCACCTGCCATATCAAAGGTGAAATAATCACCCGTTTCCGTTAACTGACTGGCATGACCTGCAAATTGCCATGTGCGCGCCAATAATCCGTTGGTTTCCAGTTTAAAGACCTCAGGATCGGTATAATACTTGGCCGCAAGCGATAGCGTTGGGGTGGATGTCATGAAGGATCCTCTTCATAAAAACCATGATCGGTTCTGCGTTGATGAAAGGTTTCGACTCGGTCGACGATTTCGCCCGTTGCTACAGAAATCACAAAACTAAGCAAGGTTTCAAGCACCGCGAGCGTGCCGACAGAGGATGGGAAAAATTGGGGTGTCTCAACCGATATAATAAACCCGTGGTGTGCAGCACGTATGATGGTGCTTGCGGGGCTGTCGGAAATGGCGATCACGGTCATTCCTTGGGCAATGGCCATGTTGACGGCCTCGACCACCTCGCGGCGATAGGGGCGCATGGTCATGGCAATCAACACATCGCGTTCATCTGCCCATGCCATATCATCAACTGCGGTTGACCCTGCCTTGGGGATTGCATGAAACCCAACCATCCCTGTCGAAGCAAGATAGGTAAAGTTCTGTGCATTCGTGTGATTAACGCCCACACCCATGGTGTAGACGTTGCGCGAATTCCAAATTGCTTTGGCTGCGGCCTCAAGTTGATCAACGCTCAGGTTAGCAAAACTGTCCTGAACATTTTTAAGTGCCGCGCCGACCATATCGGCATAGAGCCCGCCTAAATCGCCCGATTTTGCAATCTCTTGCAACCAACGCGCCCGATCCCCCAAATCAACGGTGCCTGCACGGATTGCATCGCGGAAGGGTGCGCGAAAATCCTCATACCCCTCAAACCCTGCCTGACGGGCCATGCGCACAACAGTATTGGGTTTCACATTCGCGGCCTCGGCAATTTCGCGCACAGTAGACACGCCTACGTCCTGTGGGTTGTCCAAGACATATCGCGCGGCCTTTTGCGCCTCTGGCGTTAATTCGTCCCATTCCGCCGTAAGCCGCGCAAGAACGGCCTCGGTTGAGTCGATTTCTAAAATTGGTACAGATGTATCATTCATAATTGACTATGGTACATTTGTGCGAATATGATGTCTAGCGAATTCGGCGAAATCAGATCAGGAATCATATCCATGTCACAAAAAGAATTTCCAACGCACGCACGTGTTGTCATCGTGGGTGGGGGCGTTATGGGCGTCGGCCTAGCTTATCACCTTGGCAAAGAAGGGTGGGGTGCAGACACCGTTTTGTTGGAAAAGGCAGAGTTAACATCAGGCTCGACTTGGCACGCAGCGGGTCAAATCACGCATTCAACCTCAAGCTTTAGTCTTGGGAAATGTGTGGATTACAACATTGGTCTGTATTCTGGAGCCTTGGAAAAGGAAACGGGACAGCCCGTGACATGGCACGGCTGCGGGTCCTTCCGCTTGGCCTATACAGAAGATGAAATGGATTGGTTGCGCCACACCCTGTCTGTGGGGCGCACATTGGGGTTCAACAATGAATTGGTTGGACCAGAGCGGATTGCCGAATTGCATCCCTATTACAACCTAGAGGGTGTCATTGGCGCGCTGCATACCCCCGATGACGGTCATGTTGATCCCACAAACGTAACAATGGCCATGGCCACAGGGGCGCGTCAGTTGGGTGTGCGTATTTTCCGCCACACACGGGCCACCAACATCACGCAGTTGGAAAGTGGTGAATGGTTGGTTGAATCAGAAAAAGGATCAATCACCTGTGAACATGTGGTGAATGCAGGGGGTACATATGCCCGTCAAATGGGCGAATGGTCGGGCCTACAGCTGCCCATGACATCCATGACCCACCACTATTTCATCACTGACAATGTGCCTGAGTTCCAAGATCTGGAAACCGAACTGCCCGTTATTCGCGATGACCGCAAAGTTTCGGGTTACATCCGCATGGAACAAAAACGCGGTTTGATCGGGATCTATGAGAAAGAAAACTCAAACTCTGTCTGGCATGATGAATGTCCGTGGGAATACGAAAACTGGTTGTTTGATGCGGATTATGATCGTGTCATGCCGTATCTTGAGGAATCCCTAAACCGCATGCCGATATTTGCGGAACTGGGTATTCAACGCGAAGTGCATGGCGCAATTTCGCATCCACCTGATGGAAACCCCCTAATCGGGCCGGCACCCGGTGTGCAGAATTACTGGTGCTGCTGTGGCACGCAAATTGGGATCGGCTGGGGTCCGGGTTTGACGCGCGAATTGGCCCGTTGGATGGTGCATGGTGCAGCAGATATTTCAATGCGTGACTATGATCCTCGTCGCTTTGGCGAATACGCAACCAAGGATTGGCAAGTCACAAAGGCGCATGAAGATTACTGTTTGCGCCACGAAATCCCATTTCCCCATTTCAACCGTTTGGCGGGACGTCCCATTAAACCATCACCGTTGTATGACCGCCTAAAGGAGAAGGGCGCGGTTTATGAAGAGGTCTATGGCCACGAACGCCCCAGATGGTTTGCGAAAAACGGTGTGGAACAGCGCGATTATTACAGTTTCAAACGCAACGAAGTGCATGATGTCGTGGGCGCAGAATGTCGCGCAGTACGCGATAGCGTTGGGATCATGGATATTTCGGCCTTTACCAAGGTGGAAGTGCTGGGCGCGGGTGCCGAGGATTTGTTGAACCGCTTGGTTGCCAACAAGCTGCCCAAAAAGGTGGGGAGTATTGCCCTGACACACATGCTAAACCGCGCTGGGCGGATCGAGTTGGAAACAACGGTCGTTAAACTGGATGAGGGACGCTATTACCTTGTCTGCGCGGCCTTTTTTGAACAACGCTTGGTGGATCATCTAAACCACAATCGGGATGGTGAAGAGGTGTCTGTCAACATCCTATCAACCGATTGGTCGGCACTTGCGATCAATGGACCAAACGCGCGTACGGTCATGGCCGCTTGCACAGATGCGGATTTGTCAAACGCAGGTTTCCCATGGTTGAAAGCCAAAGAGATCGAAATTGCAGGTGTCAAATTATGGGCGTTCCGTATGTCCTATGCAGGTGAACTGGGATGGGAGTTGCACACCCCGCGCGATGGCGCATTGGCCGTGTATGATGCCCTCTGCGCTGCGGGTGAGGCGCATGGCATTCAGGATTATGGCAGCTTTGCCATGAATTCCCTGCGCATGGAAAAGGCGTTCAAAGGGGCAGGAGAGCTGACAAACGAAGTGACCCTGGCAGAGGCGGATGTGTTGCGATTTGCGCGCAATGAAAACGACTATATCGGCAGGCACAAAACCCTAAACACCGACGACATGCGCTGGGTCTGTGCCTATCTGGAAATCGAACCTGACGGGGTCGAAGACGGCCATGGTGGTGAACCGATCATGGTGGACGGTAAGGTGATGGGGTCAACGGCCTCGGTCGCGTATGGGCATACGGTTGGTAAAATCTTGGCCTTTGCCTATGTCCGCCCAGAGGTAAATGTTGCGGGTAAAGAGGTCAGCGTGTTGATCTCGGGTGAACCGCGTGCGGCCCGTATTCTGGGCGATGCGGCCTATGATTCGGCCAGCGCCTTGCCACGCACTGATATCGCGGCCGAATAAGGAGGCAGAGATGAATATTACATCACTCAAACTCTGGAATGTCCCTCTGACCAGTCATGAGGCCTATTACATGGCCGACGGCAAAACCTGCGATACAGTGACATCCGTTATTATTGCGTTGGAAACCGATGCGGGGATCACGGGGTGGGGCGAGGTCTGTCCAATTCCCCACTACCTCCCTGCCTATGCGGGCGGTGTCGCCCCCGCAATGGAAGAGGTGTGGCCCGTTCTATGCGGCGCTGATCCCGTCGGCCCCGAGGCAGTGATGGCCAAGGCCAATGGATGGTTGATTGGGCATGAATACGCAAAATCCGCCCTGGACATTGCGCTGTGGGATATCACGGGCCGGGTCGCCAATATGCCGCTTTATACCCTGCTGGGTGGACGGCGTCAGGCGGATATGCCGCTTTATCATTCGATTACCTGCATCGCGCCCGAGGAAATGGTTAAAATTGCACGCGACGCACAGGCCAAGGGGATGACCCAATTCCAAGTTAAACTGGGCGCTGATAACAATTGGGAGGCCGATGTCGCCCGTCTGCGCATGGTACGTGAAGAGGTTGGATCAGGCCCATTGGTGTATGGCGATTGGAACTGTGGGGCGACATCATTGGATGCGATCCGTGTTGGGCGCGCGGTCCAAGATTTGGACATCATGCTGGAACAACCCTGCGCGACGATGGAAGACTGCAAGCGGGTCAAGGATGCAACGCATCTGCCGATGAAAATGGACGAAAACGCCCATGACACCGCCAGCATGCTAAAGGCGCATCAATTGGGCGTCATGGACGCAGTTGCGATTAAACTGTCGAAATTTGGTGGGCTGTCGGCCTCTCGTGCTGCGCGTGATTTGTGTCTGCATCTGGGCGCGCGGATGTGTATCGAAGATACATGGGGGTCTGACATAACCACAGCAGCGCTTAGCCATCTGGGCGCATCAACGGACCCTAAGCGGGTGATGAATGTCTGTGATTTATCAGGTTATGTTGCGCCCCATATTGCCCCCGATGGGCCCAAGCGTGAAAGTGGCCGTCTTGCTCCGCCCGAAGGCGCGGGATTGGGCATTAACCCTGATTTGGACGTGCTTGGCACACCTGCATTGGAATTGGAGTAATCACGATGGATCGTATTTCAACACAATCTGAATGGCAGCAGCGCGCGCGTGCGGTCCTGCCTGCGGGTGGATTTGGCAATTTCGATGCGGGCATGATCATGGATCGTGGGATCGGGTCGCGGATTTGGGACATGGATGGCAATGAATACGTTGACTATCTGATTGGCAGTGGTCCGATGTTGCTGGGCCATGGGCATCCAGAGGTGATGGAAGCCGTTCTTGAACAATTGCCCAAGGGACAGACGTTTTTTGCCAATAACACCCTTGGGATTGAATTGGCCGAGGTGATTTGTGATGCGGTGCCCTGTGCCGAACAGCTGCGCTATGTCTCAACAGGGGGGGAGGCGGATATGTACGCGATCCGCCTTGCACGCGCCTACACGGGACGCGAAAAGATTGTGAAATTCGAAGGCGGCTATCACGGTATGTCCGCCGAAGCGCAGATGAGCCTTGCACCCAGCAAACGTGTGAATTTCCCCCAAGCTGTGCCCGACAGCGCGGGCATCCCCGCCGATGTTGGCGAAAATGTGTTGGTCGCGCCCTTTAACGACCCTGTTTATATCCAATCATTGTTATCGGAATTCGGCAACGATGTTGCGGCAATCATCGTGGAACCGCTGCAACGCATTATTCCACCCTCGCCAGGGTTCCTTGAGCTGTTGCGTCAGGAATGTGATCGCTATGGCATTGTGTTGATCTTTGACGAAGTTGTGACGGGCTTCCGCTTTGCCTATGGCGGGGCGCAGGAATATTATGGCGTTACCCCCGATGTTACGACACTGGGCAAGGTGATTGGCGGTGGTTTCCCATTGGCCGCGATTGTGGGGCGTCGCGATATCATGGCGCATTTTGACAAATCCGATGTTGGTGCGGACAAATGGTTGATGCAGCTTGGGACGCTATCGGGTAACCCCATTGCCGCCGCCGCGGGTTTGAAAAGTTTGGAAATCCTGAATCGCGAAGGTGCCTATGATCACCTATTGGGATTGGGCAACCGTGTCAGTCAGATGATCCGTGATGCATTGGGCAAAACCGGTGTGCCGTTCCATATTGTCGGGCATCCAACCTTATTCGAGGTTGTGTTCCACGAAATTCAGCCACTGGATTATCGCATGGTTCAAAACGGGGATGAGCAGGCGGGCAAAGCATGGAATGACACATTGCGTGCCAATGGCATCTTTAAATCACCCGGCAAAACCTACCCAAGTTTGATCCTAAGTGAAGAGGATTTGGCCATCACCCAAGCCGCAATTGACAAAGCGGCACAGGCGGTTGCCGATATAAAAAGCTAGGTTTGAAAAAAATGGGTCATTAACGGTGATCCAATGCGGCAATAACATCGTACATACTCATGTTATTCGTTTGTAATAACTCCCTACATGCCACTAAGGGCCGGCGCTTGCGTCGGTCCCTTTTTTTGAAATCCCATTTGACTTAACACTCCTTTAATTTAGCCTCGCCTAAAACAGGAGGCTGCTAAATGAAGTGCGTCGTTATCGGGGCTGGCATAAATGGATTATCAACCGCAATTTGGCTACAGCGCTTCGGCCATGATGTGACATTGGTTGATCGCGCGGAACCGGGTGCGGGCACGTCCTATGGCAATGCAGGCATTTTGGCGGCAGGTGCTGTTTTGCCTGTGCCTGTGCCAGGGTTGCTTGCAAAAATCCCAAAAATGGTTTTGTCGAAAAAATCACCCTTGTTTTTGCGGTGGCTGTATATGCCACGGATGTTGCCGTTTTTGATAAAATATCTGTCCTATGGCACAAAAAAACATGTCGCCAGCTTTGCGCAGGAAATGAGTTATCTGCTGAACGACAGCTATGATCAGCATGTGGCACTGGCCCAAGGCACGATGGCCGCGCAGTTTATCCACCCTGATGATTATTGCCACGGATATGAAAGTCAGGCGTCATTGGATGCGGATATGCCTGCCATCGAATTTCGCCGCGCGCTTGGATATCAGATTGACATCGAAACGGGTGAAGAATTTGCCAAAACGGACCCATTCCATCAGGGCAACTTTACCCATGTTGCACGGCACAAAAACCACGGCCGTATCAGTGATCCAATGGCCTATTCGCGGGCCTTGTTCGCCCATTTCCTTGACCAAGGTGGCGCGTTTCACAAGGCCTGTGTCAGCGATATTGTGATTGCTAATGGTGAAATAGAATGTGTGCACTCGGATCATGGGCCCATCACAGCGGATCAATATGTATTCACCCTAGGTCCTTGGGTGCAGGGCCTGTCCAAACAATTGGGGCTATCTATCCCATTGGAAAGCGAAGGGGGCTATCACGTCGAATTGATCAATCCATCAATGATGCCCAAACTGCCCGTAATGATTTCAGTAGGCAAATTTGTAATCACCCCGATGGAAGGGCGCATTCGTTTGGCGGGATTGTTGGAATTTGCAGGATTGGATGCCCCTGATAATCCCAAGGCTGTTGATTATTTAACACGACATATCGCAAAATATCTGCCACATGTCCGGTATGATGACATGAAGGTGTGGCACGGGTTTCGCCCGACAACGGCCAATTCCTATCCCGTGATTGGACGGCCTGCGCATCTGTCAAATGCGCATGTTGGATTTGGGCATCAGCACATCGGATTAACCGCGGGCCCCAAAACGGGCCGCATTTTGGCCGAGATGATTTCAAATCGTCCCGTAAACAAAGACTTGTCGGTTTTTGATCCCAATCAATATCGCGCCGCGGGCGTGGAGGCAACATGAAGCTCAGACAGCAAAGTATTGATTTAGCTTCTTTTGTCCACGATCCTTATCCAACCCTTACCATCCTGCGGCGGGACGCACCTATCGCATATGTCCCCGAACTGAGCGCGATTTTGATGAGCAAACGGGACGATATTTTCATATGTGAAAAAAACATTGCGGTCTTTTCCTCGGATCAACCTGATGGATTGATGGCGCAACTGATGGGCCAAAATATGATGCGCAAAGATGGCGCAGATCATCAGCGCGAACGCCATGCGATTTTCCCCACGGTTTCCCCCAAAACTGTCCGTGATGTGTGGAAGGCCGAGTTTGTGCGCCAAACCCACGATATTTTGGACCGCATCGCAGGGCAAGCCGACATTGATGTGGTGAATGATTTTGCCATGCCCGTTTCAGCAGAGGCGTTGAAATCGGTGACGGGTCTAACCAATATGGATTGGCGCGAAATGGACCGCGTGTCCCAAGGGATGATTGATGGGTGTGCAAATTACACAGGCGATCCCGCGGTTGAAGCGCATTGCCATGATTGCACGGCCTCAATTGATCGCCACATTGCAGAGCGCATGGGGCAAGCGGATCGTGATGATTTTCCGTCCCTATTGTCGATCCAGCATCAGGCGGGTTTCGATCCCGCAACGATTTCCGCCAATGTTAAGCTTGCGATTTCCGGGGGGCAAAACGAACCCCGTGATGCGATTGCGGGTGTTATTGGTACGCTGCTGGCTATGCCCGATCAATTGGACAAAATCACATCGGGTCAGGCCACATGGATGAATGCGTTTGAGGAATATGCCCGCTGGATGTCGCCCATCGGCATGTCACCGCGCCGCATCGCACAACCACACACCTATGCAGGGTTTACGTTTCAGCCAGAGGATCGTGTGTTTTTCATGTTTTCCTCGGCCAATCGGGACGAGGATCATTTTGAAAACAGTGATCAATATGACATCTCGCGCGATGTGGGGCCTGCGATTTCGTTTGGCGCGGGGCCACATTTTTGCGCAGGCGCATGGATATCCAAGGTGATGATTGCAGAGGTGGCATTGCCCCTATTTTTTGATCGTTTCCCAAATGCACGATTGCTGTCCGAAGTGCATTACATGGGCTGGGCATTTCGTGGGCCAAAACCGTTTCCTGTTGCGGTGGGTTAAGGGGTGACCAACCTACGTTATTGGGTGCTGAGATGCGTGAATTTTGCCCGAAAACGTGCAAATTCGGCCTCAGTCGGGCTTAGGCCTGCTAAGGTGCGCATGTAATAGGGCACGCGCGCAATACGGTTTTCCCAGTCTTCTTTAATCTGCATCGAGGTATAACCAAGCTGGACCAGATAAATGGCGTGGGCGCGCACGTCTGCTTCAACCAGATCAAATCCATGTCGGATCATCATCTGACGAATGGCGTCCACACGCTTTTCATCCTCGGCCACCAAACGGGCATTCACCTTGGCCGATTGTATTGCCCACCCACGGATCGCCGCGTCAAAGCGGGGATCATACTCCACCTCGCTGATCAGGGTGTAGGTCACGTTCAACACGGCCTCGACCATAGTTTCGGCATAGGCGTTTGATGCATCCTGAATGGGTTTTGTGTTGGTGTCGGCCCATAAATCCAATAGTGCCTGCATCACATCCTGACGATCCTGAAAAAACCAATAAAAGGATGTGCGCGACAGTTTTAAACGTTTTGCCATGGCCTGCACCGTGACCGAACTTTCGCCCTGATCAATCAGGATGTCTTTGGCCACGTTTAACCACGCCTCGCGCGATCCACGCCATCCTTTGGTTTTGGTTTTTGGCTCTGTCATGTCCTACCCATAATTGGTTCAACGGCAAGGTTCAAATAAAAAATATACATCTGTGAACTAAATATTGACACATGCGTACATTTTTTGAAATCCTGCGCAAAATGACGACTCACACATACGTCAAAATGGATGAGGGAATTGATGAAGTTCGAAGGAATTTACACACCGCTTGTTGCCCCGTTTTTTGATGATTTCACATTGAATCACGATGCGATGCAGCAAACTGTGGATCTGTTGGTAAACGCAGGCGTGCATGGCATTATCGTTGCGGGGACCACGGGCGAATATTACGCGATGTCGATGAAGGAACGCGTATATATGATGGGCGTGGCCAAAGAAATGATTGCGGGACGCGTTCCCATGATCATTGGGACAGGCGCAATTCGAACAGAAGACAGTGTGGAATATGCACGTCAGGCAAAATTACATGATGCGGATGCGATTTTGATTGCCACGCCGCCTTATGCCTATCCGACGGGGCGCGAAATTGCGCTGCATGCTCTTGCCATTGACCGCGAGGCGAATTTGCCCGCGATGCTATATAACTATCCCGGCCGGATGAGCGTCAACATGGATGAGGAATGTTTGGACCGTTTGGGCCGTTCCCCCAATTTTTGCGCGATTAAGGAAAGCTCGGGTGATCCAAATCGTCTGCACATGTTGGCACGTGATTATCCGCATATCGCGCTTAGCTGTGGCATGGATGATCAGGCCTTGGAATTTTTTGCATGGGGCGCGCGCAGCTGGGTCTGTGCCGGGTCAAACTTTGCGCCCGAGGCGCATATCGCCCTTTATCAGGCCTGCGCAGTAGAAGGGGATTTTACCAAGGGACGCGCCATCATGTCGGCCATGCTGCCCCTGATGCGGGTATTGGAGCAGGGGGGCAAATTCATCCAATGCATCAAACACGGGCTTACCATGCGCGGCATTGATGTAGGGCCGCCGCGCAAACCACTGCAACCGCTGAACAAGGATGACAAACGTGAATTGGAACAGGTCATCAAAACCATGAACACAACGATCAACCGCATTACAGGAGCAAACTCATGAGCGATCTATTGACCCATGCAGAATATCAGGCACTGGCGGGCGATCTAAATCCTCCACGCTCGCCCTTTATTGATGGTAAATATCACACGGGCCGTGGCGCGGTGATGACAACGACAAACCCCGCAACAGGTGCGGTGATTGCCGAAATCACCACAGCGAACGCAGATGATGTGGATTTGGCCGTTGAAAAGGCACGAGAGGCCTTTGATCAGGGACATTGGTCGAAAATGGACCCTGATGGGCGCAAGGATGTTTTGATCCGACTTTGCAAATTGATGACCCGAAATCGCCGCGAATTGGCGGTGATGGAGTCAATCGAAAGCGGCAAACCCATCCTTGATTGCGAAACCATTGATATCCCCGAGGCGATCCACACGATCAAGTGGCATGCCGAGGCGATTGACAAAATCTATGATCAAACGGCCCCGACGGGTGACGATGCATTGTCGATCATTGTGCGCGAACCCATTGGCGTTGTGGCGGCGGTGTTGCCCTGGAATTTCCCATTGCTGATGCTCGCGTGGAAAATCGGCCCTGCATTGGCGGCGGGTTGTTCGGTAATTGTGAAACCCGCCGAACAAACCAGCCTAACGGCCCTGCGCATGGCGGAATTGGCGGCCGAGGCGGGCGTGCCACGCGGCGTGTTTCAGGTGTTGCCTGGGGATGGGCCGTCGGTTGGCGAACCCTTGGGGATGCATATGGACATTGATATGGTGTCCTTTACAGGGTCAACCGAAACAGGGCGTCGGTTCCTGCGGTATGCGGCCGATAGCAACCTGAAAAAAGTTGTACTGGAATGCGGCGGCAAAAACCCTGCGGTGGTTTTGGCAGATGCTGAAAACCTTGATCTGGTCGCGGGCCATGTTGTGAATGCGGCCTTTTGGAACATGGGCGAAAACTGTTCTGCGAATTCACGACTGATTGTGCACAAAGATGTCAAAGCCGAACTGATGGACAAAATCACCGCGCGTGTCCGTGATTGGAAAACGGGTGATCCATTGGACCCTGCAAATCATCTGGGCGCCCTGATTGATGGGGAACATCAGCAAAAGGTGGCGGGCTACCTATCAGGTGACGCCGTTGTTGGTGGCGCTATGGACGGCCCTTATCTGGCCCCCACGATTTATGAGGTGGATAAAACGGATGCCAAAGCGCGTGAGGAAATCTTTGGCCCAATCCTTTCGGTGATTGAAGTTGCCTCTGAGGAGGAAGCAATTGAATTGGCAAACGACACGGAATATGGGCTTGCGGCCTCTGTCTTTGGCACAAATATCCGAAAATCCATTCGTGCCGCCCGCGCCATCCGTGCAGGGACCGTCACTGTGAATTGTTATGGTGAGGGTAACATTACAACCCCCTTTGGCGGATATAAACAATCGGGATTTGGGGGGCGCGATAATGGCATTCATGCTCATGATCAATACACAGAACTGAAAACCATCTGGATCGACCTAAGCGATCCAAATGACGCCGACAACATCACATAATTTGACCACGTGAGGGATATCATGGTTGAAGCAACAGGAACGACCCGACGCGGCCGAGGTGCACGCGCCGCCGCCCGCCAAAAGCGCGATGTTAAAATGCTGCCCGCATTGAAACGAAAGCTGCCCCTGACCGAGCCGATGAACCAAGAACAGATTGAGCGCATGGATGCGGCCTCGATGCATATCTTGGAAAATGTGGGGGTGCATTTTCGTGATCCCATCGCCATTGCCGATTGGAAACAAGTGGGCGCCAAGGTGGTCGATGAAACGGTGTTTCTGGATCGTTACATGGTCCGTGAGCTGATTTCAACAATCCCCTCTGACTTCACCTATCACGCGCGCAATCCTGAACATAATCTACCCTTTGGCAAGGGGCATTCCATGTTCATTCCCATGACAGGCGCGCCATACTTGCGTGATTTGGACGATGTGCGGCGCAATCCGACATTGGATGATTTGGCGAATTTTCACAAACTGTCCCAGATGCTGCCTGCGATGCATTCATCCGCGCACCATATCGTGGAACCCTATGATCACCCGATCTCTCAACGCCATCTGCGCATCACCTATTCGTCGATGAAATATTCGGACAAAACATTCATGGGCATGACGACCAGCCCCAAGAATGCCGAGGATGTCATGGATATGTGTGATATCCTATTTGGCGAAGGCTATATCGACAGCCACCCTGTCGTCACAGGGAACTGTAACGGCAATTCGCCGCTTGTGTGGGATGAAACAATGTTGGGTGCAATGCGGGCCTTTTGTGCGCGCAATCAACCGGTTTTGTGTTCGCCCTTCGTCCTTGGTGGGGCAAATACGCCTGCCTCTGTCGCGCCATCAGTGGCACAATTGAATGCCGAGGCGCTTTCGGCCCTTGCCTATACCCAAGTCATCCGCAAAGGGGCACCTGCGATTTACGGACACTATTTGTCCACCGTGTCCATGAAATCAGGTGCGCCAATGGCGGGCACCCCTGAAATCAGTTTGATGAACTTTATGATTGGTCAAATGGCGCGTTATTACGGCGTTCCGTGGCGCACATCCAATACATTGGGCGGGGCAAAAACGTTTGACGCCCAAGCGGGATATGAAAGCGCCACAACATTGATGGCCGTCATGATGGCGGGTGCGAACTATATCTGGCACTCTGCTGGTTGGAACGAGGCGGGAATGCATTGTTCCACGGCGAAGTTCATCGTGGACGCCGAACAATGCGCCATGGCCTATCGCATGGCCCAAGGGATCAACTGGGACGATTTTGACGAAGGATTATCCGCCGTGGGTGACATTGGCCCTGGGGGGCATTATCTGGGGCATCCCCATACGTTAGAGAAATTTTCGTCGGCATTCTTTATGCCCGAAATGTTTGATAACAATTCAATTGAACAATGGGCGGCGGAAGGGTCCGTTGAAATCAATGAACGCGCATTAAAACGCGCGCGCGATCTGTTGTCAGAGTATGAAGAGCCGAAATTGGACGAGGCGGTTAATGAACAGCTGTTGGATTACATCGTACGTCGTGAACGCGAAATTCCAGCTGCCGATGCGCTGAACCAAGATTACTGATCCATGAAGGTCACGCGCCAACCCAAAAACCCAGGACCCGCAGCATGGGCAAAAATTTTGCCCGAGGCTGCGCACCATCCCACCTTAGAGGATGATCTTCATGTTGATTTCGTGATCATCGGTGGGGGATTTGCGGGCCTGACCGCGGCGCGGCGGATCAGTGAACTGGAACCCACCGCAACAGTTGCTGTGGTCGAGGCGTTTCGTCTGGCTGAGGGGCCGGCGGGACGCAATTCAGGCTTTATGATTGATTTGCCCCATGATTTAGCCAGCGATGACTATGGCGGGCAGGCCGCGCGGGATCATCAAAGCATTCGGCACAATCGTGCGGCAATTTCCTATGCCGCGGATATGGTCGCGAAACTTGGGCTTCCGCAGGACTGTTTTCAAAAGATCGGAAAAATCAATGCCGCGGCAACGGATCGGGGCATTGCCCACAATCAAGGATACCAACAACACCTCACGCATCTAAACGAACCTTTTGAGATTTTGGATGATCGTCAAATGCATGAATTGACGGGCATAACATTCTATAAACAGGGGCTTTTCACGCCTGGCGCAGTCATGTTGCAACCTGCGCAATATATCCAAAGCCTAGGCGCGGCCATTGTCAGTAATCGGGTTTCAATTTACGAAAATTCGCCCGTAACGGCCTTGGATAAGGTGGGTGGAATATGGCGCGCTGAAACGGCCAAAGGGGCTATTTCGGCACCTACCGTGATCCTTGCCACCAATGGTTTGGCGCAGGCTTTTGGGTTTTATAAATCCCGTGTTGTTCACATTTACACCTATGCATCGATGACCCGCGCGCTTAGCGCGGGTGAGGTGCAGCGGTTGGGTGGTGCCTCGAATTGGGGATTTACGCCCGCCGATCCGTTGGGCACCACGGTTCGCCGAATATCTGGGATCGGGGGCGATCGGATCGTTATTCGCAACCGCGCCACGTATGAGCCGCGCCTGTCGCCCAGTGAACGACGTTTGCGCGGGGTTTATGCCCAACATGATGCTTCATTCGATGCGCGTTTCCCAATGTTAAAGGGTGTCGAAATGGAACACCGCTGGGGTGGGCATTTGGCGCTGACCTTGAACGGGGTTGCGGGATTTGGACAGTTGGAAGACGGGCTTTATTCCGCGTGCCTGCAAAACGGTCTGGGCACGGTGAAGGGCACATTACACGGGATGGCGATTGCAGAGATGTGTTTGAAACATCCCTCGACAATAGTGGATGAATTACTGGCCGAACCCGCGCCCAAACGCCTGCCACCTGAACCCATTTCCGAAGTGGCAGCCACCATTCGCCTGAAATTGGGGGAACGTGCTGCGGGGCGGGAACTTTAGATTTCGGATCATAATCCGTTTGTGGTCCCTGTGGTTCCGACATAAGGTTCATCAGAATAGATGAATTGCACGCTTTGATGTCAGCGAAACCAACAACTTCAGCTCAAAACACCCACTGGGGCAAAGTCAGTCTTGCGCTTTGCGCGGGGCTGTTTGTGTCGATGCAGGTTGGCAAACTTGGGCCTGCGATCCCTGTGTTGCGCGATGATTTGGGCCTGTCGATGGTGGATGCAGGTTACGCCCTGTCGATTTTTACGCTGCTCGCGATTTTTCTGGCGGTTCCGCTGGGTGCATTTAGTACGTTTTTCGGGCGTCGCAGTATCATTGTCTTGGGGATCCTATCCGTGATGATTGGAACCCTTGGGTCCACGGTGATCACGCAGCCGTGGATGTTTTTGGTCCTGCGCGCGCTTGAGGGATTTGGCTTTATCGCGATTGCGGTAAACATTCCCGCGTTCATAACGCATTTGGCGGCCCCACAGGATCGCACGCGCGCCTTAGGGGTGTGGAGCATTTATATGCCAACGGGCATGGCATTTGCGCTGCTGGTTTCAACGCCGTTTTTAACGCAGATCGGCTGGCGCGGTTTGTGGATTGTAATGTTTTTATTGGCAATCCCATTGCTGATTGGGCTTTGGTGGGCGCTAGAGGAACCAAGCGCGCAACAAACCCGCGAACCGCGTGCCGTCGCCCGTATGGTTGCCAACAGCTATCGTGCGCCGGGGCTATTGATGGTTGGGGCCTGTTTTGGGGTTTATACCTTTCAATGGGTGACGATTATGCAATGGTTGCCCAGTTTCCTGAATGAAGAGGTGGGGCTTTCCTTAGAACACGCCATTTATTTCACGGCGGTTGTGGTGTTCATGAATGGGCCTGGGTGCTATGTCGGCGTTCGCTTTGCTGCGCGGGGTTTGAGATCATCCAGTTTGATTGTCATTGGGGCTGTGACAATGGCGGTTCTGACATTCGCCATATTTGGGGCAGGGGTGCCGCCCCTGATGCGACTGATCCTCTGTATGATTTATTCCTTCATCGGCGGGTTTATCCCTGCAAACCTTTTCCTATTGGTGCCGCAATATGCCCCAGATTTGCGACACGTCAGCATTGGGAATGGCATATTGATGCAGGGGTCTGCCGTTGGCCAAACCCTTGGCGCGCCCATCGTTGCGGCCTTGGTCACCCAAGCAGGGGGCGATTGGGACGTTGCAATTTGGCCCATGTTGGTGATGTCGGGGTGTGTTTTCCTATTGGGGTTTTTCGGGTTTCGCAGATCAAATTTGTAATCTGATTGTTGATCGCACGGCGCACATGCGCCAATCTGTCTGAAAAGACCAAAGGACACACCATGATTGAAGAGCCAAAACTAATCAGGATAAAACGCAACACCCCACGTCCCACGGCGGCGCAGATCGCGGCATTGGGCAATGTGCCGACAGGGGTGGTGAATGACGCACTATGGGGGCGCGGGGCGCTGCATAAGGATGTCAAACCTGTGGATCCCTATGGTCAGATGGACGCACATGCGGTAGGTGCTGCGTTAACCGTGGAAACCGGGCCCGCGGATATTTTGGCGCTTTTGGCGAGTTTGGCCTATATTCAGCAGGGAGATATTGTCGTCCAATCCTTTGGGGCGCATCAGGGCTGCGCCGCGGCGGGCGACCGTGTTTCGGGCATGTTGAAAAACTGTGGCGCAGTTGGGTTTGTGACCGATGGACCCATGCGTGATCTTGCGGGCCTGCGGGAGGTGAACCTGCCCAGTTGGTGCACGGGGCTGACCCCTGCGTCGCCCTTTGCAAAAGGTCCAGGAACCGTTGGTTTTGATATCCAAATGGGCGGCCAAACCGTGCGCAGCGGCGATGTGATTGTGGCCGATCTGGATGGGGTTGTCGTGATTCCCTTGGATGAATTGGACGCGATCACAGCGCGCTGTCACGAAATCCTTAAGTTGGAAACGGATCTGGACGCCAAGGTGCGCGAAGGTTTGACCGTGCCCCAAGAGATCAAAGATTTGCTGGCCAGCGAGCAGGTGGCGTTTGAAGATTGAGCAAATAAAAAGCCGCCTCAACGGGCGGCTTTTTCAGTCGTATGGTGTGGACACTAGATTGCGGCCAATTCCTGTTCTAGGTCTTTGATCTCGGCGCCACCGGCCATAAGGCGACGAATATCTTCGCCCTCAAGCTCGGCCTTGGTGCCTGACCCGATGACTTCACCCAACGCAAGGAAGGTGTAGCGATCCGCAATCAAACGGGAATGGATTTCATTGTGCGTGATAAAGATAATCGCAATATCCCCCCGCGCACGTACCCGTTTGACTGTTTTTAGAACTTCCATCTGCTGCTTTTGTCCAAGCGCAGATGTGGGTTCGTCCAAAATCAATACCTTGGCCCCGAAATAAATCGCACGGGCAATCGCTAATGTTTGACGTTGACCGCCCGACATGGTGCCAACAGCCTGCGTGGGATCCGAGAAATTGATGCCGATTTTCAACATTTCATCATGGGCGATTTGGTTCATTTCGTCCATGCGAAGTGACCCAAAGCGTGATGTCAATTCACGCCCCATGAAAAAGTTGCGCGTCACGCTCATCAATTGGTTGATCGCCAAATCCTGATACACGGTCCCGATGCCCGCCGCCGATGCATCGCGGGGATTGCGAAACGCCGTTGGCTGACCTTCGATATAGATTGTGCCGCTGGTGGGTTCATGCACACCAGACAGGATTTTGATCAGGGTTGATTTACCCGCACCGTTGTCCCCCAAGAGCGCGTGCACTTCGCCCGCATGAACCTCAAGGTCGACACCATTTAGGGCCGTGAAGGGACCGAATTTTTTAACGATGTTTTCAACGCGCATATAGGCTTGTTTAGACATGATTAGATCCCTCCTGTGATACGTTTGCGGATGCGTTCGTTTGCAAACACAGCGGCCAATAGAACGGTGCCAACGAAGACACGGAACCATGCGCCGTCAATCCAAGGAATAAAGAACACGGCGTTCGCCACAAGGCCAAAGGTGACCGCCCCAAAGATGACACCGACGATAGAGCCAAATCCGCCCGTCATCAGGATACCACCCACAACGGCAATCGCGATTGCCTCTAGCTCTTTGAACATACCCTTCGCGGCGTCGGATGAATTGGTATCAAACACCTGACAAGTCGCAAAGATCGTCGCGCAGAAGGCCGAGAACATGAACAAACCGATTTTCACGCGGTTCACAGGCACACCATTTGCACGTGCGCTTTCCTTGTTATCGCCTGTTGCGTAGATCCAGCTGCCCAATTGTGTGCGTGCCAAAACATACCATGCAGCGCCTGCGATAATGATGAACCACAAGAGACGGGCATCAAACCCTGTGACCCATTGTTCCATTTTACGGTTGATGTTTAAGAAGCTGAGGTAATTGATCATATCCAATTTTTCGGATTTGGTCATTTCTGCGGTGAATTCGGCACCTGCGGAAATTTTTGTTCCGATCCAGTACCACGCATCAAAGAACCATCCAAACACCTCGCCGCCCATTTGTTCGGCAAACCAGCTGTCTTGCTTGAAATCAGGAAGGCCAGAAACGTTGGTGTTTTGGTTGATTAGGCGGAAACATACCTCGGTCAAACCACGCAAGAAAAACCAAAAGGCAAGCGTCACAATAAAACTGGATAGGCCTGATCGCACCACGATGTTGCCGATCAACCAGCCAAAGGCCAAGGTCATACACAGCGTGATCAAAAAGGCCAAAAACGGTGTTGCCTCACCCAAACCAAAGGGAAGACCCCATTTCATCATGATCGCAATCGACATGCCCGCAAAGGCGATCATTGGTCCAATCGACAGGTCAAATTCACCCGCAATCATCAAAAGTGCGGCACCAACTGCAATGATGCCCAACTGTGCAATGATCGCGATATTATTCTTTAAACCCAACGCGTTAAAAGCCTTGCCGTTTGATGCAAAGGCCAGCGCCAGAATGATGATGATCATCACAACGAATGATCCAATCTCTGGGCGGCGTAGCATGCGTTGCAGCCAACTTTCGCGTTGAAGACGGTCCGATTCACTCCGTTCCGACATAATATCCCCGTTTATTATTTTTGTTATGAAAACAGGCGGGACATAGCCCGCCTGTTCGTATCACATGATGTGATCAATATTAGCGGTTCACACCAGCTTGGCTTGCAACTGAAGCTGCGTTTGACGCATCAACAAAACCTGGGCCTGATGGGATGTTCGCACCTGGCAACATACCTGCGTTTGTGTTGTACAGGTGTAAAACGATCACTGGCATGTAGCCTTGTAGACGCTGCTGCTGGTCGATTGTGAATGACGCATCGCCGTTTTGGATCATGTCCATAACTTCTGGTGATAGGTCAAAACACGCTAGGTGTACGTCTGCACCCACGTCTTTGATCGCTTTGTTCGCTGCTGCACAAACGTGTGGACCAACTGCTAGAACACCGTCGATTGATGGGTCTGCAGAAAGTGCTGCCGCTGTACGTGTTTCAATCTGTGTAACGTCGTTTGAAACGTCGATCATGTTTAGATCGCCACCAAGACCTGAGAAGTAACCTTCACAACGGTCAACAAGCGCTGTGTTGAACGCTTCTTGGTTCAAACATAGGCCGTTGGTTACACCTTCTGCTTTCGCACGTGCACCTGCTTTTTCACCTGCAAGACGCTCTGGCTGACCGACGTGCATCAATGCGCCAACCGCTGCTGATGATTCAAGACCAGAGTTCATTGTGACAACGGGGATACCTGCGTCTGCTGCTGCGCGGATCGCGCCGCCCAATGCGTCCGCATCAGGTAGTGATACGATGATTCCGTCTGGGTTTGACGCTGCTGCTGCTTCGATCAACTTCGCCATACCTGACATGTCGCCTGATGGATCAAAGTTGTATTCGAACTCTGCACCAATCGCGGCTGCCGCATCACGACCACCTTTTTCCACAACTGGCCAGAATGGGTCTGTACCTTGTGTGTGTGTGATCATGACATAGCGCTCTGCCATTGCCATTGTTGAAACAGTTGCCAATGCCGCTGCTGCGGCCAATAGTTTTTTCATAATTTTTCCTCCCGAGTGCCTTAAGGCAAGTTGACGTTATTCCGCGAAACTTGCATTGTGCATGAGCCTCACAAAAACAACAACGATAGCGCTAACAGAAATTACAAAAATTTCAACAGCATATTTAGGAAAAGTTTACATTTAATGTTTAAAAAGTTTTAGAAATTTACAAAAACGATGTTTCTGTATTTTGAAAATTACACCTTTAGTGCATTATGATTTACAGCTGGCGCTTAATCTAGCGTATTGCACAAATTTTGGTCAATACGCGTAACATGAGGGTATGGTTTTACATGTCAGACTTGCTGAAAGTTTGTGCGGATAATCTTGTTAATCAAGGCGTATTTTCTGGTGTGCTTTGGCGTGTTGACCAGAATTCAACCCCTATGTTTTGTGGTCGATCTGGCACTCGGGATGTATCGACAGGTGCATTCATCCCAGAAAATCCCGTTTTTCGCGTATACTCGATGACCAAACCGATCACATCTGTGCTTGCCTTGAAGCTAGTGGAAACTGGTTTTTTAAGGCTTAATACACCTCTTGCCGAATTAGATCAGAGATTTTCCAAGATGCGTGTTCTTGGCGCGGATGGACATTTGGCCCCCGCTGATGGTTTGATAACAATTGAACATTTGCTGACACATCGTGCTGGGTTTTCGTATGACTTTACGGTTGGCTGTCCCGTTGCGCCCTATTATCGCGCGGTGGATATTATGGGCGATGGCGCGCGGGATCTGTCCGACCTTGCAGGCGTCATTGCGCAACAGCCTCTGGTTTTCAACCCCGGTCACTCCTGGCTCTACAGCGTCTCAACCGACGTTCTGGCCCACGCGATTGAATGCGCTACGGGAAAGCGGATTGATGCCCTGTTGACGGATCATATTTTCGACCCGCTTGAGATGGTCGATACGACGTTCTGTCTGACCCCCGATCAGCAAGGCAGGCTCATGGCCATTTATGGCCCGCGCTCCATTTCGGCGCTGCCTGTGTTGCAAAAAATGCCACATGATCTGTCGGTTCAGGCGGATTTGGGGGCGTCCCATCCCCTGTCCGATCCTAATTTTCGGCGGGGCGGATATGGGCTTTATTCCACTGTGTCTGATTATATGGCCTTTGCGAATATGTTGCTGACAGGGCGCGGGCCGAACGGCGATATTATCCTCAGCTCTGCAATGATGGACATGGCGCGTGCGGTGCGTGTCAGTTTTGCGCAGAATACCTTTCGTATTAATGATGAGCCGTTTTCGGGATATGGTTGGGGATTGCTGGGCCGTGTGATGGAAAACATCGGACAGGCCCAATACCCAACATCGCATGGTGAATTTGGGTGGAGTGGGGCCGCCGCAACCTATTTCTGGGTTGATCCCAAACGCCAGGTCACAGGATGCGTCATGACCCAATACATTGGCAGCGAACATCCCCTGGGCAATATGATGCACACGGCCGCGATGCGTATGCTGGGGTAACGCGGCGTAGATAATCAAATTGTCGACAATTGCATACAACTGTGCTACACCATGTGTAGTGTACAACAGTGTAGCCAACGCAATATGTCACGATTTTTGATCCGAACACTCAGCTGTGATTGCGCCCTTATCGCCAGTTGTTTTCTGGTGGGATGGGTGGCGGCCTTTGCCTATACCCAACCGATTGCGGTTTTGTTTTATCCCGCAGATAAGGTTGAGCTGTGCGATAAGTACCACCCGAATATGAGCTACAAAGACTGTATGAAGTGGTACTGACCCAAGTCGGTTGGTCTAATTTGATTCCCTTTTTCGACAGTTTGTGACGAATTTGTACATTGATTCGTCGCAAATGTTCTATTTTGACTGCGGCTAACCATATGAAATTATATGGTTATTCATGTATACCATTGTATTTCTTGCCTTTTCCAAAATTTTGGATTGTTTCTTATAGGAAACATCACGCCACGAGTAGCGATTGCAGGAGTTTGAGATGGCAAAGCCGAACACGACATTTAATCTGGACGTCAAAGATTTGGAACTTATCGAAGACGCGCTGCATTCCGTCATCGCAAAACGCAGCAAAGATTTGATCACTGCGTCAGATGCGCAAAATTCAACCGTTGACCGCGCTTCTGCCGAGGCCGAGATGAGCGAGATGCGTGATCTGTTGGGACGTCTGCACAATCAGAAAAACTGGTTCCGTCCGAAAACGGGCCACAGCTACATCGGCGGCTAACCCTAGTTTTCGTATCGTGTTGCGCCCCGACGGTGCGTTTCGAAATTTAGTGTTACATGCAACGGGTGATGCGCACGCTGGGCACAATGGTGGCGTTCGCAGGTTTGGCAATTCAGGCCGATTGGGGCAGGGTCCTGATCAAAACGATGCCCGCTTTCATCAAAATAGGTAATGTCTTTTGCGAATTGTAATTCGCATCCCAAGGCCGCAATCATCCGGCGATCCTGCGTTTTACGGGAATACACCGATCTATCCGTGGTCCGCGCGATGGTTGCATAGCGTGTCCCATCGGGCAGTTCGACCGCCTGCGTCAAAACCACATTCGGGCTTTGCAACGCGTTATGAATATTCCACACCGAACAGCGCCCGCCAAAATCGGCCAAAACCGCGTTATTGGGGTTCACACGTTTTGTAATGTTACCCGCGCGATCCAATCGGATCAGGAAAAATGGAATGCCCTGTTTCCCACTGGCCTGTAATGTCGTTAGGCGATGCGCCACCTGTTCAAACGTAACACCAAAGGCGGCGGCGATCCTGTCGATATCATAACGGGTTTTGGTGGCCACATCATAAAACGCGTCATAGGGCATCACAATTGCGGCGGCGACATAGTTTAGCAATTCGTTGAACAATCGGTTGCGCGCCGTCAGGTTTTTTACCTGAAACCCCTGAAGCACATCATAGGATTCAACACGCGCGATGATATAGGCCAGTTGGAAAATGCGGTTTGGGGCATCTAACCCTTCGGACAGTCGGACGATGTTGTTTGAATCATCAAAGCTCATCAACATATTTTCCATGAGCGAGAGTTTTTCCACGTGACAGCGTATGCCATGCATTGACCGCAGATAATCCTTTAACCGATGATAAAGCTCATCCTGGGGGTGGCCAATTTTTTGGCGTAACCGGTCGGCGATGGCCTCTAATTTCGGGAAATAGTTTCGATTGGCCTTAAAGAAATCGTAAATTTGGGTTTCATCGTTGGATTGCGCTGCAACAGTTTCATTGTTGGACAGGCTGTTTTGTACAAATTCGGCCAAGCGCTGATAATCATTATAGAGTTCTTTGAAGCGATCAACAAATTGCGGGGCATGGGCAACCGCGCCGCGCAACTGCTGTAAATCGGGTTCATCCGAGCTGAAAATCGGGTCGCGCACCATCATGCGCAGGGCATTTAAATCCTCGGCCTCGTGCGTTTGTGCCAGTTCTTGTGCGCTGATTCCATAGACATCCGTTAAGGACATCAGGACCTTCACCGTCAGGGTGCGTTGGTTGTTTTCCAATAGGTTCACATAGGCCGCAGTGACCCCGATCAGTTTTCCCAATTCCGCTTGGGTGTGTTTGTGATGCTTGCGCAACTGGCGCAATTTGGGGCCAATAAATACTTTATCCATGTTAACAAATTAACAGATATTAATTTTGTAATAAACATAAAAAACAACACAACACTAATTTTGTTGCAAAAGCTCCTATCAAATTATTCTTTTCAATCACAACGACGCACAATGCGGGGATTCTCGCGGTTGTAATTCAGAGAACTTGGGTACGGAGGACCAATGATGTACAACAAATTAACTAAAAAGATTGCGGTAGCTGCGATTTCAACAGCAGCCTTGCTTGCAGGTGCTGCACAGGCCGTTGCAGGCGATTGGAAGCCACAAAAGCCAGTTGAGCTTGTTATTATGGCAGGTCAGGGTGGCGGCGCGGATCGTATTGCGCGTTTGTTCCAATCTATCATTCAAAAAGAAAATCTATCGAACATGCCAATCCTTCCTGTGAACAAGGGTGGCGGATCAGGCGCAGAAGCCTTGCGCTATTTGAAGGACAAAGAGGGTGATGCCCATGTGATCATGGCGACACTAAATTCATACTACACAACACCGCTACGCACAGACATCGGCGTGGACATCGAAGAATTCACACCACTGGCGCGCATGGCGATGGACACATTCGTATTGTGGGTCAACGCAGACAGCGACATCCAAACATTGGATGATTACGTTGCAGCTGTGAAGGCAGCTGGTGGCAGCTGGAAAATGGGTGGTACAGGCACAGGCCAAGAAGACAGCCTTGTGACCGCGATGTTGGAAAAAGAATTCGGCATTCAGCACACATATGTACCCTTCAAAGGGGGCGGAACAGTTGCGAAAAACTTGGTCGGTAATCACATCAACGCGACTGTGAACAACCCTGCCGAGCAAATGGGGTTCTGGCAAGCGGGCAAGGTTCGCCCAATCGTGGCCTTTACACCTGAACGCCTTGCGGTATTCCCAGATGTTCCAACCGCACGTGAATTGGGCCACGACATCGTTTATTGGATGCAACGTTCATTCGTCGCACCAAAGGATATGCCAGCAGACGCAGTAGCATACTACACCGAGATGCTAGAGCAGTTGGGTGCAACGCCAGAGTGGCAAGAATACGCATCAGGCAAAGCCTTGGTTGCGGATATGCTAACGGGTGACGCACTTCAAAACTACTTCTTGAACGAACGCTCAAAACACGCCGAAATCTTGGCATCGATTGAATAATCCAAAAATCACTACGCTTTGGCCCCCACATTCGGGGGCCAAATTTTTCTACGGGACCTGATATGTTATTGGACAAAGTAATTGCTGGCGCATTGGTTCTGCTGTCGGCCTATATGATGAGCCACGCAATCCTTCTGCCAATTGGTTGGAATGGGGAAACGGGCGGACCGGGCGGTGGTGCCTTTCCATTTTGGTGTTCATTGATCATTCTAATCTGCGCGGTTTTTGTGATTTTTCGACCAGCACGATCCTATGAAGCGGATCAATTCACATTTGATCGTGAAATGATGGGACCGCTAATCCAAGTGATTGTCGCAATTGCGGTCACCATTTCACTGATCCCAACAGCGGGCGCCTATGTGGCAATTCCCCTGTTTTTATTCTGGTACCTGAAAATTTATGGCAAGCACAGTTGGACCCTTGCCTTGTCCATCACGATGCTAACGCCAATTGTCGTGTTCTTTTTCTTTGAGGCAACGCTTAAAATTCTGCTGCCCAAGGGGATCACAGAACCCTTCTTTTTCCCGCTATATGCGATGTTCTTTTAAGGGGTAGATCATGGAAGTTCTCTCACTCCTCGCGGATGGTTTTGCGACCTCGCTTTCACCCTTTAACCTGTTCATCGTGATCATTGGAGTCACCGCGGGCCTTTTCATTGGTGCGATGCCCGGCTTGGGTTCGGTAAATGGTGTGGCGATTGTGTTGCCACTTACCTTTATCGTTCCGCCATCCTCTGCGATTATTCTACTGGCTGCAATCTATTATGGGGCGATGTATGGGGGCGCGGTCTCTTCAATCCTACTTGGGATCCCTGGTGCCTCGACGGCTGTGGCGACAACCTTTGACGGACGGCCCATGGCGCAAAAGGGGCAGGCGGGTCTGGCCCTGATTGCGGCGGCGGTGGCGTCCTTCGTGGGGGGCACAATTTCGGTTATTTTGTTCACGCTTTTCGCGGCCCCCTTGGCGGATATCGCGCTAAGCTTTGGACCAGCCGAAGAATTCGCATTGGTTTTGCTGGCCTTCACCACATTTGTCGGACTTGGGGGGGACGACTCCCTTAAAACGATCATCATGATTTGTTTGGGCCTTGCGCTCTCTACAGTGGGTCTTGATTTGATTTCTGGTCAACCGCGTTTGATCTTTGGCGATATGCCAGGTTTTTATTCTGGGATTTCCTTCCTTGTGCTGGCAATTGGTACCTATGGTTTGGGTGAAATCTTATATACCATCGAAACATCCAAAACCGCACCCAAAGTCACCAATGCCCGCATCACATTCGCGGAATTGGGCGCAGGGTTAAAGCGCATGAACAGCTTGTGGAAAACTATGTCGCTTGGATCATTGCTTGGGTTTTTCGTTGGCATGCTGCCTGCGGCGGGAGCAACCCCCGCGGCGCTCATGTCCTATGGGATTGCGAAGCAGACATCAAAAACATCTGACACATTCGGCAAGGGCAACATCGAAGGAGTTGCAGCTCCCGAAACGGCAAACAACGCTGCCTCAACCGGGTCATTGTTGCCGATGTTGACACTTGGCATCCCAGGATCGCCCACAACGGCGCTGTTGCTGGGCGGTATGGTGATGTGGGGATTGGTGCCAGGTCCCATGTTGTTCATTGAACAGCCTGATTTTGTTTGGGGTCTGATTTCATCGCTTTATACGGCGAACTTTGCTGCGGTTGCCGTGAACATCGCCTTAATTCCCGTGTTTGTCTGGGCGCTGCGCATGCCGTTTACGGTTCTTTGTGCACTGGTGGTGGTGCTTTGTATCGTGGGTGGGTTTGCACCATCGCAAAAGATGCATGATGTTTGGTTGATCTTTGCCTTTGGTGTGGGTGGGTATCTGCTGCGCAAGGCGGATTATCCATTGGCCCCCTTGGTTCTGGCGCTTGTTCTTGGTCCCCTGATGGAAAAAAGTTTCCGTCAAACCTTGATCGCGGAACAGGGCAATATCCTTGCCTTTGTGGAACGCCCACTCTCTGCAACCTTTATCGGTTTGGCAATTTTATTCTTTGTCATGCCCTTCTTGGTGGCCTTTGTCACAGGTGCGAAAGAGCGCCTACATGTTCCCAGTAAACGTCCAAAAATTAACTAGATTGAATGGATCAGTAAAATGAAAAAAACACTACACGATTTGATCGACCAACATCCAGATCATGCCATTGCAATCGGTGAACCCGGTCGGGAATGGTTAACATATGCTGGATTGCGCAGCATGGCGTCATCGGTGCGCCAAAGCCTACGTCAGTTCGGGATTGGTGCGCAGGACCGCGTGGCAATCGTTCTGGCCAATGGATCGGATATGGCATCGGCCTTTGTCACCATTGCGCAGGCGGCAACAACCGCGCCGTTGAACCCAAGCTACCGCGAAGATGAATTTGCCTTTTACCTTGAGGATTTGGGTGCCAAGGCGATTGTCCTGAAAAGTGATTATGATGGTCCTGCACGTCAGGCGGCGGAAAAATTGGGATTGATTGTGTTGAACTTGATCCCTACGTCGCGCGCGGGCGAATTTACATTGGCAGGCCCCGATGCAAACGCCGCGCAGGATGTTACCCCAACCGAGGATGATGTTGCGCTGATTTTGCATACATCGGGCACAACATCGCGTCCAAAAATTGTGCCCCTGTTGCAGCGCAATGTTGCCGCGTCTGCGCAAAATATCGCAGCGTCACTCGCGCTGACTGAAACGGATCGCTGTTTGAACGTGATGCCTTTGTTTCACATCCATGGCTTGGTGGCCGCCGTCTCGGCGACAGTTGCATCGGGCGGGTCAATTTATTGCACGCATGGTTTTAACGCCATGAATTTCTTTGCGATGATGTCAGAGGCGCGTCCAACATGGTACACGGCCGTCCCGACGATGCATCAGGCGATTTTGTCCCGTGCGGGACGCAATGCCGATGTGATTGCGGATGTGCCGCTGCGCTTCTTACGCTCTTCCTCGGCCTCATTGCCCGCACAGGTGATGGAGCAGTTGAACAAAACATTCAACGCCCCCGTGATCGAAGCCTATGGCATGACCGAGGCCGCGCACCAGATGTGCTGTAACCCGCTGGATCGCCAAAAACCGGGATCTGTTGGCGTGGCCGCAGGACCAGAAGTGGCGATTGCACATGAAATTGAAAACCGAATTGTGGGCGGAACGGGCGAGGTTGTTATTTCGGGTCCAAACGTCACGCCTGGATATGAAAGCAACCCAGAAGCCAACGAAAAGAACTTTTTCGAATTTGAAGGCAAAAGGTGGTTCCGCACGGGCGATCAGGGCGCATTCGACGCCGATGGTTTCCTGGAACTGACAGGCCGCCTAAAGGAAATCATCAACCGCGGCGGGGAAAAGATTTCACCGTTAGAAGTTGACGGTGTCCTGATGGATCACCCCAGCATTCAACAGGTTGTCACATTCGCATTGCCCCATCCCAAATTAGGGGAGGAGGTCGCCGCCGCCGCCGTTTTGCGCGAAGGGCACGAGGCAAGTGAAAAATCAATCCGCGAATTTGCCGCCGAACGTATGGCCGATTTCAAAGTGCCGCGTCGTGTCATCATCATGGATGAAATCCCCAAAGGGGCCACAGGCAAAATGCAACGGATCGGCATGGCCGAAAAACTTGGCCTTGTTGCTGCGGAGTAAAGAATGAAAGTTTGTATTTTTGGGGCAGGCGCCATTGGCGGCTATATGGGCGTGAAATTGGCCAAGGCGGGCGCAGATGTCAGTCTGGTTGCCCGTGGTCCACATTTGGTCGCGATGCAGGAAAAGGGCCTGACTCTAATCGAAGAGGGTGAAACCACAACGGTTCCCGTCACGGCCTCGGACGACCCCGCGGCATTGGGTGTTCAGGATTATGTGATTGTCACGCTGAAGGCGCATTCTGTGCCTCCCGTCGTATCCAAAATGGCCCCACTGATCGGGCTAAACACCACAATTGTGTCAGGTGTGAACGGTGTTCCATGGTGGTATTTCCATAAATTAGAGGGCGTGCATGAAGGCACCCGATTAGACAGCGTTGATCCAGGCAATGCGCAATGGGATGGATTTGGCCCAGATCGTGTGTTGGGATGCGTTGTCTATCCCGCGGCAGAGGTGATTGAACCCGGTGTCATCAAACATATCGAGGGCAATCGCTTTTCTTTGGGTGAACCAGATGGGTCAAAGTCAGACCGCGCACAGGCATTGTCAAAAATCCTTACCAATGCGGGGCTAAAGGCCCCTGTGCGTCCAAAATTGCGTGATGAAATTTGGGTGAAGCTGTGGGGGAACCTATCGTTTAACCCAATTTCTGCACTTACCCATGCAACATTGGACGTTTTGTGCACCGATGAAGGTACCCGCGCAGTTGCCCGCAACATGATGGTTGAAGCGCAGGAAATCGCAGAGCGATTGGGCGTGAAATTCCCAATTGATGTGGATCGTCGCATCGCAGGCGGTGCCGCTGTCGGGGCGCACCGGACATCGATGCTACAGGATTTGGATCAGGGGCGTCCGATGGAAATTGATGCCCTTGTTGCCTCGGTTCAGGAATTGGGCCGCGTGACGGGGGTGCCGACCCCCACCATTGATACCGTTTTGGGTCTGATCCGGCTGCGTGCGCGGACCGCGGGCCTTTATTCGTAGATCTGCACAGGCGTAGGAGACAGACATGTACGAGCAGTTGAAAATCGCAAACACGGTTGCAGCGGGACCAGGACCGGGCAATACAGACCCCCGTGTTTTACAACAATTCGCCAGCGCAGGTTTGGCCGATCACATGCATCCGGATGTATTGAACGGAATGATCGAATGTAAACATATGCTGCGTGCGGTTTGGGGAACTGAGAATACCTATACATTTGGCGTTGCTGGTACGGGATGGAGCGGTTTGGATTGCATGATCGCGGCCGTTCAACCGGGTGACAGCGTTGTGGTGTTTGTGAATGGCACGTTTTCGGGTATTGATGCGCTGTCGTTGCAAATGAAGGCGGCAACTGCGGAGGAATTGGCGGCAAATCCAAACGATCCAGATGCGGCATCCGTGAATGTGATCACCATTTCCCATGGAAGATCCGTAGATGGCAATACTATTGAACAGGCACTTGCAACCTACAAACCCAAATGGGCGTTGATGGCGCATTATGAGACGGGATCAGGTCGGATTAACGACATTCAGGCGTTTTCAGATGCTTGTCTGCGTCACGGCGTATTGGGGTTGGTTGATGCGGTCAGCTCACTTGGCGTTGCCGATTTTCGCATTGATGATTACCCGGGCGTGGCCGCATGGGCATCTTGTCCTCAAAAAGGGATCTCGTGCCTGCCACTGACCTATGCGCCGGTCAGTTTTCGTCAGGAATATATTGATGTCTTAAACCAATCAGGCGCGCGTTGCTTTGTGCATCACCCTTTGATGGAGGCGCGTCATTGGGGCATAATGGACGGCCAAGACGTGGAAAAAGGCGCTTATCACCGAACACATTCCGCCTATGCCGTTGCGGCGTTTCATGAAGCGCTGCGTTTAACACTGGCTGAAGGGTTGGCAAACCGCGCTGCGCGATATGCAGCCTGCGAGAATATCTTGCGTCGCGCCTTCACGGCTATGGGATGCGAGGTGACGTCAAACATGACATCTTTGGTCGTGTTGAATCTACCGCCAAACATGGTAGGGCGCGAAATGGAATTCGTCACCTATTGTCGGTCGCAAAATTTTGGTATTTGGCCGACTTTGTCACAGCCGACCCAAGTCCGCGTCGGTATCCTGAACCTACTTAGTAACGCGGACATCGAAGATATTGTCACCCGTTTTGGCGCTGCACTGATGGACTTAGGTGGATCGTACAATGTCGCAGAAATCGATCAGATCATAGGGTCCCTTAAGGCAAGTTTGGCAGCAGAATGAGCAAAGCAAAAATCCTTATCACCCGCAAATGGCCGGCCAGCGTCGAAGAGGAGTTGATAAAACACTATGACGTTCAATGTAACGACAGTGATGTCGCTATGACGGTTGATGAATTACGCGCGGCCTTGGGCGAATACGACGCCATTTTGCCCACTGTGACGGACAATATGGGATCGGCCGTTTTTGAAACCGATACTGTTCGCACAAAGGCAATATGCAACTATGGTGTTGGGTTTTCGCACATTGATGTCCCTGCTGCGCAGGCTGTGGGCATCACGGTAACAAACACACCTG
Organism: Paracoccaceae bacterium; assembly: GCA_049446275.1. Classification (GTDB taxonomy): domain Bacteria; phylum Pseudomonadota; class Alphaproteobacteria; order Rhodobacterales; family Rhodobacteraceae; genus HIMB11. The sequence continues at coordinate 6,779 of JBMTQO010000002.1, read as the reverse complement.
ATGTCCTAAGTGAATGCACCGCAGATATCGCCATGACACTGATGCTGATGGTGGCGCGCCGCGCAGGGGAAGGCGAACGAGAGGTCCGCGCAGGCGCATGGAGTGGTTGGCGCCCAACCCATCTGATTGGCAAAAAGGCAAGCAATAAAAAGGTGGGGATCGTCGGATTTGGCCGTATTGGTCAGGAATTCGCACGCCGTGCGCATTTCGGGTTTAATTGCGAAATTTTTGTTCAAAACCGATCACAAGTGGCCCAAGATAAATTGGACGCATTCAATGCCACACAGGTGCCCGATTTGGAAACATTGTTCCAAACCTGTGATGTTGTCTCGCTTCATTGTCCAGGGGGTGCTGCGAACCGCCATCTGATCAACGCAGACATCATGGCCCAGTCAAAATCTGGCCTGATCCTGATCAACACCGCCCGTGGTGAGGTTGTGGATGAAGTGGCCTTGGCCCAAGCGCTGCAAAATGGCACGATTGGGGGCGCGGGGTTGGATGTGTTTGATGGCGAACCCAAGATCATGCCCGACACCCTGAATGCGCCAAACATTGTCATGCTGCCACATCTGGGCAGTGCAACGGATGAAACCCGAGTTGAAATGGGGATGCGGGCGATGGAAAATCTGAACGCGATCATGACAGGCAATGCACCCCGCGATCCTGTGAACTAATCGTCGCATTGTAATTTCGGCATCAATCCATAGATCAGTTCCGTAACTTGCGGGGTTGATACATGGAAAATTTCTGGGACACACGCTACGCGGGTGCGGACTATCTTTTTGGAACGAAACCTGCGGCGGGGCTGATTGCCCTTGAACCCCATTTGGTGGCGGGGGGCAAAACGCTGGTCGTCGCGGATGGAGAGGGGCGCAATTCCGTCTATCTCGCCTCGCGTGGATACGAGGTGCGTGCCACAGATTATTCGCAGGTCGCCCAAACCAAGGCCAAGGCCTTGGCAAAAGAGGCAGGCGTTGATGTGGAATTTATCCTGTCTGATATTTATGAATTTGGGCAAAGCGATGAGATTTACGACAATGTGATTGCGATCTTTATCCAATTTGTCCTGCCCGAACGGATGGTTGAAATATTCACCGCACTTGCGCGTGCCACACGGGCAGGGGGCACATTGTTGATCCACGGGTATACCCCAGAACAGGTCGCTTTGGGCACGGGTGGCCCAGGCAATCCCGATCATATGTACACACCCGATATGCTGGCAGAGGCGTTTTCACACATGCAGATCGCGGTCAACCGTGCCTATACCGCCAACCTAGACGAAGGCCGCGGCCACTCCGGCCCCTCAGCCCTGATTGATTTCGTGGCTAAGGGATAAAGGGGGATCGTAAAGGTATCATGAATTCACACCAAATCTCATGTTCCACCCGGCGGCATAGCCGGGTAGCGCCTGCCTGCCTCCCAGCAGGCGCTAGCCGAAGCGTGCATGGGGTTCGTTATTATGCAGCGGTTTTTCACTAGAATTACGTGTGTCTAGGATTTCTTGCTCTACAATCCCCGTAGATATATGTTATCTGCTCGCTAAACAGTTGCATGAGGATCATGGTGCAGGATAGCCAACATCAATCGCTTCACACCGCAGCGCGCTTATCGGTCGCGCCGATGATGGATTGGACGGATCGGCATTGTCGGTATTTGCATCGTTTGATGTCGCAGAAAACATTGCTTTATACGGAAATGGTAACCTCGCCCGCTTTGGTGCGGGGCGGGGCCTTGCGTTTGTTGGATTATAACCCCGAGGAACATCCCGTGGCCCTGCAATTAGGCGGTTCTGACCCTGCCGAATTGGCCGCGGCGGCCAAGATGGGCGAGGATACAGGCTATGACGAAATCAACCTAAACTGTGGTTGCCCCTCTGATCGTGTGCAATCAGGTACGTTTGGTGCGGTGCTGATGCGCACTCCCAATCTTGTGGCGGAGTGTTGTGCGGCGATGCAGGACGCGGTTCAGATTGAGTTGACAGTGAAATGCCGCATTGGCGTGGATGACCAAGACGCCCGTCAGGTGCTGCCCGATTTCATCAAACGGGTGTCAGATGCAGGGGTGAAACGGTTTATCATTCATGCCCGCAAGGCGTGGTTACAGGGGCTGAGCCCCAAGGAAAACCGCGAAATCCCACCGTTGGATTACGAATTGGTGCATCAAATCAAGGCGGATAACCCCGATCTGCATATTTCGATCAACGGGGGTATTACATCTTTGGATCAGGCGGTTCAGCATTTGGAGCAGGGGTTGGATGGAGTTATGGTTGGGCGCTCGGCCTATCATTCGCCCAGTGATATTCTATGCCCTGCAGACGCGCGTATATATGGGGGCGATGGTGTTAGTGATCCGCATGAGGTTGTGTTGCAAATGCTACCCTATATCGACCGTCATATTGCCCAGGGTGGTCGTTTGCATCAGGTGACACGCCACATGCTGGGCCTGTTCATGGGCCGCCCCGGTGCACGTGGCTGGCGCAGACTGTTGTCCGAAGAAGCCCATCTGGGTGATCTAAGTGTGGTTAAGCGAGCCTTGGAGCGGGTGAGCTAAGGTGCCAAAATCGCCCTTGTGGGGAGATATTTTTAGTCCGAATAAGCGCGCAGTTTATCCCAATCAAAACTGACACCTGTTCCTGCCACATTTGGTGCCACGGCCAGTGCGTTTTCCATCACCAATGGGCGGTGGGTGTATTGATCAATTGGAAACGAATGAACCTCTAGCCAGCCTGCATTAGGGCGGGCGGACACAAGGCTGACGTGCAATTCCTGCATTCCGTGGCTACAGATTGGGATGCCGTATTTTTCCGACATCTCGGCCACGCGCAACCATCCTGTGATCCCGCCGCAGTTTGACGCATCAGGTTGGATAAATCCCAGATGGCTTTGTTCAAAGGCATAGCCAAATTCATGTTCCGTATGCAGGTTTTCGCCCATCGCCAGCGGAACAGATGTGGCCGCCGCAATGCGGGCATAGCCCTGATAATCATCGGGGATTGTGGGTTCCTCAAACCAATAAATGTTTTGATCTTCAAAAGCTTTTGACGCGGCAATGGATTGATCAACGCTAAACGCGTAATTCGCATCCACCATAAAGGTGCGCTTTTCCCCGATCTGAGCACGCACTGCGCGGATGCGTTCGATATCTTGGGCCAATTCGGGTTGACCAATTTTGATCTTAACCGCATCAAAACCAGCTTGCATATATTCATCCATGCTTTGCATCAAGCGCGGCAGATCATAGCCCAGGTCAATACCCCCGCGATAGGCGTTGCACCGATCCCGCGCGCCGCCCGCCATATGCAAAAGGGATGTGTTCAAACGTTTGCCACGCAAATCCCACAGTGCGATATCCACTGCCGATATGGCAAAGGATGCGATACCACCTCGGGCCACATAGTGCACATGCCATTGCATGCCGTCATAAAGGGTATCAATGTCTTGCGTGTCCTGACCAATCAAAAACGGGATCAGGTCATGATGGATCATCACCTCAATCGCACGGCCGCCTTTGCCACCCGTATAGGTATACCCCGTTCCCGAGAACCCATCCGCGTCTGTAATTGTCACCGTGACCAATTCGAAATGAGTATGGGCGCCGTGTTTGGCATCCTCCAGGACTTCATCCAAGGGGGGGCAAAAATACTGAACGCCGATGTTTTGGATCGTGCTCACATCATGTTCCGTTCAAATCCCCGCACTCAGGAACGGGCGTGACAACTGTGCCGTCATGCATATAGCGTTCCAGATTTTCACAGGTCAGATCACCCATGGCCTGACGGGTTTCAACGGACGCACTGCCAACGTGGGGCAAGAGTACCACGTTTTCCATGGCCTTTAGCGCATCTGGAATTTTGGGTTCTTGTTCGAAAACATCCAATCCCGCTGATCCCAGGCGCCCGTCCTGAAGGGCTGCGATCAATGCGGTTTCATCCACGACGGATCCACGTGCCACGTTGATTAACATGCCCTCGGCACCCAAGGCATTCATAACCTCTTCGTTCACTAAGTGATAGGTCGAGGACCCCCCAGGTGTAATCACGAATAATACGTCAACTGCGGCTGCCAATTCTCTGACTGTGCTGTGATAAATGAAATCAACATCCTTGGGCGTACGTGAGTGATAATGGATGGTTGCATCAAACCCACCCGCGCGTTTTGCAATGGTTTCCCCAATGCGCCCCATACCTAAAATGCCGACCTGACGTGCTTGAACAGATCTGGTCAGGGGAAAGGCACCATCACGCTCCCACCGGCCTGATCGAGCCCATTTATCCGCCTGAACCAAACGGCGGGATGTGGCAAGCCACAGCATAATCGCCGTATCTGCAACCTCATCGTTCAAAACATTGGGGGTATGAGACACCAAAATACCGCGTGCGGCAGCATCATCCGCATCAATGGCGTCATATCCAACCCCATAGGATGACACGACCTTTAGATTGGGCAAGCGGGCCAACAAATTGTCCGGTACACCCCAATGTCCATCTGTTGCGATGCCAACAACATCCGTGCCGCGGGCATTTACAAAGGCGTTCTGATCCTTTTGATCGAACCAGACGTGAACATCAAACAAAGCGTCAAAGCGGTTTTTCATCCGCTCTGTCACATTCCCGATTTGCAGTAATATAGGCTTAGTCATCAGCACGCACGTTTTGACGTTGTACACCCAAACCTTGGATTGACAGCTCCATTACGTCCCCGTCCTTAAGATAAACAGGCTCGGGCTTCATCCCCATGCCAACACCCGGAGGTGTCCCGGTTGAGATCACATCACCCGGGTGCAGCGTGAACAATTGGGATAGATGCGAAATGACCTGCGCCACAGTAAAAATCATGGTTTTTGTGTTGCCCGTCTGCATGCGTTTGCCATTCACATCCAACCACATGTCTAAGTTTTGGGGATCCTCAACCTCATCCCGTGTGACCAACCATGGACCCGTCGGGCCAAATGTGTCACAGGATTTCCCCTTGGTCCATTGACCTGTCAGTGATGTTTGGAAACGACGTTCGCTGACGTCGTTACACAGGCAATAGCCCGCGACATAATCCAATGCCTCTTCTTCGCTGACGTATTTCGCGGCCTTGCCAATTACGACGCCCAGTTCCACTTCCCAGTCTGTTGTGGCTGATCCGCGTGGCATCACCACGTCATCGTTTGGTCCTGTAATGGCAGAGTTTGCTTTCATAAATAGAATGGGGTGTTCAGGAATATCCGCACCTGTTTCTGCCGCGTGATCGGCGTAGTTCAGACCGATACACATGAATTTGCCGATGTCACCAACACAGGCACCCATGCGAGGGTTCCCCTCAACCGCGGGTAGGGTGGCAGGGTCCAAGGCGCGAAGTTTCGCGATGCTGTCATCGCCAAGGGTTGCGCCCGTGATGTCGGCCACATGTGCGGAGAGATCGCGCAATGTGCCATCTGCATCAATCATTCCAGGTTTTTCTTGGCCTGTCGCGCCATAACGTACAAGTTTCATCGTCTTTTATGTCCTTTAGTGGTTGTCGCGTGGCACGTGGCGTGACGCGATATCTTTGTGTCTGTCTGATCCTTCCAGCAGCATGCCCTCGTCAAACTGACGTACCTTTTCTTGGAAGATATCCTGCCATGGGGTTTGTGCGATGGCGCGATAGGCGGTTGTGGGTAGTGCGGCCCGGCGTGCCTCTAGTTCCTCGTTGCTAATCAGAATGTTGGCCGTGCAGGCGTTCAAATCAATGCGCACCATATCACCTGTCTGCACAAGCGCGAGTCCACCTCCTGCCGCAGCCTCGGGGGCGGCGTTCAGGATAGAAGGGGATCCAGATGTCCCTGATTGGCGGCCGTCGCCAACACAGGGCAATGAATTCACACCCCGTTTCAATAGATAGGCAGGCGGGCGCATGTTCACCACTTCGGCCCCGCCAGGATAGCCGATTGGACCCGTTCCACGCATCATCAGAATGCAATTTTCATCAATCCCAAGGCTTTCGTCGTCGATACGCTTGTGGAAATCCTCGGGCCCATCAAACACAATCGCACGTCCTTCAAATGCATTTGGATCATCTGCATTTGACAGATAGCGGTCCGTAAACTCTTGGCTGATCACGCTTGTTTTCATGATCGCACTGTCGAACAGATTGCCCGATAGGTTTATAAAGCCCGCGTGGTCCTTGATCGGGGTTTCAATGGGTTTGATTACATCTGTGTTGATGATTTCTGCATCTGTGCAGTTTTCACCCATGCTTTTGCCATTTGCTGTGATCTGATTTGGGTGGGGCAACATGCCCGCTTTGATCAACTGACCCATCACCGCAGGAACGCCGCCCGCGCGGTGATAATCTTCGCCCAAATATTCACCGGCAGGCTGAAGGTTCACCAACAGCGGCACCTTGTGTCCCAAACGTTGCCAGTCGTCGTTCGTTAGCTTAATGCCAAGCAATTTTGCCAACCCATTCAGGTGGATAGGTGCATTAGTTGATCCGCCAATGGCAGAATTCAAAACGATCGCGTTTTCAAAAGCTTCTTTCGTCATGATGTCAGAGGGTTTCAAATCCTCATGCACCATATCAACGATCCGTTTACCTGTCATGTAGGCCATTTGCCCACGCTCCCGATAGGGGGCGGGAATGGCGGCTGAGCCCGGCAATTGCATGCCCAATGCCTCTGCAATCGAATTCATCGTGGTTGCTGTGCCCATGGTGTTGCAATACCCCGTTGATGGCGCAGATGAGGCAACCAAATCCATAAATCCATCATCGTCAATTTCGCCCTTGGCATGCAATTCACGCGCTTTCCAAACG
>JBMTQO010000001.1:0-250939 GCA_049446275.1 Paracoccaceae bacterium | reverse complement strand
ATTTGTTTAAATTATGAGAACCACCAACGTTCAGCTAATTTACCACCATCTAGATCCCAGTTTGATGCGACACTCGAACCATGTGCTAGTTTTTTGCTGTGGGCCATGATGTAGTTCGCAAACATTGGGCAGATTGTTCCTCCGTCATCGCTGATCAGGCGTTGACATTCAGCATACATTTCACCTCGTTTGGCTTCATCGAGCTCGGATCTTGCTTGGATGACTAAATCGTTAAACTTTGCAGAAGCATCCGTGCCTTTCCACGCTGTATCATTCCACTCAGTGTCGTTTGTGTAAGCGGCCGAGAACATCCAGTCTTCCGTTGGACGTCCGCCCCAGTAACATGCACACCAGCCTTTTTTGTTCCACACGTTTGACCAGTAACCATCCTTTGGTTCTCGAACGACTTCGATGTTAATGCCGGCTTCTGCTGCTGAAGCAGCAATCAATTGTGCGGCATCTACTGCACCAGCAAATGCTGCTTCAGATGTACTAAGCTGGATAGCGCCAGTGTGACCTGATTTCTTGTAATGGAAAGCAGCTTTATCGGCATCAAAATCACGTTGTGGCATAGATGAATTGTGATATCGGTTAGCGGTTGAAATTGGGTGGTCATTTCCTAGGGCTCCATGGCCCAATAAAATTTTGTCAACCAATTCCTGTCTTTTCAACGAGTATTTAAGTGCCATCCGTAGGTCATAGTTGTCAAATGGAGCTACATTCAAACGCATAGGGAATGTGTAATGCAACGTTCCAGTTACTTCTAAGATGTCCAAATTTGGCGAGCGGGCTAACAAATTTACGGTCTTTGGATCAGCACCATCGATCAAGTCTACGTCGCCATTCATAACAGCATTCTGTCGAGCAGTCACATCGATCAGTGATATCAATTCGACTTCATCAAAATGGGCCGAATCTGCCTTCCAGTAATTAGGATTTCGCTTAAATTTTTGCCTTACACCAGGATCAAAGTTTTCAAGTATGTATCCACCAGTTCCAATCCCGGTATTTACGGCTAATGCACCGTCTACAACCGGCATGATGGAGAGGTGATAATCACTCATGATAAATGGGAAGTCCGCATTTGCCCCTGAGAGCTCAATGATAACGCGATTAGCTCCATCACCTTTAATTGAAGAAATTGAAGACAGAAGACCCTTTGCTGCAGATTTTGAGTCTTCGCCTCTATGGTAGTCTAATGTAGCGATTACGTCTTCGGCTGTTAAGGTTTTACCATTATGGAATTCAACACCCTTTCGAAGATTAAAAACCCAAGTTTTTGCATCGGATGATTCATAAGACTCGGCTAACTCTCCTCTCAAAACTCCATCATTACCCACTTCAGTCAAGTGATTTGACCAGCAATAATTTGTATGGGTCGCCATACCATTTTCTGCCGTGCCTGGATCTAAGTTGTCTGTTGTTGATCCGTGGCGCATTCCTAACCTAAAGGTTCCACCCCGCTTTGGTGTTGCGGCTTCAACGCTGCTAGCGATGGACAGTGCTGTTGGAAGTGCGATGCTTGTTGCAAGCAAAGAGCGCACAAACGTACGGCGGTCGATTTGACCCGTCTTGTACCTTAACTCTTGAAGAGCTCTGAATTCGTTTTTGTTCATTTTGTTTCCCTGTTGTATTGTTGTCGGCGTGTAAAGCTTGCAAAATAGCAGGCAACAAAATCAAGAGTAAATTTCATTTTCATAAGAACTTCTTCGACTTTGGCAACTTTCTATATGTAACGAGTACCAGATCACATGGAGGCCGACCTGCAGGCGTCAAAGATGCCAGCCGCGGGCAGTTTCATGGCTCGCGTGCCGCTGATCATTGAAGATTCCTGAAACATTTCTGCACAACTGTTGGCGACCTGAAATCGTATCAAGATTGTTGGTTTTGACACAAAGGTGTTTGTTTCGTGCTCAAACCCAGAAGTTGCAATGCGATGCATTCTAATGGTGCTTACGTTTGATTGTCTCTTTGAAATCCTTTTCGAAAATCAACGTATCGTTTTCATAGGCTTCCATGCGCGCTGTCAGATAGAAATTTTCTGCGTCACTCGTCATTTCGGCAAAGGCCTCAGTGCGCGTGACCCAATCGCCGCGACTACGCTCTTCTGTCCAGTGCGTTTTGCCGCGTGCGCTTAGGGGATCATCTGGATGAACACTCCACCATTCGCGTGCGACACTTCCGGAAACCATTCCATGTTGTTGATCCTCAACTGCGCCAAAATCATCAATGATTTCAAGCGTTGTGATACCTGATTTCATATCAGTCGTAACTTGACGTTGATTATCCGATGCTCTGATCTGTTTGATGTCCCATGGCTCTTCTGCGTCAGGCGGCGGGAAATGGCGTTCATGATCTGCGCCGTGGGGCGATATCGGTAGCTGCACTTCCCCATGACTAATTGTCAGTGTAGAAGCTTCGGGCATCGGCCAAAGCAATGGCCAATAGGCATTCGAAATTGCAATCCGTAATTTGTGCCCTTTAGGGATGCGATATGCGATGTGGTCCAGATCTAAGCTTATTTCGATTTCCTGACCAATTGGCAAAGCATTCGCGCGCGCATGATTATCACGCTGCGCTAGATTTAAAACACCGTAAGTAACTCGAGTTGACGCTCCGTCTGGATGGATGTGGTTTAATCGCACAGCGACTTGTCCATCGGGAGTGTCGGACTTCAGACGCAGTTTCACCTTGGCTGCACCCACGATGTCACAATCTTCCCCCATTTGTTCACTGTCATAGCAAAGTGATAGCGCATCATCCCCACGCTGATCATCGGGCATTTCGGGACCCAACCATATTGCGCAATATTCACCCGAGGACATACCACAGGTTTGGGGAGATGATAGGATATCATTGATCCGCGTGGGGTCCGGATTCAGTGTGTTTCCCTGACCCAAATACATTGATTTCAGGACTGGACCTTTTGGCCAATCGTATTCGTTGATCCATCTCCCAGATCTGCTGTTGTACCATGTTTTTGGTCGAACACCATCCATCAGGTAAACGGAATATGCAGGGTCATTTTCCACACCAGTTTCTATGCCCTTTAGCCATTTATCCCACCATCGCAAAGCCTCTTGCAAAAAACCAATTCGTGGCTCGGGAACCGCAAAATGCGGATATTTATGCACCCACGGTCCAACAATACCTTTGACGGGTGATGTCAGATTTTCAACCAGCTGCGGGACCGCATTTTTATAGGAATCGCCCCATCCGCCAACCGCAAGGGTTGCTGCGGTAATCGCACTGTAATCTTCGCAAACAGAGCCATGTTGCCAATAAGCATCACGCTGTTGATGACGTAGCCATGTGGCGGATAAAAAGGGTTGTGCGTTCAGCCGTTCCAACCACATTTCCCGCCAGTTTTCTCCGACCAATGCCGGATCAGGTGGACGTGAGGAATAGGCCCACATGGTCGATCCCCATCCCAAGTTTTCGTTCAGCAAGCAGCCGCCCTTGTAGTGAATGTCATCTGCATAGCGATCAACTGTGGAACATAAAGTAATGATCGCCTTCAGCGGGGCAGGGTCAAGGGCTGCGATCTGCAGTGCGTTAAAGCCGCCCCAACTAATCCCCATCATTCCAACGCTGCCACTGCACCAATCTTGATTGGCCAGCCAATATATCACCTCAACGCCATCTTTCAGTTCCTGTTCGGTATATTCATCCTCCATCAGGCCCTGACTGTCGCCGTTTCCACGCATATCGACACGGACGCAGGCATAGCCACGTTTCGCAAAATAGGGATGGGTAAGCGCATCTCGCGCACAGGTGCCATCGCGTTTGCGATAGGGTAGGTATTCTAAAATCGCAGGAATCGGATGTTCGGTCGCATCTATGGGCATCCAAACGCGCGCCGAAAGTCGACAGCCATCGGACAAAATGATTTCCATATCTTCGATTTCTTGGATGTCGCAAATATTGTTCATTCAAGGTTCCTCTCGTAACCTTTATCTATCGAATTCCAAGTCTGACTGACTCGTCAAGAAAAGAGTGTTTACTACAATGCGTTTTTTTGGATTTATTATCTGTGTATTATTGGGTGGATTTTACTACTTCACTTCGCCGTCGATGTGGGCAGAAGGTATAACGCTCGCCCCTGACTCACAAAACGGTGAATATATTTATTTCGCTGCGGGATGTGGTGGTTGCCATACCGCACCAGATGCTGAAGAAGATCCAAAAAATATTTTATCGGGCGGGCAAAAATTCCTTTCGCCATTTGGGACGTTTACTGCTCCAAATGTGTCAATGCATGCTGAATTTGGGATCGGGTCCTGGTCACAAGCAGATTTTGTTCGCGCTGTGCGACAGGGCGTTTCACCAGATAGCCGGCATTATTACCCAGCATTTCCATATACATCCTATCAGGGAATGAGTGATCAAGACGTTGTTGATTTGTGGTTATATTGGCAATCCCTGCCATTATCAGAGCAAAAATCACAGGCGCACGATCTGCCCATTTATGCGCAATGGCGCCGTCCTTTGGGTATTTGGAAGATGATGTTTCAGCCTGAGTATGATCCGCGAATGAAGGATAATGGAGTGGCCCGTGGGGAATATTTGGTGAATACCCTGGGTCACTGCGGAGAATGCCACACGGCCCGAAATGTATTAGGGGCGCGAAGCGGCAATTCTACATTGCAGGGTGCAGAGCATCCAAATGGTAAAGGGCGCATCCCCGCAATCGCAGGCGATAATTTTGATTGGAGCACCGCAGATATTGCCGAGTATTTAAAGTCAGGTTTCACACCCGATTATGACGTTGCAGGAGGGTTGATGGCTGAAGTGATCGAGAACACGTCAAAGTTGTCAGACGACGATCGAATGGCAATTGCTCGTTTTTTAAAGGCTGTTGAAAACTAATTCCACATGCAGTGGAATTTCGTTTTGAAATCCCCTTAGTTTCCCGTTAGGAATGCAGTAAGCGGTCCCATAGCTCAACTGGATAGAGCAACTGACTTCTAATCAGTAGGTTGAGGGTTCGAGTCCTTCTGGGATCGCCATTAAAAACAAACGCTTAACTTCAAAATGCTGAGCCTTTTGTTTTTCTGGGGAAACACCGGGGGAAACTTTATCTCAATTATATCAGAGAATTATCCAAGCTAGGGTTGCCAGAGCGATGAACACTCCCACTACTAGAAGCACTGGCTGGGATGCATTGGGTTTCGCTTCACTCTGGGTATTCGCCTTAGGTTCTGGTGCTTCGAAAGCTGCCTCTGTGCTTTCTGCTGCCGACGCATTCTGCAATAGCTCGATCAGCTCGGCTTTCTTCATAGATGATTTTGCATCGATCCCTTGTGATGAAAGCATTTCAAGAAGTTCAGCTTTAGTATGTTTGTTTAGCGACATGTCTTTTCCTTGGCTACAAAGGTTGCCCAAGGTTTTAAACAAATGAATTTAGTAACATCAATAAAAAAAAGATGGCAAAAGCTCGATGGCTTCGGTTTCTGGGTATCCCACTTAAAAATTTTCCTAAAAAAGGTGGAATATATATGGTTCCTTATGTGGTTTGTATTATTTTAAATAAGGCTCTTTACGAACCGATGATGTTTATCTGTTCGGATACAAGGATTGTTAGGCGATGACGCAAATAAAAGTTGCTGTTATTGGTTGTGGTTTTTATGCGCAGAACCACCTTCATGCTTGGAAAGATTTAGAACAAAAAGGCGCGTCGTTGGTAGCGGTGTGCGACTTGAATGCTGAAAAGGCCCAAGCGTGTGCTGATAGGTTCAAAGCTGCTTGGTACACAGATGCGCGTGAAATGCTGTCTTCTGAAAGTATAGATTTAGTTGATATTGTCACGCAAATGGATAGCCATCAATCGCTTGCCGCATTGGTGGCAGACTATGGGGTCGGGGCCATTCTTCAAAAGCCACTCGCGCCAAACTTAGAAGTAGCTACTGAGATTGCAAATTATGCAAAAAGTAGGAAAAACTGGTTAGCCGTTCATGAGAATTTTCGTTTTAGTACATCCATGCTTCGAATAAAGGATAAATTAGAAGCTAATGTAATTGGCCATCCTACATGGGCGCGCATTTCTTTCAGAACAAATTATGACGTTTATGCAGGACAACCGTATCTTAAGACTGTTCCAAGATTGGTAATACTAGATTTAGGTATTCATTTATTGGACTTGGCTAGATTTTTCTTAGGAGAAGTGGCCCAAGTGCATTGTGAAACCCAGCAGTTGCGAGATGGAATCAAAGGTGAAGATACCGCAACAATCTTATTGAAACATAAGACTGGTAGCGTCTCTGTAGTGGATGTATGTTATGAGGCAAAGCGGTTTCCTGACACTTTTCCAGAAACGCTATTAGAGATCGAAGGGGCTAATGGTTCGATAAAACTTTCTAAAGGTCAGATTATGTCGATAAACTGTGACGAAGAAGTTGAAGAACGTTATGTCGGTTCTGATATTTTGCCTTGGACCAGTCTTCCTTGGCATGTTTCTCAAGAAGCTGTTTTAAATGCGAATAAACACTTTTTAGAATGTTTTAAACGCGGTGTTGATCCGGAAACATCCGCATTTGATAATTTAAAAACATTTGCTTTGGTGGAAGCCGCCTATGAAGCTGCAACAACTGGCCGAGCCATTAGACCAAAGTACACTTGAGTACGATCCAGTGTAAAAAGTGAGGCCAAAGCAAGCACATCAAAATAGTTGTACTGCCCCCTCCCAGAAACACTGAGTGAAATTTAGTTTTTGAGGATCACTTCATTGTATTCGTTCCAAATACGTAGCTGTATGACAAAAAAGTTATTGATGGTAGTGAACCCAAAATTCATACCGATCTAGAGGTGCTGTGGTATAATATTGCCTATCAACTAGTTGCGCGGATCGTTGCGCTGCGGGTACTAACGTGTGAACAGGGCATATGGGTGGCAAAGTTTAAGGCGTCGTTTGCACCCAAATAAAGGACTTTTAGGAATTCCAGATGATTAGATTTTCTGTTTTTATTATTTTGATTTTTTTGGCTGTATTGATCGTGGCTGAAAACGTGGGTCGGCCCATTCCATATGGTTATCGTATTTTGGCAGGTTTGGTCATGGCATTTGGTATCGCCGCTGCCATGACCAGCGGATAGAAAGGAAGCCATGTTAGAAACATTTAAGCAGCAATTTGATGCACAATATTCTAAGGGACAAAGTTTTGATCAGTTGATGAGCGGTCACAACGGTGCAAGTATGGCAATGCAACAAATCGTTTTGTCATTTGTCGATCGGTCCTACCGGTTTAATGTTGCCTCTGCGTTCAGCAAATTAGACCCAGAAAACCGACGGCGGGCAAGCTGGGTTTTAACGGCACATGAATGCCATGAAACATTCGGAATACTAAGTGTCATCGATATGTGTCGGGAATATCCGCGTCTGATCGAATTATATGAACAAAGCGATGAAATGCGCGCGCTGATCCGAAAGAACTTGGGCTAGTTTGTTCTTGGCACTCGTAGAACCGTTGTAGGTTACAGAACCCCGTGTGGGGTGTCTATTGTTTCGCAGCCGTCATTGAACCAGAATTCCTCTGTCTTTTTCATACGCCTTTATCTTATTGCTGTTTCGATATGGGATACACAAACTCGCTAGCCACTTCGTATAAAGAACTAATGCGTTTGTTTTAGTGTCCACTTTGCCACTGCAATATTTTTAGAACAATAAACGGTGAAAGGTTAAAAATGATTATTAAGACCCAATAAAACATTAATATTTGCGGGACTTGATTTATTAATTTTAGGCCTTGTTCTCCAAAAATTTTTTCCGCAAATCGTTCTGTTACTTTTAGAAATACTGTCGCTTTGAACATACCAATAGCAAAAAATACCAAATTTATCGCTAGCATCAATCCAAAGAATTGTTCCAATCCACTTATAGTAAAGCTGAAAGTCATATATCTAAGGGGTCTGGGTATCTACAGGTATTTATAAGAAACATGCTTCGTGCCTACATTAGATTCTCACGGTGTGTGTGATATATTGATCTATTAATCGTTAATATTCTTATCACCCGCTTTTGTTCGATCATTTATCAATAGTATATAAAATATCCCAGTGATTTTAGTATGTGCTATATTTAGCCGTTCCCTTTGAAACTATGAACTGACTTAAATCAAAAGCTCATCAAGTGTTTTTCCACCTTCTAAAGCTGATGCAACCCAACGCGGTTGGCGCCCGCGGCCTGTCCATGTTTCGGACCCGTTTTCAGGGTTTTTGTATTTTGGGGCAACTTTGCCTCTGGGTTTCTTAGCTTTTGTTTTTTCCGTGGCAACCAGATCACTAATATTTAATCCATTATCCTTGGCTAATTTGCGTACTTTATCAGCAACTTCTTGCTTTTTGGCCAAGGCCATTTGTGCGTCAGAAATTAATTTTTTTAATTCCGCAATAGACATTTTATTCAAATTAAACGCCATTATAACCTCCTACATTTAGAAAATATATGAAGAAGGTATTAAAGTTAAAAAATCAATAAAAAAGCGGTAGTGTATAAGTTTGATAATGAGATTTAAAAAATAAGTGCGGCTGATCTTATTATTAAAAAACACGCGCCCATATCCCAAAGATGAATATGGGCGCGTATTTTACTTAGCGTGTAAACTTCTTATGTTTAATCCGCTTGGGTTCCAATGCATCCGGTCCTAGTCGGCGTTTCTTATCCTCTTCATAGGCGGAAAAGTCGCCTTCGAACCATTCCACATGGGCCTCGCCCTCGAACGCAAGGATGTGGGTACAGATACGGTCAAGGAAGAAACGATCGTGTGATATTACAACGGCACAGCCTGCAAAATCCATCAAGGCATCTTCTAATGCGCGCAGTGTTTCAACGTCCAAATCGTTGGTCGGTTCGTCTAACAACAGAACGTTTCCACCTGATTTCAACAGGCGAGCCATATGCACACGGTTGCGTTCACCGCCCGATAGGAGGTTCACGGTTTTCTGTTGATCCCCACCCTTAAAGTTAAATGCAGAGCAATAGGCGCGGCTGTTCATTTGAGCGTCACCCAGTTGTATAACTTCCGCGCCGCCTGAAATCGCCTCCCATACGGTGTCTTTGTCCAATAGATCATCGCGCGATTGATCCACATAGGATAGCGAAACAGTGTCACCATAGGTGACGGTGCCTGCATCGGGGCTTTCCTGACCTGTTAGCATCTTGAATAGGGTGGATTTACCCGCACCGTTTGGACCGATTACGCCCACAATACCACCTGGTGGTAGGCTAAAGGACAAATTTTCGATCAGTAATTTGTCACCCATCGCCTTTTGCAGGCCTTCAACCTCGATCACCTTGCTACCAAGGCGGGGACCGTTCGGAATAACGATTTGGGCACGTGAGATTTTTTCACGCTCTGACTGGCTTGCCAATTCTTCATAAGCGTTGATCCGCGCTTTTTGCTTGGCCTGACGGGCCTTGGCGCCTTGACGGATCCAGTCCAGTTCGCGTTCTAACGTTTTCTGACGACTTTTGTCCTCGCGCGCTTCTTGTTCCAAACGCTTGGCCTTTTGTTCCAACCAGCTGGAATAGTTGCCCTCATACGGGATGCCGCGGCCACGGTCCAATTCCAAAATCCATCCCGTAATATCATCAAGGAAATAACGATCGTGCGTGACGATTAGGATTGTGCCTTTGTAATCAATCAGGTGCTGTTGCAGCCATGCGATTGTTTCCGCGTCCAAGTGGTTGGTTGGTTCGTCGAGCAACAACATATCTGGTGCTTCAAGAAGCAATTTGCAAAGGGCAACGCGGCGGCGTTCACCGCCTGATAGGTTCGCGGGCATTGCATCATCGGGGGGGCAGCGCAATGCCTCCATCGAAACGTCAATCTGGCTGTCCAAATCCCAAAGGTTCTCTGCGTCGATCTGATCCTGCAGCTGGGCCATTTCATCGGCCGTTTCATCGGAATAGTTCATCGCCAATTCGTTATAACGATCAAGGATCGCTTTTTTCTCGGCAACGCCCAGCATTACGTTTTCGCGTACGGTAATGTTTTCCTCTAGGTGGGGTTCCTGTGGAAGGTAGCCCACTTTGGCACCCTCGGCTGACCATGCTTCGCCCGTGTAATCCTTATCCAGACCCGCCATGATTTTCATCAGGGTTGATTTACCCGCGCCGTTAACACCTACGACACCGATTTTCACACCCGGAAGAAAAGACAAGTGAATGTTTTCAAAACATTTTTTGCCACCCGGGTAGGTTTTTGACACACCTTGCATGTGATAGACGTATTGATAGGCTGCCATCGGATGCTCCTGATTTGACTGCGTTTCGGTCTAAATAGCGTTATCTTTGAAGGCAGGCAATCATCTATGGGGTTGTTTGTAACGAGCGGGATGCGATATGTCGCTGAGAACGATGGATAAGCGTGAGTAATGAACGTGAGCGGATTAATGCGTGATCGGGTAATTGGGTTGTTTGGGGGGTCCTTTGATCCCGCACATGCAGGCCATGTTGCGCTGACCAAACATGCCTTGCGCCAATTTGGTTTGGATCAGGTGTGGTGGTTGGTGACCCCTGGTAATCCATTGAAATCGCACGGTCCGGCACCTTTGGCAATGCGCATGGCACAGGCGCGCGCCAAGATGAAGCATCCGCAGGTGCGTGTGACGGATATTGAGGCGCAATTGGGCACTACCTACACGGCGGAAACCATCGCGGTACTGCAGGATCGGTTTGTGCACACACAGTTCGTGTGGCTAATGGGGGCGGATAATTTGGCGCAATTTGATCAGTGGAAAGATTGGCGTCAGATTATGGAAACAATCCCCATTGGAGTCATCGCACGACCTGCTGCACGCTTATCGCCCCTATCGTCCCGTGCTGCCCGGATTTATAGGAACGCACGTGTCCCTGCCAAAAAATCGCGTTTGTTGGGGAATCTGTCAGGTCCTGCGTGGTGTTATTTGAATATGCCGCTTATGCCCATTTCTTCTAGTACACTTCGATCTGAGGCTTGATCTTTCATCCTCTTTTTCGCAGGCTTTGAGTGAACTTTTGTAGGTATGTTTCTTTGGTGCGGTTCATTTCGTGGACAGTTGGGATATTGTTGGTTTTAGGCAGCGTGCTGCAAGCAGCCGATACATCCCCGCGCCCTGTTTTGCGCCCTGGTTCTGTTCCCCCACCGGGATATGAGGAACTGATCAAAAACCTTCACCTAACAGGTGAGGCGGGATATGCGGCCATCGACATTGAATCGGGTCAGGTGCTGGAGCAGCACAATGGTGACAAAGGGTTCGCGTCCGCCAGTGTGACCAAGGTGATAACCGCGCTTTATGCATTAGATTCCTTGGGCGCAGACTTTCGGTTTGAAACAACATTGCGTGCCACTGGGCCTGTTCAGAATGGCGTTCTAAATGGTGATCTGATCCTAATCGGGGGTGGTGATCCACATTTGGATACAGATGATTTGGCCAAGATGACCACGATGCTGACTGAAAATCGTATTACCAAAATCACAGGTCGTTTTCTATTCGATGGAATGGCACTGCCTACATTAAATCATATTGTTTGGGCGCAACCGGTGCATGTAGGATATAACCCTGCGATTTCAGGATTGAACCTGAATTTTAATCGTTTCTATTTTGAATGGAAAAAACAGGGAGCAAGTTACAACATAATGTTGGATGCACGGGGACGTCACATTAATCCCAAATCCACGCGTGCGACCATAACCATTCAGGATCAACAGCAACAGGTATTCACTTATGCACGCAACGGTAATCAGGAGGCATGGACTGTATTACGTGACGCATTGGGGAAAGAGGGGGGTAGGTGGCTGCCCACCCGCGAACCCGCGCTTTATACGGCCGAGGTGTTTCGTGAATTGGCGCGGATGGAGGGGATTGATTTGCCCACGCCTGTCCCGGC
Organism: Paracoccaceae bacterium; assembly: GCA_049446275.1. Lineage (GTDB taxonomy): Bacteria > Pseudomonadota > Alphaproteobacteria > Rhodobacterales > Rhodobacteraceae > HIMB11. The sequence continues at coordinate 239,074 of JBMTQO010000001.1, read as the reverse complement.
TCGCACCGCCGCTGTAGGTCGAGTGATTGGGGTGCATCAAAGCGATCCAGTGTCCGTGATCGTGAAATCCATGCTGCGGTTTTCAACAAATTTATCGGCCGAGGTTCTGGGTCTAATGGCTTCTGGTGAACGTGGTTCATTGTCGGCATCGGCTACAAAAATGAATACTTGGGCGCAGGCACGATTGGGTTTGACGAATGCCACGTTTATGGATCACTCTGGTCTAAGCGATCGCACACGTGTTTCACCCGTATCGTTTGCACGCGCTATGGTGAAGGCAGAGCAGATATTCCCAGAATTCTCAGTCCTGCTGAAACCCATAAAATCACGTCAATTCAATGGGGATTTGGATAAAACGGGACGCGCCCAAATCGCCGCAAAAACGGGGACACTGAATTTTGTTAGTGCGTTGGGCGGGTATCAGATGAGCAGGGGACGCAAAATTGCCTTTGCCATATTTGTTCAGGACTTTGCAAAACGTGCCAAAGTGGATCACGCCAAAAATGATCGCCCGCGCGGTGCCTCTGATTGGGCCAAACGCGCACGCCGATTGCATCATGGCCTACTTTATCGATGGGCGCGGATGGAGTTCTAGATAGTCATGTGACGGGCTCGCGCACCGCGTTCAATTGCAGCTGCATGCAGGCGGTCAATGTTTAGTTCATAGCGCATTTCCTCAAGCAGGCGCAGTTCTGTTTCAAAGATCATGCCGTCAGCTGCCGCAACATCGCAACAAAGCGCGTAGGCTGTTTCATGTAGGCGTTCGGACAAGATATCACGTACCAATCCGAACAATGCGTCCAACCCATCTTCGTTCTCAAATAGGTCGAAAACTATTTGGGACACCAAATTCAAACGCCCAATATCATAGGTACCAAATATTGGCAGGTTGTTTACCGCAGATTGGATTTTGACCAATTCAGCTGTGCGCACATTCCCGTCCGCGATTGTAATGCTGACCATCAATGCAATTAGGCAGTCCTGTTCGGTTAGGATCTTTGGTTCATCTGAATTCGTCATAATACTATTCCTTAGTCGTCAACTCCAAGATATGGGGCGCATTGCATCCATGCAAGTGGTGCATTCGCCACGCTTGCGAGTGTTTCGAAAACACATTATGAGGCGAAGACTTGGTGGACCTGTTGAGTCCCACGATATTGGAGAAAAAAGATGTCAAATATGCGCGACGCCGCACTTAGCTCAAAAGCATGGCCCTTTGAAGAAGCGCGTCGTGTATTGAAACGCTATGAAAAAGCGCCGCCAGAAAAGGGATACGTCCTATTTGAAACAGGATATGGACCATCTGGTTTGCCCCATATCGGTACCTTTGGAGAGGTGGCACGCACCACGATGATCATGCGTGCGTTTCGTGAAATTTGCGATATCCCTGCGAAATTGATCTGTTTTTCCGACGATTTGGATGGCATGCGCAAGGTGCCGGGCAACGTCCCAAACCAAGATAAACTGGCAGAGCATTTGCAAAAGCCCCTGACATCTGTTCCCGATCCATTTGGAGAGTACGAAAGCTTTGGCCATCACAATAACGCAATGTTGCGACGGTTTTTGAATACATTTGGGTTTGAATACGAATTTTATTCCGCTACCGAGTTTTATAATTCGGGCGCCTTCGATGAGGTGTTGTTGCGCGCGTTAGAGCGTTACGACGATATCATGAAAGTGATGCTGAAATCATTGCGGGAAGAGCGTCGCGAAACCTATTCCATTTTCTTGCCTATCCACCCTGAAACGGGACGTGTTTTGTATGTTCCGATGAAACAGGTGAACGCTAAGGACGGAACCATCACATTTGATGATGAGGGTGGGCGTGAATGGACCTTGCCCGTGACAGGTGGCAATGTGAAATTGCAATGGAAACCAGATTTCGGCGCACGCTGGGCGGCGCTGGGTGTTGATTTTGAAATGTACGGTAAAGACCATTCTACAAACACACCAATCTATGATCGGATCTGCGAAATTTTGGGCCACAAGAAACCTGAACACTTTACCTATGAATTATTCTTGGATGATCAGGGTCAGAAGATTTCAAAATCGTCTGGCAATGGAATTTCGATTGACGAATGGCTGACCTATGCGAGCACAGAGTCATTGTCATATTTCATGTACCAAAAGCCAAAAACAGCCAAGCGTTTGTATTTTGATGTTATCCCAAAGGCGATGGATGAATATCATCAACAGTTGCGCGCTTATGTGGGTCAGGATGATGCGCAGCGATGCAACAACCCTGTATGGCACATTCACGGGGGTGATGTGCCTCAATCGGATATGGTTGTGCCGTTTTCTATGCTGTTAAATTTGGCAGCCGTTGCAAATGCAGATGATAAGGATCAGTTGTGGGGCTTTATCCGTCGTTATGCGCCTGATGCCAGCCCAAAGGCCAATCCGCAATTGGATCAGGCGGCAGGATTTGCCACACGCTATTACAATGATTTTGTGAAACCGACCAAAACATATCGCGTGCCCAACGAGCTTGAGTGCGAGGCGCTTATCGATTTGCGCGATCAACTGAAATCATGGGACGGCGGATTAGATGCAGAAGAATTACAATCCGTTGTTTATGCCTGTGGTCGTGAACGATTTGATCCACTGCGTGCATGGTTTGGCGCATTGTACGAAGTTCTGCTAGGCGCCTCCCAGGGGCCGCGGTTTGGTGGTTTCATCGCGCTTTATGGGATCGACGAAACAATCGCGCTGATCGATGATGCCTTGGCAGGGAAATTCGCCTGATACGCGGCGAATTTAAGACGAAAACGCCGTTCCTGGCAACACTTGCACGCCTCTGATACGCCAGCCTGCTGGCGTTTCAATCATGTCGTAGCGCAAGGTGTGGACACGACCATTGTTGTCGGTTATTTCAATTAACTGATAGGGTCCACGCTTATCATTTTCGAACTCCAAAAAACGTAACCTTGCAGGACGCCATACCATCGGATAGCCGCGCTGGACCATCATTCCAAAGTTATCAGAATTGCGAAACATGCGTTGTATCGAGGGACTCGCATATTCAAAGGCACGCGCGAAATCATCCTGTGAAAATGCATCTAATTGCGACGTAATTGTTGTTTGAACGTCGTCTTTCACATCTGCGAATGTCGCGGTTGCCAACATTAAAAATCCGATGAACCAACGCATGTTACCCCCATTCGTGTGTCATAAATGAACCTAGCGCAGAAAACATTACTTTCCAATTTCAGGGATTATATTGCCATAGATGCAATTATATTGGAGATACATTTTTATTGGAAATTGAACTGGCCTGTTAGGAGGAAATAGCCGCGACTGTCCGCTGCGGTCAATGTTTGGGTTGGCTCTTTCCACGATACGTCCGCGTTCCTCCACGTCCTGCGGTGGAGCGACCACGGTTTCTTTGATCACTTGCGGCATCAATGGCGGATTGACGGGCCAGTGGATCATCGGCAATCGCTAAATCAACGGCCTCTAACCGTTTGACTTCATCGCGCAGGCGGGCGGCCTCTTCAAATTCCAAGTTCTCTGCAGCCTTGCGCATATCGCTGCGCAGTCCATCAAGTACCGCTTGGAGGTTCGACCCACCTGCCAATTTATCATCAATTTTAGCCGTGACACGGGATTGATCTGTATCCCCTTGATACAAACCTGCAAGAATATCATCGACATTTTTACGCACTGTTTCAGGGGTAATTCCGTGTTCCTGATTATAGGTGATTTGCTTCTCGCGTCTGCGTTCGGTTTCGTTTAACGCACGTTCCATCGAACCTGTGATGCGATCCGCATACATGATCACGCGCCCATCTGCATTTCTCGCTGCGCGTCCAATCGTCTGGATTAGTGAGGTTTCTGAGCGTAGAAAGCCCTCTTTATCGGCATCTAAAATGGCTACCAACCCGCATTCAGGAATATCTAAACCTTCCCGCAACAGGTTGATCCCGATCAATACGTCAAAGGTGCCTAGCCGTAGGTCACGTAGGATTTCGATACGTTCCAGCGTATCAATATCGCTGTGCATATAGCGGACGCGAATACCCTGTTCGTGCAGATACTCGGTCAGATCCTCAGCCATGCGTTTTGTCAGTGTCGTAACCAGAGTTCTGTATCCATCTGCGCTGACTTTTCGTATTTCATCAAGCAAATCATCGACCTGCATTTCAACTGGGCGAATTTCAACCTCTGGATCTAATAGCCCCGTCGGGCGAATAACTTGTTCGGTGAAAACGCCACCGCTTTGTTCCAACTCCCAATTGCTTGGCGTTGCTGAAACATAGACGGATTGGGGGCGCATTGCATCCCATTCTTCGAATTTCAGTGGACGGTTGTCCATGCAAGAGGGAAGTCGGAAACCATGTTCCGCCAGTGTGAATTTGCGACGATAATCGCCGCGGTACATGCCGCCAATTTGAGGGATGCTAACGTGACTTTCATCCGCAAACACAATTGCGTGGTCTGGGATAAATTCAAACAAAGTGGGGGGCGGTTCACCAGGTGCGCGTCCTGTCAAGTATCTTGAATAGTTTTCAATGCCATTGCAAACGCCCGTCGCCTCTAGCATTTCAAGATCAAAGTTGGTGCGCTGTTCCAAACGCTGGGCTTCTAACAGTTTACCTTCATCTACCAATTGATCCAAACGCTGACGCAATTCCTTTTTGATGCTGATAAGCGCCTGCTGCATCGTTGGTTTTGGGGTCACATAATGGGAATTCGCATAAATCCGAATCTGTTCAAAACTGCCTGTCCGTTCGCCTGTCAGGGGGTCAAATTCAACAATGCTTTCCAATTCATCCCCAAAAAAAGATAGCCGCCATGCGCGATCCTCTAAGTGGGCGGGAAAGACTTCTAATACATCGCCACGCACGCGAAATGATCCACGCTGAAATGCCTGATCATTACGACGGTACTGCTGTGCCACTAAATCCGCCATCACCTGACGCTGATTGTATTCATGCCCTGCCTTAAGGTCCTGAGTCATTGCGCCATAAGTTTCCACTGATCCAATGCCATAGATGCAGCTGACCGACGCTACGATAATCACATCATCGCGCTCCAATAGCGCGCGTGTTGCAGCATGGCGCATACGGTCGATTTGTTCGTTAATCTGGCTTTCTTTTTCGATATATGTGTCTGACCGAGGAACATAGGCCTCGGGCTGGTAATAGTCATAAAAGCTGACGAAATATTCAACAGCATTCTCTGGAAAGAACCCTTTGAATTCACCGTATAGTTGTGCGGCCAGTGTTTTGTTTGGTGCTAAAATAATCGCAGGGCGTTGGGTTTCCGCGATGACTTTGGCCATGGTGAATGTTTTACCTGTCCCTGTCGCCCCTAACAGCACTTGATCACGTTCACCGGATAAAACACCTGCTGATAATTCAGCAATTGCATTTGGTTGATCACCCGCAGGTTCAAATTCGGTATTCATCACAAATGCCCTGCCGCCTTCTAACTTGGGGCGTTCGCGCACCTTACCTGTTGCAAAACCGATTTGGGAATCATCCATGACGTATCTCCTGACTTTCTAAAATTAGGATCAAATATGAAGTTTTCAAAGGGTGCATTCACCTTTTGTTCCATGAATACTGGGTGCTTGTCGTTTAGGAAAAAATCAATCATAACACATCTTAGATTTAGGAGGATTTCATGCGCGCTCGAATCTATAAACCTGCAAAAACCGCAATGTCATCGGGTACTGCTAAAACAAACCATTGGGTGTTGGAATATTGTCAAGATTCAGCTCGTGAAATTGACCCATTGATGGGCTGGACCTCAAGTGGCGACACGCAATCACAGGTTAAACTGCGCTTTGCTAGCAAAGACGCCGCATTGTCATACGCAAAAGAAATGGGGATTGAGGCAGATGTAACCGAGCCGCAATCACGCAAACAAAACATCCGTGCTCGCGGGTATGGCGAAAATTTTGCCACCGACCGTCGTGCACCTTGGACCCACTAGGGCCATTTAAAATGAAATGAAATTGCCACGTATTTGCGTGGCTTTTTTTATTTGTATTTCCGGAAAACACGCGTTTCACTAAGTGAAAGTTTAAATGAGGTTTTTCATGCGTCATGGTGGTCAGATCCTAGTTGATCAGTTGAAAATTCAAAGAGTGCGTCGTGTATTTTGTGTCCCAGGTGAAAGCTATTTAGCGGCGCTTGATGGATTATTTGAAAGTGGGATCGACACAATTGTTGGCCGCAACGAAGGTGGCGTTTCGATGATGGCCGAGGCGCACGCAAAACTAACGGGTGAGGTTGGTGTCGCCTTTGTTACCCGCGGCCCCGGTGCAACCAATGCATCCTCGGGTGTGCATGTCGCGTTTCAAGATAGCACTCCAATGATCCTATTCGTTGGGCAGGTGGCCAGTGATCAACGTGATCGCGAAGCGTTCCAAGAGGTGGATTATCGCGCGATGTTCGCACCCTTGGCGAAATGGGTTGCCGAAATTGATCGTACGGATCGGATACCAGAATATATTTCGCATGCATTCCATGTGGCGCAATCTGGGCGTCCGGGGCCCGTTGTTTTGGCATTGCCAGAGGATATGCTATCAGGGCAGGCCGATGTTGCAGATGTGACGCAGTCTGCAAAACCAGCGGAACAAACGGTATCACCATCCGTTGTTCAAGGCGTTTTGGACGATCTGGCCGCAGCAAAGAACCCAATGATGATTGTTGGTGGCCCAAAATGGTCCGCGGAATGTGCGAATCTGTTGGGGCTTTTTGCACAAGCTACGGGTTTGCCAATCGGCACTTCCTTCCGTAGCCAGGACTATATCGACAATCGTCATTCAAATTTTATCGGAGATGTTGGGATTGGGCCAAATCCTGATCTTGCAAAACGCATTGATGAGGCAGATGTTTTGTTGGTTCTGGGGGCACGGTTAGGGGAAATGACAACGGGCGGATACGCTATGTTAACACCCCCCCAAACAAAGCAACGTTTGATACATATACATGCCAATTCTGATGAAATTGGCCGCGTTTATGTCGTTGATCGCGGCCTGTGTTGTGATCCGAAGGCGTTCTTAAAAACTGCCCTTGATTTGGTTCAGGGACCACTCACATCGCCTCCAACGGCGGAGCGCGCCTCATATGAGGGGTGGCAAACCCCCTTTGCCACCCCCGGGGATGTGAAGTTGGAGCAGGTGATCACGCATCTCTGTTCTGTAATGCCTGAGGACGCGATTATCACAAATGGTGCGGGGAATTATGCGGCGTGGTTGCATCGGTATTACCGCTATAAATCCTACCGCACACAATTGGCCCCAACGTCAGGATCAATGGGCTACGGACTTCCTGCAGCGGTGGCTGCAAAATTGGAACGCCCAGAGCAAGAGGTTGTATGTCTAGCGGGTGATGGATGTTTTCAAATGTGTATGCAGGAATTTGGCACGGCAGTTCAGTATGGTGCCAATATCATTGTAATCGTTTCAAACAATGGCGTTTATGGAACAATTCGAATGCATCAACAACGCTACTATCCCAATCGTCCATCAGGTACGGATATGGTCAACCCGGATTTCACCGCGTTGGCCGCAGCTTACGGTGCGCATGGTGAGAAGGTGATCAGATCGGCGGATTTCCCCGAGGCTTTGGCGCGCGCGCGTGCATCGGGAAAACCTGCAATCATCGAGTTGAAAACCGATCCTGCCGCCGTGTCTCATCGCACGCCTGCCTAACTATGGTTTTATTCGTTTGGTTTTACAGCGTCTGGATGCGCTGCCTGAAATGCGGGGTGTGCAGCACATTTTTCGGCAATTCGCGTGATATTCACATATGTGCTAACATCTAAGTCCCAGCGGTTTGTGTTATAAAGCTGTGGCATAATGCAGATATCAATAAGTCCAGGTTCATGACCATGCGCAAAGTCGGTTTGTGGACGCTTATTGAGCATGGTTTCAACTTAGGTCAGCCCCGGTGCGATGAATCGTTGCATCCATTCAACACAGGTTGCGTCCCTCATGATGTTCGCCCCGCAGTTTTTGCAACGATCAGCGCCTGTTCCAATATGTCAATATTCCCAATGTGATTGGATAGGAGTAAGATCAGACGCGCGTTTAACGCATCACTTTGCTCTTTGCTTAATCCCTCATGCACGTTTAGAAGTTTTGCGTAAAAATCGTCCCCGTTGGGGATATTTGGGCTCAGGATTAGGGTGCTCATTGTGTTTTCCCTAATGCGGTCGCCACTGCCATTTGCACGCGAGCTGCGTCGTAATCGGGCCAGCGTGCAACAATATGTTGGTCAGGACGAATGAGATAGACCGCGCTCTCGGCGGTGCCAAGGAAGCGTTCACCAAGCGTTTTGTTTGTTTCTGATGTCACGCTGAGCGCAATTTGGGCAATTTCAATGCCTTCAATTTCTTGGGAAGATGGCGCATTAGTGTTTAGCGTCATCAGGGTGAATCCCCCACCTAATTTCGACAGTAAAAACCCATTGTCTAAGGGCGCATCAGGACAGGGCATGCCCGGTTGACTACGCGCAGGGCCACACGCCAAGGCATCTTCACCTGTTAAGCTGTGTCCGACATAGTTACACGGCATCGACAAACGACCAGAGTTCACTAATGGGCGTGCAAAGGCATGATGTTCAGACAGATCCAAAACTGCATTTCTGAATATGCGGCTGATTTCAGATTTTGGTGTAATGAAATCTGTCGAGCGTGTCGAATTCATGATGTTTTCGTCCGCACCGTGAATGCGTTCATCATCGTAGCTGTCCAACAAGGTGTCGGGGGCAAGGCCTTTAATCACAAGGGCCAATTTCCAGCTCAGGTTGTCGACATCTTGCAAACCACTATTCGCGCCGCGCGCGCCAAAGGGGGATACCTGATGGGCGCTATCACCTGCAAAGAGGACGTTGCCGTGGCGAAATTTTTCCATCCGACGACATTGGAATGTGTAAATACTGACCCATTCCAGTTCAAATTTCACATCTTCACCCAACATCGCCTTTAGGCGTTGAATAACGCGGTCTGGTTGTTTTTCGGCGTCTTTATCGACATCCCATCCCAGTTGAAGGTCGATCCGCCAAACACCATCGGGCTGTTTGTGCAACAATGCTGATTGTCCGCGATTGAATGGTGGATCAAACCAAAACCAACGCTCGGTTGGAAAATCCGCATCCATCGTGACATCCGCGATCAGGAAATTGTCCTCGAATACGCGACCTACAAAATCGAGTCCCATCATCGATCGCGTGGGACTTCCTGCTCCATCACAGGCGATGACCCAATCTGCATGGAGCGTGTAATCCCCATCGGGTGTCTCAACCGTTATGGCGGAATAGGCATCATGATCCTTGATCGCACGCACACGGTTTTTTCCGCGGATATCAATTTTGGGTTTCTCTGAATTGATCTCTTGGACACGTTCAACCAGATACTGTTCAAAATAATACTGTTGTAGGTTGATAAACGCGGGGCGGGCATGCCCGTCTTCGGCCAAAAGGTTAAATTCATAAACCTTACGTTCATCAAAGAACACTTTGCCAAGGTTCCATTGAACTCCTTTGTCGACCAATTTGTCTCCAAATCCCAAGCGATCTGCAATTTCTAGAGTGCGTTTTGCAAAGCAAATTGCACGACTGCCAAAGCTGACCTTGTCGTTGTCATCCAGCACAACAACATCAATTCCGTGCTGTGCCAGATCGATCGCCATACCCAATCCAACAGGACCCGCTCCGATCACCACAACATTGTGGCGCACAGGTGCAGACGCGGTCTGATCGATAGATTGGTAATACGGATATAGTGGCGTTTCAAAGATTTTGTTCATCTTTTGCCTCCCCTAGCTTTGAAGGGCCTCCCACATGTCCAAATCCCGTTGTGCCGTCCAAATGCGGGGCGTATCAATTCCGCGCGCTTCGTCGTAGGCGCGTGCCACATTAAACGGCAAGCAATGTTCATAAATTGCATATTCAGAGAATTTTGGATCACATTCTGCGCGGCACGCATCCCATGCCTCTTTTAGCGACCCATTCCGTGCTGCGACCTTCGCAACGGGGCGATAGGTGCTATCGACAAAGTCACGGGTGCTTTCGATTGCGCGGTTCACCATATCCTGTCCAACCAACGCATCCCCGCGCCCCGGTGCGATTGCATCAACCTCAAAAGCTTTGATATTATTCAGCGTATCGCCCCAATCTGCAAAATGACCGTCACCGCAGTAGCAGGCGGAATGATATTCAACGATGTCACCTGTGAACATCACGTTTTGATCTGGCACGTTTATGACGATGTCACCTGCTGTATGTGCGCGTCCCAAATGCATCAAATCAACGCGGCGGTTCCCAAGATATACAGACATGGATCCATCAAATGTTGTCGTCGGCCATGTCAGTCCTGGAATGCTTTCGTGTCCTTCAAACAGACGTGGGAAGCGTTGGAATTCACTATCCCAATCTTCTTGCCCGCGTTCCACAACCATGGCGCGTGCCATATCCGACATGATGATTTGATTTGCATTAAACGCGGATGCACCCAAAACGCGAACTGCGTGATAATGGGTGAGAACAACGTGTGAAATTGGCTTGTCTGTGACACTGCGGACGCATTCAATCACCTTATTGGCAAGGCGGGGTGTAGCCTGCGCCTCGACGATCATGACACTATCATCGCCAATGATCACACCAGAATTTGGGTCGCCCTCAGCGGTAAAGGCGTAAAGGCCTTCGCCGATTTCGGTAAAGCTGATTTTCTTTTCACTCATATCGCTTTGCGATGCGAAGGCTTTTGCCATGGGGCTCTCCTATTGGTTTAGCTGGGCGTGATCATACCAAGCCCGTTTAATGGTTTATCGTTCGTATGGATTTTCAAGTGCAGGCAGGATGCGCCCCACACAGGTACCAAATCCAATGGTCAATGTTTCGCTGCGCGCGGCACCTGACATTACTATTTGATCATCATCTTCAAGGAAGGTGCGTGTTTCACCATTGTCCAATTCAATTGGCTGTTTGCCTCCCCAGCTTAGCTCGAGCATACTACCGCGTTGATTGGGCTCTGCACCCGAAATTGTACCTGATCCTAATAAATCGCCAGAGTTCATTGGGCATCCCGATGTCGTGTGATGCGCCAACTGCTGGGCAGAGGAATAGTACATCTCTTTATAGTTGGTCTGGGTAATGATTTTCTTGCCACCTGATTTTGAAAACAACCCAACTTCTAGCGAAATATCATACAACATTGGGGCACAGTCTTTTAGGTGGTCCAGCAATTCAACTTCGCGTTCAGGGGTGTCAACGCGGAATGGCTCCAACGCTGCTTTGGTGACGATCCATGGGCTGATGGTTGTCGCGGTTGCCTTAGCCTGAAACGGGCCTAAGGGCTGATATTCCCAGGCCTGAATGTCTCGTGCAGACCAATCATTTAACAATACATAGCCAAAGATTAGCTCATACGCCTCTTCAACCGTGATAGGGCCCTCAGATGGTAAGCCAACCACAGCGCCTATTTCCAATTCAAAATCAAAACGACGGCATGGCGCGAATTCGGGAATTGCGGCATCAGGTGCCTTTAACTGCCCCCATGGACGACGAATATCTGTTCCGCTGACCACAACCGAGGAGGCCCGGCCATTATAGCCAATCGGGATGTGCAGCCAATTTGGTGGCAGCGCATTTTCTGCACCACGGAACATTGTACCCACGTTGGTTGCGTGCTGACGTCCAGCGTAGAAATCGGTGTACTCACTTACCAAAAATGGCAAATGCATGATCGCATCAGATTGCGGGGTTAGCATATCAATTGCCCGCCCCTGATGCGCGCTGGCATTTTTAAGGATGTCCGTGATCTGTTTGCGAATTTTTTTCCACGCCTCTGGTCCCAATTCCATAACTTCGTTCCAGAAGGGAACGTCAAAAACAGGACCCTCATCAAGCTTAATCATATCTACCTCTTCTGCGGCCTGAAGATCGAGGATCATATCACCAATCGCGACGCCGCAGCGGGGATCTGTGTCGGTCGTTGAAAATACACCGTAGGGAAGGTTGTTTAGTGGGAAAGGCGATTGGGGATCGTTTGCGGATGGAACCCAGCTGGTTAATAGTCTCATGGTGTATCTCTTTCTTGGCACGACCTGAGTGATTTACTTGGTCTCGGGTGTGCCATCAAATTTCTTTTCGATATCAACCCAACAATCAATATAATCGTCCTGAAGTGGCGCCTCTTTAGCGGCATAGGCGGTCAAATGCTGGGGAAAGCGAGTTTCAAACATGAACGACATGGTATTGTCTAATTTCTGCGCCTGTAAATCTGCGTTTGATGCGCCTTCAAATGCATTCTTATCGGGGCCATGGGGCAGCATCATGTTATGCAGGCTCATACCGCCCGGAACAAAACCCTTTGGCTTTGCATCATACTGACCGTAGATATTGCCCATCAATTCGGACATGATGTTTTTGTGATACCACGGAGGACGGAAGGTGTTTTCCGCAACCATCCAGCGCTCTCGGAACAATACGAAATCGATATTTGCCGTGCCTTCAACACCCGATGGGGCGGTTAGCACAGTAAAAATGGATGGATCGGGGTGATCGAATAAAACTGCACCTACGGGGCAGTATGTGCGCAAATCATATTTGCAGGGCGCGTAGTTGCCATGCCATGCAACAACATCCAACGGACTGTGGCCGATATGCGTTTCATGGAATTGGCCGCACCATTTAATGACAACACGGCTTGAGACTTCGCGATCCTCAAATGCTGCGACAGGGGATTTGAAATCGCGCCGATTTGCCAAACAGTTTGCGCCAATGGGACCTCGTCCGGGTAAGGCGAATTTTTGGCCATAGTTTTCGCATACGAATCCGCGCGCGGGCCCCTCTAACAACTCAACACGGTACAACATGCCCCGTGGAATGATTGCGATTTCCTTGGGTTCTAGGTCAATGATCCCCAGTTCTGTGCAAAATCTTAGGCGTCCTTCTTGGGGGACAATCAATAGTTCACTGTCCGCAGAATAGAAATATTCGTCCACCATTGAAGCCGTTACCAAATAGATATGGCTTGCCATGCCGATCTGAGTATTCACGTCGCCTGCGGTGGTCATGGTGCGCATCCCCGTTAGCCACGTTAGGCGTCCGGATGCATGCGGAACAGGATCCCAACGATATTGACCCAGCGACACAACATCTGGGTCGATATGCGGTGCGGATTTCCAATAGGGCAGATCAATTTTTTCATACCGATGTGAATGTTTCACAGAGGGACGAATGCGATAACACCATGTGCGTTCATTTTGATGGCTGGGTGCTGTGAACGCGGTTCCAGAGAGTTGCTCACCATAAAGCCCATAGTTACATTTTTGCGGGCTGTTTTGACCCTGTGGGAGTGCACCCGGCAAGGCTTCGGTCTCAAAGTCATTTCCGAAACCAGGCATGTATCCTTCGGTGATCCTATCATTTGAAGGTGCTTGGACAAAGCTATGTGGAAACGTGGGCCGATTCATCTTGATGCTCCTCTACCGCGTTAATTGAAAATCTGGTAATAGTTGAAAATGTAACTAACAACCCCTTATATTTAAAAAATGACACAGAAAGACGACTTCGATTTACGTGAATTTTTGCCCTATCTTTTGAATCAAGCCGCTGAGATTAGCAGCCAGTCGTTCCAGCGGATATATAAGGGGCGATATGGCATGTTGCGCACTGAATGGCGGGTGTTGTTTCATCTGGCAATCTATGAACGGATGACGGCCAAAGATATCTGTGAAAAGGCGATCATGCACAAAACAAAGGTCAGCCGTGCGGTGCATCGGTTAGAGCAGAGGCGGTATTTGCAACGTAAACCTGATGAAAAAGATCGACGCCACGAATGGCTCACGCTTACATCGCATGGGCGCGCGGTTTACGAAGATTTGCACGCCCATGCACAGCAGCATGACCAAGTGTTGATGCAAAAACTAAGTACAGAGGAAATCAGGGTTCTGCGCCGCGCCTTAAACGCGCTTAGCCAGCCCTAGAATGTCGCAGTGACGTTCGGCAGATTCAGTGTTTTAATCAATTCACGCAGTTCTTGGCGGGCTGTGATATTGGAAATGTTCAACTGTTTGACGCCAACATCCTTTAGGTCCAGCAGGGTCAAACCACGCGGGAACAATTCGCGGAAAATAACACGTTCATTAAACCCGGGACCGACGCGAAATCCAATCCGTTTGGCCAGTTTATCTAATGCCCGCTCCATCCTTATCTTATTGACCATTTGCTGCGCACCTACGCGGTTACGCACCACGATCCAGTCGATGGGTTTTAGGCCAGCTTGGGCACGTAATTGACGTGCGTGCCAAACCATTTCTGAATACACGGATGGTCCCTCAATTTTTTCGCTATCTGAACTGACATGGGCCAAGAGATCAAAATCGACAAAGCTGTCGTTCAGCGGCGTGATCAATGTATCCGCCAATGAATGTGCAACTTGACTCAGGCGGGTGTGCGAACCTGGGCAATCGATTAGTATGAAATTGCTGTTTGAATTGGCATTGGCAACAGCGGCAGATAGGCGGTGATCATAGATATTTTCGTCATCTGGAATTTTTGATTTGTCGATGTCAGGTAAAGGGAAATACGTGGGAGATGGCAAATCCATTTCTGTTTCGGCAAGGTATTTTTGTCGATTAAGCAGATAACGCGCAAAGCTTTGCTGACGCAGGTCTAAATCAATCACACCGACACGATGTCCCATCCGTGCCAATGCCGTGGCAATATGCATAGTGACGGTGGATTTACCCGCGCCACCTTTTTCGTTTCCCACCACAATTATATGGGCCATTCACGCATCCCCTATCGTTTGCCCGTTCCTATATCCAAAGGATTTACAAAGCAAAAGTCGATACCCTAAAATGGCGCTAATCCTGATCCAACATGTTGGTTGTGTCTGATTTGATTTCCTCGAAATCAAAGTTATCCAAGCGGCGGGCGCGCTTACCCGCTTTATCCGCGCTGATTCTGATTTCAGTAATATCCTTAGCGGCTTGAGCAAAATGACGATCCAGGTTTTCAACTCGTGCGCCTAAACGGTCCACATCCTGATACAGTAACCCTAATTCCCGGCGAATAGCGCCTGCCTGTTCACGCATGCGCGCGTCCTTTAATATGGCGCGCATTGTATTCAAGGTCGCCATGCAGGTGGTGGGTGATACAATCCAAACACGAGCGGTAAACCCTTCGCGCACCAACTCGGAAAAGTTGGCGTGCAACTCTGCATAAACCGCCTCAGATGGAAGAAACATCAATGCGCCATCTGCGGTTTCACCCTCAATGATATATTTTTCCGAAATATCTTTGATGTGTTTTTTGACCGCTGTACGTAATTGACGCGCGGCTTCGTTTAGCTCCCAATCGGTGGTTGCATTACGCAGCGCCTCATACGGTTCCAGCGGAAACTTACTATCAATCACAATGGGACCCGGAGGATTTGGCAGGTGGATCAAACAGTCTGCACGTCGCCCATTCGAAAGCGTTGCCTGCAAAGTGTAACTGTCTGATGGGAGTGCCTTTGACACAATATCATTCAACTGAATTTCGCCAAAGGCACCGCGAGTTTGTTTG
The DNA here is from genome assembly GCA_049446275.1 of Paracoccaceae bacterium. Taxonomy (GTDB): domain Bacteria; phylum Pseudomonadota; class Alphaproteobacteria; order Rhodobacterales; family Rhodobacteraceae; genus HIMB11. The sequence continues at coordinate 223,544 of JBMTQO010000001.1, read as the reverse complement.
TTCGACAAAATATCCTGAAGCGATAATACATCGCCTGAAAGTTTCGTGATGTTTTCCTGCGCTTTGTCAATGGCAGTCAGACGTTGTTGCAATTCACCCAATGAATGCGCTGTTCGACGAGCGGAACCTTGCAAATTTTCGTTCATTTGCAGTTGGACATCGGACAATCGTTTTTCCATCAATTGCAACATGCTGGTTTGTTGTTTGGCCTGCGCCTCTGATACGTGATGCAGACCGCCTGCCAAGCGCTCTTGGCCTTCGCCAAGGGCCTGGACGCGTTGTCCCAAGGCGTTCATCTGATGGCTGAGCGGTTCGGCGGCCTTGGTCAAGCGTGAAATCGCACGCAGCGACAGCAACAATACCAACAAAACAATCAGCCCCGCGCCAGTGATCAGGAGTGTGGTTGGGTCATTGAAATCAAGAGGCATTAGGTTCGTCCAAATAGGCGTTCAATATCGCTAAGTTTGAGTTCCACATACGTGGGGCGGCCGTGGTTGCACTGGCCTGAATGAGGCGTTGCCTCCATCTCGCGCAACAGTGCGTTCATTTCTTCGGCACGCATGCGGCGACCTGATCGAATTGATCCATGACACGCTATGCGTGATAAAATCGATTCGATCCGTTCTTGGATCAACTGGCTGCTGCCCCAGTCCGAGATTTCGTCTAAAAGGTCTAGGATCAAATCCTTTGCATTGACTTCGCCCAAAATCGCGGGGGTTTCGCGCACGGCGATTGCGCCATTTCCAAATGCTTCAATACCTAAGCCAAAACGGCCAAATTCATCTGCCAATTCCAACAGCATTGCACAATCCCCATAGGAAAGTTCGATGATTTCGGGGATCAACAACGTTTGTGCCGCAATGCCACGTTCGGCCAATTGATGCTTCAAACGCTCGTACACCAGTCGTTCATGCGCTGCGTGCTGGTCAACGATGACAATGCCGTCCTGTGTTTGCGCAATAATATAATTTTCGTGTACTTGCCCACGCGCCGCACCCAGCGGGTGATCTGTCTGCAAAGGTTCTTGGGTGGGTTCGATTACAGTTTCATCAATGCGGGCAGATGGCGCAGGGCCGTCTGCAAAACCAAAGCTTTCGGGCGCTTGTACCCGATAACTGATGTTGCGCACCGCGACACTGGGGCGATCCAGTTGATAGTTGGATTGATGCTGCGTTTCGGGGCGCATCGCGCCCAATGTTGCGCCTGCAACTGTTGTCGAAGCGCGATGCCCTGCCTCCCCCAATGCGTGGCGCAGTGCTGATACAATCAGACCACGCACCAAGCCCGGTTCGCGAAAGCGCACCTCGGATTTGGCTGGGTGCACGTTCACATCAACACGGTGTGGATCGCAATCCACAAACAGGGCGACAGCCGGGTGTCGGTCACGCGATAGGAAATCTGCATAGGCACCGCGCAGTGCCCCGATTAAAAGTTTGTCCCGTACAGGACGCCCGTTTACAAAAAAATACTGCATCACCGCAGCACCGCGTGAGAACGTTGGTAGTGCCGCATAACCAGATAGATTAAAACCATCGCGCGCTGCATCAATTTTTAATGCGTTTTCCGCAAATTCAGTCCCCAGAATTTTAGCCAATCTTCTGTGGAGCGCATCAAACAAAACACCGGTTTCCGGATCAACGTGGAATACTGATCGTGACCCAGCATTTGACACATCGCGCAAATGAAACCCGATTGAGGGTTCTGCCATGGCCAACCGTTTCATTATATCTGTGATCGCCTGCGCCTCCGCCCGATCCGTGCGCAGGAATTTTAGACGTGCGGGGGTTGCGTAAAACAAATCACGCAACTCTACCACTGTTCCCTTGTTGAGCGGCGCGGGTTTGACGGCCCCCATTTCACCACCTGCAACAGTGATTTCAGCACCGTCTTGACCCTTAGCACGCGACGAAATCGATAATCGCCCAACCGATCCCAAAGATGGCAGCGCCTCGCCGCGGAATCCGAAACTATGGATGTTCAACAAGTCAGAACCGTCAATTTTTGATGTCGCATGACGGGATAACGCAAGGGGGAGATCCGCCGCACTCATCCCGCAACCATCGTCTCCCACACGGATCAGCGTTTTACCCCCATCCACGATATCAACGGTTATGCGATGCGCCCCTGCATCAATAGCATTTTCAACCAATTCTTTCACCGCAGACGCAGGTCGTTCGACCACTTCACCAGCGGCAATTCGGTTAATCGCGGCGTCATCCAGTTGACGAATGACGGGGAGATCGTACCCTATGTTGGGGTTGTATGATTTCATACCACAAACCCTAGCACGGATTGGGACGATTCTGCCATGGTGGAAATGTGTTGAATTTTAGGATCACGTTGCGTTCCAAACCTGCATTTACACTGGACATATCTGCACTGCACCACTTTACTGATCGCAGGAAGAGGAGAGCAGCATGTATACAGTTGTTGGATCACGCACAAACCGCACATTTCGCGTATTGTGGGCGTTGGAAGAATTGGGACTTGAATACGATCACAAACCCTATGCCGTGCGTTCACCGGAAGCGTTGGAACACAGCCCTACTGGCAAATTACCTGCCCTGATTGCCGAGGGTGAATTGATCACCGATAGCGCGGCAATCATAACCTTTCTAGCAGATCGCCATGGTGGGTTAACCTTTCCTGCAGGATCGGTTCAACGCGCAAAACAGGACGCGCTGCTGCACCGTGTGAATGATGAAATTGATGCTGTTTTATGGACCGCAGCCCGTCATAGTTTTATCCTGCCCGAAGTAGAGCGGGTGCCCGCAGTGAAAGAAAGCCTGAAATTGGAATTCGCGCGGTCGTTGGATCGTCTGATGGAACAAATCGACGGCCCCTATTTAATGGGGGACACGATGACCATTCCAGACATCATTTTAGCGCATTGTGGCGGTTGGGCCTATAACGCCAAATTCCCATTAGAAAACGAGGCATTCAAAACTTACACAAAACGCCTGCGTGAACGTGATGCATTCAAGCGCGCCGCTGCCTTGCCTTAGATCATATGTGACTATGCACGCCGCGCATATTGCGCGGCGTGCAAACCCGCCCAACGTCCTGTTGCCAAACAGGCGGTGATCAAATAGCCACCAGTTGGTGCCTCCCAATCAATCATTTCGCCCGCACAAAATATTCCGGGGTGATCCAGTAACATAAGACCGGCGTCTAATCGGTTCCAAGGGATCCCACCAGCTGTCGAAATAGCCTCATCAATGGGTCGAGGTTCAAGAGTTATGATGGACAGGGATTTCACCATTTTGGCCAGCGCTTGGGCATCTTGCGATAATCGCGGTGTAACCTCGCGCATCAATGCGATCTTTTCTGGCTCAAGCTTTAGGGTTTTACGCAGATGGTTTGTCTCGCTGTCTTTGCCGCGGGGTTTTGACAGTGCGGTTTTGACACGGTCAAATGACCAATCTGGCTTCAGATCAATCGTTAATGGAACTCCGTTACGTAGTGCTCGACTGACAGAATAGATACCCCCACCTTCAATGCCGTTGCGTGACACAATGATTTCCCCGCGGGATGTCATTTCACCGGCGCGAAGAGCAATATTCTTTATCGGCGTGCCAAAGAATTTAGTTATGTAGTCTGACCAATCAATCGCAAAGGCGCAGTTTGCGGGTTGGAACTGTGTGATCGGGCCGAACTGTTCGGCCCATGCCCCATCAGACCCCAAACGCGCCCAGCTTGCGCCACCCATAGCCAATATTACAACATCGGCTGTGATGTTTGTGGCTCCATCAGGTGTCTGCAATTGTGCGGTATGTTGTTCTAGTTGTGTAAGTTTCCAATTTGTCTTTAGGGTAACCCCTGCATCGAGCAATCGTGCAATCCAGGCGCGCAAGAGGGGGGATGCCTTCATCACCTTGGGAAAGACGCGTCCTGATGTGCCGACAAAAATTTGTTGACCCAACTTTTCTGCCCACTCTTTCACCTCGCGCGGGCCAAAGGGTGCAATCATCGGATCAAGGTGCCTTCGGGCATCGTAGTAATGGGGCAAAAAAGACAAAATGGGTTCGTCCTTGGTTAGGTTTAAACCCGATTTTCCCGCCATCAAAAATTTACGACCCAAGGTTGGTTTTGCCTCGGCGATGGTAACGGATAGCCCTGCATTGACCAGCTGCTCGGCTGCCATCAAACCCGCGGGACCACCCCCAATCACCAATGCTGTTTTTGTCATTCCTCTGGTATACCCGGCACATTTTTGAACTCGGCCACACGATGTGGGTGTAGGATTTTGATATCGTTTTCTTTCATTGTATTCTAGATGGCAAAAAGAATATCGGACTTCTATTTGTTTTTACCGCCATCAATCCCTTTGCCCAATTATATGCCACTATCAAAAATATAAACTGAGACCAAGCCGCAGGGATTAGAAACCATGCCGAGGCAATATCCAATCCCAGTACTGCCAATGATAACGCCCGCTGAACGAACGACAGCATTTGATCGAATTCTATATTTTACACCCCTTGATTCCGCACCTAAATCATATTTTGATAGCAAAACGAGGGATTTGATAATTAGGCAATTGAGATGGACGATACAGTGTGTCCCTTATGTGAACGCCCAATTCCACCAACTGCACCGCAAAGTTTGCACCATCTGATCCCCAAGCTTAAGGGCGGAAAAGGCGGTCCAACGATCCTTATTCACCATATTTGCCACAAAGAAATTCACGCCACGTTGTCTGAGGCAGAGCTTGCACGTTCTTACGCATCGGTGGATGCGCTGCGCGCGCACCCGCGCTTGGCCAAGTTTTTTCAGTGGGTCGCAAAACGCCCCCCGGAGTTCTTATCAAAAACTACAGGCGGGCGCCGTAAACGATAAACATCCACAGGGATTAATGTGCACCAATCATCCCCTTAATCCCCGCGCAATGTTCTGGATTTGCAGCTGCACTATCGGCTATTAGAGCATGGGCATGCTCTAGCAGATCGGCAGGATCAACGATGCGATCAATCAGGCCAAAGGACAGCGCCTCATCCGCCAAAATTTTCTGACCACCCATCAGGATCATTTTGGTGCGTGCGGCGCCAATTAGGTTGCGCATTCGTATTGGGTCGCTCGGTTGGGGTAGGTAGCCAAGTTTCATCACGGGGTAAAAGAATTTTGCATTTGCCACCGAAATCCGCATATCGCAGGCTAGTGCCATCCCCATTGCACCACCTGCAAGCGTGCCGTTAAGAGCGGTAATGCTCATACAAGGCAGATCGGCAAGGGCCCCTGACAACTCCTCCCATAATGGCGATGTGGCAAGTCCTGCACGGGCCGCATCCAAATCGGCACCTGCGGAAAAAACCTTGCCCTCGCCTGTTAGGATTAACCCACGCGCGTCTTTCGCATCGCGGGCTGTGTCACGCAAATCGATCAACATTTGTTCGGTCAGGGCGTTTGCCTTGTCTGGTCGGTTTAGGGTGACGACCCAAGCAGGATTGGTTTTATCAACATTAATCATTCAACACCTATTGCCTTGCGCAGGTCAGGATCACGCAGGGCCAATTCCTGTCCCTCAAATTGTTTCGCGTTTTCACACATATAAACCATTGCCTTGGCGGGCCAAGAGGGAGGGACGTGATCGCTCCATTCCAATTCACTGACGGGATTAATACCGCTGGCCTTGATGTCACGCTGCATCTGGGTGGCCACGGTGCCGGGCGATAGACCCATGGATGAAATTCCATGCCAGCCATATTCCAGATGCAAACTGCGGGTCATCATGGCGGCCGCTGCTTTAGATGCGCAATAGGCGCTCCACCCTTCTAATGGATTATGCGCGGCCCCCGAACTAACGGTCAAAATGATGCCTTCGCCTGATTTCATCATATGGGGCAGGGCCGCTTTGGCCGCATAAAACACCCCTTTGACATTAATGTCGATCAATTTGGACCATGCGTCGATGTCTGCATCCTCGACCCGCGCAATGGGATGCAGGACCGCGGCATTGTTGATGACAACATCCAGCCCCCCAAAATGCGCAACGGTTTGATCAATCAGGGCCGTCACAAATGTAGGCTCCGCGATATCCCCCGCAATGGCCAGTGCTTGATCACCAAAGGGGATGGCGATGCGATCAATTCCGGCCTTTGACCGCGCGGTTAATACCACGTTAGCGCCCGCATCGGCAAATTCGGCAACGCTTGCCTCGCCAATCCCGCGACTGGCACCTGTGATCAAAACGGTTTTTCCTGATAAATCCATTGCATCATCCTTGGTCAATATGGGTGTACCGACCATGGCACATGGCGGGAAAACCATGCAACCCCTTGAACAACGCGATGAACTGTCACAAATTCAACGCATCTACGAAGGAAGGGTTTTTGATGTTTCAACGTTTAATTTCATACACCGCGTGTTTGGTTGGTCTATTTGATGCATCGGCCGCAGTTGCCGATTTAACGGCAGATCGCGTGTGGGCACAGACCATTGAGTTGATCGAAGAGGCAGGAGGGTCCATCACTGCGCTGGCAACACGAGATGGTGACAGCCTGAACATTTCAAATGTGCGTTTTACGTTTTACGTTCCCGATGCCGACGAAACGTTTATTGTATCTATGGATGGCTGGTCTCTGTTGGAAAAGGGTGGCAAAGTTCATGTCCAACAACCCGATTACCAAGAAATCGTTGCAAAAGTCGCAGGCCAAGACGATTTAACTGCGCGCCTATCGTATTCTGTGCGTGGAGATATGGGCGTTTATTCTGAGGTTGACGATACATTGATCCAAACCTGGAATATCGCAAGCGCAGAGCTTAAATTGATCGAACTGATTGCACCTGATTATGATCCGGCTGAGGCCACCGTTGAATTTGCGCTAAGCATGAACGACGCCATGTCGAATATGATGTACATGGGCAATGGGCATCAACAATCTGTTCAATCCTTGGGGGAAATGGCCTTTGATATGACAATCGTCACGCCTGCTGAGGATATAGATTTATCGGCATCTGCCAGGATGCGAGGCTTAATGAACGAAGGGTTCCAGACCGTTAATTTCAAAGGCACACCTGATGAAATTTTAGCCGAGTTAACGGCGGGCGGGGGGTTACGCGCTAACTCAGCCTTAGACGGTATGGAATTCAAAATGGAAGGTAATGTCGAGGGCGAAGTGTTTAATGTCAGTTTTGCCGCTGATAAAGCCTCATCCAATGTGAACATTGACAATGGGAATGCCTCCGTCAGCGCCGACATCAATAACATTGCTTTTAACGCCTTTGTCCCTGCGGAAATTCCGCTGCCCTTGTCAGGCAGTATTGAAAAAATTGCCTATGATATTGATATCCCTCTTTCCGCCGCACCTGAGGTGCAGCAGGTGCATTTTGGTTTGGAATATCTGGGTTTGGGAATTTCGGACACGATCTGGGCGATGTTTGATCCCACAGGTCAGTTGGATCGCGCACCCATTGATTTGATTGTTGATCTAAGTGCGGGCGTCCGTTTGGACCGCGATTTGATTGATCCCAATATCGAAGAATTGATGGAACAGGATCCGATGCAGTTTGGATCCATCGAAAGCTTTGGTTTGAATGAGCTGTTGGTGTCTGCGCTGGGCGCTGTGGCCAAAGGATCGGGTGATTTCACCTTTGATATGAACGATCTGCAAACATTTGACGGTATGCCACGCCCCGAGGGCGAAGCAAACATTGTGGTTAGCGGATTGAATTCAGTCTTTGATCAATTGATCGAGGCAGGATTGTTACAACCTGATCAATTGATGCCGATCCGCATGGGATTGGGCATGGGCTTTGTTGCAACGGGCGAAGACGAATTGACATCCGAGGTCGAGGTGCGTTCAAATGGCGGCATTTACGTCAACGGTCAGCGCATGCGCTAACACGTCAATCGCGTAAGGCAGGTAGGCCCACACCCGTCGCCTCAAACCCGCCATCAACGGCCACGACCTGTCCTGTGACATAGGACGCCTTAGGCGAGCAGAGGAAATAAATCACCTCTGCCAATTCCCGTTCACTGCCATAACGATTAAGCGGTACAGCATCGTGATAGGCCTGAATGATTTCTGGCGTATGAACGGCAATCGACAGTTTGGTTTTCACGGGGCCCGGCGCGACACAGTTCACGCGTATTCCGTACTCCCCCAATTCACAGGCCTGCTGCTTGGTCAAATGCGCAACGGCGGCCTTAGACGTGCCATAGGCCACCCGCAAGGTCGAGGCGCGTAGGCCCGAGATTGAAGCGATGTTCAAAATCGCTCCTTGGGTTTCTTTTAACATCGGGGTCAGGGCCTGTGTCATGTAAAAGACGCCGTCCAAATTGGTTTCCATCACGCGGCGCCATTTGGATTGGTCATGCTCTTCGATCGGGCCAAAATCAGCAACCCCCGCATTGTTCACCAATGCGTCCAAGCGCCCGTGTTCGGATGAAATACGCGCAGCGATTTCACCGCCTGCCTGTGGGTTTGACACATCGTATAAATAGGCGCTGGTGTTTTCCAATGCCTGATGCGTTTCCATCAAAGCCTCTTTATCCCGATCGAGCAGGATTGCGTGATATCCATTTTCCAAAAATAACTCGGCGGTTGCTTTGCCTATGCCGCGGGCAGCCCCTGTGATTAGTGCAACTTTTTCCATCTCTGTGCTCATGCGTTTTTCCCACACTTCGCGAATTTTCCCGGAATGAAAAGCACAAAAATGCAGCGGTGTTTTTAGCGCATGATCACCAACGGAGTTCTGATCATTCGAAAAACCCAAGCGCGACTGCTTGCTTTCGCAGGGGCGAAACATTACCTCTTGGCCAGTGATAATGAGGATGCCATGACCCGAACCCCAAATTCCCTATCTGATTTGACCCACCATATGCTGGATGCTGCCAAGGCGGCGGGCGCAGATCAGGCGGATGCCGTCGCGGCCCAAGGCACCTCTGTTTCAATTGATGTGCGAAATGGCGCGTTAGAACACGCCGAACGTTCAGAAGGTGTTGATATTGGTTTGCGTGTCTTTATTGGGCAGCGCAGCGCGATTGTTTCGGGATCAGATGTACGCCCTGACACAATCGCAACCATGGCGGAACGTGCCGTTGCCATGGCCAAAGAAGCACCAGAGGACCCCTATACAGGTTTGGCAGACGCATCAGAGTTATCCCAAGCGCATGATAAGTTGAATTTGGAAATGGCTGATGACACGCCAGAACCCACAGCGGCCGAATTAGAAGAGGACGCGCGCCGCGCCGAGGCCGCCGCAATGGCCGTTGAAGGCGTCACGCAAATGGATGCCGCCGCCGCGGGATATTCCGCTTCGGATGTTTTCATGGCGACAAGTAATGGGTTTGCAGGGGGTGTGGCCTACACAGGGCGATCCACCTCTGCGGTTGCGATTGCAGGTGAAGGCACAGGGATGGAGCGGGATTATGATGCAGATACCCGCATATTTCAGTCCGACTTGCGCAGCCCAGAAGAAATTGGCGCACAGGCGGGCGCGCGTGCGGTAGAACGCCTAAACCCGCAAAAACCAAAAACGGGCAGCTACCCAATCATTTTTGATGAACGCATTTCATCCTCGTTAATCGGGCATCTATTGGGCGCAACCAATGGCGCAATGATTGCGCGTGGATCAAGTTGGGCCAAGGATTTATTGGGCGAACAGGTTTTGCCTAACGGTATGTCATTGATCGAGGACCCTCACCGCCCGCGCGTTAACGGATCACGCGCCTTTGATGGGGAGGGATTGGCAACATCAAAACGTGTTATTGTGGATGATGGCGTTTTGACGGGCTGGACATTGGATTTGGCAAGCGCGCGTAAATTGGGACTGCGAAGCACAGGTAATGCCACGCGGGGCGTGTCCTCGGCGCCGTCTCCGTCCTCATGGAATGTATCGCTGACCCAAGGTCAGAAAACCAAAGAAGAGCTGATGCGTGATCTAGGGCGCGGTCTATTGATTACTTCGATGATTGGATCGACGATCAACCCGAATACTGGGGATTATTCGCGCGGCGCATCAGGATTTTGGATTGAAAATGGTGAAATCGCCTATCCCGTTAGCGAATTGACCGTCGCGGGGAATTTGGTCGATATGTTAAAACGTATTGTCCCCGCTAATGATGCACGGACGCATTTGTCGCGTGTTGTTCCATCGCTGTTGATCGAGGGCATGACGCTTGCCGGTAGCTGATCTCACCCTTCTGGAACAGGCGGCACGCAAGGCGGGCGAATTGGCCCTGACCTATTGGGAGGGATCGTTTCAGCATTGGGATAAACCCGAGGATGCAGGCCCCGTGACCGAGGCCGATTTGGCCGTGAATGACCTGTTGCACGACATGCTAACGGGCGCACGGCCAAGCTATGGATGGTTGTCCGAAGAGACCCAAGATGATGCCACACGTTTAACCAAGGACAGGTGCTTTATCATCGACCCAATAGATGGTACGCGCAGTTTCATGGCGGGTGAAAAAACATGGTCGCATTCCATCGCCGTGGTTGAAAACGGACAGGTGATTGCAGGCGTTGTGTATCTGCCAGCGACAAATATCATGTATCGCGCGGCACGTGGCGCTGGGGCATTTGTAGGGGATATCCGCATGCAGGTGCAAGGCGTAGATCATGTTGAAAACGCACGGATTTTGGCAAATCGCGCCGTTATGACCTCTGGTCATTGGATGCATGGCTCGGCACCCGGCTTTGATCGGCATCACCGTCCATCTCTTGCCTATCGTATGGCCGCAGTGGCCGAGGGCAAATTCGACGGGATGATCACCCTACGCCCCACATGGGAGTGGGATGTGGCCGCAGGCGTAGTGATCGTTGAAGAGGCGGGTGGCGTTGTGTGTGATCGCACGGGAAACGCCGTACAGTTTAATAACCCAAAACCCCAGTCGAAAGGATTGATCGCAACATCAGAAACGTTGCGCGATCAATTCCTTGATAACCTCGATCGCCGTTAGATTTTAAAGAACGGCTGCAAAGCGCGGTAGAAGATGCTGGTAAATCGAATAGGGGCTTCGGTCACCGCCAAACAAATGCAATCTTCGCCCATATTTGCGATGGGGGTGTGTTCAACCGAGTCATCTGTGATTTCAATGTCACCCGCACGGTAATGACCATACTCATCCATGAACGCGCCGCGCAGGACAAGGGTCAATTCCATTCCTGAATGCCCGTGATCAGGTGCGGATTGTCCAGCAGGGATATACAGCAACCGAGCCGTAGCATCGCGCTCTGTCAAGATGATTTTTTGTTTAATGCCACCGCCAAGGGTGCGCCATTCAACATCATCCAGCGCCCCGCCAATATATCCTGCCAAGACAGCGGGGATATCATTTGCGGGTTTTGGTCGTTGGATTGATTGTTTTCCAACCTTCGCCATGGTTTTGGCAAATGCATCGTCGTTCATAGTGACTGGGGATTGATCCTCCATCACTTGTCCGCCGACAGCATCGAAGCTTTCGAGAGTTGCGCGACATTCATCGCACATACTGATGTGCGTCGCAATTGCCAGTGAAAAGGCCTCGGGCAGGGTGCCCGCCGAATAGGCCATCAAAAGTGCGTCATCAATATGATGTGTAATCGGTTGCGGTGTCATTATCAGCTCATTGAGTGTCTTAGCTTCTCCAACGCCAATCTAATGCGCGATTTGATTGTGCCAAGGGGAAGCCCGGTTTCATCTGCAAGTTCTCGGTGGCTTAGGTCGCCAAAATAGGCACGCTCAACCAACTTGCGCTGCTTCTCTGGGAGTTCGGCAAGTGCGCGACCCAGTCTGTCTGTTTCCTGTTGTAGGGCGATCACATCCGCCTGATCAGGTTCGTGATCTGGTCCCCAAGGAAGTTCGTCCGGCTCTGGACGGGACGCTTTCCGAAGGGCGTCAATTTTCTTATTTCGTGCAATCGTAAAGATCCAGGTGGCCGCGCTGGCACGTGTTGGATCAAAGAGATGTGCTTTGTTCCAAACGGTTACCATAACTTCTTGTGCGCATTCTTCGGCCAAATTTGCGTCTGCTCCCGACTTAAGAAGGAAGGATTTTATACGAGGTGCAAAATGTCCGAATAGGGATTCAAACGCTGCAACATCGTGTGTTGATTTTATCGCCTCAAGGTATGAACCCCATTGATCGGCGGTCTTGATAGTCACTGGATCAGCTTTGTCTTTTAGGTCTTCGGAGACAACTGTATCATCCATCGCCGAATTTAGCGAGGAATCCTTTTCAAGAGTCTGTATCCCAATCATACCCATATACTGTGTACGGCGCTTGGTTGGTTATGGATCAAAGAGTTATACTATTTTTTGAACGTCGGTTCCCAGTGCGATTTTTGAACCGCTTTTAGTCCATAGGTATTCTGCCCAGCAAACAGTTTTGCGGTCGTTTAATGGGCCAGCGCATGATCGTAAAGTTCGTCTAAAATATCGTCAATATACGGTGTAATCAGGCTCCAAGTTTCTGGAACTACTTTAGAAAAAAATATGTCTTTCAATTGCACGTGTCTTGGTTACTTAATCAATAAAGTTCAATTTCCGTGCAAGGTGTAGTTGATCAACCCAAATGATCCTGTGGCGTATCCCTTGGGCTAGGCTGTGAGATCAACGATTTCCAGATGTTGTGCCAATTTCGCGATTTCCGACAGCCATGCATCCACCAATTGTGGATCGTCTGGGGCGGCGGAAACGCCAGTTGGGATTTGGTTAGCCAAGACGGCTTTGATCCCAAAACTCACGGGTTTGGACACCAATCGTGCCATTGCGGTTGATTCCTCAGTTCCCCAGGCATCCATCGCATAGGTTTGATGCCAAACAGTTTTTCCATCACGTTCCGCCTTGAGCGAAACACATAAAACAACGCGATCTGGGTCATTTTCGCCATAGGCGTTTTCGGCCCAAAACTGATCTGACATTTCCTTTAATCGTGCGTCCCCTGCGTCACCCGACAAGGTTTCAATTTCGGAAAATACCTCGGCCCATGCATCGGCCCACCCATTCAGGCGCAAGGTTCCGCGCACAAATTCGCGTACATTCCATTCAGGGTCAAAATGATATTGCGCCATAAACGGTAGACTGTCGCGGTTTGGATAAACCTCGAATGTTTCGGGCGTTGGCAAAGGGGCCTCATACGAACTGATCGCATTCCATGGGCGATCCACAGAAAATTCCGCACCATTTTTGATGGATTTTGACGGAGACCGCAGCGCCTTTAGTACGCCCAATGGGGACCAGCTAAATTTGTATTGAAAGGGGTTTGGAACCTTTGGGATACCACCGCAATAGGAAAAAAAGCCAAGTTCGTTTGCAGGCTCAAATGCATCTGATTTGCGATAAAGTTCAACCAATTTATGCGCCATTAGGTGATCAATGCCTGGGTCCAACCCAATTTCGTTGACCAAACAAACGCCTGCGTTTTTGGCTGCCTGATCCAGATCACGCATTTCGGGTGCGATGTAGGACGAGCTGACAAAATGTGCGCGATGGGCGATTGCGCATTTTGCCAGTGGAACGTGGTGATCCCCAGGCAGCATGGAAACGACAACATCTCCTGCAGAGAGTTCAGCAGAGAGAACGTCAATGTCATAGGCGGCAATGTTGTCGGTTAAATCGCCAACGGCCTCTTGAGCCTTAGATACGGTTCGGTTCCAAACTTTTACATCCAGACCTTCTTCGATCAACGCACGCAAACCCGGAATTGCAGACAGGCCTGTGCCACACCAGTGAATTGTCATTTTAAACCTCGCTTACATGGGATTGAAAAATATCATTGGCCCGTGACCATACGGGTGCACCTAGATCATCAACTGTTTCCAAGGTTGGCAAGAGTTGATTTGCAAAATCAATCGAACTTTCAAGAGGGAGCAGAGATGGCAAATTATCAATTGCCATGACGTCTAGGATTGGATCATCGGCGACACGGATCGCGGGCTGAGTCCATGACGTTGCCTGATCATAGACAGGGATTGGATTATAATCACTGTCAGGATCACATGCGATGTCCCCAATGACCGAAAGGTTGCGTTTGGCTGTCAGCGCAGATTGTGGAACGAAAACAGGGGTGCCTGGACGCGCCACAATGCAATTGAAAAAGAACGTGTGATCCAAAACCTCAGGAAACGGGCCCCCAGTCTCCGTTTCTGCCATATCCCATTTTGTGACAGGTATGTTTAGGTGGTCACACAGATCAGAAGCGCCCGTTCCCACTCGCCCAAGTGCGCCAATCACAATCGCATTTGGTGATGCGGAAACACCCTGCATCGCGTCATGTAGGTCGCGCAACAGGGTGTCTTTGTCTGGATATGCGGAAACGGTTCCGCACGTTTCACCCCCTTGTTGTGCCAGCCATGCGATGACGGATACGGCCGCACCTGCATAGCCCGCCCAATACCCGAAGGCCGCGACGCGACGTCCTGTAGCATCCGTCAGATATTCAAGATCATAAAGCGTACCGCCACCCGCCTGAAACCGCTGCAACAGCGCCTTGCCAGAATGTTGTCCCTTGAACGCATGACCAAACATGATGTGCCGGTGGATCAGGGGGGTACCATCTTCGGGCAATTCCTTTAGCCCGAAAATAATGGCCTCTTTCGGGGCATCGGGCCATGTGTTTCCATCCACGATATCACATCCAGCATCCGCATAATCTGCGATGGGAATGATGCGTGATTGGCTGTCTTCGACCGAAACTTGAATACCCTTTTCGATCAACCTGCGTGCACCGTCTGGTGTTAATCCAACGCGATCTTCGTTTTCACGTTGTTCCGCGCGGACCCAAAGATGTGTCATGATAGCCTCCAAAACAATCGGTGATTAATAATATGTACGTGCATTAACGCGGTCCGCATCCTCTAAATGCGGAAGATTGTTGAATTGCATCAGATGGTATTCACCATGCAAGTATTGAAAACGGGTGACGCCCGTGTTCATGCCCTCTAGCAACATTTTCACCAAAGATCTGACATCTAGGTGTAGTGCATGTGCCGCCACCATTCCAATCACCCCGCCCGAGGTGACGGCCAGCACGTTTTGGCCACTGTGGCGCATATCTTCCATCATGGTCCAAACGCGATTTTCATAGGTGTCCCATGTTTCGGGAACATCCTGTAATTCACCCGATTTCCATTTGCTGAACGTATTTAGAAAATGGTTGATGAACCCTGTTCCCTCAAGCGGGGGTTTTAGGTCAAACTGTTTTTCCATCGCTGCGATGAGGTCGTAATAGCGAAATTCGTTCAAACGCGGATCTTGGATTGGATAGGGGCTATCATATAAATCCAACAGCGCCTCGGTGTCGATCTGACGGTTCAATGTGCCCGTATAGACCGCATCATATGTCACCTTGCAATGGCGCAGATGTTCGCCAAGCCAGCGCGCTTGGGTTTTGCCCAAATCGCTAAGATTGTCATAGCCTTCCTCTGTTGTTGCAGATGAATTTGCCTGACCGTGACGGATGAATGTGATGACCGACATAAGCGCCCTTGAGTTTTTCTCAACAACTAACAAGCGGTTTGAAACTTGCCAAGGGACTGTCATCTATCGTGGACGAATTTTCCTGATCGGAAACGGATTGGCGAAAATGCGCCTTCGAGTGTCGGGATTAGCCCTCTATTTCCGATAAAAGAATGATGTAAGCTGCGATGAAGCAGGAGGACACGATGTCAGACAAAATCCGTTTTCAGTTGGACGGCCAAGAGGTCAGAGCCGAACGTGGCATGACCATTTGGGAAGTGGCCAATGGCCGCGGTTTGGTTATTCCGCATTTGTGTCACAAACCTGCACCTGGGTATCGTCCCGATGGGAACTGTCGTGCTTGTATGGTCGAGATTGAGGGTGAGCGCACCTTGGCTGCCTCTTGTATCCGCGAACCGTCCGAAGGTATGGTTGTGCACACCCAAAACGAACGATCAAAACAGGCGCGCCGCATGGTTGTTGAACTGTTGATGGCGGATCAGCCTGAACGCGACGTTGCCCATGATGGCGCATCGCATTTTTGGGATATGGCCGATGCAAATGAGGTTGAAGAAAGCCGTTTTCCAACGCTTGAGGCCGATCGCATCCCATTGTTGGATGATAGCCATGTTGCGATGAGCGTGAATTTGGATGCCTGCATTCAATGCGGTTTGTGTGTCCGTGCCTGTCGCGAAGTTCAGGTCAACGATGTGATTGGTATGGCAGGTCGTGGACATGATGCCTATCCCACATTTGATTTTGCGGACCCAATGGGCGAAAGCACTTGTGTCGCCTGTGGCGAATGTGTGCAGGCCTGTCCAACAGGCGCCCTGATGCCTGCCAGCGTGCTGGATGATCAACAGGTGGGCAATAGCAAAGATTTCGATGAAGAGGTGAAATCCATCTGCCCCTTCTGCGGTGTTGGCTGTCAAGTCAGCCTGAAGGTCAAGGACGGCAAAATTACACACGTCGAAGGTATCAATGGCCCCGCGAATGAGGGACGTTTGTGCGTCAAGGGCCGCTTTGGCTATGACTACATCCACCATCCCCATCGCTTGACTAAGCCCTTGATCCGACGTGATGATGCCCCTGCCAAGGGATTGAATGTGGACCCCGCCAACTGGCAAGAGGTGTTCCGAGAGGCGTCTTGGGACGAAGCATTGGATTTTGCCGCACATGGTTTGGCGAAATTGCGCGATGATCATGGTGGACGTAGCGTTGCGGGATTTGGTTCTGCCAAGTGTTCCAACGAAGAGGCGTATTTGTTCCAAAAAATGATCCGTCAGGGATTTGGCCACAATAACGTTGATCACTGTACCCGTTTGTGTCACGCCTCATCTGTTGCGGCGCTGATGGAGAATGTTGGATCGGGAGCTGTGACCGCGACATTTAACGAAATTGAAAATGCGGATGTGGCCATCGTGATCGGGGCAAACCCAACGGAAAACCATCCTGTTGCTGCAACCTATTTCAAACAGTTCACCAAACGCGGTGGTAAGTTGATCATCATGGATCCCCGCGGCACCGCGATGAAGCGGTTTGCAACGCATATGCTGCAATTCCGACCCGGCGCCGACGTATCAATGTTGAACGCAATCATGCATGTGATCGTGGAAGAGGGATTGTACGATCAGGCCTATATCGACCGATTCACTGAAAACTGGGAAGCCGAAAAAGCGCATCTGACGCAGTTCACCCCAGAAGCGATGGAAGACATCTGCGGCATCCCTGCCGAGGAATTGCGCGCCGCTGCCCGCACCTTTGCAAACGGCAAGGCCGGAATGATTTTTTGGGGCATGGGGGTCTCTCAACACATTCACGGTACGGATAATAGTCGCTGTCTGATTTCTCTGGCCCTGATGACAGGGAACGTTGGCAAACCTGGTGCGGGTCTGCATCCATTGCGTGGGCAAAACAATGTTCAGGGTGCCTCTGATGCGGGTCTGATCCCAATGTTCCTGCCTGATTATCAATCTGTCATGGATGATGGTGTGCGAAGTGCCTTTACCGAAGTTTGGAATTCGGGCGACTTCTCAAATGAAAAAGGTTTGACCGTCACTGAAATCATGGACGCGGTGCATGATGGCAATATCAACGGCATGTATATCCTGGGTGAAAACCCCGCCATGTCCGATCCAGATGTGGAACACGCACGTGATGCATTGGCCAAGCTTTCGCATTTGGTTGTTCAGGATATTTTCCTGACGGAAACCGCAAACTATGCGGATGTGATCCTGCCCTCATCCGCCTTCTATGAAAAATCGGGCACTGTGACCAATACGAACCGTCAGGTTCAGATGGGCCGCCCCGCGGTCTCACCCCCAGGTGAGGCGCGCGAAGATTGGTGGATCGAAGTCGCGCTTGCGCAACGTTTGGGGCTGAACTGGACTTATGAAAGCCCGTTAGATGTCTTTGCCGAGATGAAGTTGAACATGAAATCGCTCAACAATATCACATGGGATCGTCTGATGTCTGAAAATGCGGTGACGTATCCATCGCTTTCGCCAACGGACCCGGGTCAGCCAATTGTATTTGGCGATGGTTTCCCACGGACAGAGGGACGGGCAAAATTCACACCTGCTGCGATCATCGCGCCGGATGATAAACCCGATGCGGATTATCCAATGATCCTGACCACGGGGCGTCAATTGGAACATTGGCACACAGGGTCCATGACGCGCCGCGCAAGCGTTTTGGATGCGGTCGAGCCTGAGGCAAACTGTTCGCTACATCCAAAAACGCTTGCGAAATTGGGTGTTGAACCAGGTGCACATGTGCGCCTAAGCACCAAGCGTGGATCGGTTGTGGTTATGGCGCGAGCAGATCGCGCGGTGGCCGAGGATATGGTGTTCCTTCCCTTCGCCTATGTCGAAGCGGCGGCGAATATCCTGACAAACCCTGCCTTGGACCCCTATGGCAAGATCCCTGAATTCAAATACAGCGCTGTTCGAGTAGAGGCGGCGAATATCGCGGCAGAATGATCTGTTGATCGCAGGGTGGTTAATACCCCGCCGTGCGATCCACCAGATGTAACAACGATTCACCCGCCTCATTGCGGCGAATGTTTTCGGCAATAACCTCGGCCGCGGTTGAAGCGCGGGTTTCTGAGGCGCGATGGGGCACCACAGTGACTTTGGGGTGTGCCCAATATGGGTCGTTTGTGGGCAATGGTTCGGTGCGAAACACATCCAATGTTGCGTGGGCCAATTGTCCGCTATCGAGCGCCGCTATCAACGCCTGATCGTCAATCAACGGGCCACGACCGGGGTTGATCACATAGGCACCTTTATTCAGATGTGACAGCGTTTGTGCATTCAAAATGTTTTCGGTCGCGGGTGTATCCGGCAGTAAAAGGATAACGATGTTTGACCCACTGAGAGCGTCGTTTAATGCATCCTCGCCATGATAACATGTGACGCCCGGGATTGTTTTTTCACTGCGGGCCCAACCGCGCATATTAAATCCCATATCCCGCAGCGTTTCGGCACAAACACGACCTAATTCACCCAATCCCAACATGCAAACCTTGCGGTCTTCTGCCAGGGGTGCCGTGTGATGATCTAACCATTCGCCTGACTGTCCGTGAATGAACAAATCCAAATTCAAATGATGGCGTAGGGTTTGTGCCGTGACCCATTCCACCATCCCACGCGTTAGCCCGTGATCAACCATGCGCGTCAATGGCACCTTAAGAGTGGGGTTATTCACAATCGCCTCTACCCCAGCCCATAGATTTAAAACCGCCTTGCACCGTACGTAGGGCGTAAAATCCTGCAGAGGACTGTTTGGCGCATAAACGATGTAGTCGACCAATTCAGGTTGATGATTGTCTGATAGGTTGATATCCAAACCCGCGTTTTTAAAAGCAGATGTAAGGGGGGTAAAATATTGGTCATAGCGTTCGGAAATCGCCGCGAATAAAACGTTTAGAGTCACCTTAGTACTCCTCTTGGACGGTGGACATGGGCAGATTGGACCAATCCAAATGCTCCCATGAGAACCAACATGGCAGATCCACCATAACTGACAAGGGGCAGGGGTACGCCTACTACAGGAGCAAGTCCCATGACCATGGACATGTTCACAGCAAAAAACAAAAAGAACGTAACGCTGGTACCCAAGATTAGAAGTGTTGAAAAGCGGTCCTTATTTTGCGCGGCTGAAATCCAGCAAAACGCAAGGATCAGAAGATAAACGACTAATAATGAAATCCCCCCGATGAAGCCTAACTCTTCGGCCAGGGTCGTGAAAATAAAATCGGTATGTTTTTCGGGTAGGAAATTCAGACGCGTCTGTGTGCCTTGCATTAAACCGCGCCCAGACCAGCCGCCCGAACCAAGTGCGATTTTTGATTGGGTGATGTGATAGCCTGCCCCCAATGAATCGGATGCAGGGTCCAAAAATGTGTCAATGCGTCGATATTGGTAGTCATTTAGCAATTGCCATGTTTGTCCACGGCTTTGAAAAATTGCGACAATGCCCCCTGCGCCGATTGCGATGACTGAGGCGAAATAGGCCCAGTGAACGCCTGCCAAAAACATCATCGCGCCACCTCCGAATAACAATAAGAGCGAGGTGCCCAAATCAGGTTGTGTGACAACCATCCCGACTGGGATCAAAATCAGAATGATTGGGAAAATGACCCAGATGGGATTTGAAACACGCTCAGCAGGGAGCCAATCGTAATATGCCGCAAGTACCATAACCAAGGTTATTTTGCAGACTTCAGAAGGCTGTAGTCGCATGAAGCCAAGGTCGAGCCAGCGCTGTGCACCCATCCCAACGGATCCAAAATAGGCAACAATAATCAAAAGGATCAGTGAACTGATGTAGGCCAGGATAGATACATTGCGCCAAAACCAAATGGGGATCATTGCCACCACAAACATTAATGCTAGGCCAAAACCAAACCGTTTAATTTGCGCGCTGGCCCATGGATCCCACTGCCCTCCTGCTACGGAATACAGCATCAAAAATCCAATCGAGGCGGCCGCAACCAACAAAAGAACCAAACCCCAATTCATGAAAAAGATTTTTCGAAATCCAGTGGGGATTGCTTGAACGCGGTACTCTAAATAACTCATACGCGCGCCTTTCGTAAGGCGCTTAGATCCGGCATTTTTTCGCGAATTGCGCGTTGCTGCTGGGCGATCTGTTCGCGATCTTTTGGGGGATAAGCATCAAGGGGTGGATCCCCTCTGTAAAGTGCCTGAAGTGTGATGTCTCGCGCAATTGGAGCTGCGGCTGCAGATCCACCACCGCCATGTTCGACAACCACGCAAACGGCAATTTCAGGATCATCTGCGGGTGCAAAGTTCACGAACAATGCATGGTCGCGCCGTCCCCAGGGCAAATCTTCGTTTTTGATGACGCCTGAGCGGCGTTCGGCTTCGGAAATATTACGGACCTGACTAGTTCCTGTTTTCCCGGCCATACGTGCTTTATCTGCGATGATGCGGGATGAATACGCCGTTCCCTTACGATCATTCGTAACTGAAAACATTGCATCGCGCACGATTTTCAAATGTTTTGAATCTATGTTTAGCTCTGGAAAATTAGTTCGAAGCGCGGTTTGCCCATTTTCTGAACGTATTAATTGCGGTTCGAGGGCCAGTCCACTGGCCAAACGGGCGGTCATCACCGCCAGTTGAAGAGGAGATGCAGAAACATACCCCTGACCAATCGCTGCTACCACTGTATCTCCAATTAGCCAATTCGCCCCGCGATTTGCAAATTTCCAGTCTTTGTCAGGGACAAGTCCCGAACTGACCGCAGACATTGGAACCGCGTGTTTTTCCCCAAGCCCCAAAAGACGCGCCATATCCGCGATGCGTTCAATGCCGATTTGCAATGCCAATTCATAATAATAGACGTCACAGCTTTCTTTCAGGGATGTAATTAGATCAACCTCCCCATGCCCACCACTCTTCCAGCAATGAAAGCGCCGATTTGAAACATCCAAATGACCAGGGCAAAAAAATGTGTCGTCTGGCGTTATAATTCCTTCGTCAAGTGCGGCTAGTACAGTAACCATTTTGAAGGTCGATCCAGGTGGATAGGCATCTTGAACGGTTTTGGAGGCAAGTGGCCTGTGATCATTATCGCGCAATTCATTATAATCACTGTATGAAATGCCGCGCACAAATTTGTTAGGGTCATAACTGGGCGCAGAGGCAATTGCGCGCAGCGCCCCAGTTTTACAATCCATAACAACAACTGATGCACTTTCATTGCCCAAGCGCGCTTTGATGTATGATTGTAGATTGGCGTCCACGGTCAACTGAAGTTTTTGACCTGCGGTTCCTTCGCGACGGTCCAATTCACGCATCACGCGGCCAACAGCATTTACCTCAACTTGGCGCGTGCCCGCACGTCCGCGCAGGCCATCTTCCAATTTTGCCTCAATACCAACTTTGCCGATTTGAAACCGCGGTATGCGTAAAATTGGATCATCAACCTGACGCCGTTCTATATCACGGTTACTGACTGGTCCGACATACCCAACGACATGCGAAAATATGTCATTCAAGGGGTAGCTACGCGACAAACCAACCTCAGGTGTGATACCCGGCAAACTGGGCGCGTTTTCGGCAACACGTTCAATTTCAGCACGCGTAACGCGGTCGCGTAATGTTACGGGCAGAAAGGAAGCCGACCGTTTCATTTCCGAGCGTGCTCGCGTGATATCTTCATCGGTCAATTCGATCAGCAGGCGGATTTTTTCAAGAACTTTGTCAACGTCACCTGCGTCTTCTTGGATAATGGTGATCCGATATGTCGGCTTATTTTCAGCAAGAACATAACCATTTAAATCGTAAATTTCACCTCTTTCTGGTGGAATAAGGCGAACGTTAATTCTGTTTTCGTCTGCCAGAAGTCTGAATTGATCGGCTTCTTTGATTTGTAATTGCCGCATGCGCAGGAACAGTAAACCCGCAAAGGCCACTTGAACGCCTCCAATCAACAAAGAACGGCGGGAACCCCGCTGCAAAATGTTTTGCTGTGATTTGGTGGTTGGTTTCATGAGTGCTTACGTTTCGGACTTTTTGATGGGTCTTACGTTCATAACAAAGGCAGAAGTGAGTGCCATGACAGGATAAAATATAATCGTGCTAAGCGCCTGTGCAAAGTGCACTGTTAGGGATGGCCGTGGGAGCAACGCTAATGCTAGGATCAGACGGGTTGCCAACAGCACGCCCAGAACGGCGATTGTTATCTGTGCGATTTCACCTGTCATTGTTTGTTCGTCTCCTGTGTCGGCCTTGGATTTAAGCCAAAAGCTGACTCCCACGATCAAGGCTGCGTGCAGGCCGGGTGGACGTTGTAACAAAAAATCTTCGAGCAGGATCACCGCAGCGATCAGAAGTGTTGGTACATAATCGGGTCGCCGCAAGCTCCATGCAAAAACAAGGCATAGCATCACATCTGGTCCCGCCCATGTTTGTGGGGTGGTTTGCAGTGGTAATAGACGTAAAACGATGAGTGCTACCCCAAGTAACAGAAAGCCGATGCGATACATCCACGTGTTATAACCAAGATCATTCATCTTTCGGTTCTTCTGCTTGTTTGGTATGCAGATCCTCGACAGAGATAAGGACATTTTGTGGATCAGATATTTCTACAACGCTATAATCACGTAGCACTCGCAGATATTCTAAACGTTCGTAATCCGCCGATAGTCGGACCCTGAGACGCCCATTGGGATCAACAACCAATTGGCCGATCAACAATCCAGGTGGCAATACGCCACCATTTCCAGATGTCACAATGCGGTCTCCTGCGCGGACCAAATCAGCGTTTTCAATGAAATCAACCAGTGGATCAGATGTATTGTCGCCCACCACCAATGCGTTTTCGCGTGATGGCTGAATGACGGCAGGGATTTGACTATATGGATCGGTTAACAATATGACACGAGATGTTTTTTCACCAACTCCTGCAATCCGCCCAACCAGGCCTAGTCCGTCCATCGCGGCCCAACCATTTTGGATGCCATCTTGGCTGCCAATATTCAACAGCACGGATTGACGAAAGGGAGAACCACTGTCGGCACGTACGATCCCACTGATCCATGTCAGCTGTGCATCAAGTTGCAGTTTGTTTAAATCCAGCAATCGCGCATTTTCTTGTTCCAACTGTAAAGCCGCTTCTTTCCAGCTTTTCATTTGTTGAAGTTCACGGCGTAATTGCTGATTTTGATCGTAGAGCGATTGATAGCTTTGGAAATCTTGGATTACGTTTGCTGCCCGGGTAAGCGGAGCAAGCACCCATTCACTACTGGGCAAAAAACGATCCGTTAACATCATGCGGAACCGCTCGACGCGTGGACTATCGATACGCCAAACGATGAACACAACGATCAGAAAAAGAATAACAACACCCGCCAATAACTGTTTTAGCTGGGAGAAATAGTCTTCTCTTTGAGGTCGGTTTTGAGCCAAATTTTCCCCTCAATCCGAAAACATAACTTTAGCTGTCGTAGTCGATAGCGTGGCGCAATTGCTTTTCGTATTCAAGCGCCTTGCCAGTTCCCATCGCAACGCAATTCAGGCTTTCTTCCGCAATTGAAACAGCAAGCCCTGTTTGTTCGCGCAGCGCTAGGTCCAGATCACCCAACAACGCCCCGCCACCCGTGAGCATGACGCCACGATCAACAATATCCGCAGCCAAATCAGGCGGTGTAACTTCAAGCGCGGTCATCACCGCCTCGCAGATTTGTTGAACGGGTTCGGCGAGCGCTTCGGCGACTTGCGCTTGTGTGATTTCGGTTTCCTTGGGAACCCCATTCAGCAAATCACGCCCGCGCACCATCATGGATGCACCGCGCCCATCGTCGGGCATGCGCGCCGTTCCGATAGAGGTTTTAATACGTTCTGCTGTGGCTTCGCCCACTAATAGGTTTTGCTGACGGCGAAGATAGCTGATGATCGCCTCATCCATTCGGTCACCGCCAACGCGAACAGAACGCGCATATACAATGTCAGCCAATGACAAAACCGCAACTTCGGTCGTCCCACCGCCGATATCCACAACCATATTGCCAGTGGGATCGGTAATTGGCATGCCCGCGCCGATCGCGGCGGCAATCGGTTCGGCAACCAAACCTGCCTTCCGTGCACCTGCTGATAAAACGGATTGGCGGATTGCGCGTTTTTCAACGGGTGTTGCACCATGTGGCACGCAAACTATGATTTTCGGTTTATAGAACGTGGAGCGTTTGTGCACCTTGCGAATAAAGTGTTTGATCATTTCTTCGGCAACGTCAAAGTCGGCGATGACACCATCGCGCATGGGGCGGATGGCCTCAATCGAACCGGGTGTACGACCTAGCATCAATTTCGCATCCTCACCCACGGCGAGCACCTTTTTCACTCCATCTTTTACGTGATAGGCAACAACAGAAGGTTCAGACAAAATAACGCCGCGCCCTTTGACATACACGAGCGTGTTTGCCGTCCCTAGATCGATGGCCATATCTGCCGAAAATAATCCTGTTAAACTTGCTAGTCCTACCATCTGCTATGCCTTGCTTAGTTTGACCGACATACGTTTTGAGTCGACCAACATCCCCTTTTTGTATAGTGTATACGCATAGGCACGATCAGATGAAAGAGATCGTTTGTCAAAATCCGCGCAAGTTTTGTCATCAGCGTAACTTTGCCATGCTTGATTTTGACAAATACATCACAGTCTCTTGATTGCACTTATACATATGCCACAGCCATATTTTCATTTCTGAGATTGCTCATGCCAAGTGATCCCCAAAAAATTCGATTGGGACTTTACTGTGAATAACAAGCTTTCAAAAAAAGAAGTGCTGCGAACATTCGAAGATTAGAAACGAGATCGGCGAATATCGATGGATGCCACGATCCTATTGGTGCGCTTGTTGGTATTGAAAAAATGAAGGCAGATGGGCTGGGTGGCACTGGTGAATTCGCGCAGTTTGCGTGCGAAATGGGCCCAAAGACCAAGCCCCGAGGGCATATAGTTCGTGTAAATGGCCGCGGTATTAATTGAACTGTAAGATCAGTGCCGATACAGTTTTGGCGTATGAAACTGGGTTTGGTTACGATTCTAGATATGTAATCACCAGTAAGCATTCCAGGCGACAATTGAATGAGTTTTTTTGAACGTATCGATATCTAGAAGACCAATGAGCATCTGAGTGTGTAACGCGAATTTGAAAGATGGGTAGAATATTAAACGCCTCTCGTTAGTCGCATTTTGCTGATCTTTGGTCGGCTGGGTTTCGCACAACTATATCAACGTGCTAAAGATTTTCTAATTATGCGACAAAGGAATCGGGTTCATGCTAACTCATGTAAAAGCACTGGTTGTCGGCGGTGGCGCCGTTGGAACATCAATTGCCTATCATTTGGTTAAGGCTGGGTGGAAGGATGTCATGCTTTTGGAGCGGGATGAGTTGACCTCTGGTTCAACTTGGCACGCGGCAGGATTGTTGCCATTGTTCAACATGTCATATGCGACAACCCACATCCACAAATATTCGGTCGATTTCTACAAAACGTTGGAACAAGAAACCGGTTTGGATGCGGGTTTCTTTGTGGTGGGCAACCTGCGTATGGCGCAAACCAAGGAACGCATGGATGAATACATGCTTTACGCATCGACCGCCGAAACATGTGACGTTCCATATGAATGGATGACACCAGCGCAAATCAAAGAACGTTGGCCTTTGGTGCGGACCGAGGATTTGAAAGGTGCGATTTATCACCCAACTGACGGTTACATCAACCCAGCCGACGTAACCATGGCTATGGCGAAAGGTGCGCGTCAGCGCGGTGTTATTATTGAACGTAAGTGGCAGGTTGACGGCTATGAATGGACGGGGTCAGAATGGCGGGTCACGGTCACTAAAATGGTGGAAAAAGGCGGCAACCTTGTCGCGTCAGATGAACAGACGGTGATCACAGCGGAACACGTTGTGACAGCGACGGGCAACCACGCACAGCGGACTGCCAAATTGTTGGGTATTAAAATCCCTGCAATCCCTGTGGAACACCAATTTATTGTAACGGAAGCTGATCCCGCGCTTGTCGCCTTTCGGGGGGCAGGCAATATCGAACACCCCGTTTTGCGCGACGCCGATGCGAAATGGTATGTACGTGAAGAGCGCGGCGGTTGGATCCTAGGCCCATACGAACGTAACGCGCCTGCGCGTTTTGAATATGGCGTGCCTGACAGTTTCCGCGCTGATTTGTTTCCATTGGATTTGGAACGTATCGAAGAAGAATACATGTCCATGATCCACCGTATCCCATCCACAGAAGAGGTGGGTCTAAAGGACGACTACAACGGTCCGATCTGCTACACACCTGATGGTAATCCATTGGTTGGTCCCGCACCTGGTTTGCGGAACATGTGGTTGGCCGAAGGATTCTCATTCGGTATAACTGCGGCGGGTGGAACAGGATATTACCTTGCACAAATGATGGTTGAAGGTGAGGCTGAAATCGATATGGCTTCGCTTGATCCAAAACGCTATGGGTCATGGATGACAACAGAGTATGCGGCGCGCAAGAATGAAGAATGTTACGAGCATGTTTATATCCTGCACCACCCCGATGAAGAGCGAGAGGCCTGCCGTCCATTGCGCACGGCCCCTGCCTATGATCGTCAAAAGGAACAGGGCGCTCAATTCGGTTGTGTAAACGGATGGGAACGTCCTAATTATTATGGTCCACTGGATGCTTCAGACAGCTTTGACCATGAAGCGCGCAGTTTCCGCCGTGGTGGTTGGTGGCAGTATGCCCAAGACGAGGCCAAAGCGGTTCGCGAAGGTGTTGGTTTGATTGATGCAACAGCATTCACAAAACATCTTCTAAAGGGTCCAGGAGCGACACAATTTTTGGATTGGTTCACCTGTAACAAACTGCCAAAAGTCGGTCGTATCAATCTGACCTATGCGCTGACAGGTGCAGGAACAACACGTACAGAATATACCATCGTACGCATTGCCGAGGATGAATATTACTTAGTTTCCGCCGGCGCGTGGCAAGCATATGACAGCGATTATCTGCAAAAAGCGGTCGAGGATAAGACCACTGAATTTGGATATATGTCTTTGCAAGATGTGACATCACAATGGGGGGTATTTGCTATCGCAGGCCCAAAATCGCGGGATGTATTAAAAGAAGTGATTAAGGACGCTGATCCTGAAACTGCGCTTTCGAATAAACGCTTCCCGTGGCTCTCCGCGCGTCAGATTGAATTGGGGATGTGCCCTGTGAATGCAATTCGAGTGGCCTATACGGGTGAATTGGGCTGGGAATTGCACCACCCGATCGAAATGCAACGCTATCTTTGGGATTTGTTGATGGAGGCAGGCGCGAAGCACGACATGAAACTTGTCGGTGCGCGGGCGCAAAACTGGCTGCGTCAGGAAAAATCCTACCGCGCCTTTGGAAACGAATTGGGGCGCGATGCCACACCACTTGAGGCGGATTTGCCTCGCTTCATCGACATGAACAAAGAGTTCTACGGCAAAGCCGAGCTTGAGGCGATTGGGGTTCGCAGCAAATGTATCACTGTGCTGATCGATGGCCCAGATGATGCCGACCCATGGGGGCGCGAGGCACTTTATCTTGAGGATGGAACCCGCGTTGGGCGTTTGACGTCAGGCGGATATTCGGTGGCCTTCAATCAATCCATTGGCATGGGATATGTCCGCCCAGATGTTGCTGTTGAGGGTCAAAAGCTTAAGGTGAAAATGCAGGATAAGCTATGGGACGCAGTGGTCACATGCGATAGCCCATATGATCCCAAAAACGAAGTTATCCGCAAAGATGGATAATTAAACGCTAACCTGATTTATTGCGCGCAGCATCCAGTTGCGCGCGGATAAAGGCCAGCGGTTCCAAACATTGTTCAATTTGGTCGACCAATAGATGTGGGCCCTCGTCGCTGAGTATTCTTCATAATAATTTTGAGTAGTACACTGTCTTATACATCGGGTGTCCAACCAGAAACTGATTTAACTTCTAAGAAATCTTCAATGCCCCAAAGGCCGCCTTCACGCCCATTGCCCGATTGTTTCATACCACCAAATGGTGCGCCCGCACCGCGTGATGTTCCGTTCATTTCCACCATGCCAGAACGCAGTCCACGTGCCAATCTGTTCGCGCGCGTGCCATCTTGTGTCTGAACATAATTAGTCAGGCCGTAAACCGTATCATTAGCGATTTCGATTGCCTCTTCCTCGGTATCAAAAGGCATCATTGACAGAACTGGACCAAAGATTTCTTCGCGCATGATGGTCATATCATTATTGCAATCGGCAAAGACCGTTGGGCGAATGAAATAACCACGGTTCATACCCTCGGGTCGTCCCGGACCGCCTGCGATTAAGCGCGCGCCTTCCTCGAGGCCCTTTTCGATCATACCTTGGATTTTTTCAAATTGCACTGCATTAACAACTGGGCCGATATGGCGACCTGCGTCGCTTGCGGAACCAACAGTCACTTTTGCCGCTGTCTCAGCAGCGATTTCAACGGCCTGATCATAGATCTCACGTTGTACCAACATACGTGTGGGTGCATTGCAAGATTGGCCAGTGTTGTTCATGCAATGTAGTACGCCACGTTTGACGGCCTTTTCATCGGCATCGGCAAAGATAATGTTCGCGCCTTTGCCTCCAAGTTCAAGGTGAACGCGTTTTAGCGAGTCCGCCGCACTCTTGGAAATCAGGCGGCCAGCGCGTGAGGATCCAGTAAAGCTGACCATGTCCACATCTGGATGCGCACTAAGCTGACTGCCCACGCCAACACCGTCACCGTTCACAAGGTTAAAGACACCTGCCGGGAATCCGGCCTCGTGCATTAGTTCCGCGAAAATGATGGCGTTTAGTGGGCTTTCCTCAGATGGTTTCAATACCATTGTGCACCCTGCGATTGCCGCGGCACCCGCCTTTAATGTGACTTGGTTCATAGGCCAATTCCATGGCGTGATCAATGCTGCAACGCCCACAGCCTCATAAATGATGCGGTCGTTTGGTAGGCGATCACTCAGCGGACGATCAAATTCAAACCCTCTGGCTGCACGGATAAAGTTTTTCAAATGCCACGATCCAGCAGGTGTTTGTTGTCCTGCCGCCATGTCGATTGGCGCACCCATTTCTAGACTGATCGCTTCGGCCATATCTGCGGCACGCGCGTTATACAGATCCAATAGTTTTTCCACCAATGCGATACGGGCTTCGACAGGGGTTGCCATCCATGCGGGTAGTGCTGCTTTGGCGGCGTCTACGGCTGCGTCCGTATCTGCCTGACCACCTAGAGAAATTGTTGCACAGGGCTCTTCTGTTGATGGGTTGATAACCTGATGATCACGCCCGTCTTTTGGGTCCACCCAAGATCCGTTGATGTAAAATTGACGTTTCTCGATCATGATGTGCTCCTTCATCCTGTGGTCGTTTTTGACGATTCAAGGATTTGATCAAATTATACGCGGCAGAGTGTCACTGTCATACAGTTATTGCAATAGGCCTGTGTAACTTATCCACGTGATCTCATATATAGATTTTCATGAATATATTTGAGGAGCACCCAGATGGGTTTACGCATCAACGACATCGTTCCGAATTTTATTGCTGAAACGGATCAAGGTCAGATCACCTTTCATGACTGGATCGACGAAAGCTGGGCTATCCTATTTTCACATCCAAAGGATTATACACCAGTTTGTACCACTGAATTTGGAGCAGTTGCACAGTTGGCTGATGAGTGGGCCGCACGTAATACCAAGGTAATTGGTCTCTCCGTTGATGGAGTAGAGGAGCACAAAGGTTGGAAAGCGGACATCGAGGCTTTTTCAGGCGCCTCAGCCTCCTTTCCAATTATCGCTGATGAAAACCTAGCTGTATCGAAACAGTTCGACATGCTTCCTGCGGATGCCTATTTGCCTGATGGGCGCACCGCCGCCGACAGCGCATCAGTGCGTTCTGTTTTCATCATCAGCCCCGATAAAAAGGTGCAGTTGATCATGACATACCCAATGTCAGTGGGCCGTAATTTCGCAGAAGTTTTGCGTGCGCTTGACGGGTTGCAGGCAACATTTGGACAACCAATTGCAACACCTGCCAATTGGACAACGGGCCAAGATGTGATTGTCGCACTGACCCTGAACGACGATCAGGCACGTGAAAAGTTTGGTGAAATTGAAGTCAAACTTCCATATTTGCGGACAACAAAACACGCATGATGTCATTCGGATGGGGCGCAGGGTTGCGCCTCATCCCTGCCATAGGACGGGTCGCAAAATATCGGCGACGGTGTTCCATGTTTCCTCTGACGATGCACTTAACAAATACCCTTCAGTAAGCCGTGCATTGTATTCTTGATCATCAAGCATTTTTGAGACCCCACCAGCCAGCTGTGTTGTTAAAACACCGGCTGCGTGATCCCATGGATTTAAAATGGAGGATAGGCAAAAATCCACATGGCCCTGTGCCAAAATACGGTATTCGTGGCATGAACAGCGCAACACAGACGTGCGCCGAAATTTCGGTAGATGGGGCGCTAGCGTGAATTGGATTTCCTTGGGCAACAGGCCAAAGTGTATGTAGCCTGTCAAATCCTCGGCCGCGCGGGGCTGTGCGGTTCGCAACGAACGGCGCCTATCCTTTGCATCGCTGAAATCGCAGCTGCTTTGTCCCAAATCGGCCTCGATAAAATCTTCCATGACGGGATCATAAAGCAGACCGTAAATTGGTCGCCCAAAATGCAACACCGAAAGAATGATACCAAACAGCGGAATGCCATTTGCAAAATTCCAGGTGCCATCAATGGGATCAATCACGAAACAAATTTCATGATCGGCCATCTGGGTACGCAGGGATGTATGTTTGGAAATAACCTCCTCACCAACGACGACGGCATGCGGGAACAGGTTTTGCAATTCCGCGGTTATCATCGCTTCTGATGCAAGGTCCGCTTTGGTCACCAGATCATCATCGCGCGATTTGGTGCTGACGTCCTGTGCGGACAAGTTTTGGAATCTTGGCATGATTTCGGTTTTTGCCGTCCTGCGCAGCAGATCGCGGATTTGACTTTGTTCGGTGCTGTTCAGAAATGGAATTGATGACGTGACGGTCATATCTGCCCCTTATGCCGTTTGTTTGATGTCAGGTATACCGCAGATTTCATCGGAACCCTATTCGCGCGCCCGCAGGATTTGTGCCGCGGGTGCGTTTAACGCCCGCATCGCAAATGCAAGATTGGCCAAAACATTCGCCAAAACGCCCCCAACAACAACCGCGAAGGCGTTTGGCCAGATGACTGAAAAATCAGTCTCCATCACAAAATATGTAACGGCCCATCCGCCAAGTGCGCCTGCCCCAATTGCCACTATGCCCGCCGACGCACCCATCATCGCCGCGCGTAGTGCAAAACTGGTCAAAATGGAATGCCGCGTCGCGCCCAATGTCTTTAGAATTGCGGCCTCATAGCGGCGCGCGTGTAGGGCAGAGGCGGCCGACCCGATCAACACCAAAAATCCTGTCAGCAAGGTTGCCATTGCCCCATATGCAGTGGCCGAGGCGATGGAATTTAGGACTGTGGACACACGATCAATGGCGTCCTTTACGCGGATCGCAGTGATGTTTGGAAAGGCCTCGGCCAAGGTGTGCAAAAGGGCGGCTTCATGCTCCGGGGTGGTATAGACCGTTGCGATAAAACTGTGCGGAGCGCCCGCAAGCGCAGAGGGGTTCATCGTCATGATAAATCCAATCCCAGCGGTTGAAAAATCAACGTTTCGGAAACTCGTGATGGTGCCCGTAATGTCACGGCCCAAAATATTCATGGTGATCTTATCGCCCAGTTCTAGGCCCATTTCAGCCCCTTCTTCCGCGGCAAAGCTGATTTGGGGCGGGCCTGTGTAATCCTCAGGCCACCATTCACCCTGCGTAATTTCTGTATCCTCACCAGGGGTGGCGGCATACGTCAGACCACGATCCCCTTGGATCACCCAATGGTCCCCTGCAACCTCGGCGGCGGGTTTGTCGTTGATTGTCGAAACGATCCCGCGCAGCATAGGAGCCTCTTCAAAATCGCTGACGTTGTTATCCGCTTTCAATATCTCTCGGAATTCTGGCATTTGGGATTTCTGAATATCGACAAAGAAATATGACGGCGCAACGCCCGGTAGATCCTGTTTAATGGCCTGTCTTAGGTTTCCATCAATTTGCCCAATTGAAGCCAAGACCGAAAGACCCAGTCCGATCGACAAAATGACCGCAGTTGCTCCTTCGGATGTGCCGCCAATCGCACAAAGTGCCCAGCGTAACGTGGAACGCCCTTTGGACCAGCTTTGCAAACGATGAGCAAGTTTGCGAATAGTAATGGCCGCGATTGACAAAATTGCCAATGCCCCAATCACACCCACTGCGGTCCATAGGGTCAGAGCGATGGAACCTGTGAAATAGCAGGCAGAGGCAAGCAATATCGCGGTTAGAGCCAAAGTGATTAACACGTAAATTGCGCGCGGTAGACGCGCGGTTGTTCCGCTCCCGTCTCGAAACAGAACTGCCGCCTTGATGTTTTCCGCACGCGCCAAAGGCCAAATCGTAAAGATCAATGCTGCAATTGCTCCGTATAATGTGGCCTCAATAATAGGGCGGGCAAAGATGGTCAGCGTAATGGGAAATGGAAGCATGGCTGACAAAATGGGTTCAATTGCGATGGGCGCACCTATCCCCAGAACAAGACCGATTAAGATACCGATTGAGGATAATGCAGCTATTTGTAAAAAATAGGTTTGAAAAACAGTGGCGTTATCCGCACCAATACTGCGCAGCGTCGCGATCACGCTGGTTTTGCGGTCCAGATATGTGCGCACGGCTGAGGAAACGCCAATCCCCCCAACCGCCAATCCAGCAAGTCCCACCAGGATCAAAAACGATCCCAATCTTTCAACAAACTCTGCAATTCCCGGCGATGCCTCTCGCGCATCACGCCAGCGAAGGCCGCTTGAGGCCAGATCGGTTTCGACAACGGACGCAAGCATATCTAAATTCGTGCCATTCGGCAGTTTCATTCTGTATTTTGTGCTAAACAATGTGCCCGAGGTGAGAAGACCAGAATTATCCAAGTATTTGGTCATCACGATGGTCCTCGGTCCAAGGCCAAAGCCGTCACCCGCGCCATCTGGTACATAAGTGATGATATCCGCCAATTGAAACGTTGCAGTTCCCAGTTTGAACGGATCACCAATGTTCAGTGCAAGGCGATCTGCCAACAAGCGCTCCATCAAAGCGGGAGGATGCGTCCCAGTTTGTTGGAGTGCTAAATCAAATGAATTACCCGACTGAAGTTTCAGTGTCCCATAGAGTGGATAGAATTCATCAATTGCTTTAATTTGTGTCAGGCCACGTTCTGTAACGCCATTGCGTTCGACAACAGCCATAGATCGAAAATCAACGATTTGTGAAATTGCTTCGGCCTGATTTTCCATCCATGCGCGTTCATCGTCGGTTGCAAAGCGATAGGTGAATTCGGCTTCTGCGTCTCCGCCCAACAAAGTCGCACCTTCGGAAACAAGTCCCGCTTGAATGCCACTGCGCACGGTGCCGACCGCAGCAATTGCCGCAACACCCAGTGCCAAGCAGGCAATCAGTATGCGAAACCCGCTGAGACCCGAGCGCAATTCACGCCGCGCAATTTTGCCAGAGACGCGCCAGCTCATTGAGAGACCTCTTGATCCATCATACCATCGCGCAAGCGAATGGTACGATCACAGCGATTTGCCAAAACTGGATCATGCGTCACCAATATTAGGGTTGATCCGAATTGGTCGCGCAGGGAAAACAATAAATCCATAATCGCAGTTCCGTTTGGACCATCTAGGTTGCCTGTTGGTTCATCGGCCAGTAGAATTTTGGGCCGTGCAACAACTGCACGAGCCAGTGCAACACGCTGTTGTTCACCCCCTGACAGCTGCGCTGGATAGTGATCATGACGATGGGCAAGGCCCACAACATCCAAGGACTCTTGTGCTTTGCGAAACGCATCGCGCACCCCCGCCAATTCCAACGGTGTTGCCACATTTTCAAGCGCCGTCATCGTTGGGATCAAATGGAACGATTGAAACACAATCCCCATTTGATCGCGCCGCAGCAATGCAAGTTGATCTTCGCTTTGCCGTGACAGGTCCGTTCCCGCAACATTCACCATCCCACTGCTGGCGCGCTCTAACCCACCAAGAAGCATGAGGAGTGAGGATTTTCCCGAACCAGAAGGGCCAATTAACCCCAAACTTTCACCTGCCGACACGTCAAGTGAGATGTTTTTCAAAATCTCAACTGTTCCAGCATTGCTTTCTAGGGAAAGATATACATTTGATAGGGAAATAATGGGGGACGTCATGAAACAATTCGGCCTTATATTGAACTTGCCTTTCTCATATGGGCCTTTGGCAACCATGGGCAAGATGCTGTTGGCATGTTTTCTGATCTGTGCCTCGTTTGCCAAAGCGGATGAACGCATCGATGTTCTGATGTTGGGGGACAGCCTAACCCATGGGTATGGATTGGTTCCTGAAAATGGACTTGTCCCGCAGCTGCAACGCTATGTGAATTCCCAGCGTAAGGACGTGCGTTTGATCAATGCAGGGGTGTCTGGGGACACAACCGCAGGTGGGTTGGAACGTGTTGCATGGTCAATTGAACCGGGATTGGATGCGGCGGTTGTTGCGTTGGGCGGTAACGATGTGCTGCGTGGAATTGCCCCCGAAGTTGTCCGCGCAAACCTGATGGGCATTTTGGACGAATTGCAGAAGGCCCAAGTTGCCCTTTTGGTGGTGGGCACCCATGCCCCCAACAATTATGGCCCCGATTACAAACAGCAGTTTGACCAAATCTTTCCTGAGTTAGCGGACAAGTATGGTGCGCTTTATATTCCCAGTTTTTTTGAACCGTTCATCACCGACGGCCAATTGGATGAAAGTGCGTCCCAGTATTTTCAACCAGATGGCATCCATCCCAACGCCACAGGCGTGAAAATGGTCGTAGAATCAGTTGGGCCAATTTTTATTGAAATGATCGCGCAGGCTGCCCCAAACTAAGCCGTACTTGATGCAATACTCAAAGCCTATCCTTTTGCCTCATTGTATAGACTTGTGCTGTATTCATCCCGCGCCGGAATGCAGGCCTTCTAAAGGGGCATCCGATGTGATGCGTCACGAGTGTATTTTTTGTGTTTGCAGGTAACGAGTATGCGCATCGCGCATTTGACGAGTATTGCAGGGGAAAAGAGGGTTTCGGCCCTCTTTTTCTTTGGCGAATGGTGCGGATCGCGGTAGCCTGTACAAAAATGGTCGAGGACATCATGCGTATTGCGACGGCGGCTTATCCCATCACTTGGTTAAATTCTTGGGACGAATATGAACAAAAACTAGATCATTGGGTCGCGGACGCTGCTGATCACGGGGCCGAGTTTCTAGTTTTTCCTGAATATGCATCGATGGAGCTTTCATCGCTTGCGGGAGAGGAACGTGCCGCAAAAATAGAAACCGCGCTGTCATCGGTTTCAGATGTATTCGATCGGATTTGCGAGACATATACGAACCTTGCAAAACGATATGGCGTCCACATTTTATCAGGTAGCGCGCCTGTGTGGGACGATGGCCGTTATGTAAACCGTTTGGGTGTTTTTGATCCCAGCGGCGCCTATATCCTGCAGGATAAACAAATCATGACTCGATTTGAGCGCGAAGAATGGTGTGTTGAACATGGAAATCCATTGAATGTCATCGAAACGGATCTGGGGCGATTTGGTATTTTAATTTGTTATGATAGTGAGTTTCCGAAATTGGGCCGCGCGTTAAAGGATGTGGATGTGTTGTTGGTGCCATCCTGCACCGAAGCGATGCATGGATATTGGCGCGTTCGCATTGGTGCAATGGCGCGTGCGTTGGAAAATCAATGTGTATCTGTCATGTCATCGCTGCTTGGCAATGAGGCCCGCTTTAACGGAGTGGATGAGGCAACGGGAACGGGCGGGGTTTTTGGTCCCCCTGATCGTGGGTTTCCCGCCGATGGTGTAATGGCCTTGGGTGAAATTGGAACGCCCGGATGGACCTATTGCGACATCGATCTGGATGCGATCAAAGCGGTGCGCAAAGACGGCGTTGTTTTGAACCGAACCCACTGGAGCGAACAAGATATGCGTGATCTATCTGTCCCTGTTGCCACAGTTTCCGATGAATCCTCTTGAAAATTTTCAAAAATAGATACATTTAGCGCCATGCGCGATATACTGCGCACCACGTAATAAAATGTAGGAGAGACTATGGCCAAGGAAGAATTGCTCGAATTTCCAGGTGTCGTTAAGGAACTCTTGCCAAATGCGACGTTTCTGGTCGAGCTTGAAAATGGCCATGAGATCAACGCACATATGGCAGGAAAAATGCGCAAAAACCGTATTCGGGTTTTGGCAGGAGACCGCGTTCAGGTGGAAATGACACCCTATGACCTGACCAAAGGTCGGATAAATTATCGTTTCAAGTAAGTGAAACTTGTTCTTGGATCAGGCAGCCCGCGGCGAAAAGAGCTGTTGGGGCAACTTGGTGTGCATATTTATGATGTGCGCCCGCCTGATGTGGATGAAACCCCACTGGCTGGGGAACTTCCACGCAATTATTGCAATCGTGTGACACGATTAAAAGTGGATGCCATCGAACTTGGCGCAGATGAGGTTGCCTTGTGCGGTGATACGACAGTTGCTCTCGGTCGTCAGATTTTGGGTAAACCCGCCGATATGGATGAAGCGCGTGCGTTTTTGCAAAAAATGTCAGGTCGTCGCCATCGTGTTATCACGTCAGTGGCGGTGAAAAAGATGGACACGATCTGGCAAAAGGATTGCGTGAGTATCGTCAAAATGAAGGTTCTGGGAGCTGCAGAAATTGATGCCTATCTGACTACGGGCGATTGGGAGGGTAAAGCAGGCGGATATGGCATCCAAGGTCCTGCAGGGGCATTTGTGCCATGGATCAGCGGATCTTATTCCGCCATCATGGGTCTGCCTGTGGCGGAAACCTACGCGCTGTTAAACGCTGCTGGCATTTCAACATTCGGAGCGAGATGGTGAAAGGGCGTCAAATCCTTTTGGATCATATGGGGAACCGTCAGGCGGCAGCACTTGTCGAAGATGGTAGGCTGCAGGATTTGTTTTTAGAAACGGATTTGCCCGCACCTGGTACTATTTATCGTGCTGTCGTGGATCGCCCCGTGAAGGGGCAGGGGGGATTGTTTTTGAAAACCTCGGATGGCCCCGCGTTTTTGCGTCAGGTGAAAGGATTAGCACCGGGACAAACGCTACTGGTGCAGGTGAGCGGTTTTGCAGAAGTGGGCAAGGCCACACCAGTGACCTCAAAGCTACTGTTCAAAAGCCGATATGTGATTGTTACCCCAGATGCGCCTGGATTGAATATATCCCGCAGTATCAAGGATGATGATCGCCGCGATGCCCTGCTGCAGATTATTCGTGAAAGGTTGGACCCATTTGAATATGGGATGATCCTGCGGTCCAGCTGTGCTGATGCGGATGATGAAGACATTTTGGACGATGCGCAAAACATGCTGGGTCTTGCCAGTGCCGTTATGGCCGATCAGGATGGGGTGCCAGAGCTGTTGGTTGAGGCGGATACCCCCCATACTCTTGGCTGGCGTGAATGGACGGCCCCCGCTGATGTTGTGACCGAGGCAGGGTGTTTTGAAACGCATGGTGTTTTGGACATGATTGAGGATTTGAAATCCCCCGCCGTGCGCATTGATGGCGGGCATTATTACGTGGAATCCACGCGCGCTTTTGTAACGGTTGATGTGAATACAGGCAAAGATACATCGCCCGCTGCGGGTATAAAGGCGAATATCGCCATGGTCCGCGATTTACCGCGCCAATTGCGGTTACGTGGCTTGGGCGGCCAGATCGTGATCGACCCCGCCCCAATGCCGAAGAAAGATCGCAAGACAGTGGAAAGCGCCCTTAAGGCCGCGCTGCGAAAAGATTCTGTGGAAACGAATTTCGTCGGCTGGACCACCATGGGCCTGATCGAGCTACAACGCGCAAGGGTGCGTGTTCCGTTTTAGAAATTATGATTGTGAATTTTTTAGAATACGACACGCAAACAGTTTTCGCATGTCGTATAAGTCTGAAAACAAAAGCTGCTGTGCCTTAGATTAAGACACGTCTTTCCAGTTCACTTCTCGCTGGTCTTCACCGAGACGACCGCGGCGCACATATAGGCGGTTTAGCGCATTCAGATAGGCTTTGGCGCTTGCCACAACCGTATCGGTGTCTGCCGATTGGCCTGTTGCGATATTTCCGTCCTCTTCCATGCGCACGCTGACGGTGGCTTGGGCATCTGTGCCTTCGGTCACGGCGTGAACTTGGTACAATTGCAGACGTGCTTTGTGTCCATAAAGCGCCTTTACAGCGTTGAATGTTGCATCAACGGGTCCGTCCCCTGTGGCGGTTGTGAATAACTCTTCCCCGTTGATCACCAATGTCATTTCTGCGGTTTGTGGTTCGCCCGTTCCGCAGACCACGCGTAGCGATTTCAACGTAATGTGATCATTTTCCGCATCTTCGCCCGCACGCATCAATGCAATGAGGTCTTCGTCATAGACCTCTTTTTTACGATCTGCCAATTCCTTGAAACGGACAAACACGTCCTTTAGCTGATTGTCGGCAAGCACATATCCTAAGTCTTCCAATTTAGAGCGCAGGGCTGCTCGACCAGAGTGTTTGCCCATGACCAAGTTTGTCTCAGACAGGCCGACATCCTCGGGCCGCATGATTTCAAAGGTTTCGGCGTTTTTTAGCATACCGTCTTGGTGAATGCCGCTTTCATGTGCAAAAGCGTTTTTACCCACGATCGCTTTGTTAAACTGCACGGGGAAGCCCGAAACAGATGCAACGCGGCGTGAAATATTCATGATCTTTGTCGTATCGATTCCTGTGAAATAGGGCATGATATCGCCTCTCACTTTCAATGCCATGACGACTTCTTCTAGTGCTGTGTTGCCTGCGCGTTCACCAAGTCCGTTGATGGTACATTCGATTTGACGAGCGCCACCTTCAACGGCGGCAAGCGAATTTGCCGTCGCCATACCAAGGTCATTGTGACAATGCGTTGCAAAAATTACGTCATCTGCACCCGGAACCTTTTCAATCAACATGCGGATCAAATCTGCGCTCTCTATAGGGGCTGTGTATCCCACAGTATCAGGAATGTTGATTGTGGTTGCACCTCCCTTGATGGCGATTTCTACAACACGGCAAAGATAGTCATGTTCGGTTCGTGTGGCGTCCATCGGGGACCATTGGATGTTGTCACACAAGTTACGTGCTCGTGTCACGGTTTCATGGATACGCTCTGCCATTTGATCTTGATCCAGATTTGGGATCGCTCGATGCAATGGCGATGTGCCTATAAATGTGTGAATGCGTGGACGTTCGGAATTGCGCACAGCCTCCCAACAGCGATCAATATCACCAAAATGTGCACGAGCTAGGCCGCAGATTATGGAATTTTTACTGCGTTTTGCGATTTCGGATACAGCGCGAAAATCGCCCTCTGATGCGATAGGAAAACCGGCCTCGATGATGTCGACGCCCATGTCGTCCAAAAGCTCTGCAATCTCAAGCTTTTCGTCATGCGTCATTGTTGCGCCCGGGGATTGTTCACCGTCTCGCAACGTCGTGTCAAAGATCACTACGCGGTCTTTGTTGTCGGATTGTGTCATCTGAGTTCTCTTTTACTGTGTCTACTAAGCGGTTGAATGTCGGTGCGCTCTGCTCTCTCCTCTGAGCGGACGCACCGGATATGGCACGCTCAGAGGCTGCTTAGTAGGAGGCCGAGCGCCAGTGGACCTAAAAGGGTTTGACGCGGTAATATGGCATTAGAAGTCAACATTTGTGAAACTATAGCCAAGAAATTCGAAATGAAAAGGGATGTAATCTACAAAATATCATGCTTCTCATGCAGCGTGGCACAGTTTGAAGGCGCCATAAAATTGTTGTCATGCTCCTTCAAACTTCAATAACTCGTTATCTTGATGCTGTTACTAACATAACCATAGGGACAAGATTTGTTGAAACTCTTGCATTTTCAGGCGAGAGGCTTCAATGCATTGGCATATTTCAGCGCGAAAGGATGCCTGAATGGACCAAAATGGTAACGATGTTGAACGTCGACTTGTGAATTTGGAAACAGCCTTGTCACATATTACTAAGGTGAATGACGAACTGTCGGATATTGTTGCAGATCAGTCTAAGCGGATTGAGGCACTTGAACGCCGCGTTGGCATGTTGATGCAACGCGAAGCAGAACGCGAAAGCGAAGGCATTGAATACGTGGCCGATCAGCGCCCACCCCATTGGTGAAATCGAAAGGCCATTGTCAGATGGTGCCTCGTTTACTAAGCTGCGCACAACCTTAGAATAAACGTAGGCCACCATGATGCGACGTGTACTGACATCTACCCTTTTTGCCGCGGCATTGATGGCCGCGCCTTTGGCAGCGCAAACCTCGGATATTGTGATTAAACAATATGATGATGGCGGCATATACGAGGGCACGTTTCGAAACGGCCTGCAGCATGGAACAGGCATCTACACACTGCCCAATGGCTATCAATATTCAGGTGACTGGGTAGACGGTGAAATTCGGGGCAACGGTGTTGCGCATTTCCCAAATGGCTCCAGCTATGAAGGCAGCTTTGTCAAAGGCAAGCCTGAGGGTATTGGTAAGATAACCTTTGCCGATGGTGGCACCTATGAAGGCAGCTGGCTCGATGGAAAAATTTCTGGTCAGGGTGTCGCGGAATACCCCAATGGCGCAAGATACGAAGGCGGATTTCTCGATGCAATGCATCACGGTCGTGGAGTTATGACTAATCCAGATGGCTACATTTATGATGGTGATTGGATCAATGGCGTGAAAGAAGGTGCTGCACGCATCACTTATCCTGACGGCACGATCTATGATGGCAGTGTTTTGCGCGGTACGCGCGAGGGTCGCGGGCGTTTAGAGATGCCAGAAGGCCTGATTTTCGAAGGTCTTTGGAAAGCAGGCGAAATCAATGGATTGGGCAAATTGATCCAAGCAAACGGTGATGTCTATGAGGGCAATTTGGAGGATGGTCGCCGCCAGGGTCAGGGTAAAGTCACTTATGCCAATGGTGATACCTATGAAGGTAATTTCGAAGATGACCAGCGCGTGGGACAAGGCACATTCATTGGGAGCGACGGTTACCAATATTCGGGGAGCTGGGAAAATGGACAAATTCAGGGGCAGGGCCAGGTTACCTATCCTGATGGTTCAATCTACACAGGTGACTTTATCCGTGGCCTGGCCGATGGTACTGGGAAAATTATCTATCCCGATGGGTCCAGCTATGAAGGTGGTTGGAGTGCAGGCGTGATCGAAGGTGAAGGCACTGCAATCTATGCCAATGGCGTGACGTATAGGGGCAGTTTCCAAAACGCACGCAATCATGGATTTGGCGTGATGACCTATGCGGATGGTTATACTTACGAAGGCGAATGGCAGGACGGAACGCGGTCTGGCAAGGGTAAGGCAACATTTGCTGATGGCATGGTCTATGAGGGTGATTACCTAAATGGTCAGCGCCATGGCAAGGGAACTATCAAACTAACCGATGGTTTCACCTACACGGGTGATTGGGCGAATGGTGAAATCACAGGGCAGGGTGTGGCCACTTATACCAACGGTGACATTTATGAAGGGACGTTTCAGCGCGGCAAACGGCAGGGTCAGGGCACAATCCGCTTTGCCAACGGCAATACAGCAAGGGGTGAATGGAATAACGGAGCTTTGGTCAGTAATTCGGATCAGTGATCTTCCCGCGGTACTTCCGTAGCTAGATAGGCATCTGCCTCGGCCAAAACGGTGGCGCGGTGGTCAGGGTCCATGCGCTCCCATGTGCGATACATTTGGGCCATCCGCGGATTGTTTGCAAAATAATCCCTATGCCGTATCAAAAAATGCCAATAAAGCAGGTTAAATGGACAGGCATCTTCTCCCTTTTTCGCCGTCACCTTATACGCGCAAGATTTGCAGTAATCTGACATGCGATTTATGTATGCACCACTGCTGACGTAGGGTTTTGACCCCACAACACCACCATCTGCAAATTGGCTCATCCCAATGGTGTTTGGTGCCTCAACCCACTCAAATGCATCCGCGTAAACCCCCAGATACCATTCATGAACCTGATGTGGATCAACGCCGGCCAGCAATGCGTAGTTGCCTGTGACCATCAATCTTTGAATGTGATGAGCATACGCCGTTTCTCGGGTTTGTTCGATAGTCTTTGTCATGCACAACATTTTGCTATCAGCGCCCCAATAGACATCGGGCAGCGGGCGATCATGTTCCAAATAATTAGAATTGACGTATTCGCGTCCTTTTAAGAAATAAATCCCACGCATAAATTCGCGCCACCCAAGGATTTGTCGGATGAATCCCTCAACTGCGTTGATGGGAGCATGTCCTTCTGCGAAGGCCTGGTTTGCGGCGTCACAGACTTCTTTTGGTGAGAGAAGCCCGATATTGATGTAGGGAGATAGGACAGAGTGATAGAGGTATCTGTTATCGCGCAACATGGCATCCTGATAATCCCCAAAACGCGGCAGGGCATGTGATTTGAAATGATCAAGCGCGAGCAGCGCATCGGCACGTGTGACGGCGTACTCAAAATGCTGCAGCGTCCCAAAGTGATTGTCAAAACGTGCCTGAACCAACGCGATGACGTCACGGGTGATTTGATCAGGTGTGAATGGGATTGGACCGGGGTGTGTGACATCCTTGGGTGCGGCCTTACGGTTGTCATGGTCATAATTCCATTGGCCGCCTGTGGGTTTTCCATTCTCCATCAAATAGCCTGTTGATTTGCGCATCTCGCGATAGAAATATTCCATTCTCAACGCTTTGCGCCCCTCTGCCCATGTTTCAAAAACACCGTGTGATGCGAAAAAGCGATCATCGGGAAGCAGTGTGACATCCAATGGTAATGCGGTCATATCGTCGATGACACGCCATTCGGTTGGCTCAACCATGATGATTTTTGTGCAATTATGCTGCGCAGCAATTTTAATAATTTCGGCACCAAGTGTTTGTTGATTTTCTGGATCGTCCAATGTGGTGTAGTGAACGGTCCACCCATTTTCCCGCAGATCTTTTGCGAAATGGCGCATCGCACTTAGGATCAGTGTTATTTTTTGTGGATGGTGATGCACATATGTGGCCTCACCTCCAACTTCTGCCATAAAAACAATATCTTGAGATGGATCAGATGCTTGCAAGGCAGGGTTGTCAGGAGATAATTGATCGCCCAAAATAACGATAATCTGCCTTACCATTCTATTGATTTTCCTGCCCAATCAAAAAATTGACCGCTGTTTTGCGGTGTCATTGTCTCGATCACATGCGCCATATGCTGCGCAGCATTTTCAGGCGTTTGGGTGACGTGACGTGCGGTGTAATTTGCGCTGAATTTGGTTGCTACTGTGCCAGGGTGTAGCGCAATCAAGGCAAGCGCGGGGTGCGTGCGCCCCAACTCTATCGCGCTGGTACGGATGATTTGGTTCACGGCCGCTTTGGCAGCGCGATAACTGATCCATCCGCCGATGTTATTGTCCCCGATGGATCCAACACGCGCCGATAAAATCGCAACCACCGCGGGCGTACGCCGTGGACACAGCCGCTTGATGTGTTTCAAAATCAATGCAGGGCCAATTGCGTTCACTGCGAATTGATCTGCCATGCCCTGTGCCGTGACGGCCTGTATCGTTTTTTCGGGTGCGTAGCCCTCGATTTCTAATGCGCCACTTGCCACGATCACGCGATCAAAGGGGCCATCAATTTGTGCCATTGCGGCATCAACAGAGGCGGGGTTCATATAATCCAAACCATGGGTCGTGCGCGAAACACCAGTCACCTGCGCGCCCTGCGCGCTATAGTGATCTGCCAATGCACGACCGATCCCGCCCGTGTGTCCAATTATCAAAACGTTCTTCATGC
The DNA here is from genome assembly GCA_049446275.1 of Paracoccaceae bacterium. Classification (GTDB taxonomy): domain Bacteria; phylum Pseudomonadota; class Alphaproteobacteria; order Rhodobacterales; family Rhodobacteraceae; genus HIMB11. The sequence continues at coordinate 179,100 of JBMTQO010000001.1, read as the reverse complement.
AAATCGAACTAGAGGGGCATACGCGACAATCAAGCGGTTGTTGTCCCATTTGCTTGCTCATTCACGATATCTGCGTTAGAGCGAAACGCGAAAAGTTAGCTTGGAAAATGACCATGGCCAAAGTGAAAAAACAACCGCGCCCAAAGGCGGAAACGCCCAAAGGGTTTCGTGATTATTTCGGAACAGAAGTAAGCGAACGCTCTGAAATGCTCTCTCAGATCGCGGGTGTGTATCATCATTATGGCTTTGACGCGCTTGAAAGCTCGGCCGTGGAAACGGTTGAGGCGCTTGGAAAATTTTTGCCAGATGTGGATCGCCCAAACGAAGGTGTCTTTGCTTGGCAAGAGGAAGAGGGCGATTGGCTTGCCCTGCGGTATGATCTGACGGCGCCTTTGGCGCGTGTTTATGCCCAACATCGCAATGATTTGCCCAACCCCTATCGCCGCTACGCGATGGGTCCTGTTTGGCGCAACGAAAAACCGGGTCCAGGGCGCTATCGTCAATTTTATCAATGCGATGCGGATATTGTGGGCGCACCCTCTGTTGCGGCAGACAGTGAAATTTGCGCGATGTTGGCAGACACACTGGAAACAGTTGGAATTCCCCGCGGGGATTACATTGTGCGTGTTAACAACCGCAAAGTTTTGAATGGTGTATTGGAAACCATGGGGCTTGCGGATGATGCACAACGCGATGCGGTTTTGCGCACGATTGATAAATTCGATAAAGTGGGCGAGGCAGGCGTGCGCGAACTTTTGGGCAAAGGGCGCTTGGATGCCTCTGGTGCTTATATTGACGGCGTTGGCCTTTCCGATGATCAGGCCGCACCTGTTGTCGCCTTTCTTACATCGCGCGGCGATACGGCGGCGGCGACCTTGGCAAATCTACGCGATGCAATCGGCGGATCAGATGTTGGCGCCGAAGGTGTGAACGAATTGGAAACCATGGCCGAATTGTTTGACGCCGGGGGCTATGGCGCAGACCAGATTTTGATTGATCCTTCTGTTGTGCGCGGACTTGGATATTACACAGGCCCTGTGTTTGAGGCAGAGCTGACTTTTGAAATTTTTGATGAAAAGGGACGCAAGCGTCAATTTGGCTCCGTCTCTGGCGGTGGGCGGTATGATGATTTGGTCAAACGCTTCACAGGTCAGGCTGTGCCAGCAACGGGGGTGTCCATTGGTGTGGACCGCCTATTGGCCGCATTGCGGGAAAAGGGGCGGATTGGGTCAAATCCCCTTGGCCCCGTTGTCGTGACCGTGATGGACCGTGACCGAATGGCCGATTATCAGGCCATGGTGACAGAGTTGCGCAATAACGGCATCCGAAGCGAGGTTTATTTGGGCAACCCAAAGAATTTCGGCAATCAGTTGAAATATGCGGATAAACGCAATTCGCCCATCGCCATTATCGAAGGCGGGGATGAAAAGGACCAAGGTATCGTTCAGATCAAAGATTTGATCCTTGGCGCACAAATTGCCCAAAACGCCACCCTAGAAGAGTGGAAAGAACGTCCCAGCCAATTCACCGTTCCCCGTGATCAGATGTTGGCCAAGGTGCGTGAAATTCTGGCGACACATAACGGTGAAACTCAAGGGGCATGACGATGAACCCCAAGGTGATAACAACGGCAGCAGGTATTGAAACCCTGTTCCAGCAGGCGGGTGCCGCGACGGTTCAGGCCGCGATTTTGCAGCCTGCCGAAACCCTATTGGATTTATATGGTGAGGATATTCGCGCCCGCGCCTATGTCACGTCTGATCCGCTGCGTGGTGAACAAATGCTGCGCCCTGATTTCACGGTACCCGTTGTGCAGATGCATATGGAACAGGGGGCAGAACCCGCGCGCTATACCTACAACGGTGTGGTGTTTCGCCGCCAAGAGGATGATGCAACCCGTGCCAATGAATACCTGCAGGTCGGCTACGAAGTCTTTGATCGCAGCAATCCTGCCGAAACCGATGCTGAAGTTTTTGCCCTGATCCAAAACGCCTTGGGCGATGCGCCTGTACGGGCAACCGTTGGGGATATTGGTATTCTGATGGCAGCGGTTGATGGCTTGAACACATCTGAGCGCCGCAAATCTGCCCTGCGCCGTCATATTTGGCGCCCAAAGCGGTTTCGCGCATTGTTAGATCGTTTTGCAGGACGCGCGGAAACGCCCGGAGCGCGTCAGGCGTTGATCGCATCGGATGATCCTATGTCCCAAGCTGGGCCGCAAATCGGATTGCGTAGCGCCGCCGAGGTGGCAGAGCGTATTGATGTCTTGAAATCTGACGCTGCTTTGGACCCAATTTCCGCGGCTGAGGTTGATTTGATCGAGGCCATTTTGCAGGTGCGCGAAACCTGTCCAAATGCCTTGGCAAACTTGCGCGATATTGCTGTTGATCTTCCGTCAATCATGGGTGCGGTGACGCGGTTGGGCGAACGGTTTGAGGCCTTGGATACCCGTGGTGTTGAAACATCCACTCTGATGTTTGAAACCAGCTATGGCCGCACGTCGATGGAATATTACGATGGGTTTGTGTTTGGATTTCACGCAACCGATCATGCGGGTCTTAGCCCCATCGCCACAGGTGGGCGATACGATGCCCTGACCCAACGTTTAGGAAAAGGCGATGCCATACCTGCAGTGGGCGGCGTTATTCGCCCCGATCTCTTGATCCAAATCGTAGGAGGCGCGCCATGACCATTAAACTGGGTGTGCCCTCCAAAGGGCGCTTGATGGAAAAAACTTTTGACTGGTTTGGCACGCGCGGCGTGACGCTGGCGCGTACGGGATCAGATCGCGAATATGCAGGCGCCGTGGATGGTGTGACGGGTGTGGAATTGGTTTTGCTGTCTGCAGGTGAAATTCCCCGCGAATTGGCGGCAGGCCGCATTCATTTGGGCGTCACGGGTATTGACTTGATCCGCGAAAAATTAGCCGCTTGGGATCAAAGGGTAGAGGTGATGGCAGAGCTGGGTTTCGGTTTTGCCGATCTGATTTTGGCGGTGCCCAACTGCTGGGTCGATGTGGATACGTTGGATGATCTGGATGCCACGGCCGCCGCATTTCGTTCGCGTCATGGGTTCCGTTTGCGGATCGCCACGAAATATCACCGCTTGGTGCGTGAATTTCTGAAACAGGCAGGTGTTGCGGATTATCTGATCGTCGATAGCCAAGGCGCCACCGAAGGCACAGTGAAAAACGAAACGGCAGAGGCGATTGCTGATATTACATCCTCGGGCGAAACCTTGCGGGCCAATCACTTAAAAATCCTAAGCGATGGTTTGATCCTAAAATCCCAAGCCTGCCTTCTCCTCGCACGCAGTGCTGATGTGTCAGCAGACGAAGGTCGGGATCTTGCGAATTTGTTGGATAAGCTGGGTTTGTAATTTGACGATTGTTAATCGACGACATTACGTCCGCCATTAACACACCGTTAACTTCCGCACTGACTTCATATCGACGTGTTACAGCACGCCGATTTCGGCCAGTTTTCCCGCCAATTCGGGGGGCAATGGGTCTTCTGATGCGCGGGACTTACTGAGGTCCAGCGGTGCATCCTCGGCCTTTAAATAGCGCCATCCTTGGAAAGGGCGGCGGGGCACTTGGGTGGTTAAGATTAATTCAGGATCAAGCACAATTGCGCAACGGCGAATGCCGTCCCCACCGACGACTTCATCAAGGCGTAAAATGCGTTGGCGACATTGGATGAACCGCTTGATCACCCAATAGATTGACCCGCCATCCAGTAGTTCTTTTTCCTGTTTGGGCCACATCCGTGTGATATGGCGTGGCAACCCATCTGGCCCTTGTGCGGGGGCGCTTGCCTGCCATGCACGTAGGCCTTCGATTCCCTCGCTCCCTACGCTGAGCTTCACAAGATGTAGTTGTTTTGTCATATATAATCCCAATTTGTGGTGTAGAATAGCGATAATTCTGGGTTTGGCAAGTTGACCTTGAATGATGTAAGCTCTATCTCACTTAGTCCGATCACTTAGAAAATCACGCCAGCTGGAGTACCAGAGTATGACACGTTTCGCAGCCCCAATCGCCGAACAAATCTGGGATATGAAGTATCGTTTTAAAGAGGCTGATGGAACGCCGCTTGATGGCACCGTTGAAGATACGTGGCGTCGAATTGCCCGCGCCTTGGCCGTAGTTGAAAAGGATGCGGATCACTGGGAAAACGAATTTTATGGGGCACTTGAGGATTTCAAATTTCTGCCCGCGGGTCGCATTACAGCGGGTGCTGGAACCGCACGTAAGGTGACATTGTTCAACTGCTTTGTCATGGGCACAATCCCCGACAGCATGGGTGGCATTTTTGACATGCTGAAAGAAGCCGCATTAACCATGCAGCAAGGCGGCGGAATTGGCTATGATTTCAGTACGATACGCCCCAAAGGCGCCTTGGTCACGGGGGTTGCGGCGGATGCATCTGGGCCACTGTCTTTTATGGATGTTTGGGACAGTATGTGCCGCACAATCATGTCCGCAGGATCACGCCGTGGTGCGATGATGGCGACCATGCGGTGTGATCATCCCGATATTGAGGACTTTATAACCGCCAAATCGGATGCCGCGCGCCTGCGGATGTTTAATGTGTCCGTCTTGGTCACAGACCCGTTTATGGAGGCGGTCAAGGCCAACGGATCCTGGGATTTGGTGTTTGATGGCAAGGTGTATCAAACCGTTAAGGCTCGGGATTTGTGGAATAAAATCATGCGTTCTACCTATGATTACGCGGAACCGGGTGTGATTTTCATTGATCGCATTAATAAGGCCAATAATCTGGGATATTGCGAAACAATCGCGGCCACAAACCCATGTGGAGAGCAGCCATTGCCACCCTACGGCGCGTGTTTGTTGGGGTCCATCAACTTGGCCCGTTTGGTCAAGGACCCGTTTGAGGCGGATGCGGATTTGGATGTTGATGAGTTGAGCAAACTGGTCGCAACCGCGGTGCGCATGATGGACAATGTTGTTGACGCCTCAGAATTCCCGCTGCCACAACAAGCACAAGAAGCACAAGCAAAACGCCGCATTGGTTTGGGTGTAACGGGATTGGCGGACGCTCTGTTGATGACGGGTTTGCGGTATGGGTCAGACGAGGCGGCGCGGCAAACTGACCGCTGGTTGCACGCCATCGCGCGCGCCGCATATCTGGCGTCGGTTGAACTTGCCAAGGAGAAGGGTGCCTTCTCACTGTTTGAGGCAGATCCGTTTTTGGCCTCTGATGCCATGAAGCAAATGGATGAAGACGTGCGCGATCAAATCCGCACGCATGGTATTCGCAACGCTCTCCTCACCTCGATCGCGCCAACAGGGACCATTAGTCTATATGCAGGGAATGTAAGTTCGGGTATCGAACCTGTCTTTGCCTACGCCTACACGCGGAAGGTGTTGCAAAAGGATGGAACCCGAACCGAAGAAGAAGTTGTGGATTACGCGGTACAAATGTGGCGCGACAAATTCGGTGATGCAGACCTGCCCGATTATTTCGTGAACGCACAAACGCTTGCGCCAATGGATCATGTTAAGATGCAGGCAGCAGCGCAAAAGTGGGTCGACAGTTCAATTTCGAAAACAATCAACTGCCCTGAAGATATCAGTTTTGATGATTTTCAGAATGTATACATGGAGGCTTATGAAACGGGATGTAAGGGCTGTACCACCTATCGTCCCAATGATGTAACTGGGTCTGTCCTTAGTGTGTCAGAAAGTAGTGAAGCAGTCCCAGAGGCGGATCAGGGCGCAGATGTTATTTACATGGCAGAACCATTGGATCGTCCCCAGGCGTTAGAGGGCAATACATATAAATTGAAATGGCCAGACAGTGAACACGCGATTTATGTCACCATAAATGATGTGATTATTAACGATCACCGTCGTCCGTTTGAGGTTTTCATCAATTCCAAAAATATGGAACATTTCGCATGGACAGTTGCCCTGACACGTATGATTTCTGCTGTGTTCCGTCGTGGTGGTGACGTTAGCTTTGTTGTTGAGGAATTAAAGGCTGTCTTTGATCCACGTGGTGGGGCCTGGGTGCACGGTAGATATATCCCTTCCATCCTAGCGGCGATTGGCGGCGTTTTGGAGCAACATATGATCGCCATCGGATTTTTGGAAGGCGAAGGGATGGGGTTAAAAGAAGACCCAAAAGCGGGTCAGCAGGTTGTGAACCTGAATGAAAACCGTGGTAAAGCCTGCCCAAGCTGTGGTCAGTTCGACATGCAAATGGTTGAAGGCTGCATGACCTGCCGCAGTTGCGGTCATTCAAAGTGTGGATGACACTGCTGTCTCGCTAGGTAGCTACCCTAGCTGCAGTGCAAAGATCATGTATTGATTATGTGTAATGAACGCTTCTGACGTACGCTCTTTTTCGAACAAACGATGGGTAAGACGGTAGCGCCGTTTTTCGTTCAGAATCATGCGCAGTAGTCGCATTAAGAACCAGCGTAAGGTTGGCTTGCCAGATTGCAGTTCAACATCAACGCGTTTGACCGCGTGACCAAATACGTTAAACAATTCCTGTTCAAGATCAATTGAAGGCGCGACAGCTGTGGTCACATCCTCACACGATGTGACGTTAATACCTGATGCCTGCAGATAGCTTTGAAATTCCGTTATCGAATGCCCGCCGCCTACACGGCGCATTTTGTTTGTTCTGGCTGCTGATGTTGTGCGGAAACAATCGGCGATCAGGATGTTGCCATTCGACTTTACATATTTTTTTGCCCGATCAATCGCAGTTTTATATGGAATGTATTGAAAGCTTTCTGAAAATATGCAGAGGTCAAATTCTTGGTCAGTTTCAAAGTCTTCAAATTTGCAAAGATGGACAGTTGCTTGTGGAGCATTTGCACGGCAGCGTTCGGCTAAAAACGGGCTGGGCACGACGATGTCCACCTGATGCCCCAATGCAATCAGTTTGCGCGCGGTTTCACCCGCACCGCCGCCCACATCCAAAATGCGCAATGACCCAGATGGTAGATAGGAAAACAGTTTTTCTGTGTAAACAGATTGCGCCTGACCCAAATTCGCTGCGGTGACCTCTAGGTCTGTCCAGATGCCATAATGCAAATTTTCAGCGCCCGTGAGCCATCTTATAAAGCTAAGCCCAATATCAAGCCCGACCGCCTGTGAATTCATCTTTTTTGACATGCCTGCTCTGCCCCATCTTTCACAGGTTTATGTTTGATGGAACATGGCGCATAAAACAAACGGTTTTTAGCTGTTTCGTGTGATTAATTGAGCTCCACAAAGCGTAAACTCTTGTTTTACGGCAGAAGAGTTTATGTCAGGCAATCGCCTGCCAAACCATCCCTGATATGATTGCCCCTGTAACGGCCAAGCCCAAATAGGCGGTGAAAACACGCGGTTTCACCAGTGCCCAAACAGCAAGCGCGGCTGGAATACTGCTGACCCCGCCTGCGATCATAAAGCTTAGGGCTGCGCCTGTGCTCATGCCTTGGGTCATTAATGCGTCAACCAATGGAACGGCGGCATAGCCATTCAAATAGGCGGGCGCACCGATGAATGAGGCCAGGATGATTGTTCCAATGCCTTCCCCGCCCAGGGCCTGCGCGACCCATTCGGCAGGGATGAAGCGGATCATCAATGCCTCGATCGTATAGGCCAACAGCAACCATTTGGTCAGGAACACCGCGTTTTCGACGGCCGTATCGCGAAAGGCCAGTTTGCGTTCACTATCCTGCCAAAACGCCCAAACGGGTTTCCCCTGAAATGGGGCCTTTACGCCGCAGCATCCACCAACCTTGGGCTTTTCCCGCAAGGGATCAACAAAGACAGGATTGTTTGATAGCGCCATCGTGACAAATCCCCCAAAGAGGCCCAGACCAACCGCCGCAACGGTTTTGGCGATTGCAAAATCAAATCCCAATGTTCCGCTGGTGATGGCGAACATCGCAGGGTCCATCAACGGAGAGGATAGCCAAAACGCCATCACCGCGCCAAGTGGGGCGCCAACGGCTAAGAGTGCCGCGATAAACGGGATCACCTCGCATGAACAAAAGGGGGATAATCCACCCAGCAGCGCGGCCAAAACGATCATGCGGGTTTGCGCCCCCTCAAACGCACGCGCCAACAACGTTTCAGCGCCTGTCGCCTTTAGATAGGCAACCGCAAGCACCGCAAAGATGATAAACGGTGCGGTACTGGTCATTGCATTTGCTGTGAACCCCAAGGTTGCCCCAAATTCAGCAGGGAGGAACAGCGCGACGCAGATATAAATCACAATGATTGCCGTGAATGCGCCGTCAATTTTTGGGAATTGGCGTGTCGATTGGCTTAGGTCAGTCATGGCATTCATGCTCGCATGTTGAATCACAATCAGCGCAGCATTCTGTCATCAAAAATTGTGAAAGTGTTTCGATTTGATCATAGGCGACCGCCGCACAAATTATGGATCTCCCTTGCTTTGTCTGCGTGACCAGACCCGCCTGATTTAGGATTTTGACATGATGGGTTAGGGTTGATCCCGTCACACCACAGCGATCACCCAAGATGCCAATTGGCAAACCGTTCGGTCCTGCACGCACCAAAGTGCGCAGAACGTGCAAACGTTGTTCAGAGCCAAGTGCCGCAAATGTGGATGCGGCAACCTCGAGCGTGAGCGTGGAATCGTCAAATATTTTCATATTTCTAAAATTATCGAAATATAAGTTTGCGTCAACAATTGTTTTGCATGTGCTGCGCAACGACCTATCCTTGTGGTATGCCCAACTCCGTCTTTGATGAATTATCAAAATGCCGCCTGTGCGCCGAACGATTTGCCGCCACGAAAACACAACATGAACCGCGCCCTGTTTTCCACGGTGACCCATCCGCGCGTATTTTGATTGCGGGGCAAGCACCTGGTGCGCGTGTACATCAAAGTGGGCTGCCCTTTACCGATCCATCTGGTGATCGTTTACGGGACTGGATGGATGTAACAGAGGCAGAATTTTACGACCCCGCTCGTATCGCAATTTTACCGATGGCGTTTTGTTTTCCAGGATACAATGAAAAGAGCGCTGATTTACCGCCCCCGCCGATTTGTGCACGTACATGGCGTGCACGGGTCATTGCAGGCTTTCCAAATATTCGCCTGACGGTGGTGATCGGGCAATATGCGCAGAAATGGCATTTGCCACGGTTTAGCAACGTCACAGATACGGTTCGGGGGTGGAAAGCCCATGGATCAGACGTTTTTCCCTTGCCTCACCCATCGTGGCGCAATACCGCATGGTTAAAGAAAAATCCGTGGTTTGAAATTGATTTGTTGCCCGAACTGCGCCGCCGTATCCAAGAGGAGCTGAGATGAGTGAAACAGTGATTGATCGCGCATTTGCCGCCATGCAGGCTGCGCGCGATGACGAGGCCGCGCACCTTGCGTTTTATGAACGCGTCGCGGATGCCGAACTGTATCTCTTATTGGAAAAAGAGGCGGCCGCAGATGTCATTGAACCTAGGGTAATTGAGGGCGGTGGCGAAAATCTGGTTCTTGCCTTTGATACAGCGGATCGTCTGGCCAATTTTGCAGGCGATGTTGCGCCCTATGTCGCGCTATCGGGTCGGGTGTTGGTCTCCATGTTGGTTATGGAAAAAATGGGTATGGGTCTGAATCTGGGCGTTGAAACTTCCGAGACGTTGATCCCAAGCGATGCCATTGAGTGGTTAAGCGATGCGCTGGGGGAAACCCCCGATGAGTTTGAGGCTCGCCCTTCACAGTTTCTACCACCTGCGGGCATTCCCGAACGGGTGTTAAAGGCACTGGATACAAAATTGGTTGCGGCCGCGGGTTTGGTTGAACAGGTCTGGCTGTGTCAGGTTGTCTATGATGACGATAGCCGCGGGCATTTATTGGCCTTTATCAATGCAGAACCAAACGCCGAACGCGCATTGGCCAAATCCACGCATGAGGCGATTGCATTTTCTGGCGTTGATGCGGCCAGTTTGGATGTAGCGTTTTTTGACGCCGATGAACCTGCTGCAGCAGCGATTACCAAGGTAGGGTTGCGGTTTGAATTGCCAGAGGTTGTCCAAGAAAAAATCCCCGGCTCTGCACCGGGGATGGATCCGAATTCGCCACCAAAGCTTAAATAAATTAGACTTTGCAGCGCGCGCCCGTGGGGTCATACATTGGTTTCAACGATGCTGTGGCATCAACCAAGGTGCCTGCCACATCGATTTGATAGGATGATGACAAAACGTCAGCGGCACTTTCACCTGCGCAGGGGACATAGCCCATGCCAACCGCGCCACCCAAGTGATGTCCATAGGATCCCGAGCTGAGATAGCCAACAATTTTCCCATCCCGCAAGATCGGTTCATTGTGATAGAGCAGCGGTTCTGGGTCATTCAAAAAGAACTGAACCATGCGGCTATCTGGGCCAGTTTCCTTGGTCCGCAAAACCGCATCACGGCCTATGAATGCCTCTTTTTTTGTTGATACGGCAAACCCCAGACCGGCTGCAATCACGTTATCTTCGGTTGTTATATCGTGCCCAAAGTGGCGGAAGGCTTTTTCAATACGGCAGCTGTCCATCATATGCATACCGCAGAGTTTCAGGCCATGATCCTGACCCGCGTTCCATAGGGTTTCAAAGATATGCCCCGCCTGATCCGCGCCAACATAGATTTCCCAACCCAATTCACCGACATAGGACACGCGATGCACACGTGCCAACCCCATGCCAATTTCAATTTCTTGGGCTGTGCCAAAGGGGTTCACATCATTTGAAAAATCATTGGGTGACACGGCCTGCATCAGTTTACGCGCATTCGGCCCCATAACGGCCAATACCCCTTCGGATGCGGTGACATCAGTGATCACAACATTGCGATCCCCCACATGTCGGCGCATCCATGTTTCATCCGCCAAACGTGTGGCCGCAGGTGTCACCACCAAATAGGCCGTCTCAGACAGGCGTGTGACGGTGACATCCGCTTCAATCCCTGCACGTTCATTGAGGAATTGAGTATACACAATTTTTCCCGCAGGAACCGACATATTCGCCCCACAAATGTGATTCAAAAATGCTTCTGCGTCACGGCCCTCAACCCGGATTTTGCCGAATGAGGACATATCGTACATTCCCACATTTTCGCGAATTGCGCGGTGTTCGCGCGCTGAATTTTCAAACCAATTTTGGCGTTTCCAGCTGTATTGATATTCACGTTCTTGACCGTCATCCGCGAACCAGTTCGCGCGTTCCCATCCCGCCAATTCGCCAAAGACCGCGCCGTTTTGGTCCAAATGGTGATGGAAGGGTGTGCGGCGAATGCCGCGTGCTGTCGCCTTTTGACGATAGGGGAAGTGATCCGCATAAAGCAGCCCCAAGGTTTCCTTGGAGCGTTCAAATAGATAGGTTTTGTTCCCTTGGAACGGGCTCATGCGCGAAATATCAACATCACCCAAATCAAAAGGTTTTTCGCCGCTGTCCATCCATTGCGACAGGGCCATACCCGCCCCGCCCGCGGATTGGATACCGATGGAGTTAAAGCCTGCGGCAACCCAAACATTGTCCATTTCTGGTGCTAGACCCAAGTGATAGGCATCATCAGGCGTAAAACTTTCTGGTCCATTGAAGAAGGTGTGAATACCCGATTCACCCAACATAGGCATGCGGTTTACGGCCATTTCCAAGATGGGTTCAAAATGGTCGAAATCTTCGGGTAGTTGGTCAAATTCGAAATCTGCGGGAATGCCGTCCATCGCCCATGGTTTTGAATTCGGCTCAAACGCGCCCAACATCATCTTGCCTGCGTCTTCTTTATAATAGGCGCATTCGTCGGGAACGCGCAAAACGGGAAGTTGGCTGAGCCCGTCAATTGGTTCGGACACGATATAAAAATGTTCGCACGCATGCAGCGGTACATTCACACCTGCCATGCGCCCAACTTTGTGGCCCCACATACCTGCACAGTTCACGATCATATCGCATTCGATATGTCCCTGATCGCCATCTTCGGCAACCCAATCAACGCCAGTGACACGGCGGCCGTTTTTGTGGATGTTTGCCACGCATACGCGCTCTTGGACGATGGCGCCGCGCATCCGTGCGCCTTTGGCCATGGCCAATGCGATATTTGCGGGATCGCCCTGACCGTCTTTAGGCAAATAGACACCACCAACCACATTTTCCAGATTTAGGTGTTCGTAGCGCGCGCCAACCTCGGTCGGCGAAATTTCTTCAATTTCAACGCCAAATGCACGCGCCATCGCAGCACTGCGGCTCAGCTCTTCCATACGTTCATCGGTTAGGGCAACGGTGATTGATCCGACACGTTTAAACCCAGTTGCAACCCCAGTTTCTTCTTCCAGCGCGCCATAAAGTTCCTGAGAGTATTTGGCGAGCTTGGTCATATTCGCAGTCGCGCGCAACTGTGCAATCAATCCTGCCGCATGCCATGTCGTCCCAGACGTCAACTGTTTACGTTCCAGAAGCACCACGTCTTTCCAACCCAATTTGGTTAGGTGATAGGCCACCGAACATCCGATGACACCACCGCCAATGATTACGACACGTGCTTTGTTTGGTAGGGTAGGCATGTTAAACTCCTCACACGATATTATGACCAGCGTCTTTGATTTGCTTGGCCAATTCTTGGATGTGTTCTGGACCAACTTCGCAACAGCCACCAACGATGGTTGCGCCTTGGTCGATCCAATGCATTGCAAATTTTGCGTATTCAGCAGGCCCCAGATCATGACGTTCGCTTAGGGCGTCTACTGTTGGTTTATCTGTTAAAAACCCGTCCGAAATTTTTGTGAACCCATTGGCATAGGCCCCAAAGGGCAGGCCAAATGATTTCATATGCTCCAGCGCATCTGTCACCGCCTCGGGGCGGGAACAATTGACCAGAACCGCATCAACTCGATGATTTTTCAAAACGTCTGAAAGGTCCGAGACATTTTCACCAGAGCGTAGTTTTGATCCGTCAAAATCATCCACAGAAAACGCAATCCAAACAGGTTTGTCGGTTTTATCCGTCGCGCGCAATGCGCCCTCTGCCTGTTTCAGGGATGACACTGTTTCGATCAGCAAAAAATCGGTATGTGCCGCCAAATGCGCAACAATATCTGTATATTGGTGTTCTGCATCTGCGGGTTCGGGGCAGATATCCGGGCGATAGGTTGCGATCAGCGGGCCAATTGACCCAGCGACAAGACCATGCCCATTGGCCTGCGCTGCGTTGCGGGCAGATTTTATGGCGGCATCCCACAGAAGGCGAATATCCAAATCATACCCGTTGGTATCCAACCTATCCTGCAACACGGGATAAGTATTGGTTGTAGCAATCGTTGCGCCCACGCGGAAATATTCCGCGTGAACCTGGCCCACCAATTCTGGATGTTCGATCATAACCAACGTTGACCAAAGCGCGGTTGGCGCATCGTCTGAACGCTTCATCAATTCTTGGCCAATAGACCCGTCAAGAAGTGTGATGTCCAATCTGACCTCCGCAGGTTAGGCGCGCAAACGCGCGTTCTTTGGGTCCCACAATGGTTGATCTTCTTGGACGACGGCTTTGTGGCGTTGTCCATAAATCTCAACCTCGATTTCGGTGCCAGGAACGGCAAGATCGGTGCGCAACATACCCAACGCGATTGAGGCATTTACACGATACCCCCATGCGCCTGATGTTGTTTCACCAACAACTTCATCCCCCTGCCACAGGGTTGACATGTATGGCGCATCACAGGCCCCTGCATTCACCGTTAGGGTCACAAAACGTTTTGCAACGCCTTGCTGTTTTTCTGCCAACATTGCGGCCTTGCCCGGGAAATCAACCTCTTTGTCCAGTTTGACGAAGCGGTCCAATCCGCCTTCAAGCAGGCTGTAGTCAGTGGACAAATCGCCCTTCCATGCGCGGTATCCTTTTTCGATCCGAAGGGAGTTCAACGCCCACATCCCGAATGGTTTTGCACCTGCAACAGTAATGGCGTCCCAAATCGCAGGAGCGGCATCATTTGCACAGTGAATTTCCCAACCCAATTCGCCTGCAAAGGACACACGCGCCAATGCGCATTTATGGCCTGCAACGGTCCCTTCCATGCTGATCGACAGCCAAGATGCGGATAGATCATGTCCTTCGGTGATCGGTTCAAGGATTTTGCGCGCATTTGGCCCTGTGACCAACAAACACTCCATCTCTTTGGTGTTGTCGGTGATTGTGATCCCCTCGGGTGCTTGGCGTGTTAGGATTTCCATATCGTGCCATTGCGCCGTTGCCGCAGTGATCAGGCCAACTTCCTCTTCGGACCAGGCCATCACGGACATTTCCGTTAGTATGCGACCACGGTTATCAGGAAAATAGGCAAGCGAAATGCGCCCAGGTTTCGGAAGGCGAGAGGCTGTCAAACCATCGACAAACTCACGCGCACCTCGCCCGGTCACATGATAGCGCGAGAACCCAGTAATCGCGAGGATTCCGCAGTTATCGCGCACCGCTTCGCATTCTTCACGGATGCGTCGTTCCCATGGTCCCGCACGATCCCATGTTTGTGTGCTTTCTTCGCTGGTGTCATCACCCGCTTGAGCGAACCAATTTGCGCGTTCCCAACCGTTGTAGGCCCCAAATTGTGCGCCTGCGTCCTGTAGGCGACTGTGAAGAGGTGAAAGTTTTTTGTTGCGTCCCGCGGGCCATTCATGCCAAGGGAAATGCATTGCATATTCGTGACCATAAACTTCCATGCCCTTTTGATCACAGTAATCTTTGTCTGTATAATCGGTGTAACGACGCGGATCGACGGACCACATATCCCATTCGGTTTGTCCCTCGACCACCCATTCCGCCAACACCTTGCCTGCGCCGCCGGATTGCGCGATCCCAAATGTGAATACACAAGCCTCAAACGCATTTGGCACACCCGGCATTGGCCCGATCAGCGGTAGGCCATCGGGTGCGTATGGAATTGGACCGTTGATCACGCGGCTAACCCCAGAGGTACCTAGTAGTGGAACGCGTGCCATGGCGTCCTCGATATACCATTCAATCCGTTCAAGGTCGTCTGGATAGAGTTGGAAGCTAAAGTCATCAGGCATCGGATCATTTGGTGTCATCCAGTGACCCTTGCAGTTGCGCTCATAGGGGCCCAGGTTGAAGCCGTGCTTTTCCTGACGCAGGTAATAGCTGCTGTCTACATCGCGTAGTAGAGGCAGTTTGTGACCTGTTTCTTTTGTATAAGTCTCGATCTCGGGGACTTCTTCTGAGAGCAGATATTGGTGTGACATGACCATCATCGGAACAGTGCGGCCACCATATGGTTTAAACCATTCGCCAACACGTTGTGCGTAATATCCCGCGGCATTTACCACGTATTCACAGCGAATGTCCCCTTTTTCAGTGTGAACAATCCATTCACCGTTTTCGCGGCTAATCCCAGTTGCAGGGGTGAAGCGAAGGATTTGCGCACCCATATCACGCGCACCTTTGGCAAGAGCCTGAGTCAATTGCGCTGGGTCGATGTCCCCGTCATGCGGATCATAAAGTGAGCCTGTCAGGTCATGCGTTTCAAGGAACGGATAGCGTTCCTGTGTTTCTGCAGGGTTTAGGATTTCGATTGGCATTCCCTGATAACGGCCCATACCCGCCGCGCGTTCAAATTCCTGCATCCGCTCTTTTGAGTGGGCAAGACGAATTGACCCTGTGACGTGATAGTTCATGGGATAGTCAACTGCTTCTCCTAACCCGCGATACAGTTCGGTTGAATACCGCTGCATATTCATTATTGACCAACTGGTCGAAAATGTTGGAACGTTGCCTGCCGCGTGCCATGTCGATCCCGCAGTCAGCTCATTTTTTTCAAGAAGGATACAGTCGCTCCAGCCCATTTTGGCCAAATGATATACACAGGATGCGCCAACAGCACCCCCTCCGATTATGACGATGCGTGCAGTGGTTGGAAATTCTGACATTTTCATACACTCCTTTTTTTCGTGATTTATCGAGCAGCCAGTCCAAGTAATATTCCGTATGCGACAAAACATGCGGCTAATATTCGTTGGATCCAGAAATTTGTAATGTGATCAAGCGCGCGGCGCCCGAGGTGTGAACCAAGCGCACAATACCCTGTGTAACTTAGTGTGGTAAGGATCAGTGCCGTAGGGGCAATCACCCACATCTGTGTTCTAATTGGGACGTCGGCTTCCACAAACTGGGAGAACGCTGCGATGTAACCAGCAAGAGATTTTGGATTTATGGCCGCGATGAGAAACGCTTTCACGTAGAGCGTTTTGTGCGAAACCACATTGTTTTTGCGGGAGCACCCTGCCTGAACCCAATTTTGAATACCAAGCCAAATCAAAAATGCTACACCGCCCCACCGCAAGATTTCGAACAGCATGGGAGATGTTAAAATCAATGCGGATACTCCAACGGCCGATAGCCCAAGGAACAAACAGGCCTGTGTTAAAATTCCAACGACACAGATCAGGCTTTTGCGAAACCCGATCTCAATTGCGGTTTTGATGCAATTCACCGCATTCGGGCCGGGGGTTGTGACAAACAGCACCCAAAACGTTGCGAATATGAACCATCCCTCAATGCTCATTTAATACACCGGTGGGGCAATCACCCAGATCGCAATCGCCGGATCTGGGTAGGGGTTTGACCATTCAAACATTTCACCACGTATGCGGAAACTATCGCCCGCGCCGACTGTAAATCTACGCCCGCCAATGACCAGTTCCAATTTTCCTTGGATGATGTACGCGACTTCTTGAGTAGCACGTAATACAGGCTCTGCCGTTTTCGATCCTGGTTCAAAGATCGAATGGATCATTTCGAAATCATCGGTCAAATCTGGCGAAAGCAAGCCCTCTTTCAAACCTGTTTGGCGTTCTGAAATATCACGGCGCGCACCCGCGCGCACGATATAGCCTTGTTCAATTTCAGGAATTGTTTCCTCTAACCCAAAAATCGCCTCAGAGACGTCCAGGGTTTTAGCGAGTCCTGCAATATCTTTTGCAGTTGGGGTAGAAAGATCACGTTCAACTTGGCTAAGCCATCCAACGGATTTACCCATGTTTTGTGCCATCTGCGATAGCGTCAGACCACGCGCTTTACGCAAGGCGCGGACATCTGCACCAATTGTTTTTTGCGCAATTTGTGTCTGGATTGTCATGGATAATCCGTGAAAATTTCATTAATAATTTCATGATTGCCGCAGAAACCTGATTCTTGCAACGAAAATCTTGATTGAGGAATGGAGGCTTGAAGGCTAAAGCAAAGAGACAGCTTTTTACTCAGGACAACGTTTCATGCCACCCTTCCGATCTGAATATAACCCGCCCAACGATCCGATTGAGGTGGTCTATGAAGATGCGCATGTTGTGGCGGTTAATAAACCTACAGGGTTGTTATCGGTTCCTGGCAAAGGAGAACATCTGTCAGACTGTTTGCTTTCACGTGTCATGGTGGCCTTTCCCGAAGCATTATTGGTGCACCGTTTGGATCGGGATACATCTGGGGTCATGGTTTTTGCGCTGACGCCGCATGCACAGCGTTCAATGTCGATGCAATTCGAAGCGCGCAGGACGAAGAAAGCATATGTGGCCTGCGTTGCGGGTGAGGTCCAGGAAAGCGAAGGTGAAATTGATTTGCCCCTGATCGTTGATTGGCCTAATCGACCAAAGCAAATGGTGTGCCATGATACGGGCAAACCTGCCGTGACAAAATTCAAACGAGTATCTGTTACAGATGATCAATCGCGTTTGCGCCTATTTCCGAAAACGGGCCGTTCGCATCAGTTGCGTATACACTGTTTGGCGATCGGGCATCCAATTTTGGGTGATCCTTTATATTCACCTGAAACAGTTACGGACTTCCCACGTCTTTTGTTGCATTCAGAAGAGTTGCGCATAAACCATCCAGAAAGTGGAAAAGGATTGCGGTTCCGTACAAAATGCCCGTTTTGATGGTTTAAGTTGCCTTAAAACTGCTTATATGCGGCGTTATGTTACTGGGGATAACTATGATTAAATGGATTTTTAGGCTGATACTTATCACGTTGTTGGTGGCGGTTTTACATTATAACCTGCCCCAGCGGGACATTGTGCGTATAACCGACACCTATGAAAAACGGGTTGATCCTGGGGCAAACATTTGGTTCTGGTCATCGGGTGACGCAGGTAGTGCTGCGGGAAATTCAAATCGCGACGTTTTCTTTATCCAGACGACAGGCGCTAATGGGAAACCGCGTGTTTATCGCAACGAAGATACGGGGTTTGGTTGGCCACCCTATTTCAAATTCAACACCTCAAACCTACAGGCGCGTGCGGCGGATCTGATTTCGAAGGCTGATGATCAAACGCCTCAATGGGTTGCAGTGTCACACTATGGTTGGCGAATTGAATTGCTGTCGATTTTCCCAAATGCAACCAAAGTAAAACCAGTTGACGGACCTGAGGTACAATTGATCCCATGGTTTAACATTTTGTTTCTGATTGTGTTTGCTGCCGTGTTTTGGGCGGCTTGCGTGCGTTGGGTGAGGTTTCGCCGCGCCAGGATTGATCCAACCACTGAACGTGTCAGCGATTGGTTTGCAGACAAATGGGATCGCGTGCGCAGACGCGGTTGATTAATCGCGGCTTAGCTCGTGTTCATAGCGCCGCTTTGCGATTTCTTCGTTGCGTTCGGCAGTCATTGAATCTTGCAGGGATGCTTTCACATAATCCATGTGTGCTTCAACCGATGCGCGCGCTGCGGCTGGATCACGTTGTTGGATCGCGTTATTGATCGCTTTGTGTTGGTTCAATAATTCATCCCGCGTTGTGCGCTGCCGGAACATAACCTGACGATTGTAAAATACGCCTTCGCGCAATAATTCGTACATCGAACGCATCATGTGCAGCATGATTACGTTATGACTGGCCTCGATAATGGACAAGTGAAATTCTGCGTCTAATTGTGCTTCATCGGTTGGATTTCGTTTGGTATGCGCTGTAGCCATCTTATCGAAAATGGTTTGAATCACCCGCAAATCTGTATCCGATCCTAAACGTGCCGCGCGTTCTGCTGCCAGTCCCTCCATATCACGACGGAATGCAACATAATCAAATACCGCGGCATCATGTTCGCTGAACAAAGACACAAGTGCAGGTGAAAACGCATTTCCCAAAACATCGGCCACAAAAATTCCAGCACCTGCACGGGATGATAGTAAGCCTTTTTCTTGTAAATCCGCAATCGCTTCACGTAGGGATGGACGTGATACCCCCATGCGATCCGCCAATTCGCGTTCAGATGGCAAGCGTTCGCCAGGACGTAAAATGCCGCTTAGGATCAATTCCTCGATCTGATGCGTGACAGCCTGCGATAACTTGCCTGCTGTGATTTTTTCAAATGGCATGAATGGACCTTATTGGTTTGATGATTTGACCAATATATCGCTTAAGCTGAAAATGACAAATTATACCTTTTTCAGGTCTTTGCACATGAATACCGAAAATTCGGTGGGTTCATACTCGCCAAACGGTCCACAGGAAACAAAACCCTCGCGTTCGTACAAACGATGTGCATCATGCAGCAATGATCCAGTTTCAAGCTTTAATTGTGACAGCCCTAAATTCCTGGCGGTTCCTTCAATATGCTGAATGATTGTTCGCCCCAAACCACGACCCCGCGCGATGGGGTCTGTGAAAATGGATTTCAACTCGCCATAATCCTCTTTTACCGCAAGGGCCCCGCAGGCCTGATAATTGCCTTCAACCCTAATACCGAAAAAATGAACCCGCTCGTCACACAATGCGCCAATGGATAGAAAATGGTTCGCGTCAGCAGGAAAAAGACTACCCATCAAGTCATGGCTCGCCTGCAACAGCTTGCGAATTTCAGGGTGTTTGGGGGATGCGTATTCAATTGAGATGGTCATTTAAGTGTCTGTTGAAGTTTTAGATATGGACGATGAAGTCACAATATATTGTGGATAACTTTCCTTCGAATGGCAATATCGTGGGTGTCCATGTTGACTCAATTTACTGTGCGTAGGACCATCGACATAAGAGAATCAATGATTAGGCAACGATTTTGCGCTTCACGCGGCTGAAACTCACGGGCTTCAAAAGCTTTGTAGATCCAACTGAACTTCTGATTCAGGATGGTTTGACTGGTGTTGTTGGCCCAAATGGGTGTGGGAAATCTAACTTGTTGGAAGCCTTGAGGTGGGTCATGGGCGAAAACCGCCCCACTGCGATGCGTGGTGGTGGCATGGAGGATGTGATTTTCGCCGGCGCTGCAACGCGCCCTGCACGAAACTTTGCAGAAGTATCACTGACCCTTGATAACTCAGAACGGCTCGCCCCGAGCGGTTTTAACGAAAGCGATGTGTTGGATATCGTGCGCAGGATCACCCGTGATGTGGGCAGCGCGTACAAAGTTCTGGGCAAAGATGTGCGCGCCCGCGACGTGCAAATGTTGTTTGCTGATGCTTCGACTGGGGCACATTCCCCTGCGTTGGTGCGACAGGGGCAGATTTCGGAACTGATCAACGCCAAACCAAAAAACCGTCGGCGTATATTGGAAGAGGCAGCTGGTATTTCGGGACTGTATCAACGCCGTCACGAAGCTGAGCTCAAATTGAAATCAGCCGAAGCAAACCTTTTGCGCGTCGATGACGTAATTGAGCAGTTAAGCAATCAATTGGCACAATTGATGCGTCAGGCCAAGCAGGCCGCGCGCTACCGCGAAATTGGCGAAAGTTTGCGTCATGCAGAAGGATTATTGCTATTTCAACGCTGGCAGGAGGCGGATCATGCTCGCCTATCCGCTGAGCAGCAGTTGAAAGAGCGTATCTTGGCGGCGTCTCAATCCGAGGCAGAGGTGCGGATGTCCACTAACGCACGTGAAGCTGCAGAAGAGGCGATGCCTCCTTTGCGCGAAGAAGAGGCAGTAGCGTCGGCAATCTTGCAGCGTTTGAATGTGCAACGCGATAGCTTGAACGAACAAGAAGCGCAGGCCAAAGAGCGCATTTTAACCCTGCAAAATAGAATTGAACAGCTTGTGCGGGATACGGAACGCGAAACTGGCCTGAATAAAGATGCCGGCGAAACGATCGAACGTTTGGAGTGGGAAGCGCGCGAATTGGCCAAGGCTACCGAAGGTCAAGATGAAAAGCTGGCCTCAGCGCAAACAGCAGCACAAGATGCAGCGGGTGTTTTACAAGATCGTGAGGCCGAGCTGTCAGAAAAGACCGAAGATGTCGCGCGACTTGCAGCTCGTCATCAAAGTGCGCAGCGTTTGTTTGATGACATGAAAAAAATGGTCGAAAGATCAGAGGCATCTGCCGTTACGGCCCGTCAGTCCGCGGAAGAGGCAGAAGAAAAACTATCGCACGTAACGCAGCTTCTTGATGAGGCAAAAACGCGCTCGGCAACAGTGGTTGCGGCTGCGGCGCAGACGGAACAGGCGCTGGCCAAGATTGAGCACGCGCGAAGTGAAACACAATCACGTGAAGCGAACGCGCGCGCAGAGAGATCAGAAGCAGAGGGAGAAACCAATGCAATCCGTGCCGAAGTAATTGCGCTGGCGAAATTGGTTGAACGGGATACCGCAGAAGGCGGCCAAATCATTGACCGTTTGCAGGTTGAAAAGGGATTTGAAAAGGCGCTAGGCGCGGCATTGGCCGATGACCTGCGCGCGCCTGAAGTTGATATAGATGGTCCAACAGGATGGGCTGTGTTACCCGCCTATGGACAAGATCAACGGCTTCCCGATGGCGTCACGGCACTTTCGGAACACGTGTCGGTTCCTGATGTATTGGGTCGCCGTATGGGGCAAATCGGTTTGGTTGATGCGGATGACGGAAACCGTTTACAGCCCTTGTTAAAACCTGGACAGCGTTTGGTTAGTACCGAAGGGGATGTATGGCGCTGGGATGGGTTTCGCGCCTGGGCCGAAGACGCGCCATCCTCAGCCGCGTTACGCTTGCAACAATTGAACCGTTTGGAAGAGTTAAAGCAATTGTTAGAGCGCGCAGCAGTGCGCATGGGGGCTGCGCAAAAGGCACACGAAAGTTTAAACGATCTATTGGCCGAGCAGGCTCTTACGGAGCGTGAGGCGCGCGACGCACGCAGGGAAGCGGACCGCGAAGTTGGCGAGGCTGCCCGTTTGATGAGCCGTGCTGAAGCAGATAGCGATATGGTGCAGGGCCGTATTGAAACCCTGAAGCTTGCGGTTGAGCGGCATGAGGAGGAGGCGAATGTTGCCATTCGCCAACGCAATGAAGCGGAAAACGCCCTCAAATCTCTTGGCGATTTGGAAGCAGCGCGAGATGAAATTGAAGATCTACGCATGACCGTTGAAGCCGCACGAATGACAATGATGACCAAGCGTTCAACATTTGATGAGGTGCGCCGTGAGGGTGAAGCAAGAACGCGCCGCATCCAAGAAGTAACGAAGGAGTTAAGCGGTTGGCGACACCGATTGGAAATAGCGGAAAAACGCTCTGCTGAACTGTTTGAACGCAAAGGTCAAGCAGAAGCAGAATTGGCAACAGCGATCGCGGTACCAACCGAGATTACGGCGCAACGCGATGCCTTGGGTCAGGCGGTTGAGGACGCAGAAAAACGCCGACAGGCGGCGGCAGATGAGCTTGCCATAGGGGAAGTGCATGTGCGTGAGTGCATGAACAAAGAGCGCGATTTGGAACGCACAGCATCGGAAGCGCGAGAAGTACGTGCTGCCGCAGAAGCACGCACAGAAGCCGCACGTGAGGCTGTTCAAGCCGCAAAGGACCGCATTCAAGAAGTGTTGGAAACCACACCAGATGCGCTGTTGGAGAACCTGAATACGGATGCTGAAAGAATGCCGCCGTCCGATCAGGTTGAGGCAGAGGTTAACCGTCTGAAACGACAGCGTGACGCACTAGGAGCCGTTAATTTGCGTGCAGAGGAAGACGCACGTGAAGTTGAACACGAGCATGCTCAGTTGCTAAATGAAAAGACGGACTTAGAAGAAGCGATCAAAGCGCTGCGAGGGGGGATTGCGAGCCTGAACCGTGAGGGGCGTGAACGTTTGTTGACAGCGTTTGAGCAAGTAAATGAGAATTTTGGAAACTTGTTCAAGCACTTGTTTGGTGGCGGTGAAGCAAATTTGGTTCTGGTTGAAAGTGAAGATCCATTAGATGCGGGCCTAGAAATTATGTGCCAACCACCCGGTAAGAAATTAGCGACGCTGTCCCTGTTGTCAGGTGGTGAACAAACGTTGACCGCACTTGCTTTGATTTTTGCTGTGTTCTTGGCAAACCCAGCACCGATTTGTGTTTTGGACGAAGTTGATGCGCCGTTGGATGATGCAAACGTAACGCGGTTTTGCGATTTGCTGGACGAAATGTGCCGCCGTACGGATACACGATTCCTAATTATTACACACCACGCTGTGACGATGGCGCGAATGGATCGTTTGTTTGGTGTGACAATGCAAGAGCAAGGAGTTAGTCAGTTGGTGTCGGTCGATCTCAAAAAAGCTGAACAACTGGTTGCCTAATCGGGATTTCGTCTGCCGTTTGTGTAGGTGCACATTGCCCCGCCAATCATTCCGCGGCTTAGAGACGGTTCAGCAGTTCGCGTGTCGGCCATGCGTCTGCGGGTAATCCCAGTTTTTGCTGAATGTCCTGAACGGCGGCGCGTGTATTTGCGCCCAAAATTCCATCGATTTTGCCTACACTATAGCCTAGCGACTGTAGCCGTGTTTGCAGTTGTTTCATTTCAGCATTAGAAAGCGCTGGATCTGGTGAACCTGATATATATGGTGAGGCACCTTCCAGGCGCGTTGCGAAATACGCAGCGGTCGTCACGTAAACAAAGCTTTGGTTCCATTCAAAGTAGACCTCAAAGTTCGGGTAAGTGATGAACGCGGGTCCTTTGCGGCCTTGAGGGAGAATTATCGAGGCTGGCAAAGAGGCGTCCCCAAGGCGCCCTTCTCGCGGGGTTACTCCTAAACGTTTCCATTCATGCACAGATTTCTGTTTGTCCAACCCTGTTTCACCCCAAGGCAAATTGTTTGGAACGACCACCTCTTGTAGCCAAGGTTGGCCTGCGCGCCAGCCCAAGTTGGACAGCATGTGCGCACCACTTAGCAAGGCATCCGGAGCCGAAGTTTTGAGATTGATCTGACCATCCCCGTCGCCGTCAATCCCACTTTCAATGATATCACCAGGCAGCATTTGAACCATCCCGATTTCACCAGCCCAGGCGCCTGTTGTTGAAAGAGGGTCAAAATCACCACGCGTAAATAATTCTAGCGCTGCGAAAACCTGAGGTCGGAATAATTCGGGACGGCGGCAGTCATGCGAAAGTGTGACCAATGCATTTAGTGTATTGAAATCACCTTGGAATGCGCCAAAGTCTGTTTCAAATGCCCAAAATGCTGTCAATACACCCCGTGAAATTCCATAATCACCTTCAATACGGTCAAAAACATCCTTGTATTTCTTAAGGTTTTTTGCCCCATGATCGCGCCGATGTTTACTGATCAGACGGCCAGAAAATTCTAGAAAGGGGAGTTGAAATACACCTTGTGAACGATCGGCTTTGATCACTTTGGGGTCTTGAGTGACCCCAGAAAAAAAGCCGCTCACCTGACGATTTGAGTACCCTAAATCACGTGCTTCTGATTTTAGGCCATTTACAAATCCCTCAAATGATCCGCCGCATTGTACTGCATAGGCTGCGGATGAGAGCGATAGGGTCGCCAGGACACAAAAAATTACTCGCACGCCAGACTCCTCAAATTGATTTCGTTGACAGTAACAATCAAAATCTCAAATGCATACGGGTAATTAAATCAGTGATATGACGATGATTGCGATCCATGCCAAGTTCCACGCGCGCCATAAAATGCGAATGGCAGCGTCGACATCGTCCGCAGTAATGGTTTGGCGTCCTGTTTCGTTTACCCAAGGGAGCTGTTGGAGTTGACCATCATAACTGCGTGGACCCGCCAATGCGACGTTGATCGCACGTGACATTGCGGCTTCGGGCCAGCCTGCATTTGGCGATTTATGTCGTTTTGCGTCTGATATAATTGCTCTAACGCTTGAGGGCTGCTGTGCAAATATCAAGATCAATAGCATACTCAGCCGAGCAGGTATCCAATTCAAAAGATCGTCAAACCGCGCAGATGCCCAACCAAATTCCTGATATTGTTCTGTTTTATACCCAATCATGCTGTCTGCTGTATTTACGAACTTATAAACAAGCATTGCGGGTAGACCGCCGACCAAAAACCAGAATGCAGGCGCGATGACACCGTCAGAGAAATTTTCAGCAGCGGATTCTATGGCTGAACGCGCGACCTGTGCTTCGTCCATGCCTTTGGTATCGCGACTAACAATCATTGACACTGCAATCCGACCTTCATTGATAGAGGTGCGCAACCCAGTTGCCACGGCCCTGACGTGATCAACCAATGATTTTTGCGCCAAAAGGATTGCTGCGACTATGATTTCAGTGACCCAGCCAAATTGACTAAGCAAACTGCCAATGACAGCGGCGCTGAAGCATAAAAGAGAGAGCGCTAATACGCCCCTTGATTTGCGTTCATGCCCGGTATTGAGTTTGCGGTCTAAAAGCGCAACCAAGCGTCCCATCAATACGGCGGGATGAGGTAAGCGATCCCACAGCATACGAGGTTCGCCAAACACCGCGTCAAGCAACATTGCAATGACTAGTTCCAACCCCATACTTAGACCCTAACCACGCGTTGCCACTGATGTTGGGCTGGGATGCCCAAACGCAAGAAGTGCTGAGAGTAGGGGAACACACGGGTCAAGATGTGATGTTTGGCGAAGCGGTCATACCATTGAAGTGCATTGTCAACGTGATAGAGGCGGAACAATGTGGTTCCACCAAGCGTTTTAACCCCTTTGTTCAGCATGATCCCATCGAGTTTTCGTGCATCTTCTGCAAGTCGCTGTCGCGTATCAATGGCCCATTGCGCGTCTTGCAGAGCGCGTGTCCCCGTGTATAGGGCAGGGCCGCTCACCGCCCATGGGCCGATCCGATCGCGCAGGGCAGGCGCGAAGGATTTGGGGGTGATAACAGCCCCTAACCGCATGCCTGCAAGGCCCCAGAATTTGCCAAAGCTTTTGATAATAAGATGACCATCATCAATGGCATGCGAAATCATGCTGTGTTCTGGGCATACGTCACAAAAGCTTTCGTCAATGACGCATGTTTGGGCGGTTAAATCTGCCGCAGAATATAGGTATCCATCAGGATTGTTCGGGTGAACAATTGTTTTGACATCCCCATTGTCCGCTACTGCCCAACCATTTGCCAAATATGCCGCTTCGTGTTCATTATATGTTGGTTCAGGTATGACCACCGTCCCCCCCATCAACACAGATGGCAGCATTGCTATAATTGCTGATGCACCAGAGGCGGGAATGATCGTTGCATTTTCTGGGACCTGCCAAAATTCGCGCGCGGCAGCTTCAAAGGCGTCAAACGCTGTACTGTCTGGCAATTGTGACCAATGATAATTTTGAAAACTCGGCAATGGATAGGGCATTGGATTGATGCCAGTGGACAAATCGATCCAGTCATTCCGTGTCCCGCCATACTGGGCGATTGCGGCATCAATTCCTCCGCCGTGATCGCGCGTGTCAGCTTTATTGTGGTCTTGCGTCATGCAGGCGATTTTCCCCATCGAACTTAACCAACCGTTAACCTCTCATTAGTAAATATGGAAGATACCAAAACATAAACTGACGCCTTGCATAGAAATTGGGTTCGGTTAACGTGAATGTGTTAATTGTGGAACGCGGGCGCCGTCTGGTGGCACTATGGCGTCGTGGGCTAAAACGACTTCGAGTGCATGTCGATATCGCGAGTTCGCAAGACAAAGCCGCCGAAACATACCATATGGTTGTGTTGGACTTACTTTTGGATGGAGATAGCGTTTTCGCGGTTGCCGACATAGTGGGTTATCTGCAACCAGATGATCAGGTCATTTTTACGACAAACACCAGTTTCTTTTGTGACGGATCAATCTTTCAATTTTTTCGATGATGGAGCCTATATTCAAAGAGAAACGGTGCCTGACGATTTGGCCGCAATTATCTAACATGACGCTGTCAACCGTCACAATGTGTCGCGACCGTGAGGGGCATGATAATCTAATATTGGATTGATTGGCAAAATACGATTTGGATTAATCGTATCATGAGAATAGTGATAATGGCGCACGATGTGATCCATGTTCACTGTTTGTGCGACCCCTGGCCATTGATATAATTCACGGACGTATGCCCATAGATTTGGGTAATCGATGATCCGTTTGCGATTACATTTGAAATGTAGGTGATAGACAGGGTCAAAACGGATGAGAGTTGTAAATAAACGCCAGTCTGCCTCGGTCAGTGCTTGACCCATTAGATACCTGTTCGTCGTGAGGTGATCTTCTAGCCAATCAAGTGCGTCAAAGAGCGGATGAATCGCAGCATCATAGGCAGATTGCGATGTGGCAAAGCCGCATTTATAAACGCCGTTATTTACATCCGAGTAGATACGGTAGTTTATTTCTTCGATATTCTTCCGAAGTTCTTCGGGCCAGTAATCGTCAAAATTCCCTGTGATTTCATTGAACGCAAAATTCAACATGCGAATAATTTCAGAAGATTCATTTGAAACGATCGTGTTGGTTTTCTTGTCCCACAGAACAGGAACGGTCACGCGGGTTGTGACATCGGGTTGCGCAACTAAATAGACATCGCGCAAGAATTGTTTGCCGTGCAAATGGTCAATCGTTGCCGCAGGATAGCTGTCATCAAAAATCCAACCGTCGCCCAACATGTCTGGGTGCACCGCCGAAACTGAAATGTGTTTCTCTAGTCCTTTGAGGGCGCGGAATAATAACGCACGGTGTGCCCAAGGACATGCGTAAGAAACGTAGAGATGATAGCGACCCGATTCGGCTTTGTATCCGCCCGAGCCTGATAGTCCCGCGCTGCCGTCGGCTGTAATCCAGTTCCTAAATTGGGCTTCGGTCCGGACAAATTTACCACCTGTTGCTTTTGTGTCATACCACTGATCGGACCATTCACCGTTAATTAATAATCCCATTCCTATGATCCTTACCTGAACAATTTGAATTATGTTTTGAAATAGAATGCCTTAGGTCATCTGGCAACGCGCAGGTTCTCTGCATTCATGCACACGTTGTCCTGCATCGATATTTCGGATGGTTAAGCTACCCTTTTGGGTACTTGAGGAATCAATCGAACATCATACCATCGAGCCTCAAAGGAATGTGCAGCGATGTCTACTTATCTACCAAAAGATGTTCTCGCGGGTTTAGCAGAGGCAAAAACCGCAACACTTCGTAAAAAGTCCCGAACTTGGGTTGAATTTGACGGTAATATGTATCCAGTTTTACGCATGTGGGAACGTGGGTTTGCAATGGATGCCAATGCCGCGCCAGCGCTGCGTGGATTTGTTGATGTCGTTGAAGGCGGCGAGCACAAATCGCAGTGCTTGATCATTGCATCAAACGAGGAAAATGGTGAATTGCAGTTTGAATTCAAACGTTATTCATCCGCACAAGAGTGTCCAGCACTGGATTATGCCAAACGCTCTAACGTCCCAATCGCATTGATTGAAAATCACTGAAGATCGCTAAAGGCGTCCTTCAGTCGTTTCACTGCTTCTTCGACATAGCTGCGTGGTGTTGCGATATTGAAACGCAGGAATGTTTCACCCCCAGTGCCAAATGTTGGCCCATGGTTTGCGGCAATCCGCGCCTGTTTAAAGACGCGCTCATTTACCTCAGATTGCTCCATCCCCATCCCTGAAAAATCAACCCAGGCCAGATATGTTGCGTCTAGATTCATTGACGTTGCGCCGGGAATTGAATTTACGGCATCGTCAAAAATTTTGCGATTGACGTCCAAATACAGCATCAATTCATCCACCCACTCTGCGCCTTCCGGTGAATAGGCAGCCTGTGCCATATGTAGGCCAAAACTATTCGGACTGATGCCAAGCCCGCCCATGCGCTTTGCAAAACGCGCACGCAGATCTGGATCCTCGATAATCACGTTTCCAGAATGGCTACCCGCAATATTAAATGTCTTGGTCGTAGCGGTCATCATGACCAAGCGGTCGGTGATTGTTGGGTCGACCAATGGCATTGCGATATGTGAATGGCCAGGATACACCAAGTCATGGTGAATTTCGTCTGACACAAGGATCAGATCGTGACGTGTCGCGAAATCGGCAACACCTTGTAATTCATGTTTGCTCCAAACACGCCCACCAGGGTTATGCGGTGAACATAGGATTACCATTCTTTCGTTCCCGGTCATTTGCGCATCATAGGCTGCGAAGTCCATGACATAGCGGCCATCTTCGATCGGCATCTGACATTCGACAACTTGGCGATCTGCGGCCTCGATCACACGTGCGAACGCATGATACACTGGTGTAAATAGCACAACACCGTCCCCAGAGTTGGTAAAGGCTTCAACACACATGCCCGTTCCGTTCACCAACCCATGTGTTGTGAAAATCCAGCTGGGGTCTACGGTCCACCCATGGCGTTCCTGCATCCACCAGCAGATCGCGCTTCGATACGGCGCATCATTTCCATAATAGCCATAAACGCCCACGTCTGCCATTTTGGACAATGCGTTTTGAACGCAGTTGGGGGGGCGAAAATCCATATCGGCAACCCACATCGCGATCCCGTCATCCTGTGGCACTCCATAAAGGCTTTCCATCATGTCCCATTTTACCGAATGGGTGCCGCGTCGCTCTATGCGTTCGTCAAAGTTCATGTGCCGCTCCGAAAATAATTTTATGGCAAGCTAGCGATTTCGCACTCATGTGCAAGAGCCGTTGATCTAAGTCCGCGAATGCCTTAGATGGTTCGCCATGAAACGCCCGATTTTGATACATCCTGATCCACGACTAAAGAAGATGTGTGCCACATTGCCTGATGTCGATGACCGTATTCGCAAACTTGCTGACGACATGTTGGAAACAATGTATGACGCACCAGGTATCGGACTGGCTGCACCGCAAATTGGATTGCCAGAGCGCATTATCGTAATGGACTGCGTCAAGGGCGAAGATGAAGCGCCAAACCCAATGGTTTTGATCAATCCCGAAATCATTGCCGTGTCTGACGAAACAAATGTTTATGAAGAAGGCTGTCTGTCAATTCCTGATCAATTTGCAGAGGTGACGCGTCCAAAACAAGTGCAAGTGCGCTGGATGGATTTGAACGGAAGCGAACAAACGCAAGAGTTTGATGGACTGTGGTCGACTTGTGTTCAGCATGAAATCGACCATTTGAACGGTAGGCTGTTCATTGACTACCTGAGTGCAATGAAACGACAGATGATCACCCGAAAAATGCAAAAGCTTAAGCGTGATATCGCCCGTGGGAAAGAGGCGTAACCATGGCGGCACGCCCCTGCTTACCTTG
The DNA here is from genome assembly GCA_049446275.1 of Paracoccaceae bacterium. Classification (GTDB taxonomy): domain Bacteria; phylum Pseudomonadota; class Alphaproteobacteria; order Rhodobacterales; family Rhodobacteraceae; genus HIMB11. The sequence goes on along the minus strand of JBMTQO010000001.1, from coordinate 148,670 downwards.
GCCTGATAAACGCTTGCGCACGCCTGCCGTGGAAATCGAACAGATTACAGATGCCCATCGCGCTATCTGGCAGGATCTTGTTGACACGATGGAGTCGATGCCCGGTGTTGGTATGGGCGCCAATCAAATCGGCGAAATGGTAAGATTGGCCGTCGTTGATGCATCTGAAAAACGTGGGCAGGTGATCAGAATTGCCAACCCCGTTATTTTGCACGCCTCAATCGAATTACGCTCGCACCAAGAAGCCAGTCCTAATTTGCCAGGCGTGTCAGCAGTGGTCAAACGTCCACGCGCCGTAACGGTCGAGTATCTAAACCCTGACGGCGAAATGGAAACGCGTGATTTTGTTGGACTGTGGGCCACTTCAGTCCAGCATCAAATAGATCATCTGCATGGTAAGATGTATTTTGATCACCTCTCCAAGGTTAAACGCGACATGTTGCTGCGCAAGGCGAGGAAGCTGAAATGAGATTGGTATTCATGGGTACGCCAGATTTTTCGGTGCCAATCTTGGATGCATTGGTCGGTGCGGGCCATGAGATCGTATGTGTCTATTGCCAACCCCCACGTCCCGCAGGACGTGGCAAAAAGGACCGCCCAACCCCTGTTCATCGACGCGCGATGGAGTTGGGCCTGACGGTGCGCCATCCATTGAATTTCAAGGATCCCGCGGATCAACAAGCATTTATTGATCTAAATGCCGACCTTGCGGTTGTGGTGGCCTACGGTTTGATCCTGCCACACGTCATTTTAGATGCGCCACAGATGGGGTGTTGGAATATCCATGCATCGCTGCTGCCGCGTTGGCGTGGGGCGGCTCCGATCCATCGCGCGATTATGGCGGGTGACGTACAAACCGGTATTTGCATCATGCAGATGGAGGCTGGTTTGGATACAGGCCCCGTTTTGTTGCAGGGTGATATGGCGATCGAACCGCAGGACACCACAGCAAGCCTGCATGATAAACTGGCCACGCAAGGGGCAGATTTGATTGTTGAGGCCATAGAACGCCATGCGGAACTCACCCCAAATTCCCAGTCTGAGCACGGTGTGACATATGCCAAAAAGATTGAAAAGGCAGAGGCACGTATTGATTGGTCTGCGTCCGCCGAAAGAGTGGATCAACAGATCCGGGCACTTTCGCCTTTTCCAGGAGCGTGGTGTGAATATCAGGGTGAACGGATCAAATTGTTGACGTCATCACTATCTGATCAAAGCGGACCAGCAGGACAAGTTTGTGATGGTAAGGATGGATTAACTATTGCGTGCGGTCAGAGGGCTGTGCGCGTGCGAAAATTACAACGCGCTGGGAAATCTGCCCAAGATGCAGCAACATTTTTGCGCGGTTTAAATATCCCGATTGGGGCACAGTTGGATTAAAAATCGACTGCGATCCCTTTCTTTTCCCAGTCCCCATACCGCACAGGTTCAGGTCCATCGCGTCCGCCCAATTCTTTGGGAAGTTCCAGCTCTCTCGCTTTTTTGCGCCGCTCTTCCGCCTCGGCCAATGCGCGCTTTGCGGCTTCGGGTAGATCGTTTTGGTCACTCATTTACGGGTTTCCTCATGTGCTTTGGATTGATATACGCGCACATCTACTGAAGGCAAGGATTGAATATATGGCTCGACCAGCTCCAACTGCGCGCTCTATGGCGCTTCGGATACTAAACTCTGTTTTGGGTGAGGGTCGCTTGATGTCTGAGGTTTTAGGAGCGGGTGTGCTTGATCCCCTATCTGCTCCTGATCGCGCACGCGCGCAGCGGTTGGCGAATGACACATTGCGCGGCATGGAACGCGCGGATCGCTTATTAAATCGCCATTTGCGCAAACAACCCGCACTATCGGTCCGGAATGTGTTGCGGTTGGCAACAGTCGAAATATGCATGGGCGGGGATACCCATGGTGTTGTGAACGAGGCGGTAGCATTGGTCGGGCAGGATAAGCGGACCTTTGCGATGAAGGGATTGGTTAACGCGATCCTGCGTAAGGTTGCCGATAGAGGTCATGAGCAATGGGAGTTGCTGCGCGCACCGCGTCTGCCAAAATGGTTGCGCGTTCCGTTGGTCGAGGCCTATGGACCCGAACGTGTTGCCGCGATTGAAGCCGTCCAGTTTGGCACTCCGCCTTTGGATATCACACCAAAAGATTCGGCACAGATCGATGATTGGGCTCAGGAATTGAGTGGTGAGATCGTGCTTGGTGGCAGTATCCGCATGAGCAATGCGGGGCAGGTATCGGCGTTGCCTGGATTCGCAAATGGATCATGGTGGGTACAGGATGCAGCCGCGGCTCTTCCCGTGCGATTGTTGGGCGATATTTTTGGTAAAACGGCAATTGATTTGTGTTGTGCGCCAGGCGGAAAAACCATGCAACTTGCAGCCGCGGGTGCCAAAGTCATGGCCGTTGATAATTCGCAATCCCGCATGGGCCGCGTCAAAGAAAACTTGGAACGCACGGGTTTGGTGGCGCGGACCAAGATCAAGGATGCGCTGCAAACGGTTGGAGAGTTTGATGTTGTTCTTCTGGATGCACCCTGTTCGGCTACGGGAACAATGCGTCGCCACCCTGATTTGCCTTATGCCAAGGATGGTTCAGATTTTGGATCTTTGATCGATTTGCAATCCCAGCTACTGGATCATGCTATCGGTCTGCTGAAATCAGGCGGGCGATTGGTCTATTGCACATGTTCTTTGTTGCCTGATGAAGGTGAATGTCAGGTGGAAAAGGCGCTTGTGCGACACCAAAACCTACAGATCGATCAAACAGCTATGAATGCTGAATTCATTGATCCACAGATGCGCAGCGATGAAGGCGGTCTTCGCCTAACCCCTGATATGTTGGGGGGTGCAGGCGGCATTGATGGTTTCTATATCGCGGTTTTAACAAAAATCTAAGACTGTCAATTTTTGGACCATGACAGACGCAGACCCGCTGCCTATAGTGCCAGCAAGAGGGATGCGGTAAAAATGGCACCAGCAGGGAATGTTGTACAGAGATATCAACGGGCGATGCACAGATTGCAAGCGTGGCGTGTTGGTTTTTACAGACCTGCAACGGACTTTGTTTCTCAACCCGAACCCAGATCCATTGGCAGCTTTGCCAAGGGTCAGCAATTGGCCGCTGGCAACATAATGCTGGCGGGGCATTTGATCGAAGCGCCCAATGCGGTGTTATGGGACATCGCCCCCCCAGATTTGATGTTTGCACAGCATGCGCATGGATTTGGGTGGCTGGATGATTTGGCCGCAGTGGGTGATATAAATGCACGTAAACAGGCTCAAGATTGGGTGTTCGGCTGGATTGAACGATATGATACAGGACGTGGTGCAGGGTGGTTGCCTGATATTACGGGACGGCGGTTAATTCGTTGGATCCATCATGCGTTATTTATCTTACAGGACCGAACACCAGAAGAATCCAAAAGGTTTTTTCGCGCGCTCGGGCGCCAGACGATTTTTTTGGCAAAACGCTGGTCGGCGACGACACATGGTTTGCCAAGGTTTGAGGCCTTGGCGGGGTTGATATACTCGGGCCTTTCGCTGACGGGGATGGAGCAATATGTGCAGCCTGCCACGCGGGCCTTGGGACGTGAATGTCGTTCCCAGATTGACAAAACGGGCGGTATTCTGACGCGTAATCCCGAAGAATTGCTTGAGGTTTTCACATTGCTGACGTGGTCGGCGACCGCGTTGAAAGAAGCAGGATGGACCCTCGCTGAATCCCATCAAAAGGCTTTGCGCCGCATTGCTCCAACCTTACGTACCTTGCGCCACTCAGATGGGGGGCTTGCGCGATTTCATGGGGGTGGCCGTGGTTTAGATGGTCGATTGGATCACGCTTTGTTGCAGTCGGGTAATCGCGACATGAATTCTGATGGATGGGCTATGGGATTTGCACGCCTCTCCTCGGGGCGCACCTCGATTATTGTGGACGCCGAAATCCCACCTCGGGGGCGTGCGGCGGTAAATGCGCATGCCTCAACGCTGGCCTTTGAAATGACATCGGGCCGACGTGCGGTCATTGTGAATTGTGGATCGGGGGATACGTTTGGCGAAGATTGGCGCAGCGCAGGACGGGCCACGCCATCCCATTCCTCATTATATATCGACGGACAATCAAGTGCACGTCTGGGACGTAAATTGTCATATGGTGGTATTATCCGAGAGGTTTTGGTTGAAGGTCCCAAACAGGTTCCCGTTGAAATGAAGCACGGCCTTGACTTCATTTCGTTTCATGGCGCGCATGATGGGTATGTTGCCAAATATGGATTGACGCATGTGCGCGAGTTGCAATTGCCATTGGATGGACGCAAACTATCAGGTGAGGACTTGTTGATCGCCATTAAGGAGAGCCACAAAAAAACCTTTGGCCGGGCATTAGAGGCGGGCAAGCTGGAAGGTATATACACACAAATCAAATTTCACTTACATCCAGACGTCGACGCTAATCTGGATTTAGGGGAGAATGCCGTGTCGCTTGCCTTAAAAAGCGGTGAAGTTTGGGTCTTCCGCCATGATGGGGCGGCGGAATTGTCCCTTGAACCCAGTGTTTATTTGGAACGTGGACGGTTACAGCCACGCGCGACAAAACAGATCGTTTTATCTCGGCGTGTAATAGAGTATGGAACGCGCACGCGCTGGTCACTGGCCAAGGCACAGGACACGGCGGCGGCTGTTCGCGATACACTTCGCGAAGAAGTTAGTACTACAGGTTGACCCAAGGAAGACGAAGAATGACGAACCTTTATCCCGTGCGCCGCGCGCTTATTTCTGTTTCTGATAAAACTGGATTGATTGACCTTGCCAAGGCGCTGAGCGCAGGTGGCATCGAAATCCTATCGACCGGTGGAAGTGCAAAAGCCATTCGCGATGCGGGAATTAATGTGCGCGATGTTGCGGATGTGACGGGGTTTCCTGAAATGATGGATGGACGTGTAAAAACATTGCATCCAATGGTACATGGTGGCTTGCTTGCGTTGCGCGATAATGATGATCACACCGCCGCAATGGAGCAGCATGGGATTAGTGGGATCGACCTTCTGATTGTGAACCTCTATCCATTTGAAGAAACCGTTGCAAAAGGTGCTGATTACGAAACCTGCATCGAGAACATCGACATTGGTGGACCAGCGATGATCCGTGCCGCTGCGAAGAACCATGGGTTTGTGACCACAGTTGTAGACGTTGAAGATTACGAAGAGCTTTTGGCAGAGCTGGCCGCACATGAGGGACAAACAACATATACTTTCCGTCAAAAAATGGCGCAACGTGCCTATGCCCGCACAGGGGCCTATGATGCTGCTGTATCAACCTGGATGGCCTCCGCGATTGGCGAGGAAACACCGCGCCGACGCACAGTTGCAGGGATGCTGGCGCAATCTTTGCGGTATGGTGAAAACCCGCATCAATCGGCATCATTTTATGTGGACGGAACGGATCGCCCAGGTGTTGCGACCGCTATTCAGCACCAAGGCAAAGAATTGTCTTATAACAATATCAACGATACCGACGCGGCGTTTGAATTGGTGTCAGAGTTTGGATCAGATACGGGTGCTGCATGCGCGATTATCAAACATGCCAACCCATGCGGCGCTGCGCGCGGTGCGTCCTTGGTTGATGCATACCGCGCGGCATACGACTGTGATCGCACCTCGGCCTTTGGTGGTATTGTTGCGTTGAACCAAACACTGGACGCTGAAACAGCAGGAGAGATTTGCCAAATCTTTACAGAGGTTGTGATCGCACCTGACGCCACGCAAGAGGCGATTGATTTGTTTGCTGCGAAAAAGAACCTACGCCTTTTGACAACAGGTTCGATGGCCGATCCGCGTGCAGTGGCAAAGACGGTACGCCAAGTGTCAGGTGGCCTATTGGTTCAGGACAAAGATAATGGGCATATCACAGCCGCAGATTTAAAAGTTGTGACCAAACGCGCACCGACAGAGGCCGAAATCGCCGATATGCTGTTTGCATGGAATGTTGCAAAACACGTGAAATCAAACGCAATCGTCTATGTAAAAGATCAATCGACAGTCGGGATTGGCGCAGGTCAAATGAGCCGCGTTGACAGTTGTCGGATCGCTGCACGCAAGTCCATTGATATGGCAGAGGCGCTGGGCCTTGATGCACCCTTGACCCAAGGGTCGGTTGTGGCATCCGATGCGTTTTTCCCATTCGCTGATGGTCTGTTGACCGCAGCCGAGGCAGGTGCACAGGCTATCATCCAACCGGGTGGTTCAATGCGTGACGATGAAGTGATCGCCGCAGCGGATGAGGCAGGTTTGGCAATGGTCTTTACTGGCATGCGCCACTTCCGTCACTAAGATGCGGCGCTTATTCCAAATCGCAATTCTTGCCGCGGGGCTGGATTATATCTCAAAGATGTTGATCCTGAACGTGGTGGAATTGCCGTTGGTCGGTCGGATCGAGGTGTTTCCTCCTTTGCTAAATTTTCACATGGCGTGGAATTACGGGGTGAATTTTGGGCTATTTGCCCATGATTCCCTTTGGACAAGATGGGTGCTGATTGCGACTGCGATTGGGGTCAGCGTGTTCATCACCTACTGGGCATGGAAAGAACGCTTTGGCCCATGGGCGCAGGTGTTTTCAGGGTTGCTAATTGGTGGGGCACTTGGGAATGCCTATGACCGCATGCGCTATGGGGCGGTTGTTGATTTTTTGAACATGAGCTGTTGCGGCATTCAAAACCCTTATGCATTCAATGTTGCCGACATTTTCATTTTCGTAGGCGCCATTGGTTTGGCAATTTTCCCCCAACCGAAAAAAGACGGATGACCGCGCTGTTGCTTTGCGCTATTGCTAAGGTCGAAGCAGTGGAGGTTGCATGAGATACGCAGTTATTTTTGGGGTCATTGGCTCAATGATGCTAAGCGCGTGTTCTGACACGCCGCCCAAGTTGCGTGATCTTTATGATCCTTATGCTGGCCCAGAAGAATTTGCCATTTCCCCCAACCTTGAACTGGAAATGCCGCAAGATTTGGCAAGCCTACCGACGCCAACCCCTGGTGGTAAAAATCTAACTGATCCACATCCCAAAGGGGATGCGATTGCATTGTTGGGGGGCGATCCAAACCGCGTTACGGCTTTCCAATCTGGTACTAAAGACGGTGCGCTGTGGACCTATGCAACACGGTTTGGATTTGATCCCAATATTCGCGAAACTGTTTCAGAAGAAGACCGCAGATTCCGATTGATTCAGGGGCGGTTTTCGCAAATCAAACTGTTCCGCGTGGATCGCTATAATCAAATTTACCGCCGTCAAACACTCGATGCCAAAAAAGAAGTTCAGCGTTGGCGCGAACGTGGTGTCAGCACACCGTCTATGCCTGCCAATTAAACTTCACCTATCTGTGTGAGACCTTGAAGTAAGCAATATTTCAAGTACATGTCCCATAGCTGTCGGAGGATACCTATGATTTTACGTCTGTTGTTATCGTTTTGTGTTGGATTGACGTTTGTAACGGCCTCGCATGCCGCAATTGAGGATCAGGTCAGCGAATTCATGTTGGATAACGGCATGCAGGTTGTTGTTATCGAAGACCACCGTGCAACTGTGGTGGTGCATATGGTGTGGTATCGTGCAGGTGCTGCCGATGAAACACCCGGCGTATCAGGCGTCGCGCATTTTTTGGAACATCTGTTATTCAAGAAAACCAAAAACCTTGCGGCGGGCGAACTGTCCCGAACGGTGGCCGAGAATGGCGGGACGGACAACGCCTTTACCAGCTACGATTACACTGCTTATTACCAACGCGTCGCGGCGGACAGATTACCGATCATGATGCAGATGGAGGCGGATCGGATGGTCAACTTGGACCTTACCGAACAAGATATTCTGGTTGAACGTGATGTCATTATTGAAGAAAGAAACCAACGCACTGAAACTAATCCAAGTGCGCTTTATCGTGAGCAGGCAAACGCCGCATTGTTCCAAAATCATCGATATGGTGTGCCCGTCATTGGTTGGCGTCATGAAATGTCAAACCTGACACTTTCTGATGCGCTTGCCTATTACAATGAGTTCTATGCGCCCAATAATGCCGTGTTGATTGTCGCGGGTGATGTTGTTCCTGATCAGGTGCTGTCGCTTGCAAAATCGACCTATGGCCAAATCCCTGCAAACCCCAACCTGTCGGAACGAAAACGCCCAATCGAACCTCCGCATTCTGCGCCACGGCGAATTGAATATGTAGATGAACGTGTGTCGCAACCCTATGTGGTGCGCAGTTATCTTGCGCCAGAGCGCAACAGCGGGGATCAACGTCCTGCGGCGGCGCTGGCGTTATTGGCGGATATTTTAGGCGATGGTCAGGCATCTGTCCTACAGCGTAAGTTGCAATTCGAAACCCAAGAGGCGCTTTATGCAAGTGCCTCTTATTCAGGTGTGTCTTTGGATACGACAAGCTTTGCTGTGTACATCGTGCCGTCCGCTGATGTCTTGCTTGAGGATGCGGAAGCTGCCCTGGATCGCGCAATTGCAGAATTCATGGAAGAGGGTGTGGATGAAGCGCAGCTTGACCGATTGAAAACTCAGTATCGCGCTGCAGGCATTTACGCACAAGATAGCGTGAATGGGCTTGCCAATGCCTATGGCCGCGCATTGACGTCTGGCCTGACGCTTCAGGATATTCACGAATGGCCTGATATCATCCAATCTATCACTGCCGAAGAAATACTGGCGGCCGCGCGTGATGTGTTTGATCTGAATTCATCTGTGACTGGTTGGATCCGTAAATAGGGGATGACGTTGATTAGAGCATTTGCAATCATTCTTGTAACTTTCATCGCCTCACTTGCTCAGGCGATGCCAGACATCAAAACACTTACTACGCCCGCGGGAACACCCGCCTGGCTGGTTGAAGATCACAATATACCCTTTGTTGCGTTGGAATTACGCTTTATCGGCGGTACGGCAATCGAACCGATGGAAAAGCGTGGTGTGACCCAATTTATGATGGGCCTGCTCGAAGAAGGGTCGGGCGAAATGGATGCGCAGGCCTTTAGTATCGCAAAAGATGATCTGGCTGCCAGCTTTAGTTATGGGTCTTATGCAGATGTCTTAACGGTATCGGCAAAATTCCTGACCGAAAATAAGGATAAGGCGATCGAGTTGTTGCGCCAATCTTTGGTTGATCCACGCTTTGATGCAGATGCCATTGAACGCGTGCGTGCACAAATTGAATCGGGCATAAATTCGCAGGCCAAAGACCCCTCTGACATTGCAAGTGCGGCGTTCAATGCAGAGGCCTATCCGAACCATCCATATGGTAGTGATGATTTAGGGACCTTGGAAACAATTGCATCAGTGACGGCCGCGGATATTCGTCAGGCCCATTCAAAGGGTCTGACCCGTAACCGTGTTTTGGTGGCGGCTGTCGGGGATATCACAGCAGATGAACTGGGTTTATTGGTTGATCGTCTACTACAGGATTTACCCGTCGCAGGCGACATTGAAATGCCTACATATGTTGCCGATGCATTGAGTGCTGGGGTGAAGGTCATCGATTTTCCAACACCACAATCCACGATTTTATTTGGACATGCGGGTATTCGACGCAAGGATGATGATTTCTTTGCAGCCTACCTGTTGAATCACATTCTAGGGGGCAGTGGATTTGAAAGCCGTCTGATGAGTGAGGTGCGTGAAGAACGTGGATTAACCTATGGGATTGGCAGCTTCCTTGCGTCGCGACAGTATGGCGATCTATTGATGGGTCAGGTCGCAACGGCGAACAACACGGTTGTCGAAACGATTGATGTGATCACCGAAGAATGGCGTAAAATCGCAGATCAGGGTGTGACGCAGGCAGAATTGGATGCCGCGAAAAAATATCTTACGGGTGCCTATCCATTGCGATTTGACGGAAATGGCCCGATCGCAAATATCCTTGCAGGTATGCAATTTCAGGGTCTATCGCCAGATTACATTCAAACGCGCAATGATCGTGTGAATGCGGTCACGATGGAGGATATTCAGCGCGTGGCACAAGGCCTTTTCCAACCTGAAAAATTGCGATTTATCGTTGTGGGCCAGCCAGAAGGTTTGGAGTGATCTTCAAAAAAACTGAATGAGTGCTTTCGTTATTCAGTGGTTTTTTGAAGATCGTTTTTTGTGTAAAACAGCGGAAAATTCGTATGCGAGGTATCCGCGTGACCAATAAATATTATTCTCCCCAAGGTGGCTTGCCGCCCCAAACGCAGATAATGACAGATCGCGCGATGTTCACAGATGCCTATGCGATCATACCCAAAGGCACCTATAGCGATATTGTCACCAGCTTTCTGCCGTTTTGGACTGGTATGCGGATGTGGGTCATTGCGCGACCAATGTCGGGATTTTCTGAAACATTTAGCCATTACATTGTTGAGCTGACCTCTGGCGGCGGCAGCGATCGACCAGAAGATGATGAAGAGGCGCAGGCCGTCCTGTTCGTAACAGAGGGTAGTTTGCGCGTCATTTATGATGGCAAGGAACAGGTTTTGGACACAGGCGGATACGCCTATTTACCCATGGGCAGCCGTTGGAGCGTGCACAATCCAACAAATGAAAAAACAACATTTCATTGGATCAGAAAGGCGTATCAGGCCGTGGATGGTTTGGACTATCCCGAGGCGTTTTTCACAAATGAGTCTGCCTTGGATCCAATTCCGATGCCTGACACAAACGGCGTATGGGCAACCACGCGGTTTGTTGATCCGTCAGATTTGCGTCATGATTTTCATGTGAATATCGTGACTTTCCAGCCTGGTGGATTGATACCATTTGCGGAAACGCATGTTATGGAACACGGGCTCTATGTGTTGGAAGGCAAGGCTGTGTATCGTCTAAACCAAGACTGGGTTGAAGTTGAGGCAGGTGATTACATGTGGCTGCGCGCGTTTTGCCCACAGGCTTGTTATGCGGGTGGGCCAGGTCCATTTAAGTATCTTTTGTACAAAGATGTGAACCGTCACATGCCACTCTGATCGTACACATTAGCAGAAAGCATATCGCGTATTTGTCGAATGTGAAAACTTAAATTTTACAAATTCTCATTTTGCCTCATGTATCATGATAGACGATAGATATGTACAAAGGACAGAATGATGAAAAAAAAGCTAGCAATAATCACAGTTGCTATTGCGTTGTCTGGTGCAACCATTCACGCGCATTCCGTCGAAAATCCAGATGTGCAAAAACGCATGGATGTGATGAAGGAAATAAAAGGCGCTATGGGTGTTTTGGGAGGCATGGCCAAAGGTGCGGTCGCATTTGATGCTGCTGTGGCGGGCGCTGCGCAAAAAACGTTGATTAAACAATCAGGGATGGTTGCCACCGCATTTGAAGCAAATGAAACGGATCCAAAGTCAGAAGCCTTGCCCGCGATTTGGGAGAATTGGGATGGCTTTGTGGAAATGGCGGATGACCTTACCTTTGCGGCTGAAGGGTTGGATGCAACATCACTTGAAGGTGTGCGTGGTGGATTGGGCAACATTGGTGCCTCCTGTGGCGCGTGTCACAAAAAATTCCGGATGTAAAATTCAATCAAGGCATAGAGAAAAGCATCATCAGATGCCGCATTTGAGCTTGCTTTGCGCATCTGCTTATCGCACCCTGCGTAGAAAGTAACAGGAGAGTTGGGATGCGCACACGTGCTGCGGTTGCCCTAGAAGCGGGCAAACCTCTAGAAATCATGGAAGTCAATCTGGACGGCCCAAAAGAGGGCGAAGTTCTGGTAGAAATTAAGGCCACTGGGATTTGCCACACTGATGAATTTACATTGTCTGGTGCCGATCCCGAGGGTTTGTTCCCTGCGATTTTAGGACACGAGGGTGCAGGTGTTGTCGTTGAGGTTGGTCCTGGTGTGAAAGATTTGAAAGTCGGAGATCATGTGATCCCGCTTTACACGCCAGAGTGCCGCGAATGTGAATATTGTTTGCATCCCAAAACAAACCTATGCCAGTCTATTCGTGAAACTCAGGGGCGTGGCGTGATGCCCGATGGCACAAGCCGTTTCAGCATGTTGGATGGTACGCCCATTTTGCACTACATGGGATGTTCAACCTTTTCCAATCATACTGTGTTGCCTGAAATTGCGCTTGCAAAAATTAACCCTGACGCACCCTTTGATAAGGTTTGCTATATTGGGTGCGGTGTCACCACGGGCATTGGTGCTGTGATCAACACAGCCAAGGTGGAAATTGGCAGTCGTGCCATTGTCTTTGGCCTTGGCGGTATTGGTTTGAACGTTATTCAGGGTTTGCGACTTGCGGGTGCGGATCAGATCGTGGGTGTTGATCTGAACAACGACAAACGCGCGATGGCGGAACGGTTCGGTATGACCGACTTTGTGAATCCAGGTGAGGTTGAGGGTGATCTTGTTCCTCATCTTGTGAACCTGACGAAGGGTGGTGCGGATTATACGTTTGACGCGACAGGCAACGTTCAAGTCATGCGTGCGGCATTAGAGTCTGCGCACAAGGGATGGGGTGAGAGCATCATTATTGGTGTTGCTCCAGCAGGCGCTGAAATTTCAACCCGTCCGTTCCAATTGGTCACAGGACGCGTGTGGCGCGGTACGGCATTTGGGGGTGCACGTGGGCGCACGGATGTTCCCAAAATTGTTGATTGGTACATGGAAGGTAAGATCGAAATCGATCCAATGATTACTCATACATTAACCCTTGATGACATCAATAAAGGGTTTGATTTGATGCATGCGGGTGAAAGTATCCGCAGCGTCGTAGTATATTAAAATCAAAAGAGCGCGCCTAGATGTTGGCGTGCTTATTTTTTCTGAGTATACGCCCGGCAAAAGGTTTCGACAGCTGCCGCAACAACCCTCTGTTTTTCATCATCGTTAAATTCACTGCGAATTCCAAAAACTGCCTGTGGCCAAAGCGTTGCTTTGCATAATTCTGCGAATTGATCCGCGGCAAGCTCAAAATCATTTATTTCGATTTCGCCTGCCTCTGCAGCCTTGCGCAAATACTCTGCGATATGCTGGCGGCCCATCATGGGTCCATTTTCATAAAATTGACGTCCCAATTCTGGGATACGGTCGGCCTCGGAAACACATATCCGAAACATCCGCTGAGAAAATTTAGACAAGGAAAAGTCGACCATATATCCTGCAGCCTTGTTCAAAACCTGCCGGATATCTTTGCTTTGATCAATTTCTTCCATAGCGTGCTCTGCCATGTGTTCACACTCAGCTTTGACGACTTCTATGAACAGACTTTGTTTATCGGGGAAATAGCTATAGACCGTCGCCTTTGACACTTTCGCGGTGCGGGCAACTTCATCCATATTCGCGTCACCATAGCCGCAAGCCATGAACACGCTACGCGCACCAAGAAGTACCTGATCGTATTTTCGACCTTTGCGAATTGTGACAGTGTGTATTGTCATTTTTATCCTCTGTGCATGAACTTAAGAGCTTTCGGGCGAAGTCTCAAGAGATGGCTTGTTTTCCGAATTATAGCTCTTAGATTAGAATTATTCTAAAAAGGTATGATGCGATGATTCTACAACTACGCAGATTTAAGGACTTAGATGAGCAGCACATCCTTGCTCTTGCGATTTCGAGCGAGGAAGACGATGCACGAATTTATCGTGGTTTTGCAGCGCGTTTGCGGGAGGATTTTCCGAAAACCGCTGCAATCTTTGACGACATGGCGGAAGAAGAAGATACGCATCGCGCCGCACTGATTGCCCTGCACCAAGATCGCTTTGGCGAAACAATACCCCTTATCCGCCGCGAACACGTGGCAGGGTTCTACAGCCGCCGACCAATGTGGTTGGCCGATACTCTCAGCCTTGATCAAATACGATCCGAGGCTGCAGACATGGAAAAGCGCGCGGAACGTTTTTACCTGAGCGCTGCTGCACAAACGCAAGACGCGCATACACGTAAACTTCTAGGTGATCTAGCAGCGGCCGAAGCGGGGCATCATCGACATGCAACAGATTTAGAAGAACAAGTGCGCCAAGAGGGTGAAGAAGAGGTAGAAACCGCAAACCGTCAATTCATACTGACTTGGGTGCAACCTGGGTTGGCGGGGCTGATGGATGGGTCGGTTTCGACCCTTGCGCCGATTTTTGCAACGGCCTTTGCAACCCAAGATACATGGACCACATTTCTTGTCGGACTTGCGGCCTCGGTCGGGGCAGGGATTTCTATGGGCTTTACCGAAGCGGCCAGTGATGATGGCGTCATCTCAGGGCGCGGCTCGCCAATTAAGCGGGGTATCGCGGCGGGTGTCATGACGACATTGGGCGGGTTGGGCCATGCGCTCCCCTATTTAATCCCTGACTTTGCGCTGGCAACCAGCATCGCGATTTTCGTCGTGTTCGTCGAACTTTGGGCGATAGTTTGGATACAGAACAGATACATGCAAACCCCATTTTTACGTGCGACGTTTCAGGTGGTTTTGGGCGGTGCCTTGGTCTTTGCCGCAGGCGCACTGATTGGGAGTGGCTGATTTCGATTGACCCGCACGGGCCAAGTGCTAAGGCTTGGTTATGTATGAAATTTTTCTAAAAACCCTCCCCTTCTTCGCGTTGATTGGCGTAGGCTATATATCTGGTGTCACACGTTTTTTTACCGAGGAGGCGACCGCCTATTTAACGAAATTCGTATTCTATTTCGCACTATCCGCAATGCTGTTTCGATTTTCGTCGAACCTATCATTAGGCGATTTATTCGATTGGAATTTTGTATTTGCCTACCTGCTGGGATCAGTTGTGGTTTATCTACTGGCAGGAGTCGTCGCGCTTTATCGTCGTGTCTTAATAACCGAAGCCGCGATTGAGGCACAGTGTTCCATCATTGGCAATGTGGGGTTTCTTGGCATTCCGATGCTGGCGCTTTTAATGGGCGAGGCTGCGGTTGGCTATGTGATGATGGTTTTGGCAATTGATCTGCTAGTTTTTGGATCCATCGTCGTCATGGTCATCGTTGGAACCCGCGATGAACGGATGAGTTTGGGGATCATCCGCGTATTGATCATGGGGTTGTTGAAGAATCCGATGATCCTTTCGATTGTTGCTGGGCTGTTGTGGGCGGTGTTTTCATTGCCAATCCCGCAACCCGTAAATGAATTTATGACTATCTTGGGGTCGGCTGCCACACCTGGGGCCTTGTTTGCGATTGGTGCATCGCTTGCGTCAAAATCCGCAGAACGGATAGAAGTCGCAGGCTGGTTATCCATCTGTAAACTGATTTTGCATCCTGCGGCGATTGCATTTTGCGCGCTGTATCTGTTTGAAGTTGAACCCTATGCCGCTGCCGTCATGATCGCGGCCAGTGCGCTGCCAGTGGCGGGGAATGTATATATTCAGGCGCAACATTACGGTGTCGCGCCGCAACGTGTATCTGCGTCAATTCTGGTGTCTACGGCGTTTAGCATCGTTACGGTGTCGGCTGTGATCGCTTGGGTCAGTGCGCTTTATGTTTAAACTGTAAAACAAAACCATGCTTTGGCGTTAAATCCATGATGTAAGCTCAGGCAAATTTATCATTCTGGTAACGGCACTTGAGTGTGGGGTGAGAGCCACCCATGAAAAACGAAAAATAAGGGATTGGAAATGGAAACTTTGTCCGAGAATAAATGTTTTGGCGGAATACAGGGCGTATACAGTCACGCATCCAAAGCGTGTCAGTGCGACATGACTTTTGCGGTGTTTCTGCCAGAAGAAGCGGCCAGCCGCCCTGTTCCCGTTTTGTGGTATCTGTCTGGGTTAACCTGCACGCATGAAAACGCAATGGTCAAAGCGGGTGCGCAGGCCTGGGCGGCAGAGGCAGGGGTTGCATTGATTTTTCCTGACACCTCTCCGCGTGGTGAAGGCGTGAGTGATGATGAGGCCTATGATCTGGGACAAGGGGCGGCTTTCTATGTCAACGCGACCCAAAATCCATGGGCTCCCCACTTCCAAATGTGGGATTACGTCAGCGTGGAATTGCCATCAGTGATCGCGGGAAATTTCAACATTGATATGTCGCGCCAATCCATCACGGGCCATTCTATGGGGGGACATGGGGCATTGACGCTGGCCCTACGTCATCCTGGGCATTATGCTTCGGTCTCTGCATTTGCGCCAATTTGTAATCCCACACAGTCGGATTGGGGGCGAAAACAGCTGGGCGCTTATCTGGGGCAGGACGAAACAGCATGGGCAAATCACGATGCGACCTGCCTGATGCGTGAACAGGGTGCGACATGCCCCATCCTGATTGATACGGGGACATCTGATCAATTCTATGATCTGTTGGGAACGGCGGCCATTGCCTCTGCGGTTGTAGAACAAAAGGCGGCGGCAATTGTTCGTCTGCAGGATGGATATGATCACAGCTATTTCTTTGTTTCCACCTTTATGCCCGATCACATTGAATTTCACGCAAATGCGCTTTTGGGGAAAACCGGGTAAACGATCAAACAACTAAGAAACCAATGGACTACGATCTAATTGTCATCGGCAGCGACACTTTCAGGCAGAAAAGCTAAAACGCAAGATTTAGGTGATTGATCGCAAATCCAGATTGAGTCGAGTGTCCGTTCATCCTGGTACCATCCCATCAAAAAACCCTGCGAGAAACGGTTTTGAACCTGACGGGTTGGCGCGAGCGTAGTTTTTACGGTCGCTTATACCGCCTCAAAGATGCAATTGCAGCCGATGATTTGAAGGTGTGTTTGCACAAACATTGGATTACGAAGTGGACGCCATTAATCGAACGCCAATTCCCGATGAATTTCGGGTGTAGCACCTTGTGAAAAAGGACCAAAAAATAGGCATCTGTTTCACGTCGGTGTAACGTTGGCATTACGTCGGTGCGTTGCGTGTTCTGCGCAGAGAGGCGGTTCCAACATAAATGAGTGTATTTGCGCTTGCTCATCCACCTTATCCCCGTTTCTATGTGGATAGGAGGACAGCAGATGAGCGTTGTGCAAATTTCATTTGAAGAGGGACAGGCGAACCTTGATTGGTTGGGGCTGTGTCAGGCATTTGATCAGGGACATCAACTTTCCCGTGCTGAAATATCGGACACGTTCCTTTATCGTGGTGGCGACACTCTGTTGAACCGATCCGCGTGGATTGACGGCTTGGGGTTGGCCGTGAAATGCGCAACCGTTTTTCCAGATAATCCAAAAAACAATCGCCCCATGATCAACGGGTGCGTCAGCCTGTTTTCGGATGAAACAGGTGCACTCGCGGCCTTGGTTGATTTTCACTTGGTTACAAAATGGAAAACCGCGGGGGACAGTTTATGCGCGGCCCTAAAACTTGCACGACCCGAGTCTAAACGCATCCTGATTGTTGGCGCAGGCACGGTTGGGCATTCCCTTCGCGCGGCCTACGGTGCGGGGTTTCCTGATGCGGAATTTCTGATCTGGAACCGCACTGCAACAACGGCCGAGGCATTCGCCGCCAAATATTCAAACACACGCGCGGTAAAGGATTTGCCATCGGCTGTTGCAATGGCCGATATCGTCACCTCTGCCACGATGAGCACGACACCCGTGTTAAGCGGCGATTGGTTTCAACCTGGACAGCATATTGATTTGATCGGCGCTTACCGTCCAGACATGCGAGAGGTGGATGATCAGGCGCTGTTGCGATCGTCGGTTTTTGTAGATAGCTATGAAACGACACTTGACCATATTGGCGAACTTAAAATTCCCTTGGCCGATGGGGTGATCACCCCTAAACACGTGCGGGCAGATTATTATCAGCCGAATGATTTTAAACGCTGCAAAGACGATGAAATCACGTTGTTCAAAAACGGGGGGGGTGCCCATTTAGATTTGATGACGGCGGATTATATCCTACAGCAATGGAAGGCGGCGCAATGATCCTGTTCCTAATTGTTATGACCATTTTGGCGGCCCCCTTCATTATTGAGTGGCGTCGGATCCCCATGGATGCACAGGCACGTGCAGATGCGCCGGGTGAATTTGCATCGCTGTCCAACGGAATAACCCATTTTCAATTTCACGGCCCTGTTGATGGCCCATTGGTTGTTTGTGTGCATGGGTTGACCACGCCCTCATTTGTTTATGAAGGATTGGCCAAACGTTTGGTGGAACGTGGGCATCGCGTTTTGGTCTATGATCACTATGGCCGCGGATATTCGGACCGCCCCAAAGGCAATCAAGATCGCGCGTTTTTCGTGTCCCACTTAGAAGAGTTGTTAGAACACCTAAATATCGACACTCCCTATGATCTTGTGGGGTATTCCATGGGGGGATGGGTTGTTACCGCCTATGCGGCGATCCATCCCAAAATGATCAAACGATTATTTTTGCTTGCCCCTGCGGGTATGGGGCATGAATTGGGGTGGACCGCAAAATTGGTGCGCGAGGTGCCCATCATCGGGGATTGGGTGTTTATGACTACATATGCGACGCAGCATCGCCGCGGTTGCGAGGTTGAACGCGCCTTGGACACCACGGTCCCATTTGTCGTGGATCGCCAACAAAAAGAATTACAATATCGCGGCTTTATCCCATCTGTCTTGGCATCCCTGCGCGGGGCATTGGCAAATGATACGAAAGAGGATCATCAACGCATCGCCTATTATGATTTGGATATACATGCGATTTGGGGCGCTGATGATGTTGTCATACCTCTCTCTGCCAAAGATCAGCTAGAGGCTTGGAACCCCAAAGTACGCCATCACGTGATTGAGGGAGCAGGCCACGGTGTGACCTATACCCATACGGACGCCATGATGGCGGCCTTTGATTAGGCGGGCTGTGCACTGCGTTTTTCGTTGACGGGCAGATGGATCAGGGCGCTGAATGCGCCGACCCCAACGCCAACCCACCAAACCATTGTGTAATCGCCATACACATCATACATCTTACCGCCTAACCAGACGCCCGCAAAGCTGCCCAATTGGTGGGAAAAGAAGACGATCCCAAAAAGCGTTCCCATATACCGCAATCCATAAATATGCGCGATCAGACCGCTGGTCAGGGGAACAGTCGCCAACCAAAGCGATCCCATGGCCGCAGAAAAGATAAGGACCGTTGTTGGTGTCATCGGCGCCATGATGAACCATGCGGCGATTACCGTGCGACCCGTATAAATCGCGCTAAGCAGATATTTTTTGGTATAGCGTTTTCCCAGATACCCCGCCAGCAATGTACCAAGGATGTTGGTGAATCCAATTAACGAAATAGCCACCGCGCCGAGCGCAGATGTGGTGGTGATCCCCATGGAATGAAGCGCCCCGCCTGGCATAATCGGTCCGCATAATTCGGTAACAAAAGCGGGGAAGTGCGCGGTGACAAAGGCTAATTGATATCCGCAACTAAAGAACCCAAGGAATATCATGGTATAGCTGGGATCCTTTAGCGCCTTGACCAGGATTTCGCCCATGCTTTCTTCCAATTCTTGGCGGGTTGCGGCCTTGGGGCTTTTCATCATGGGCAGGGACAGCAATGTGAACAGGATCATCGCCGCAAAGACGATAAAGACGTTTTGCCAACTCATCAATGTCAGCAGATATTCCGCCAAGGGTGCGCCAATCACTTGCCCAGCGCTGCCTGCGGCGGTGGCGATGGCCAAAGACATCGAACGATGTTCATCGCTGCTGGCGCGGCCAACAACGGCCAAAATGACGCCAAAACCCGTGCCTGCTACACCAAAACCAACAAGGATTTCGTACATTTGATGCATCTCGGGCGAAACAGCAAAAGAGGATAGAACAAGTCCCGCCGCATACGTTAAGGCACCTAGAATAATGGCCTTGTGATCACCGACACGTTCGGCGATGGCCCCAAAAATCGGCTGACCAATTCCCCAGGCTAGGTTTTGAATTGCGATGGCCAGTGAAAATTCTGCACGCAACCAACCAAATCCTTCGGCAATCGGGATTTGGAATACCCCAAAAGAGGCGCGCACCGCGAAGCTGACCACAATGATAAAGCAACCAACCAATAGGACGGGGGTGAACAAGGGGGCCTTTGACTGCATGCTTCGCTCCATACTAAGAATGGTAAATTGTGCTTGGTTCAGACAATCCCCAAAGGCAAGCTGTTTTTAGCGGGCGCTGAAATTTCGTTGCGGCGCTATACGTCAAAAATCAATGTCGGAGGAAATTTCGGAACGACAGGATATTGGTTCTATCGGCGACAAATGTTTCAACTTCAAGCGTTTGGGCAAGCGTTGGATACTGATTTGGAGGCACTGTCTGCGCAAAAATATCGTCCGTATAACACCCAATTCCCAATCCTGCCACGGTTTGTAATTGCGCCTGAGTTGTTACATTCGAAGTGGCAAGCCTGATGTCTATTACCCAGCCATCAAAAATCCCTTCCCTAATTTCGAACGAGCCGTTAATCAGCGCGCATGGATTTATTGACCTTATATCAAAGTCGTATCGATGCGGGTGTGTTGCGCGATGACGCTGCGCAGCGCGCAATATTGCCTGAATTTGAACGGATCAGGGCAGCGCTTGCTCAGCCAGTCAAAAAGAGTTTTTTTCGCAAAGCGCCCCCGCCACCCAAGGGTGTGTATTTATGGGGCGGGGTTGGAAGCGGTAAATCCATGATGATGGATTTGTTTGTCGAAAGCTTGGCTGTTCCTGTAAGGCGGGTTCATTTCCACGCCTTTATGCAGGAAATACAAAATGCTCTGCATGAGGCACGAAAAGGTGGTGCAAAGGACGCGATTGACCCTGTAGCCAACGCCGTGTCAGACAGCGTTCGGGTGTTGGCATTTGATGAAATGCAGATCAAAGATATCGCGGATGCAATGATCGTTGGCCGATTGTTCGAAAAACTGTTTGAGGCGGGCGTTGTAATCGTCACAACCTCAAACCGTATCCCCAAGGATTTGTATAAGGACGGTTTGAACCGTCAATTGTTCCTGCCTTTTATTGATTTGATTTCCGAGAAACTGGTCGTCAAAGAAATCGTCAGCGACACGGATTATCGGCAAAATAGATTAAAGGGCGAGGAAACCTATTTCACCCCGATTTCCCCAGACACGCGCGCGCAGATGGATGCGATTTGGCAGGATTTGACATTGGGTCAGGCCAAGGAATTTACAATTACTCATAAGGGGCGTTCATTGCATATCCCTGCATTCCGCAGTGGGATTGGGCGGTTTGCGTTTTTTGATCTGTGCGGACAAAATTTGGGGCCTGGGGATTATCTGGCCTATTGTGAACAATTGCGTTTGATGATGATTGACGATATTCCACAGCTTGGCCGCAGCAATTTTAACGAGGCAAAGCGCTTCGTGACACTGATTGATACGCTTTATGAGGCGAACGTCAAATTGATCTGTTCTGCCGCCGCTCGCCCAGAAATGTTATATCTTGAGGGTGAGGGCGTTTTTGAATTCAAACGTACGGCGAGTCGCCTAAACGAAATGCAAGGCGCGAATTGGGGCCGCTGATTGTATCAGGGGCAGGAAAATTGTTTGTCCAACCCGCAATTAATTGGGACCGCTTAACCGATCTTTGTTGGCCCAAAAATATCATTCACCGCATCGGTTGATCCGTGATATTTCACTTCGAATTAGATTAGGCTAGCGCCTAGACGCGCAGTATAAGTGATGCCAACATTGCCATCGTGCCGGATTGTCCGTCAAATTTGTGAAAAGTGCAGGCAATGATTCACGTCATGTGATCCGCGGCCTGAAAGACTAATTGACCTTTTTTTGTTCTGTATGGATTTGTAGCTCGGTTCACTAAGGAACCGAGCTTTTTTGCCTGTATGCAAACCTTATCCATAAGCCAAGCTGCCCTCAACCAGTTGTGATACAGCCCCGCTTGCCTACAATATATGCAGAATGAAGCGAATCAGTCAATAAAAGTGATTCGCTAAAATGAATCTTTTTCGAATCAAGCGTGATTTCGTAGGATATCTCCCGCCAAATACAGGGATCCGCAGATTAATATGCGGGCATTGGGGTCATTTTTCACAATTTCGCGCGTGGCGATTAACACGTCATTTGCCGTGTCGGCCTGCATTCCCACGTCATGCGCAGCTGTTGCGGTGTCTGCAGCGGACAAAGTGTTCATCTCTCCCGGAATGGAAACCGCGATTAGTTTTTCGACATGAGGCGCTATGGGCGATAAATATCCGCTGATGTCTTTGGTGTTCAGCATGCCGCAAATCAAATAGGTTGGACGCTCGCTTAGAGTTCCTAAATGATGTCCAATGGCCTGACCGGCTGCGGGATTATGTCCGCCATCCAGCCAAATTTCAGCATCTGGCGCGCTGTCAATAATCGGGCCTGTGTGCAATTGTTGCATACGGGCGGGCCACTGGGCTCGCGCAACGGCAGCCTCACATATCTCATTGTTAAACCCAAGGTGGCGCAGCGCCATTACTGCCGTCCCTGCGTTTTCAATTTGATGATCACCGGGCAAATTTGGGCGTGGCAACTGCACGACCCCTGTTTCGTCTTGAAAAATTAACCCGTCACGTTCTGTGTCGATGTGCCAATGCTGGCCTTGGGCGATGATTTGCGCGTAATGACGTTCGGCGGTCGCCTCTATCACATCCATCGCCTCTTCGGGTTGCGGTGCGACAATTACGGGGCAACGGCGTTTTATGATCCCCGCCTTTTCCCCTGCGATTTTTGTCAGAGTATTGCCTAGGAATTGTTCATGGTCGATTGAGATTGGTGTAATGATGCTAAGCAGGGGTTGATCAATCACGTTAGTGGCGTCCAGACGACCGCCCAAACCCACTTCTAACAGTGTGTAGTCCGCTGGCGTGCGCGCCATGGCCAAAATCGCTGCCGCTGTAGTGATTTCAAAGTATGTGATCGTTTCACCGCCGTTTTTGGCGTAACATTCGTCCAAGATTTCGGTTAGGTGAACTTCGTCGATCAGTTCACCTGCCAGGCGAATACGTTCATGAAACCGTGCCAAATGCGGTGATGTATAGGCGTGTACCTTTTTGCCTGCCGCCTCTAATCCCGCGCGGATCATCGCTTGGGTGGATCCTTTGCCATTCGTGCCCGCAATATGGATCACGGGTGGCAAATCATTTTGCGGATTACCAAGATTTTCAAGAAGGCGCCACATGCGATTCAAGGTTAAATCAATCACCTTGGGGTGCAGGGCCATCATCCGTTCCAGGATGTGATCAGATGTTTGGGTTGTCATGAATGCTGACTTTTCGCGTT
This sequence comes from Paracoccaceae bacterium, assembly GCA_049446275.1. Classification (GTDB taxonomy): domain Bacteria; phylum Pseudomonadota; class Alphaproteobacteria; order Rhodobacterales; family Rhodobacteraceae; genus HIMB11. The sequence continues at coordinate 125,521 of JBMTQO010000001.1, read as the reverse complement.
AGGCAGGGGTGTCATCAGATTGCGCTGTGGGTGCGGCCAAATCACCTTTGATCGCAGGTGATTTTTTCATCAGCATCCGCACAATCGTAATCAATTCCTCGCGCAATTCTGTGCGCGGTGTCACGCGATCCAACATACCATGGTCCAACAGATATTCGGCGCGTTGGAACCCTTCGGGCAATGTTTCGCGGATTGTCTGTTCGATCACACGTGGACCTGCAAAACAAATCAGCGCGTTGGGCTCTGCGATTTGAACATCACCCAACATCGCATAGGATGCCGTGACACCGCCCGTTGTTGGGTGTGTCAAAACAACAATGTAGGGCAGGTTCGTTTCTTTCAGCATTTGAACCGCGACCGTGGTGCGGGGCATTTGCATCAGGCTTAGAATACCTTCTTGCATACGTGCGCCGCCTGCCGCGGAAAATAGGATCAGCGGGCGTTTCAGTTCAACGGCACGCTCTGCTGCGGCGATGATGGCATTGCCGACATACATGCCCATGGATCCACCAAGGAAACTGAAATCTTGTGCTGCGGCAACGATGGGTGTGCGCCCAATTTCACCTTCGGCAATCAACATTGCCTCTTTTTCATCGGTTTTCTTTTGGGCCGCTTTCATGCGCTCAGGGTATTTTTTCTGATCCTTAAACCCAAGCGGGTCAGTCACAGGTTGTGGGACATCGATTTCAACGAAAATGCCACCGTCAAACAACCCAGCAAATCGATCACGTGGCGAAATCGCCATGTGATGCCCGCATTGTGTACAAACGTTTAGATTGTCCGAAAGTTCGCGGTGAAACAGCATGGTTCCACATTCATCACACTTGGACCACAGGTTTTCCGGCACTTCGCGACGCGAAAAAATCGAATTGATGCGCGGGCGAACATAGTTATTGATCCAGTTCATTACCTGCTCCCATAAGTCCCATGTTTTTCGACAAATAAGCCTGTTGCGACAGAATTGCAATTCTTCAACGGCGCAAAAAATATGAATTCCACCTGTTGGTCTTCGCCCACGATGTGAACTAGGATGGAAACAACAGGTAAAGTCATCAAAACCGGGTGTAGAGATGTCCACGCAGTATCAAATGGATCAAACTTTTGCTATGTGGCGAATTCTGGTTGGTGCATTGATCATTATTGCGATTTATGTACTGGGTCTATTTAGTGTCGGGTTATTCTTAAACGGAACTGCGGGGATTGATTTCAATCAAGGCTCGCAGTCGACGCTGATCGTTTTTTTGGTGTCATTCATTCCGGTTTGGTTGACCACTGGGGCCGTGACACGCGTTTTATTCGGATTTTCGTTGCCACAACTTTATGGTCGATCTGGAAAAATTCAATGGTTAGATTTCCGTGTGGCGTTCCTCTATGTTTTTGTGTGCGTCCTTGCACTGGAATTGTTGGTTTTTGTGGCAACATGGATGATGGGTGCGCCACCATATATGCGCAATGCTGCCGTACCGATAACGGATTGGCTAACCTATTTGCTGCCCTTTCTCATTTTCGTTTTTATTCAAATTGGTGCAGAAGAGTTATTCTTTCGCGGTTATTTGTTGCGGCTGATCTATTCGCATAAGGCAAGTTTGTTATGGGCAGTGTATGTGCCATCATTTTTGTTTGGCTTGGCCCATCTTGATCCGATCACCTATGGGGTTAATTCCGTGCTTTACGTTTTGAATACAACGGTAACGGGCGTTATCCTGTGCTTCATTACCCTGTGGCGGGGGAACATTGCCATGGCAATGGGTATTCATTTTGCTGTTAACACCTTTGCAATTCTAATCATCGGTCAGGGGGATACACCCATCGGGTCTGGCGCTGCACTTTGGCTATCTAACATTGCGCCAAAATCTGTCACAATGGGCGCTTCGATGGTTGTTATCACGGTTGTTGAAATCGTCTTCTATTCAATTTGGGCGCGGCGGGGCTATGGTGCGTTGATACCGAGTGAGGCAAGGTAAATGTTCAGGACGCTTCTAAAAGTTGCAGTTTCTGTCGCTATGATCGCTTCTCTGGCAGGGTGTGGTGGCATGGACACGGGCAGTTTTTTGAATGCCCGAGCTATACCTACAAACACCGATATCCAATTTCGAAGTGGCATTCGATATTCTGCGCCGCGTGGATTTTGCGCCGCTGACGCGCAAACCTTTCAGGACGACGCCAAGGGTTTTGGTGTCTTTGTGACCTGTTCTGGAGCACATGACCGATCGCGATTGTTAACAGTTACGCATTATCCGATTGATCCAGAAAACCCACCCGCGGGCGAAACGCTGGTGCAGGCCGCTGGGTTTGGCGCAAAGGTGCGTCACATCGTTGATAAGGATGGTGTGATTTATGCTGGTTTACGAGGTGAGTTTAGCGATCATGAGCTGCAACCGGAATTCAACAGAATGATTACGCTGCGCGGTGAAAATGTGATTATGGCAAATCTTTATGCCCGTGAAAGTGCAACCAATGCTGATTTTATGGCGCGACAGGTTTTGGCACAGCTTTTGAAGGGAATTCGTTCGGATACGTCGAAAATGCCTAATTTTGTTCGGTACCTTCCGACGGATCCAATAGTGCGGCCCAAACTGAGGCCATGAAGTTGCCATTTTGGTGAACCAGTTCGAAGTAGCCAGAATCAGTTGTTGTGTAAACTATTACAAAGGTGATGCTTGAAGTTTGGGTTTTTATGGAATTTGCTTTGGCTTGGGGCGCCGCAGTCCGTCGCGGGTTAGAGCGTGGTGATGCCAAGTTTTCGTTAGGCCGCGTCATATCTTTGCGAAAACGCGTAGCTAACTTACGCAGAATACTTGATACGGTAATCATGCAAGCTGATCGACATTCCGATCCCCATGAATGCGATCGGGGAAGGTTTCCATACCTTTCTAATTGCCGTCGAGGGCAATACGGTTCCGGTCGACAGTTTTTGCATCTCGGCAGGCCGCTCAATGGAATTTGATCTGTAAGCCAAAGTGGCCCTGTTGCGGGAAGAGTTGGAAATTCTGAAATGGGCATCTCGCCGACATATCCACAATGAGGGCTAGGTGCCGCCGCGTTACGGGTGACAAAATACACATGAATTGGACATACTGTTCCAATATCTTATTGCTTGGAGCACTCAAATGTCTCAATCCTACCCCACTCTTCTTGCGCCATTAGATCTTGGTTTCACGACGTTGAAAAACCGTGTTCTGATGGGATCGATGCATACCAATTTGGAAGAGACGAAAGATTGGAACCGGGTCGCTGAATTTTACGCCGAACGCGCGCGCGGCGGCGTTGCATTAATGGTGACAGGTGGCATCGCGCCTAACGTCGAAGGCGGTGTTTTTCCAGGTGCGGCGGGGTTATTTGATGATACCGATATTGCCAATCATCAAGTCGTTACAGACCGCGTTCATCATGCGGGCGGCAAAATTGCGATGCAGATTTTGCATGCGGGGCGCTATGCCTACGGCCCTGAATGTGTGGGACCATCTGCGGTAAAATCACCCATTTCGCCGTTTCCGCCCAAAGAATTGGATGAAGCGGGCATTGAAAAACAAATCAGCGATATTGTGGCAACAGCACAGCGTGCAAAATCTGCAGGCTATGATGGTGTCGAAATCATGGGATCTGAGGGGTATTTTATTAACCAATTCCTTGTGACACACACAAACAAACGTACGGATCGATGGGGTGGTTCGTACGAAAACCGAATGCGATTGCCTGTTGAAATTGTACGGCGTGTGCGCGCGGTGGTTGGCACGGATTTCATCATTATTTATCGTCTGTCGATGATTGATTTGGTCCCCAATGGATCAACCCATGAAGAAGTGGTGCAATTGGCCCAAGCGATCGAAGCCGCGGGTTCAACGATTATTAATACAGGGATCGGTTGGCACGAGGCGCGTATCCCAACAATCGCAACATCCGTTCCGCGCGCGGCTTTCGCTTGGGTGACGAAAAAATTGATGGGTAAGGTGTCCATTCCTGTGATAACATCAAATCGCATCAACACACCCGAAGTTGCGGAAGAAGTACTGGCAGATGGATGCGCGGATATGGTCAGCATGGCCCGCCCCTTTCTGGCCGATCCCCATTTTGTCGCCAAGGCGGCCGCGGGGCAGGGCAATACCATCACGCCCTGTATCGCATGTAACCAAGCCTGCTTGGATCATACATTCGGCGGAAAAATCAGTTCGTGTCTTGTGAACCCACGCGCCTGTTATGAAACCGAACTGCCCATGACAAAAACCGATGCTTCGAAACGTGTCGCGGTTATTGGGGCGGGGCCTGCTGGTTTGGCCACTGCGATGACCGCCGCTCAAGTCGGTCATGACGTCACCCTGTTCGATCAGGCGGATAAGATTGGGGGGCAATTGAACATGGCCAAACAGGTTCCTGGTAAGGAAGAATTTTGGGGTCTGGTGGATTGGTTTGAAACCATGATCGCGGAAACAGGGGTGAAAACGAAATTGGGGCATCGTGTATCCGCTGTCGATTTAACGGGGTTTGATGCGGTGGTTGTGGCAACTGGTGTCACCCCGCGCGATCCTGAAATCCCCGGTCAAGACAGTGATAAGGTCTGTGGTTACATTGATATCTTACAAGGCCGTGTCACAGCAGGTGACAACGTGGTTGTGATTGGGGCAGGCGGTATTGGATTTGATGTGAGCGAATTCCTCGTTCATTCAAATGCAGCGACACACGAAACCCCTGATTTGGCCCTCTGGTTGAAAGATTGGGGGGTTGGTGATCCCGAGGAAATCCGTGGCGGATTACTGGCAGAGGGTCCGCAACCCGCCGCCCCTGCACGCAATGTGACCCTGCTACAGCGTAAGGCCGAGCGTCCAGGAAAACGCCTGGGAAAAACAACGGGTTGGATTCACCGTTCGACTTTGAAAATGAAAGGCGTGAAAATGATCGGTGGTGTAAATTACGAAGAGATCACCGACGAAGGGTTGCGCATTTCTCATGGCGAAGCACGCGAAAACCTAAGTGTCATTCCTGCTGATACGATCGTGCTGTGCGCAGGTCAGCTAAGCGAACGCAGCCTTGCAGATGATTTAATTGCCAATGGCATCGAACCGCATGTGATTGGTGGTGCGGATGTAGCGACTGAATTGGATGCAAAACGCGCCATTGATCAAGGCGTGCGGCTGGCGCTTAGCCTCTAAGGTGTCTTTTAAATACGTCTATCTTGTCCTGCCTTCGCCTCAGTCTTGCCCGAGTTTGTGGCGATAAAGGTGTAGCGAGAAGTGAGGAAAATATGGACCGTTTGACAGAAATGGAAGCCTTTGCCACCGTGGTAGACCAAGTTGGTGTTAAAGATGCCGCGCGCAAGATGGGGATTTCAAAATCTCCCGTTTTGAAACATATTTTCAGTCTTGAAACACGACTTGGTGCGCGATTGCTAAATCATACCGCCCGCAGTGTTAGTTCAACTGAAATCGGTCTGGCCTAATATGACCGTACACGCTGTGTGCTGAATGAAGTAGGTGAGGCAGACGCCTTGGTCAGTTCAACGCAATCGGTACCAACTGGGATGCTACATGTGTCGGTTGCAACTGACTTTGGCTCTATGCATTTGTTCCCTGTGCTGGGTGATTTTTTGGCGCAATTACCAGATGTGTCTGTGAACTTGGAATTGGACAACCGCTATATCGAAATGATTTCCGAGGGCTATGATGCCACTCTTCTTATACGGATCCGCACTGGCTGAAGGCCGCGTTGTCTATGTGATGCCTGAATTGCCAAAAGAAACCCAAAGGATTCATGTAGTATATCCCCCAGGTAAATTCACGCCACCAAAAGTACGTGAATTTACTGATTTTTTAGCACAGATCTTTGCACGCAAAGGACTAGATCACTGGTAATCTATTGCAAAAGCACCGCTTCGACGCGGCGGTTTTGTTCGCGCCCTTCAGGTGTTTGATTATTGGCCCGTGGGGACAGATATGCAATCCCTTCTGCAGTGATGCGCGTTTTTTGAATGCCGTATTTCGTAATCAATCGCTGACGTACCGCCTCAGCGCGTTGTTTCGAAATGGCGATATTCCTTTTTAACTTACCATCTGCATCGCTGTGACCGACTAAAACAATTTTTGAATTCGGATTTTGGCGCAGATAGTCCGCCAATTCAGACAGGATTGAAAACGGGCCTTCCCCCAAATTTGTAGAGCCACTTGTGAAATCCAAACCTTCGAGTGTGACAGCGCCCGTTTTGTTGAATTGATTATTGACATTTTTTGTGGATCTCGGCGGCGCGATGGATGTGATTTTTGCTGTCGCCACGGGTGCATCCTCGGCAGGGTCCACACGGCGTTCTTGGATATAAACCCGCTCGCCAATTCTTGAAATCAGTATGTTGATAATGCTTTCAGATCCCTTAATCCCTGTAATTGACAAAAAGTTCCTTAGGTTCACATACATATTTGGAGGTGAAACGATGGGTGTACTCACCCGATAATCAAATCCACCGCATCCGTTTGACATGCAGTCTAAAGTGATTTGAAATTCTGCAGCCTGTAATGCTTGACGAATGGGTGCTGCAACCTGTGCAGGCGTGATGGATGTCGCGCGTAATTCAAAGGTTGAAACCGTGACTGTTCCGCTGCGCTTTTCGTGTGGAACGCTGGATTGTTGCGACCATGGAGCAATTGGAACGCGAAGGGTTCCGTCACCCGTTTGCTCTGTGAACAAACGCTCAACACCACTAGGATAGGGGACATCCAGCCCTGCGAATACTGGATGGCTTAGGGTCAGCGCCAATACTATGGAAAGTGATCTAACGGCTTTTTGCATGATAGGCGTCATTTGGGCGCATATCTATGGCACTGGCCACGCGGTTTGACATGTTGAAAAAGGCCGCGACATTCGCGATGTCCCAAATATCATGATCGCTGAGGCCAACCGACCGCAGGTCAGCGCGATCACTTTCTTCGATACGGTGGCTTTCAATTGTGATTTTTTCGGCAAAATCCAACATTGCGCGTTGACGTGCACTGAGGTTTGCAACGCGGTAATTCATGACCAGCATTTCGCCTAATATCGGGTCGCCTGACAACTCGCGTACGGCCTGACCATGCGCCGTTAAACAGTAAAAGCATTTGTTCACAGAGGACACAACGACCGCGATCATTTCGCGTTCCAATTTGCTTAGCCCGCTATCGGCCAACATCGTTTCATTGTAAAGTGCTGTAAACGCATTCAATTTGTCGATGTTAAACGCATGAGCAACCAAAACATTCGGGACCATTCCCAATTTTTCTTGGCAGATATCAAAATATTTTTGTGTCTTTTCAGGAAGGGTTGATAGGGGCGGCAAATTTAGTGCCGTGACCTGATCAGTCTCGCTCATCCGTTATCCTTTCATTCTATAATGGTATTCTCCCACAACTTTCATGTGGATGGAACGATAAAGGGCGTTAGCCGCCACATTTGCTTTGGTACAGGCAACGTTTAGCCGACTGGCTCCCTGTTCTGCGGCCCAAAAGGCGGCTTGTTTCATCAACCAACTGGCCACACCCTGTTGGCGTTGATGGTTGCGTATTTCCACCGCGTGAACAAAGGCATCCTTGCCATGAACGGCCGCAAAACCGACGCCTGCGGGATGGTCATTCCAGCGGGCCAAAATGGATGTTTTAGGGCCCTGAACACGTTTCATGACATTGACACGCGCATTTGAAATGCCCCCTTCGGCCCACATGTCGATTTCAATTGCAAGCGGTGGCCAAACCGAAAACATAGACACTTTGGGTGGCCGTTTAGTTGTTAGGGTATCAATAGAGGTGGAATAGATATTCACGGGATCAACAATGTCATATCTGGCTTTGGCCAGCACCTGATCCAAAATTTGATCTTGATCAGTGATCATGAAAAGGGGCGATTGCCCCAAATCTCGCACGGCCGCTTCGGCTATTTGAATGTCTGCTTGCGTCCAATCAGAATTTGGTGTCGCGGCTGAAACGCGCTTGCCGCCCCCTTGACCATTGCGGATGATCCACGGACCCACAGTTTGACGGGCCGCGGCGGGCCATGTGGCGTCAAGCGCGGTTAGAATATCGCCGAAATCATCCCAAGTTTGCTTCTGCATGTGCTATCTTTTCTATGGCCCGTTTGATCTCTGCAGGGTCGGTGCCCCGCACAACTATGTTTGTGCCATAAACCCCATCCTGTTGGAAGGGATATGAACCGATAGAAAGGTTTGGAAATTCATCTGCAATCTGACCCAATGGGGCTGCAATGTCGCCTTCGCCGCGCATGCAACGGTGCGTTTCGCTGATCAGGGGCGCGCCGCCTGTGAGCGTGGGCAAAACACTTTGAACCATTGCTTTGAAAACCGATGGGACGCCTGCCATGACATGGACGTTTTTCAACACAAACCCGGGTGCGATGGATACAGGATTCTCGATCAAGGTTGCACTGACTGGAATGCGCGCCATGCGAAGTCTCGCATCATTCAATTCGCGCCCCGTTTCTGCGTAGTAATCCGCCAACAGTTTGCGCGCATCTGGGCGTACATCGATGTGATCATCAAAGGCCGCTGCCACACAATCGGCGGTTATATCGTCATGCGTTGGACCAATCCCGCCAGAGGTGAACACATATGTATAGGCATCAGACATAATAGACACAGCTAACGTGATTGCCGCGGGATCATCACTAATCACACGGACCTCTTTTAAATCAATCGCGTGTTCGGTCAGAATTCCGGCGAGGTGGTGCATGTTCGCATCCCGCGTACGCCCCGATAAAATTTCATCCCCAATGACGATCATTGCAGCGGTCGGGTTAGTCATATAGCGTTCCTTTCGTATTCACATACCAAGCTATAGGCCGTTTCGATGGAGTTTCAATCACCCTTAATCCGCGCAAAGCTGATCCGCAGGTACAAACGTTTTCTAAGCGATGTTTTGTTGCCTGATGGACGCGAGGTCACGGCCCATTGTGCAAATCCTGGATCCATGATGGGGCTGCTGGATGATGGGACCATTGCATGGGTCGAACCCAATGATGATCCCAAGAAAAAGCTAAAATTCGCATGGCGCATTTCTGAGTTACGCACGGGTGCTATGGTTTTGGTTGATACGGGGCAGGCCAATCGCATCGTGAAAGAGGCACTGGAAAACAATGCAATAGCAGAATTTGCAAATCAGGATTTCCGCCCTGAGGTTAAATATGGCGAAGGAAGTAGGATTGATTTTCTGCTTACAGATCAGTCAGGACAACAAACATTTATCGAGGTGAAATCCGTGACTCTTTCCCGTGAAACTGGATTGGCCGAATTTCCTGATAGCGTTACGGCGCGCGGTACCAAGCATTTGCAAGAACTGTCAAAAGTGGTTGAACAAGGTCATCGTACGATGATGTTTTATTTACTGAACCGCACCGATTGTGATGTGGTTTCAATCGCCGCTGACATTGATCCGACCTATGCCGCTGCGCTGGACGCCGCACAACGCGCTGGGGTTGAAGTGATCGCCTATCGCGCTGATATCGCCCCCAACCTAATTACATTGGGGCCAAGAGTTGCGTTTCGTTCAGCGGATCGCTAGGTAAACAAAAGACATCGACAGATCGGACACGAACGTGGCAAAACTTAACGGCATCCGCAAAACCAAAGACGGTATTGATATCTATGCGCCCTCAGATTTTGAAGGTATGCGCAAGGCGGGGGCAGTTGCGGCTAAAATTTTGGATGATGTGATCGAGGTTATCGAGCCGGGGCAAACCACAGCCGCAATTGATAATTTCGTTGAACAAAAAATTGTGGAATATGGCGCGACCTCGGCCACGATTGGGTATCGCGGGTATCAGCATGCCACGTGTATCAGTGTTAATCACGTTGTCTGTCATGGCATTCCAGGTGACAAAAAAATCAGTGATGGTGACATCCTAAATATTGATGTGACCGTGATTGTTGATGGTTGGTATGGGGATACATCACGGATGTATGTTGCGGGTAAGCTGCCTCGTAAATCCGAACGTTTGATCCAAGTGACCCATGATGCCCTGTTCAAAGGCATCGAAATGGTGCGCCCTGGCGCAACCTTTGGTGATATTGGGCACGCAATCCAATCCTATGTCGAAGGAAACCGCATGTCTGTAGTCCGTGATTTTTGTGGTCATGGTCTGGGTAAGGTGTTTCACGCCGCTCCGAATGTGTTGCACTACGGACGTGCGGGCACGGGTCCGGTGCTGGAAGAGGGCATGTTTTTCACCATTGAACCCATGGTGAATTTGGGACGCCCAGAAACCAAAATTCTGGCCGATGATTGGACAGCAGTGACGCGTGATCGGTCCTTATCTGCCCAGTTTGAACATGCAATTGGCGTGACCGCAGATGGTTTTGAAATCTTTACCCTGTCACTTGCGGGCAAATTCCATCCAACTTATTTGGCGTAATGCACAAACGTCGCCTGTGTGTCACCAAATTTGCGTTGATCTAGAATGCTAAATCCATCGGGTGGGGACACTTCTGATCCTTCTTCCCAGATGACAAGGGCATCTTCTGCGATCCAACCTTGGCACGCGGCACATTGCAGTGCCTTTTCCCCCAACCCTTTTTTGTATGGCGGATCCAGAAAGATCAGGGAATAGGGTTCAGTATCACATTTCGGTAGGCGGGTTGCATCCATTTTTTTCACCTGCGTGCGTTCAGACACACCGCAAATTTCGATATTTTTTCGCAGGATGCGCAGGGATTTGCCGCCCATTTCAACACAGCACAGCTGATCTGCACCGCGCGACATCGCCTCAAGCCCGAGTGCGCCTGTGCCTGCAAATAGATCTAGGACACGTGCATTGGTGATGGGGTCATCAAATCGGCCTGATCCCAGGATGTTAAACAGGCTTTCGCGGACACGATCCGTTGTGGGGCGCAGATGCGCGGCGTGATCCCCCTTGCCGACCGAGGCAAGGGCGCGACCACGAAAATCTCCTGCGATGATTCTCACTTTTTCAGCAGTGCTTTTAGGTTGGTTTCTGGATCCATTGCCTCTTGCGGGGTGAGGGTTTTCCCCATCTCGATCAAACGCTTACCAACCATGTAGGCGCGTGAATCATTGATGGCATCAACCGCCAACAATGTATCGCTCTGATAATACCAAAATGACTGCGCATCGTTGTCTGCATCACGGCGTTCATACACGGCGTCATATCCGCGATTTAGTCCTGCGATTTGCAATTTGATGTCGTATTGATCTGACCAGAACCACGGCATTGGAACATACGGAACGTCTTGGCCCATGATATTTGCCGCAACATTTTCCGCCTGATCGATTGCATTTTGAACGCTTTCAAGGCGAATGCGTTCGCCCTTGTAGGGGAGGGATGCGCAATCACCTGCGGCATAGACATTTGGCGCGGATGTACGACCAAATTCGTCAACCTTGATGCCATTTTCTAGTGTGATACCTGCGGCTGCTGCCAATTCGGACGCGGGTAGAATACCAACTCCAACAATTGCAAAATCAATTTCGATTTCGCTGCCGTCGCTAAGTTTGGCGGCTCCCACGCGTCCATCGCGTTCGATCAGATGATCCAAACCAACGCCTTCGCGAATATCGACACCCTGCGCCGTGTGCGCCGCGCGAAAATAATCCGAGGTTTGGGGGGCGGCAACGCGTTGTAAAATGCGGTCCGCCATTTCTACCAAGGTGACGTTTACACCCTTTTTCGCCGCGACGGCTGCGGCCTCTAATCCGATATAACCACCACCGATAATCAGGGTGCGTCGTCCCTCTCGGAATTCGTGTGCCATCGCATCGGCATCCGCCAGATCGCGCATAGAATAAACACCCGGTAAATCACCGCCAATTTTCGCTGGTAATTTGCGTGGCCAAGAACCAGTCGTCAGGATTAGGTTGTCGTAAGATAGCGTCTCACCCTGAACCGAGATTGATTGTTCTGTCGTGTCGATTGCATCAACTTTGGTGCCCAGCCGAAGGGTAATGTTGTTTGTTTCGTAAAAATCAATCGGGCGCAGGTAAAGACGCTCTAACTCCATTTCACCCAGCATATATTTTTTGGACAATGGTGGGCGTTGATAGGGTGGGGCAGTTTCTGCGCCGATCAGCGTGATGTCGCCTTCGTACCCTAAATTGCGCAGTTTTGCGGCCGCTGCTGATCCTGCTTGGCCTGCGCCGATAATTATTGTGCCCGACATTTTGATTTTCCTATGGCCGAAAATTTTAAACACGCTAAACCTATCGCAATCACATTACGAAACGCAATTGCGAAAGGACAATTTTCATGGAGATTTCCACTGGTGTAAGCCTGCCCGATGCAACTCTTTTGATGAAAGATGCAGATGGGATCCATTCGGTTTCATTGGCTGACAAGATGAAAGGCCGGAAAGTAATTATTTTTGCAGTTCCAGGTGCATTTACACCGACGTGTTCATCCGCACATGTACCAAGTTTTATCCGAACAAAAGATGCGTTTGCAGCAAAGGGCGTGGACGAAATTATTTGTATTTCTGTGAATGACCCGCATGTCATGCACGCATGGGGCGAAGCGACGGGCGCAACCGAGGCAGGGATCACAATGTTGGCTGATGCCGAAAGCGCCTTTACCAAGGCGATCGGCATGGATTTTACCGCACCACCCGTTGGCCTGATCGACCGCGCAAAACGATTTGCGATGTATGTCATTGATGGCGTTGTTCAGGTTTACGCACCAGAGGTTGGCACAGGTGTCTGTGATCTATCTGGTGGTGAAGCGTTACTGGAACAAATCTAGCGTTATTCGGTTTCCTCGGGTGTGTCCCGACGGAATGGCCCATAGCTTGTTAAAATTTCAATATCCTGTTGGTTGGCGTCACGTTCGGCAACCAAATATTCGCGGACCGCACGATCAAATCCTGGGTCATTTACCCAATGCAGAGAATATGTTGTGGACGGCATGTAACCACGCGCCAGTTTGTGTTCGCCTTGTGCACCTGCCTCAACCCGCAAAAGACCATGTTCAATGGCGAAATCGATGGCTTGATAGTAGCATAATTCAAAATGCAGGCAGGGGTGATCCTCGATACAGCCCCAATAGCGTCCGTAAAGCGCATCACGCCCGATGAAATTTAGGGCACCAGCGACGTAGCCTTGATCATTTTCTGCGAGGACCAATAGCAAATCATCACGCATCGTTTCTTGGATTTCATCAAAGAAGGCACGCGTCAGATAGGGTGTACCCCATTTGCGCGCACCCGTGTCCTGATAAAATTGCCAAAAGACATCCCAATGATGTGCTTCAATCTGCTCACCCGTTAATTGCAAAATGCGCCCGCCAAAGGCTTGGGCCGTTGCGCGTTCTTTGCGAATGTTTTTGCGTTTGCGCGATGCAAGCGCGTCCAAGAAATCATCAAAGGAATTGAACCCTTGATTATACCAATGAAATTGCTGCGTTTCGCGCTGAAGAAGCTCAAATTTCCCGCCCATTTCATATTCACTTTGCGTACAAAATGTGGAATGCAAAGATGAAATCTGGTTTTTTTGGGCAAATTGGCATGCCCCTTCGATCATCGCACGAAAAGCTTGTTCGTGATTTTCGGGTTTTGTCAAAAAACGCCGCCCCGTTGCAGGAGTAAATGGGGCCGCAATCTGAAGTTTTGGATAATAGCGCCCCCCCGCCCGTTCATAGGCATGTGCCCAGTTATGATCAAAAATATATTCACCCTGAGAATGGGATTTCAAATACATTGGCGCTGCACCGATGATTTGGTCCTGATCACGCACAATCATGTACAGCGGTTGCCATCCTGTTCCTTCACCCACTGATCTGCTGTCCTCAAGGGCGCGCAAAAAGCGGTAGGTGGTGAAGGGATCAAGCGGTCGGTCAGACATGGTCTGGGGATCGGCGCAGGCATCCCAATCCTGAGCGTTGAGCGCAGAAAGAGATCCAATTATTTCAACCGAAATGTCGCGATCGCTCATCTGCGCCCCCTCCATGGTGATCAAGTGATTTTTGGGTTTCAAAATTCAAGGATGCGCGGCCAAATAGCCTTCAGATGTGATGTTATGGGCAGCCAGTCTTGCAACGGCCTCGGCATCTGGGCTTCGAATGGTCCAGGTGAAAATCGCTGTCCCCTGTTCCTTAAGCTTTTGGGTGCATGGTGTTTCTAATTCCAGCGCGAAATGCGAAACGAAACTATACCGTTTGGGATCAAAATCTGCAATTTGGGATAAATGCGCGGCTCGCTCTGCATCAATGCCCCAACTTGGATCCATAAAACTGCCTGTGGTCAACCCCAGTGACACGTCAGGTGTCAGTTTCGCGAAATTTTCGATCATGTAGGGATTAAAGCTCATGACCGCAACTGGTCCGTAATAAGAGGATAGAGCATCAATAGTTGCCTGCTCTAATCGATCGTCGGTTTGCAGAAGTTGCTTGCTTTGATCTTTTAGCTCAATTACCAAGGGGACCCGCCCATCAATCAAACGCAAAATATCCTCAAGCGGTTCGATCACGTCCTGTCCGTTTCCCACCTCAATCTGTGACAACTCGGCAGCAGTATAATCGGAAATATCGCCACGTTTATCCGTCAAGCGGCCCAGCGTTTCATCGTGAAATACCATCGCGCGACCATCTGAGGAAAGTTGCAAATCAATTTCGATGGCATAACCGTGTTCGATTGCGGCGATAATGGCGGATCGGCAATTTTCGTAAACGCCTTTTGACGCATTATGCAATGCACGATGCGCGATAAGAGTTTTCAAAAACGCAGAATCTAGTTTGGGCATTATTTGATCTGAAAAATGCCTTCGATTTCAACAGCAACCCCCAATGGCAATGCCGCGGCGGAAACGGCGGAACGAGCGTGTGCCCCTGCATCCCCAAACACATCCCCGAATAAATTGGACGCACCATTGATGACTTGGGGTTGTTCTGTGAAGTCAGGTGTGGAATTAACAAACCCTGTCAATTTCACAACCCGCACAAGGCGGTCCAAATTGCCATCACAGGCAGCCTTCAACTGTGCCATCAAACCCAGTGCGCAGGTACGCGCAGCCGCTGCACCGGCTTCTGTATCCATGTCGTCGCCTAGTTTACCTTTGATCAGGCCATTTGCGTCTTGGGAAATTTGTCCAGATACATAAACCATGTCTTCGATCATAACAAAGGGCACATACTTTGCTGCAGGTGCAGGAGCCGTAGGAAGAGTAATTCCCATATCGGCCAATTTCGCGTCGTAGTTCGCACTCATTTCTTCGTATCCTTATTTTGCTTGCTGCGACGCTATCGCGAAAAAATTAGGGTGAAAAGGGGCTTTATCCTTCTTGGAATACTTTTGCGAAATAGTCGGTCAGTGGTTTGAGCAAATAGCTGAGCGGAGAGCGACCATGAACTTACAACATGTAAATCGGACCCGTCAGCATGAGAAGATTTGCAAAAAACTGAACATGCCCACAAACCAAAATAAAGAAAGGCTTTTACATCTGACATCCCTTAGCTCGGCCAAGCCTGGCTTTTTGCTGCGACGAGCTTGTATATAAATACTCAATCTAATTATCGTGATCGTATGACTTGCGTTGAACCAGTTGACCATATGTCTTAATTTCATCGAAAGGTGTATTGAAAATTCTGAATACGGTTTTCTTTCTTCTCCATTCACCTATGTATAGGGCATTGTTTCAAGCTTTTCGGAATTTTTGCATGCGTGGTTTAAAAATTGTTTTAATGTCATTCTGCTTAACAGGGCTGGTAGCCTGTGATCAGCCAAGTGCGATCGGTGAAATTAATGATCCCCACGAAGAGCAGAATCGCAAAATGCATGAATTGAATAAAGCAGTTGATCAAGCCGTTTTGAAACCTGTAGCGCAAACATATAGTGACATGCTTCCGGATCCTGTTGAAGACGCGGTGTCGAATTTTGCAAACAATCTAGGCATGCCTTCGAATGTCTTGAACCACCTTGCACAAAGCGAAGTCGACTATGCCATTGAATCCACGGGTATCTTTCTAATAAATTCTACAGTTGGCTTGGGTGGTTTGGTCGATGTCGCGGGCTGGAACGGTCAATATGCGCATGCCACAGATTTCGGCGAAACCCTGGCAAAATGGGGTTTGGGCGAAGGTGCCTATGTCGAACTCCCGTTATTGGGTCCTTCAACAGAACGCGCGGCACTTGGTAAGCTATTGGATAGAGTCACTAATCCGCTGTCCCAACTGTCGGTGGCGCAACAAGGCATCGCGACAGCGGCGAAAATCGGCGAAATTTTGAGCGATCGCGTTGAATATGATGACGTTATTGATCAAACGCTTTACAAGAGTGCTGATAGCTATTCTCAAACGCGGATTTTATACTTGCAAAGACGTCGTAATCAGCTTGACTATCAATTCGATGGTGAAGATTCAGTATTTGAGGAACTCTATGGGAGCAAATAATTTTGATCGGCGTACATTATTGTTAGCAAGCTGTGCCGTCACTGCGTTTTTGGCAACCCCAATCTCCGCTTCAACGTCACGTGACGCGGAAAAGTTTATAATGCGATTGACCAAAGACATTAACAAATCAATCGAGGCACATGTATCTGATGCGTCATTATTCGCACAATTTGAAAAAATATTCCGCAATTATGCAGATGTATCGACGATTTCTCGGTATGTATTGGGAGCGGATGCACGCAATGCAACCACGAAACAATTGGCTGAGTTCGGCGACGTATTTGTCGCATATGTCGCACGCAAATATGGTTCATACTTCAAGGATTTCATAGGCGGTGAAATCAAAGTGCTTGGTTCCCGTGCGGTCAAAAAATATTTCGAGGTCAAAACATCCGCAAAATTACGCGGTCAGGAACCAATGGAAGTTTTGTTCCATGTATCGGATCGTTCGGGATCATTGTTGTTGTTCAATCTTTACGTCGAAGGAGTTTCGATGCTGCTTTCTGAGCGTAATGAGATCGGGTCGATGTTGGATAAGCGTCGAGGTGATTTGGATAAATTGATTGCGGATATGCGCGTCCTCACCGCAAGCTAGTCCAGGCCAAAGATTCCGCGCAATAGGCGATCAATTGCGTTGCTTTCGTTATCTCCGCTGTCTGGAATGGGCGCACCAATCGCTCCAGTAGTGGATATGTTACGCGACATCGGTAGGGGTTTTGGCGCGCGGTCCTCGTGAATGCGCTTCATCGCTTCGCGCCAAATTTCAGCGGGCAAGCCGCCCCCAGTAACACCCGTGAGCGGTGTGTTGTCATCATATCCCATCCAGACACCTGCCACATAGTCTGCTGTGAAACCGATAAACCAGGCATCGCGTGCGCCTTGGGTTGTACCCGTTTTTCCAGCGATTTCCCATTCCTCAAACCGTGCGCGTTGGCCCGTTCCGGTGCGGACAACATTTTCCATCATGGCTATCAAATCGTGCGCAGTTTTTTTTAGGATGACCTGTTCACCCAGGCGCTTTGATCCGCTAGAAAACAGCGACGTTTCACCAGTTATACGCAGATCTGTGATGCCATGGGGAGTGACCGAGAGGCCCTGATTAAGAATTCCTGCATAGGCACCTGTCATTTCAATTAACGTCGATTCAGATGCGCCAAGTGCAATTGCGGGACCCTGTGCAAGATCCGCTGAAATACCAAAGCTCGATGCAACTCGACGCACATTTTCGCGTCCTACGGCCTCTGAAATGCGGACGGCGGGAATGTTTAATGATTGACGCAACGCCTCGTTCAGGGTGACCGTTCCATAGAATTCCTTGGTGTAATTCTTGGGACTCCATGGAGCTGATCCTGGTATAGTTAATGTGATTGGCTCATCCACAACTGTGTCCATCGGAGAGTATCCCAGATCAAGTGCGGTGGCATAGACAAAGGGTTTGAATGCTGATCCAGTTTGGCGCAGGGCTTGCGTTGCGCGATTAAATGCGCCCGCAACCTTTGTCTGCCGTCCCCCTACCATCGCGCGAACTGCGCCATCAGCGGACATCACGACAATTGCGGCTTGAGCTTTGGACCCAGGGCTTACTCTGTCGTCAAACACCCACTTTAGGGCTTCTTCCGCTTTCGCTTGGATCGTTTGATCTAGCGTTGTCTTAATTATGACGTCTTCGGTTGTGGTCCGTGTCAGGAAATCAGGTGCCTCTTGCATCACCCAATCCGCGAAATAACCGCCCGCTTGGGCCGCCGCTGCGTCTGAGAGTTGCGCAGGATTGAGGCGGGCAAGTTGTGCCGAGGTGGATGAAATGTATCCCTGCGCCTCCATTAATCCGATGATCAGGTTTGCGCGTTCTTGTGATCGTTTGAGGTTATTCGTCGGCGCGTATCGCGATGGAGCGACCAATAATCCAGCCAGCATTGCGGCCTCTGATACAGTCACCTCTGCCGCTGATTTACCGAAATATCGATGGGACGCGGCCTCAAACCCGCGCGCGCCTGCGCCCAAATATGCGCGTGCAAGGTAAATCGTTAGAATTTCATCCTTGGTGTATTTTAATTCAAGGGCGAGCGCGAATGTCGCCTCTTTCACTTTGCGCCAAATTGATCCTTCTTGGCAATCGCGTTCATAGGCACGTTCGTTTTTCCATTTCTTCGGGTCAAATTCCGTCCCCATACACAGCAATTTTGCCGTTTGTTGGGTTAACGTTGATCCGCCGTGTCCGGATAATGGGCCACGCCCTTCGCGCAGGTTGATACGGATGGCACTTGCTAGACCGCGTGGCGAAATTCCGATATGCTGGTAATATCGTCGATCCTCTGTTGCAATGATGGCGTTTTTCAAATGGGGAGATACGGTGCTGGCAGTGATGATCCCCCCAAATTGCTCACCACGCCAAGCAAATACCGCACCACTTCGATCCAATAGCGTCACAGACCCTTTCGCGCGCCCATCAAGTAACTCTTCATAGGGCCTTAGATCTCGCATGTAGTAGCCAATGCCAATGGTCAACATAATGGCGATGGCCAAGGCAACACGCCAAAAAATACGCCACAAAACCGTGACGACAAAACGAACGAGCCCAGAAATAAATCGTGTAATTAGGTTTCCACGCTTTTTCTTGGCGGGCGTTGTTTTGTGTTTTGTCGCGCGTTTTTTCTTGGCTGATTTTTTTGCTGCACCCGTTCTGGGATAGCGATTCTCGGCGACTAAACGCGGTTTGTTGCCCTTATTTGTCATTTATTGCTCGAATTTTTTGTTCTATTTACGCCAAATTGATATCGAATGCGCGTAAAAAATTGTGAAAAAATATAGTAAAAAAGATTAAAAAATAATCATTTAAAAAATATAGATTAAAATATGTGCAAAATAGTAGATTTTTAACGCGAGTTTGCCTTGGATTTCTTCTCAGTCAGAAATTTCACGCCTTGGATAGAGCCACGGAACTTTGAGTAAGTCCAAGGAGGACGATGTGAAACTGATCATAGCAACAATTAAGCCTTATAAGTTGGATGAGGTTCGAGAAGCACTAACTGAAAAAGGTGTCAGAGGCATGATGGTGTCCGAAATCAAAGGTTTTGGTGCACAGTCTGGCCATACCGAGATTTATCGCGGCGCTGAATACACCGTAAATTTTGTTCCCAAAATTCGCATCGAATTGGTCGTCGAAGCGGCGCAAGCCGATGACGTTGTCAAAACAATCACCGATACGGCGCGCACTGGGAAAATTGGGGACGGAAAAATCTTTGTACTAGACGTAGAACAAACAATTCGTGTGCGAACCGGCGAAACCGGCGCGGACGCTATTTAGAAGGAATGAGACTATGAAAAAACTTAGCAATCGGATTTCAATTGCTGCGCTGGGACTGTTGGGGACCGCCAGCAGTGCAATCGCTCAGGACGTTGCCGTTTCTGTACCAACGGATAGTGTTTTCATTCTGAATTCACTGTTGTTCTTAATTGGCGGATTTTTGGTTTTCTGGATGGCTGCAGGCTTTGCCATGTTAGAGGCGGGATTGGTGCGCTCTAAAAACGTTACAATGCAATTGACCAAAAACATGGGTCTTTTCTCGTTAGCTGCGGTCTTCTACTACCTGATCGGATATAATTTGATGTATCCACTTGGTACCTGGTCTGTTGACGGCATTCTGTCAGGTGTCTTTGGAACAGCGGTACTTGAGGCGGTTG
The DNA here is from genome assembly GCA_049446275.1 of Paracoccaceae bacterium. Lineage (GTDB taxonomy): Bacteria > Pseudomonadota > Alphaproteobacteria > Rhodobacterales > Rhodobacteraceae > HIMB11. Next base: position 105,487 of record JBMTQO010000001.1, on the reverse strand, counting down.
GCGTTGGTGCAGATGGCGTTGATGATTATGGTTATGCCGCTACTGGCTCTGACTTCTTTTTCCAGTTGATGTTCTGTGCGGCAACTGCATCGATAGTGTCAGGTACTTTGGCCGAGCGGATCAAACTATGGCCTTTTCTAATTTTTACCATCATCCTAACTGCTTTAATTTATCCAATCCAGGCAAGCTGGAAATGGGGCGGTGGTTTCCTTGATGCGATGGGGTTCCTTGATTTTGCGGGTTCGACTGTTGTGCACTCTGTTGGGGGCTGGGCAGCGTTGATGGGCGCAGTAATCCTTGGTCCACGTATCGGCAAATACGCTAAAGACGGTAGTGTGATCCCAATGCTAGGTTCAAACCTACCATTGGCTACGTTGGGTACATTCATCCTGTGGATGGGTTGGTTCGGTTTCAATGGTGGATCACAATTGGCGATGGGGTCGATTGGTGATGTCGCTGATATCTCACGTATTTTTGCAAACACAAATGCTGCAGCCGCGGGTGGTGCTATTGTCGCGCTGATCCTAACACAGATGCTGTACCGTAAGCCTGACCTAACCATGATCTTAAACGGAGCCTTAGCAGGCTTGGTTTCCATTACGGCAGAACCCCTGACTCCATCATTGGGTGCGGCTACCTTAATTGGTGGCATCGGTGGCGTGATTGTTGTCTTTGCGGTTCCAATGTTGGATCGCATGAAGATCGACGATGTTGTGGGTGCGATCCCAGTCCACCTATTGGCAGGCATCTGGGGGACCTTGGCTGTTCCGTTGACGAATGGTGATGCAAGTTTCAGCGTTCAAATTACTTCGATCGTAATTGTTGGATTATTTGTGTGTGTCACCAGCGGCATCGCATGGTCGATCCTCAAGGCGGTTATGGGTATTCGCGTCAGTGAAGAGGATGAAATCAACGGTTTGGATACATCCGAATTGGGAATGGAGGCCTATCCAGACTTCACCAGAGGATAATTTTTTGCAAATGATGAAAGGGGGTGGCTCGCGCTTCCCTCTTTTTTTGCGTCATTTAAACATCGATTTAAGTGGAAGAGTATGAAACTGGTTTCTTCGTATTAAGATCGGATTTAAAGTGGAACATTCAAGATGTTCTCTGACTTTGATAAAGCGGGTGAGATGTGGGTTGAAACAGGTCATTGAAATTGCCGAAAGTGGTTTCGCAGTCATTTTCGAAACATGGGATGATACAGGAATTGCCCGCATGCATATCACATGGCAGTCAATTGGTGAGGCGAGCGATCCAGACGAAATCTGGAACGTTTAACGGCTATAGCAAACCGTCGTAAATTGGTTCCAGAGTTTGATCATCAAAGAGTGATGAAACAGATGTGCCGTTCCACGTATTCAAAATTGCTTGTGCGAAAATCGGTGCAGTCGGAAGGATACGGATGTTATGCGCACCTTTGACCGCTTCGGTTGGTTCAATTGAATCGGTTATGACCAATGATTTCATAACTGAATTTGTAACACGTTCGACCGCAGGGCCAGACATCACACCATGGGTGATATATGCATGAACCTCGCATGCGCCCGCTTCCATGAGTTCTTCAGCGGCCTTACATAGAGTACCTGCTGTATCGCACATGTCGTCAACGATGATGCATTTTTTGTCTGTCACATCGCCAATGACTGTCATACCCGCAACTTCGCCTGCCTTTTCGCGACGTTTGTCCACAATCGATAGGGGCGCACCAATGCGTTTGGCTAATTCACGCGCGCGCGCTACGCCGCCAACGTCGGGTGAGACAACCATCATATCGTCCATCGAATCCGCAAACTTACTTTGGATGTCCAATGCAAAAATCGGTGAGGCGTAAAGGTTATCAACGGGAATATCAAAGAAGCCTTGGATCTGTGTCGCATGCAAATCCATGGTCAGAACACGCTCGATGCCCGCCTCGACAATCATATTTGCGACCAGTTTTGCTGTGATGGGTGTGCGTGCTTTGGTGCGACGGTCTTGGCGTGCATAACCAAAATATGGAATGACGGCTGTGATGCGTGATGCGGATGAACGGCGCAGGGCATCGGCCATAATCAACAATTCCATGAGGTTGTCGTTCGCTGGGTTTGATGTTGGCTGAATAATATACATATCCTCGCCGCGCACATTTTCGAAGACTTCTACAAAGATTTCTTGATCATTGAATCGTTCAACACGTGCGTCTACCAAATCAATGGTTAATCCACGGTGCAAACTCATACGACGCGCTATAGCTTTTGCGAGTGGTAAGTTGGCGTTGCCGGCGATGAGTTTTGGTTCATTTGCTGCCATAGATTTCAGTCCCCAGGTGCGAAATGTTACAGATTCGTGACGTTGATATCGCTTAGCACGGCAATACCGTGAGGCAAAGCAAACAAAGGCGTGACTGCCTCAAAAGGATATCAAAATATGCCAAAAATCGACTATTTTTTCACACCCTTGTCTCCATATACCGATTTGGCGGGAGGCAATTTGGAAAATATCACGGAAAATGCGAGTGTCTCGATCCATTATCGTCCCCTAAATGTGATTTCCTTGTTTGAGCGCACAGGAGGTGTTGCATTGCCTGATCGGCATACGTCACGGCTTGACTACCGCGCACAGGATCTAACGCGCTGCGCAGCAATGTTGGATATGCCGTTTCATTTGAAACCTGCACATGTGCCAAACAATCCCGTACCTGCATCCTATGCAATCATTGCGGCGCAAAATGTGGGAAATGGTGAAGTAGGTGGATTGGTTCAGGGAATTTTGTGAGCCGCTTGGGCAGAGGAAAAGGACATTTCTGATGATGCGATTTTGCAAGACTTGCTAGCGGCCAATGGATTTGATCGCAGTCCTACGCTGACTGGAATTTAAATGGGGGGGAACATACACGCAAAACCTTGAGGACGCAGTGTTACATGGGGTTTTCGGTACTCCATTCTATGTGTTAGAGAAGGTCTCAAAATTCTGGGGTCAGGATCGACTTGCGGATCTTGAGGCTTATCTAACCAAAGGCTGATAAATTGACAAAAGATACACGCGCGGGATTGTCCATAAACCACATGGTTCTGGGCGATGGAAACGAACGCGCATTGATGATGCACTGTACTTTATCATCCGCGCGCGCCATGGCACCATTGGCAATGGCGTTTGAAAATCGCTTCACAGTGACTGCCTTTGACCTTCCGGGTCATGGTCAAAGCGCCAAATGGGATTTCAACGGCGATTTTCAGGATCGTGTAACAGAAATTGCCGAAAGTTTTATAGACGGGCCGATACATTTGATTGGGCATTCGTTTGGCGCGACCGTTGCTTTGCGACTGATGTCCAAGATGCCAAATCTTGTAAAATCAGCGGTTTTATTCGAACCAGTGTTTGTTGAAGCGGCCTTTCAGCGCAACCCAGCATTGCGTGCGTCGTATGAATTAGAGGCGCAAGGGTATGTTGAAGCAGTCAAAAACAATGATAAAGAGCGCACAACAATCGAATTTCTGAAAATGTGGGGCGACGGTACTCCATGGGAGGCGATCCCACTAAATTTACGCCAGTCGATGATTGATAAAATTGATGTTGTTGACGCGGGAACACCCGCGTTGCATCAGGATTTACATGGTTTGTTGGGCCCCACTGGTTTGATTAATTATACAGGCCCTGCATTGTGTATTCGTGGCGCGCGCAGCATTCCTATCATGCAGGATATCCATTCAGCATTGGTTGATTTGATGCCCCAAGCCAGTGATCGCGCAATTCAGACGGCGAGCCATATGGTGCCAATGACCCATCAGGCAGAATGCGTTAAACTGATGCAGGAATTTTATCAAAAATCAGGATTTTGATGCGCCGATTTTTGGTTCTGTCCCAGCCACGATGCGTGATATATTCGGACCGTGGCGGTAAAAAATTAACAGAGCCAATGCCGTGGCCAAGCCTGAAATTGTTGGGAACCCAAGGATTGCAGCCCAAATCGGTGCCAAAAGTGCTGCTACCAATGCCGACAACGATGAGATGCGAAGTGCGAATGCAGTGACAAGCCATGTCAAACATGCGGCAACGCCAACGGGCCATGCAATTGCAAGCAAGATTCCCAAAAACGTTGCAACGCCCTTGCCACCCTTAAATTGGAGCCAAATTGGAAAACAGTGACCAGCGAATGCAGCCAGCGCAGCGAGTTGAGCAGCATCTGGTGCAGCAAATGTCATAGCAATCAAAACGGCGACGACACCTTTTCCACCATCAAGGATAAGGGTGGCCGCCGCTGCGAATTTGTTTCCCGTGCGCAAAACATTTGTGGCCCCAATGTTACCCGACCCAATTTTACGCAGATCGCCAAGTCCCATAATGCCTGAGATCAAAACTCCAAAAGGGATAGAGCCAAGTAGATATCCTATCACGCCCCATTGCGCCATGATCGTGAAGTATGAGGTGAATTCAGGTAGGATGCTCATGCGCGGTAAACCTCTGTTCCGCCGACGAACGTGCGCAACACTTTGCCCTGCAAACGTGCCCCATCAAATGGGGTATTCTTTGATTTCGAATGCAGGTTTTCACGGTTCAAAACATATGGCACATCTGCATCGAATAGCATCAAATCAGCAGGGGCACCGATGCTAATGCGCCCTGAACTCAGACCCAACCGCTTGGCTGGATTATATGACGCGGCCCTGAAAATGTGGTTCAACGACAAATGCCCTGAATGATACAGGCGCAGTACTGCAGGTAAAAATGTTTCCAGGCCAACGGCACCTGATGCCGCTGCCTCAAATGGAAGGCGTTTGCTTTCTTCGTCTTGAGGTGTGTGCTGCGAGGAAATGATGTCAATCAACCCTGTTGAAACAGCCTCCACCATCGCGATACGATCATCTTCACTGCGCAGAGGTGGTGTCATTTTGAAAAAGCTGCGGTAATCAGCGATGTCAAATTCATTCAATGTCAGGTGATGAATTGATGTTCCTGCGGTGATGTTTAGGCCGTTCTTCTTCGCACGCTCTAAGGCGGGCAGTGCGCGCTTAGTTGTAATTTGATCGGCGTGATATGCAGCACCTGTCATTTCGATCATAGAAATGTCACGGTCTAATCCCATGCGTTCGGCCATAGGCGACACATGGGGTAGTCCACGAAGGGATGCAAATTTTCCACTGGTGGCACCCCCACCGTCTGACAGGATGGGTTCTTGAGGGTGGGCAATGATCAATGCATCCAAGGATTGTGCATAAACCATCGCGCGCGCCAAAACCTTCGTATTTTGCACAACGCGATAGCCGTCAGAAAACGCCACTGCGCCCGCATCTTGCAGAAACTTGATCTCTGTCATTTCACGGCCCGCGCGCGCCTTGGTGAGGGCCGCGATGTGTAATACATTCACGGGTGTAACCTCGGCTGCGCGGCGACGTATGAATTCCAACGCTTCAGGTGTGTCAATCGTCGGATCCGTATCAGCCCGCGTAACGATTGTGGTGACACCACCTGCTGCTGCGGCCGCACCTGCGGTTTTATAGCTTTCTTTATGACGTTCACCCGGTTCGCAAACCTTAACACCGATATCAACAATGCCAGGCGCTAGGTATTTACCTGAACAATCAATCACCGTTTCTGCCTTACCTGAAGAATCGACGATTTTGCCGTCGCGAACCATCAGATCGTTGGTTGTGACTTCTTCAGCGGATGGATCGATGAGTTGAGCGTTTTTAAAGAGAATACTCATGCCATGACGCCCTTCTGATTTTGCATGTTGCGCGCCAATAGGTGCATTGCAGCCATGCGAACGCCAACGCCCATTTCGACCTGTTCTTGAATTACCGAACGGTTGATATCGTCGGCAATTTCGCCGTCGATTTCAACACCACGATTCATGGGTCCAGGATGCATCACGATTGCATCCGATTTTGCAAAACCCAGTTTTGCACGATCCAGACCGTAGCGATGATAGTATTCACGTTCAGACGGGATAAAGCCGCCATCCATACGCTCTTTCTGCAGGCGTAACATCATCACAACATCAACGTCACGCAGGCCCTCTTCCATATCGTGGTAAACCTCAACGCCCAATTCGGCAACATCAGGTGGCATAAGCGTGGCTGGCCCAACCAGTCGCACACGGTTTTCCATTTTCCCTAACAGGATCAAGTTTGAACGCGCTACGCGCGAATGAACGATGTCGCCACAAATGGCGATATTCAAACGATGCAGACGTCCCTTTGCACGCATAATTGTCAGCGCATCCAAAAGGGCCTGCGTGGGGTGTTCATGTCGCCCGTCACCCGCATTTAAAACTGCGCAATTCACTTTTTGAGCAAGAAGATCAACCGCCCCAGATTGGGGGTGGCGCACTACAAGCAAATCGGGATGCATGGCGTTTAATGTCAACGCTGTATCAATCAGGGTTTCACCCTTTTTAATGGAACTGGCCTGCATGGCCATATTCATCACTACCGCGCCCAGCCGTTTCCCGGCCAGTTCAAAACTAGCCTGCGTGCGAGTAGAGTTTTCAAAAAACATATTGATTTGCGTTAATCCACCAAGCGTCGGATCAGGTCGCTCAGACTTGCGGTTTTGCTCTACATACGCGTTTGCAAGATCTAATATCTCTGTGATGGCCTCTTGTCTTAGCGGCTCAATCCCCAAGAGGTGTTGACTGGTAAAGCTCATGTTCGCCCTCACATTTGGTAGTTGGGCTTTACACATAAGCGCGATTTGGCACAAGGGGTGCTTTTCCTTTCGATATGGCCAAGCTAGTTTACTCACATGGAATCGCAGTTGGATTGGCATCAGGCCAAGGCATTACTTGAATGGCAAATTGAACTAGGCGCTACCGAGGCGATCTTGGATGCGCCTGTGAATAGGTTTGAATTGACCGACAAGGCACCTGCAAGGGAACCAGAAAAAGCGAAAAAGCAAACACCTGCCCCACGTGACGAAGAGGTTGATCCCGTTGCGGTTGCCGAAATTGCAGCAGCTGAGGCGCAAGATTTAGTCGGTTTGAAACAGGCAATGGCACAGTTTGAACATTGTCAGTTGAAACGTGGTGCACGGCAATTGGTGTTTGCCGATGGAAACCCAGATGCTAAAATCATGATTGTTGGGGAAGGCCCCGGACGCGACGAAGATATGGAAGGGCGTCCCTTTGTCGGTCGTGCTGGACAATTATTGGATCGGATGTTTGCGGCGATTGGATTGTCACGTACGGCTGATGATGCGGATACCGGAATTTATATTACCAATGTTGTGCCATGGCGTCCGCCGCAAAACCGCGACCCAAGCCCTATTGAGATTGATATGATGCTTCCATTCTTACGTCGGCATATTGCGCTGGCAAAGCCTGAAATCATTGTTGCGATGGGCAACATTTCCTGTCAGGCATTATTGGGAAAACGCGGTGTCACAAAACTTCGGGGTCAATGGGCATCAGGAAGTGGTGTTGACGTCATGCCCATGTTGCATCCCGCATATTTATTACGCAATCCCTTGGCCAAACGTGAAGCATGGCAGGATTTGCAAGCCGTTCAAAAGAGGATCAGATAAACCCGTGTCACGAATTGATGAAAGCAAAGAGTTCATTGCAACGCGCATCGCCGTTTTAACCGTGTCAGACACGCGGCAATTAGACGAAGATAGGTCTGGTCAAACCTTGGTGGATCGCTTGGAACGCGCTGGGCACACTTTGGTTGATCGCAAAATCATTGCGGATGAACGTGATCAAATTGGAGAACAACTGCGCGATTGGGTTGCAGATCCAAATGTTGATGTCGTGATTTCCACAGGAGGCACCGGCCTAACTGGGCGTGATGTGACGGTTGAGGCGCACCGGGATGTTTATGAAAAAGAGATTGATGCATTCGGCACTGTATTCACAATCGTTAGCATGCAAAAAATTGGCACGTCGGCCATTCAATCGCGCGCAACGGCGGGCGTGGCAGGGGGCACGTATCTATTTGCATTGCCTGGATCGCCCGGTGCCTGTCGTGATGCCTGGGACGAAATTTTGGAAAAACAATTAGATTTCCGTCATCGCCCCTGTAACTTTGTCGAAATTATGCCGCGGTTGGATGAACATTTGCGACGGAAATAGTTTGTGGAACGTTCAACTTTTATATGCATGTGACAAACTGATCTTTACAACTATTTCATGCGTAAGAACTAATATTACACTAAAGGACTAAATCTATGCGCTTTCTTCGTCAGGCTTTAATTGGGCTGGTTCTGATGTCCATGGCTTTGGGTCTTTTGGGATATGCGGCTTATCTGGGATATGAAACCTATAAAGAGGTGCAATCGCGTGAAGTTCGGGCTCCCCAAGCGCGAGAGCGTGTTTTTACCGTCAACGTGCGGTCCGCAGAGCCGCAAACTATTACACCGTATTTGACTGCGTTTGGCGAAGTCCAAAGCCACCGCACTTTGGACTTGCGGATGGCTGCGGGTGGTCAAATTGTGGAAATTTCTCCAAACTTCGCAGAAGGTGGTGTGGTGAAACAGGGCGAAGTTTTGATCCGACTTGATGATGCCGATGCGCAATCTGCGCTCTTGCGCACAGAATCCGATCTAAGTGATGCGAAATTAGAAATCATCGAAGCCGAGCGCGCAATCACGCTGGCCAAGGATGAATTGGCAGCCGCGGTTGAGCAAGAAGCACTGCGAAGTGCCGCCCTATTACGTCAAAAAGATTTGCAGCAACGGGGTGCGGGCACCACAGCCTCTGTTGAGGCCGCAGAGCTTGCCTTGTCTTCGGCAAAACAGTCCGTTTTGTCGCGCCGTAGTGGTTTGGATCAATCAAATGCCCGATTTAATCAGGCAAAGACACGGCTGGCCCGTGCTGAATTGGCAAATAAAGATGCAATGCGGCATCTGAATGATACGGTCATGCGAGCGGAATTTCCAGGGGTCCTAAGCGGTGTCAGTTTGGTGCAAGGCGGTCTGATCAGCGCAAATGAACGTGTCGGTCAGTTGATTGACCCAAACGCACTTGAGGTCGCATTTCGCGTATCCACCCAGCAATATGCGCGCCTGTTGAATGAGGATGGGACCCTGATTGCAGCACCAGCTGACGTATCGTTGTATGCAATCGGTGGATCCGTGACATCCAAGGCCGTGTTGTCGCGCGACAGTGGATCGGTGGCCGATGGTCAGACAGGACGTTTATTATTTGCAAGATTGGATAACGCGATCGGCCTGAAACCGGGTGATTTTGTATCTGTAAAAGTCGAAGAACCTGCATTGCGTTTTGTTGTTGAATTGCCCGCGACTGCATTGAACGCTCAAAACGAATTGCTTGCCGTAGGCGAGGGCGATCGGCTTGAGACAATCAACGTCACTTTGATGCGACGTCAGGGGAATAACGTTCTGGTACGATCCCGCGATTTGCCAGGTCGGGACATTGTTACCCAGCAAACGCCACTTTTGGGTAAAGGCATCAAGGTCAAAGTCCTGCGTGAGGGTGGTTCGATGGAACCTGAAGCGCCCAAAATGGTCAAACTGACAAAAGAAAAGCAGGAAGAATTGATCAAGCGGGTAGAAGGTAACCAATGGATACCAGCAAAACCCAAAGAGCGATTGTTAAACCAACTTCGGACTGGCGAAATCAAAGAAGAAACCTTGAAACGACTTGAAAGCAGAGGAGGCGGCTAATGGTACGCGATCTACCTCAGAGTGCAGGCGGCATCCTTTCTTATTTCACGCGCCACAAGACGCTTGCTAACTTATTATTAGTTGTTCTTCTTTTGGCAGGTGCTGTGGCGCTTCCAAAAATGCGTGCGCAATTCTTTCCCGATGTTGTGGTTGACTCTATCAATATCTCGGTTGCTTGGAATGGCGCGGGTGCAGAGGACGTTGATCAAGGCATTGTAAAGGTTCTTGAACCTGCCTTATTGGCGGTTGAAGGCGTGTCCGGTGCTAGCAGCCGATCGACAGAAGGACGCGCGCGTATTTCGTTAGAATTCGATCCTGATTGGGATATGTCGCGTGCGAATGCAGATGTTGAAACGGCACTTGATGGCATTTCAACACTTCCTGATGACGCAGAAGACCCTGTCATTTTACGCGGCAGTTGGAGTGATAGCGTCACTGAAGTTGTGATTTCAGGCCCTATTGGCGTCACACAATTGGGTCTGATCGCGGATGAATTTGCGCTTCGATTGTTCAACGCAGGCGTTACCAAAACGTCGATCCAAGGCATTGCCGCGCCGCAGGTTGTGATCGAAGTGCCGACAGCTAAGCTGGTTGCAGAAGACATAACGATGCTTCAAATCGCCAATGCCATTGCAGAGGAAGTCAGCGCAGATCCCGCAGGTGACGTATCGGGATCAAACATGCGGGTGCGGACAGGCGTTGAAAAACGCTCTGCCGAGGATATTGCAGGCATCGTGCTACGTTCAAATGGGGACGGATCCAAACTAACAATCGGTGATTTTGCGTTGCTGCGTGAAGAAGGGATCGATCGACTGCGCAGTTTTTATGTGGGCGATAATCAGGCGATTACATTGCGTGTAGATCGATCTGCGGCGGGGGATGCCATTGCCATCCAAGAAGTGGTCGAAGAAGAGGCCGCGAAACTGGAACGCACCTTGCCGCAGGGGACAACAATTGAATTGATCCGAACGCGGGCGGATGCGATTTCTGGACGTCTGAACCTGCTGTTGAAAAACGGTGCGACAGGCCTGCTTTTGGTGGTTGTGTTGTTGTTTTTGTTCCTAAATGCCAAAACGGCGTTTTGGGTCGCGGCGGGCATTCCCACTGCCATGTTCACGGCGATTGCGCTTATGTATGTCGGCGGCATCACATTCAATATGATTTCGCTGTTCGCGTTGATCCTTACGCTGGGCATTATTGTCGATGACGCCATTGTTGTAGGCGAACATGCCGATTTCCGCGCGCGTCGCGGTTTGCCACCTATGTTGGCCGCTGAAACCGCGGCAAAACGCATGGCGCTGCCCGTCTTTGCCGCGTCATTAACAACAATCATTGCCTTCTTTGGCCTAACTGCAATTAGCGGTCGGTTTGGAAGTTTGATCGCTGATATCCCTTTCACTGTAATCGCAGTCTTAGTTGCGTCCTTGGTTGAATGTTTTCTAATCCTTCCAAATCACATGGCGCATTCGATTTCCGTGGGTGATGGTGTGAAATGGTATGACCTGCCTAGTCATTATTTTAATAAAGGCTTCCGTTGGTTCCGTGATTCAATTTTCCGCCGTTTCATCCGTCTGGTGATTACGATGAGGTACGTCATGTTGTCGGGTGCTATCGCGTTATTGATTTCGCAAATCGTGATGATTTGGAGTGGGGCAGTATCATGGCGCTTCATCAATTTCCCCGAACAATCTTCGGTCACTGGCAACTTTGCGATGGTGAATTCAGCCAGCCGTGCAGACACCATGGCGATGATGAAATTATTGCAAGAAAGCGTTGATGAGGTTGCCGCATCCTACGAAAAGGAACATGGCAAAAGCCCGATTGATTATGTTCTGACACAGGTTGGTGGCAACACAGGTCGAGGATTGTCAGGGGTTGAAAACAAATCAACGGATCTATTGGGCGGGATCAACATAGAATTGATTGATGCGGATTTGCGCCCCTATTCCAGTTTTGCCTTTGTCGCGGACTTGCAGGACCAGTTAAAGCGCCATCCGCTGTTGGAAACATTTTCATTCCGCAGCTGGCGCGGTGGGCCCGGCGGCGACTCATTAGATGTTCAGTTCTACGGCAAAGACGCCGAAACCCTGAAAGCAGCGGCAGAGGATTTGAAAACCGCTGTCGCACGGTTTCCAATCGTTTCCGCGGTTGAGGATGATATGTCCTATGACAAAGAGGAGATGATCCTGGAACTGACGCCGCAGGGCCAAGTGTTGGGCTTTACCATTGATGGGTTGGGTGCCGTTTTGCGTGGACGACTAAACGGGATTGAAGCGGCCACATACCCCTTGGGCACACGCAGTGCGGAATTGCGTGTCGAATTACCAGAAGATGAACTATCTGCAGATTTCATTGAACGCATGCAGTTGCGTTCCCCGCAGGGCGAATATGTCCCATTGGCCGATATTGTCAGCGTCGAATTGAAAAGTGGATTTTCAACCGTGCGGCGGGAAAATGGGATACGTTTGATCTCGGTAACAGGTGACATTTCCGAAGATGACCCCGTTGCCGCGAACGAAGTGATTGAAGCATTGGAAAATGAAATTCTGCCTGAGATCGCATCAGAACGTCAGGTGGAATGGCGCCTAGCAGGTTTGGCTGAGGAAGAGGACCAGTTTCGAACAGATGCACGAACGGGCCTGATCCTGTGTTTGACGGGCATTTATCTGGTACTTACATGGATTTTCGCCAGCTGGACGCGACCAATAATCGTTATGGCTATTATTCCGTTTGGTTTGATTGGAACGATTTGGGGGCACTATATTTGGGATATCCCAATGTCGATGTTCACTGTGATCGGCCTTTTGGGGATGACGGGGATTATTATCAATGACTCGATCGTTTTGATTACCACAATTGACGAATATGCCGAGGATCGTGGGATTATTCCGTCGCTGATCGATGCGACGGTTGATCGGTTCCGACCCGTTTTGTTGACGACGCTGACCACTGTTCTGGGGCTTGCACCTTTGCTTTATGAACGCTCAACACAGGCGCAATTTTTGAAGCCTACTGTTGTTACATTGGTCTATGGGTTGGGATTTGGCATGGTTTTGGTTTTGATTGTCGTACCCTCACTGATTGCCATTCAGCAGGATGTGATGCGGTATCGTGTTTCCCTGAAACGCGCGCTGTCGTCACGTAACTCTGGGGTTCGCATCGCGTTCATTGCGGCGGTTGGTGCTATCCTTGCTTGGTTTGCTGCGACGATGGGTGTTTACATTGTGACAGGGTATTTTATCAGCTTTATTGGCGCGGTCCTTAATATGACTCCATCAATTGGGTTGGCATTTGTGACGTTTATTGCTGGGGCGCTTGTGGTTATTGTGACCCTGTTTGTGGCTTCGCACGTGACGCATGCGCGGCGACGTATAAGGGGCGCTTAATCGCATCCTTTGTGTTGTGCCCAAACACCGTCGCTTAGCAAATTGATGATAAAACGGTCGCGCGCCAGTGCGATTGTTGTGTCAACTAAAACGTCGGCTTGCATCTGAAACCTTGCATCCTTTCGCGATGTTAATCCATTATTGACCCAAACATTTGCAGATGGGTATTCCACAATAATCCGAGTGTTTGGGTTAAGGTTTTCAGTCCGCGCTGATATGGCGACTAGAAAACCGTTGGGGTCTGCTGATAAATCACAGGTTAATTCTTGAACCCCCAAATCATCCACGCTCCATGGACCATTCGCCAATGACGCCATCAACGCGGATGGGCGCGAATTTGCCTCCGCTAGAATGTCTTGGGACAGTATAAATGACGTTGGAATGCAGATATCCTCGCATACGCCGATGTCCGCAGATAGCGAAATTTGAATATCCTGATCTGCCACCTTTGGGGATATCAACAATGGCAAAACGACCGATTTTTCGTATCCAATCGTGGCAAATGCATCGTTGCCAAAAATGTTCGGTGCGGGCCATTCGATTGAAATATTTTCCACGTTTTGGCTTGCGGAAAAATCAAACTGCGGAGGAAAACCCGACGCACCGGGGCTGCGCCAATATGTTTTCCACCCGTCCTCTAATTCCAACACCAAACCGGCAACGCGTATCCCGTCGTTTGCGATCCAACCTGGCAGGATTGCAGCTGACTTTAGCCCATCCGCAAACGCAGGTGTGACGATAGCGGCACCTATAAGCATGGATCGTAAGAAACGTGTAAGCATGTTTCTTTGTGCGAAAAAAATACTAACTTGCCAAGTCACAATTTGGGGATAGGCTAGAGATCAGGAGTGAACGAAATGAAAACCGATCCCAGTTCCTCAAAGAGCCGATCTTTGTCGGGGCAATTTCTGATTGCGATGCCTGGAATGGGGGATTCGCGGTTTGACAAATCACTTATTTTTATTTGCGATCATAGTGATGAGGGCGCAATGGGTTTGATTGTAAACAAGCCCATCATCGAAATCGATTTCGCTAAGATTTGTGATTTTTTGGATATAGAATGCCCACAAGAAAGAGATGTCCCAGTTCTGTATGGAGGACCTGTTGATACCCAAAGAGGGTTGGTTTTACATTCTCCTGAATTTCAGACGGCCAAATCAAACGAATTATTCACCAGTGCTTATAGCCTAACAGGTACGCGCGACATGATTGAGGCAATGGCCCAAGGTGTAGGGCCAAAATCCGCCTTTCTAGCAATGGGATATGCGGGTTGGGGTGCGGGACAGTTGGAACAAGAGCTTAAACAAAACGCCTGGCTTACTGGGACGTGCGATCATGATCTGATTTTTGGGGAAGATCATGAAGTGAAATGGGAAATGGCCCTGATGCAGGCAGGCGTTGATCCGCGATTATTGACGCCTCCGGTTGGGCACGCCTAGTTCCTAGGCGCGGCGGCACGTTTCAATCGATCATTAATTGCTATACCAAGACCATGATTGGGAATGGGGGCGATGGCAATTTTTGTGCCCTGACGCGTGTCCAGTTTATGAAGCATCGAAAACAGGTTTGCCGTTGCTTCGCGCAAATCGGCAGAGGGAGATAGATTTAAATCGCCCACTATTTCGCCAAAACCCAGCGATTTTTCATCGACTTTAAACTTCGTTGCATTTAAGCGAACGGATGCATTTGGGGCATAGTGGGAGGTGAGTTGTCCTGGTGCTGTAATAACGTCCGCATCCGTTAACGTTTTGATGCCGGTTCCAAGCACCGCTTGAATTTGTTCAATTATGATGTTCCCGGGCCGTAATATCACGGGCTCATCCAATAGACTGATGATTGTGGATTCAACACCCATCTCACAAGGGCCACCATCAATCACTGCATCAATGCGCCCATCCAGTCCTGCAAGGACATGGTCTAGCGTTGTTGGGCTGATCCGACCAGATGGGTTAGCCGAAGGGGCGGCAACGGGACGCGCCAATTTGGACAACAGCGCACGCGCAACTGGATGTGAAGGCACGCGAATGGCAACCGATGGCAAACCTGCGCGCGCGAGTTGCGAAATTGCACAATCCTGTTTTGCAGGTAGTACCAACGTCATCGGACCGGGCCAAAAGGCGTTGGATAATTTTTTTGCCACGTCTGTCCATTCAACGTAATCACGTGCCATGTCGGATGATGCCATATGACTAATTAGAGGATTGAAACTTGGCCGGCCCTTGGCTTCATAAATTTTTGCAACGGCTTGATCGCATAGAGCATCTGCCCCCAACCCATAAACCGTTTCGGTTGGCATCGCCACAAGTCCACCGTCCGCCAAAATCTGTGCGGCCTGTTCGATGTCGTGATGCATGGATCCAAACTGTTTGGTTTTCATGGTATGACGCTGCGTTTAGGTTGCTCGATCTATTAGCTGCATCTTATCCATATGACCAGCCCACAGACCATAATGAGGTTGATAAGATGCCGTTTCGCGCACCCGTTGCTGAATACGAATTTATGCTCCGTCATGTCGTTGATTATGACAAAGTCGCCGCAACTACAAAGTTCCAAGACGCAGGTTTAGATGTTGTTGATGCGATCCTGAACGAGGCTGGAAAAATGTGTAACGAGGTCATGGCACCTGTTCAGCGCAATGGGGATTTGCATCCGGCTGTGTTGGAAAATGGTGTTGTACGCACATCCCCTGGATTTGCAGAAGCCTACGGTGCGATTGCAAAGGGTGGATGGATTTCAACCTCGGCTGATCCTGAATACGGTGGTATGGGACTTCCGATGACTGTCACGACAGCGGTCAACGAAATGATGTCAGCTGCGTGTTTGTCCCTTCAACTGGCGCCGTTGATGACCCAAGGCCAGATTGAAGCGCTCGAGGCGCATGCCGATGATAAGATAAAAGCACTTTATTTGCCCAAACTGATTTCAGGTGAGTGGAGCGGTACGATGAATCTGACCGAACCGCAGGCTGGTTCAGATGTTGGCGCGCTCAGCTCAAAAGCGGTAAATAATGGTGATGGAACCTACGCGATCACGGGCCAAAAGATTTACATTTCGTGGGGGGATAACGATTTCACAGAAAACGTATGTCACCTAGTTCTCGCACGCTTGCCTGATGGTCCCAAGGGGACCAAGGGGATTTCACTGTTCCTAGTGCCCAAACGTATCCCTGATGCGGATGGCAAACCAGGTGTCGCGAATACGTTAAAGGTTGTAAGCCTCGAACATAAGACGGGCCTACATGGATCCCCAACAGCGGTCATGCAATATGACAGCGCAACGGGGTGGTTGATCGGCGGACCGCATGACGGCATGCGCGCGATGTTTACGATGATGAACAATGCACGTTTGGGTGTTGGTGGACAAGGCATTGGCGCGGCCGAAGGCGCGTTTCAACACGCCTATGCCTATGCGGAGGGGCGTAAACAGGGACGCAGCCCGATTGCCAATGGCACGGGTACGATACTGGACCATGCTGATGTGCGCCGCATGCTGGCCACGATGAAAGCGGAAATTTTCGCGGCCCGTGCAATTGCATTGGCCACTGCTGCAGCGATTGATTTGGGGCACGCCACAGGCTCTGACGAATGGTCTGCGCGGGCTGCCTTTTTGACGCCCATTACCAAGGCTTTTGGAACAGATATCGGGAATGAGGTCGCTCATATCGGCGTTCAGGTGCATGGTGGCATGGGATATGTCGAAGAAACCGGTGCTGCGCAATACGCCCGCGATGTGCGCGTAACCGCGATTTATGAGGGCACCAATGGCATCCAAGCAATGGATTTGGTTGCAAGGAAATTGATGGATGGGGGCGATGCTGCCTATGCGCTTTTGGATGAAATGCAGGCCCACATCGAAGCCGCGCGTGATCCACTGTCTGAACTCGCAGAACCCGTCTGGCAGTCATTGGAAAGTCTACGCGAAGCAACCGATTGGATGCTGAAGCAATCAGATGTCAACAATCGGTTTGCAGGTGCGCAACCGTTCTTGCGTGCATGGGCGCGCGTTATGGGCGCCTATTTCCATCTGCGCGCCAGCCTTGCAGAGGGTGGTCAAGGTCCGCGCACGAAACTGGCACGGTTTTATATCGGGCGTTTGCTGCCTGAACATATTGGGTTCCTCAATGCTGCGCGGCAGGGGGCAGAGGACATTTATGCATTTTCACCCGAAGAATTGTTAGCAGGTTAATCATGGACGGCTCCCAACCCCTTGAATATCCTTGGCCTGAACCGCCCGAGTTTGGACGTGCCATTGAAATTGCACAGGGTATTTTGTGGATACGTCTGCCTCTGCCGATGGCGTTGGATCATGTAAATATATATGCGTTGGATGATGGGGATGGTTGGACCATTGTTGACACAGGTATGGGGTCGAACAAAACGCGGGGTTTATGGCGCGATTTGATGGCGCGCGAATTGGGTGACCGGCCGATCAAGCGTGTTATTTTAACACATCATCATCCAGATCATGTTGGATTGGCTGGATGGTTTAAATCCGAATTTGGCGCAGAAATATGGGCGACGCGAACAGCTTGGCTCATGGCGCGAATGCTTACTCTGGACGTGCAGGAATTACCGACATCTGAAACGCTGGAATTTTGGCGCAAGGCAGGTATGGACCCTAAGGAATTAGATAAACGTGCCAGGGGAAAACCATTTAATTTCGCTGATACTGTTCACCCAATCCCACTGGGGTTTCATCGCATGAAGGAGGGTGATGAAATCACCATGGGTGGTCGGATTTGGAATATTCGTATCGGTAATGGTCACGCGCCAGAGCATGCAACATTTTGGTGTCGCGACGATGACATCGTTATTTCGGGCGATCAGATCATATCGGCCATTAGCCCAAATTTAGGGGTCTATGCGACAGAACCAGAAGCGGATCCAGTTGGTGAATGGTTGGAAGCCTGTGAACGTTTGAACCAGTATTCAAAATCAACGCATTTGGTGCTGGCTGGGCACAAATTGCCGTTTTTGGGACTGCCGCACCGCATGCATCAGCTGATTGAAAATCATCATCTTGCATTGGATCGCTTGGTTGAATATATCAAGCAACCCAAATGCGCGACCGATTGCTTTCCTGCCCTTTTCAAACGTAAAATTGGTGAGGGAGAATACGGACTGGCATTGGTCGAGTCCGTTGCGCATCTCAACCACCTTTATTTGACGGGACGTGCAGAGCGCGTTTTGGACGAATGTGGCGCATATCAATATCGTGCAATTTAGGGTGGGACAAATCACTGCACCCAAAGCACGTGACACTTGAAATTGAATCAGCTAAATAGCGAAAGAAGCATGTAAGAGGGTCTAGAAAATGGCTGAACATAAACACGGTTCAATGGACACCAAAGTCCAAGAAGAAACATTCAATGGCTTTATCAGCTGGACAGTAAAAGTTTCGCTTCTTAGCATCGGTATCCTTGTCTTTATGGCATTGGTAAACAGCTAAAATACGTTTGGGGATGCGTTTTGTGGCGGTTGCGTTGGTGTCCTCACTGGCGCTGACTGGCTGAATAAAAGAAATTGCATATTACGCATCTGATATAATGGTGCGGAACCTGGCCTATGTTCATGACGGCTCCCCACGTATCTATCCCTACCCAATGGTAAATAATGAACGCGGTGTAGGAGCGCACTCTGCTTTAGTGATAAATGCATCGCAACGTATTATTTTTGATCCAGCAGGAACCATTAAACATGACGTTTTCATTGAGCAGGATGAAGTACTCTATGGTGCGACGCCCAGTGTGCTGGAATTTTGTACACGCGCGCATGCCAGCAAAACCCACCATGTTGTAATCCAAGATTTGGATGTCACCCCTGAAATCACCGAACGCGCGCTGTAACTGGTGCGCGCTAACGCTCCTGTCACCTCCGCATTTTGTGCCAACGCCAGATTTGCAATCTTGCATCAAATTACCGGATTTGAAGGCATTGGTCAGACCATGTTCCCGAATCGATTGGCTGTTGATTTCGCGAATATAAGCGGTGGTCGTGTACATAAATTATACGAGCACGACGATGCAGACAAACGCGTCACATCAGAGGCCGATGATCCGAATAGGATCAAGTATAAATAGTCGTTATACACCTGTGGACATTGGCCACATTTGATTTAACCTATTCCTTTGAACGGGAGGATGATCAATGGTAGCTGCGGATTGGGATGGATATTTGATCGCGCCAAATGCGACGGGCGATGGTGTAACGCGTCAAATCTCTGGAACTGACCACGACGGAAATAAACAGACCATTCGCGTGATCGAAGAACGCCCTCTGACCATTTATCTAAATTCCCAAGAAATTGTGACAGCCATGACAATTGGGGATTACCCCGAATACCTTGCCGTTGGTTTTTTGCGCAACCAAGGGATGCTGAACCCGAGTGAGGCGATCACAGGTATCAGTTATGATGACGAACTTGAAACGATCGTGGTCCGAACCGAAGCGCAAACAAATTATGAAGAAAAACTTAAAAAGAAAACGCGCACGAGCGGATGTGCCGTGGGCACCGTTTTTGGTGACATGATGGAGGGATTAGCGGATCTGAAACTGCCGTTTCAGTCTGTAAAAACCTCCTGGCTATATACACTTGCCTCTCGCATTAATCGGACGCCTTCCCTGTATCTTGAGGCTGGGGCGATCCATGGAACCGTGCTGTGTGAACTAGATCGTCCGCTTGTTTATATGGAAGACGTGGGTCGTCATAACGCAGTGGATAAGATCGCAGGTTGGATGACGCGAAATGATGTCAGTGGCGGTGATAAAATCCTTTATACCACAGGTCGCCTTACGTCTGAGATGGTGATTAAAACCGCGCAGATGGGTATTCCTGTTTTGGCCTCTCGGTCTGGTTTTACCGCATGGGGTGTTGAGATAGCGGAACAAGTTGGGATGACATTGATAGGTCGAATGAAGGGCAAACGGTTTCAATGCTTATCTGGTGCCGAACGCCTAGAATTTGATGCGGATTTAACCACAGTTCAGGATGATCCCAAAAGCGCGGGACGCAAAGGGGCCGAACATGGTTAGACCCTTGGGCGTGATCCTTGCGGGTGGTTTGGCGCGGCGCATGGGGGGCGGTGATAAATCATTGCTATCCCTTGGGGCCTCCTCTCGTGTTTTGGATCAGGTGATTGCGAGATTTGGGACACAAGTGGACCAGATGGTTTTAAATGCAAACGGTGATCCTGCGCGGTTTGATGAATTTGGACTGCCAGTTGTTGCCGACAGCTTGGATGGATTTTTGGGGCCGCTGGCAGGTGTCCTTGCAGGGTTGGATTACGCCGCGGAACATGGGTTTGATCATGTTGTTTCCGTGGCTGCCGATACCCCGTTTTTTCCGATGGATTTGGTTTCTGCCCTTGGCTCCGCATCTAGCCATATGGATGTACAAATTGCACTTGCCGCGACAAAAATTGAGGGTGGAAAAACTGTGCGTCATCCAACCTTCGGATTGTGGCCCGTCGCCTTGCGCGAAGATTTGCGATCCGCCTTGCAGGATGGATTGCGCAAGGTGGTCTTGTGGACGGATCAGCATGGCGCAAAAACTCATGTTTTTGATAGCGGTGAAATCGACCCGTTTTTTAACATCAACACACCAGAAGATTTGGAACTGGCGAATAAAATGATGGAAACCCTCGCATGAAAATATTTGGTGTTACAGGCTGGAAAAATTCCGGAAAAACGGGCCTGATGGAGCGTTTGATATCAGAATTCACCGCACGTGGATTAACTGTGTCATCCATCAAACATGCCCATCACAGCTTTGATATTGATCATCCAGGTCGCGATAGTTATCGCCACCGTGACGCGGGGGCGCGGCAGGTTTTGTTGGCGTCGCGAAACCGCTGGGCGTTGATGCATGAATTACGCGATGAAGATGAACCAAGCCTTGGTGATCTGCTAAAACAACTATCGCCCGTCGATTTGGTTCTGATCGAGGGGTATAAGCGTGATCGTCACCCAAAAATTGAGGCGCATCGAAAAGAAACGGGTCAGCCATTGATCGCGCCTGAAGATGAAACAATCGTTGCGGTGGCCAGTGATACGTCAGTGGCGATTGATCGCCCTGTGTTGGATTTGAATGATACGACTTCGATTGTGAATTTCATCGCACAACATTTGGAATTGGATGTTTGATCGTGTCCTAACGGTTGACTGGTCAGGGCGATCAAAACCTTCGCCCGTTACCCCTTGCGCAGATGCAATTTTCAGCTGTTACGGCGATCAATCCACTCTATCCCATCCGATTTATCACCGCACGCGTCAGTCTGCGATGGATTACATCCATACGGTTGTCGAGACGGCCAAGGATCAAAAGGGAAAGACCCTAATTGGGTTTGATTTTTCATTCGGGTATCCCTGCGGGTTTGCCGAACACCTGACGGGATCACGTGATGTTCGATCGCTATGGCGGTGCTTGGCGAATCGCATTCAGGATGATGCGCAAAACGCAAATAATCGATTTCAGGTCGCGGATGACATAAATGGAATTTTTCCTGGCGTAGGTCCCTTTTGGGGCGCACCTGCAAACGTGCAATATGCAGATCTGCCTCACAAAGGCAGCCAACGAAAGGGTCACGGTTTACCCGAATTTCGCGCGACCGAAGAAGGGGTGAAGGGCGCACAATCCAGTTGGAAACTGTTTACGACAGGCTCTGTCGGATCTCAGGCGTTATTGGGGATTGCACGACTGAATCAGCTGGTTTCTAGGTTCCCTGATATTCATCTATGGCCCTTTGACGGGGCGATTCCGCCTGCATTTGACGGGGTGGTTTTGGCCGAAATCTTTCCATCCATATTTGCCTTGGATCAGGACAGTTTGATCCAGAAGTTTCCCAATCAGGCCTATCACATCAAAGATGCTGTGCAGGTCCGTATGTCCACCGAGGCCTTTTTACAGGTGCGCCGAGCGGACTGGGATGCCGCCTATCCAAGCGATCGTTTGGATGATAGGCTGCGGGAAGAAGGATGGATTGCTGGGATCAGCATGACAAAGGGGACGTTATGGTCACACCACCACCATTAAAAAACGATTGTTTTGCCTTGCCGCCTGGGGTGGATTGGACACCTGTTGATGATGCCCTCGCCCAGTTGAAATCCGCACTTCGATGTGTGGTTTCGGCCGAAAGAGTTGATATTGCAAAGGCACGCGATCGGTTTGTGGCGCAGGATGTGATTGCCCCACGTGCATCGCCTCCAAAGGCGAATTCGGCAGTTGATGGGTATGGGTTTGCAGGATCGCTTGCCAGTGCAAAGGGGGTAGTTCGCCTTACCCTGCATCCAGAGCGTGCGGCGGCAGGTGTGCCATTGCAGTCTGCGGTGGCCGAGGGACAAGCCGTGCGCATTCTAACTGGTGCGCAACTGCCCGAGGGTGTGGATACGGTTGTTTTGCAAGAAGATGTTGCCACAGATGGTCAAGAGGTTGTGTTCCATGGACCCTTGAAATCAGGCGCCAATACCCGAAAGGCAGGCGAGGATGTTCATCCTGCGGATGTTGTTCTGACAACGGGACAAAGGTTACGGCCCACCGATCTAAGCCTTGCTGCATCAGTGGGCGTTTCGCAAATCGAATGTTTCCGCCGTTTATGCATTGGTGTTTTGTCCACTGGGGATGAGGTTTGTGATGTCAACCAATCCGCAGCCCCGCATCAGATTTATGATGCCAATCGACCGATGTTGTTATCCCTAATCGCTGCATGGGGGTTTGTGGCGGTTGATCTAGGACACGTGAATGATGATCGCGATCAGTTGCGCGAACGGCTGGATCATGCCCAAAAAAATGTTGATGTATTACTGACCTCTGGGGGGGCATCTGCGGGGGATGAAGATCATCTTTCTGCATTGCTGTCTGAAACGGGGTCAATCGAGTTTTGGCGGATCGCCGTGAAACCCGGTCGTCCCTTGGCGATGGGCGTGTGGAGGGCTATGCCGATATTTGGCCTGCCTGGTAATCCAGTTGCTGCAGCAACCTGTGCGATGATCTTTGCGCGACCCTCTTTTAATGTATTGGCAGGGGGGCACTGGATGACGCCGCAATCCTATTGGGTGAAGGCCAATTTCGAAAAACGGAAAAAACCCGGGCGGCGTGAATATTTGCGCGCGCGGTTAAGTGGGGATCAGGTTGAGGTTTTCAAGTCTGAGGGATCGGGGCGCATTAGCGGTCTAAGTTGGGCAAATGGCCTTGTCGAACTGCCAGATCACGCAGTAACGATCCTGCATGGGGATTTTGTGAAATTCATCCCGTTTGGCAGTTTCAATTAACGATCCCATATAACGTCGCCCAAAAAGATATATCCCGCCCCATAAATCGTTTTGATCAGTTGTGGGTTTTTCGGGTCTTCTTTCAGCTTTGTGCGCAGTCGTGAAATACGCACATCCATCGCGCGATCAAAGCTTTCACCTGCAGCGCCGCCCAGTCGTTCTTGCATGAATGCGCGGGAAATCAGGCGGTTCGGACTTTCAAGAAAAAGGCGTAGAACTTCTCCTTCGGCATGAGAAAATGGGGTTTCTTCGCCCTGACTGCCAATCAATGAATATCGGTCAAAATCGGCTGTCCAATTGGCGAATTTAGCAAGATTTCCTGGTTCGGCCTGTGCGCGATCTTTGCGTATTCGTGCGCGGATACGGGCCACAACTTCGCTTGGGTCAAAGGGTTTGATGATGTAATCATCGGCCCCCAATTCCAACCCCGTGACGCGGTCCTGAACCTGTGCACGTCCGGATATGATGATGACAATGGCCCCCTGTTCCAATGCAAGGCGATGCACAAGTGTTAGGCCATCACGATCAGGAAGGCCCAAATCAACCAAACACACGTCTGGTGTATTGCTTTTAAGGGCCGCTTCAAATTCTGTTGCACGTGAAAATCCCATAGTGCGAAACCCAGCCTCTTCCAATGTATCGGCCAGAATACGACGAATTTCGGGTTCATCATCAAGGATCGTGACGAGAGGTTGTGACATTCAAAGCATCTTTCAAAGTTGCTCTTAGATCGCCTATTTCAAATGGTTTGGCAAGAACAGGTGCCATGCGCTGCGCGCGGATAACCGATGGGTGGTCGGCAGGGAGTGACGACATAAACAGAACAAGTGATTTGGAATTTTCTAAACTTCTGATCAAATCGACACCTGTTTCCTCGCCTTCCAGCTGCAGATCGGTCAAAATTAGGGTGATTTCGGGTAATTCGCGTAACAGGGCACGGGCTTCGTCAACGCCACTTGCTTCTATCACGGAATACCCCATACCCATCAAATAGCTGCGGAAAACATCGCGTAGATCGGTTTGATCCTCGACCAATAATGCCATTCCAGGTGGGTGTTCCGCGATGGCCTGACGTGCGGGCAGGCGCAAGGTCACGCGTGCGCCACGAAACCCATTTTGCAAAACTAGCGAACCGCCATTCATCTTGGCCACATCATAAACCATGCTAAGGCCAAGGCCAGTTCCATGCTCCCCTTTGGTGGTAAAGAACGGGTCAAGCGCATGCCGTAACGCATTGTCGGAAAACCCAGCGCCCGTGTCAGTAACAACAAATTCGATCCATGTGTCTTTTACAATTTTGGCAGCAAGGGTGATTGTACCCTCTCTCCCAATTGCATCACGCGCATTCAGGATCAGGTTTAACAATGCATCCATCAATTGGCCCGCGTCCAAGAGCCAGTGCTGATCCGTTTTCGGGGGTTTCAGTGACAATTTATGTTGGCTGTCCAGCGCACTCTGCGCCAGCGGTGCGATTTGTTCGAATACCTCTGCAATGGTGACGGCTCGTGGATGGGGCGTGCGATTGCCAACCATATCGGCGATGGAATGTAATAATGCGCCGCCGCGCGTTGCGGCGTTCAACGTTGCATCTACCAATTGTCGTTGATCGGGCGGTAAATCAAATTTTGCCAATCGCCCTTGCGCGCCCAAGATGATGGTCAATAGATTTGAAAAATCATGCGCCAATCCGCTGGTCAGGTGCGATGCCATTTCGCGCTTGCTCTGCTGTTGCAATGTGGCGCGCGCTTGGGCCTCTTCGGTGACATCCATGGATAGGATATAAACACCGCTTACCTGATTGGATTCGGATGTATCGGGTGTAAACGCGGTTCTGATCCGACGCGATGACAGATCATCGGTAAATTCAAAAACCGAAGATTTCCCATCCAATGCAGAATTCAGATAGGGTTCGATCATTGAATATGTTTGTGCGCCCAAGGCTTCGGCGATGTGTCTGTTTATGATGTCTGCGGGGCGTCCCGGCATCACAAGGTTTAGGCGTTTGTTGGAATAGGTATATCGCCGATCTGGTCCCACATGGGCGATATGTGCGGGCATCATTTCGGTTGTTAATCGTGTGCGCGCTTCGATTTCTTGCAGGTCTTGTTGTGATTGTTCTAACGCAGAAATAGTCGAGGCTAGCTTGCGGTTTGTTGTACTCAGCTCTTGGGAATAGGCACTTAACTGCCCCGACAATTCCTCGGATCTGGCGCGTAACATATCTTCTTGTCGTTTGATTTGGGTGATGTCGGTATAAACGGTCACCCATCCGCCATTGGGCAGGGGGGTGCCCTCAACACTGATGACCTGACCATTGCCGCGGGTGCGTTCCATATAATGTGGCGTAAAGCTTTGTGCCATTTCCACGCGTTCGATGACGAAGGCTTCCAAATCATCAAGCGCGCCATAATCCCCACGCGCGGCAACATAGCGAATGGTGTCTTCAAACGGGGCGCCAGGCGCGATCAGCCATTTGGGAAGATCAAACATTTCCTGAAATCGGCGATTTGACAACACCAAACGCAGGTTCGCATCATAAATCGACAAGGCCTGCTGGATCAGGTTCAAACCCGCCCGTGTCATCGCGTCCCGTGTCCGTGCGTCCATGTGAAGGCTCCAATTTCACAAAAGAGCTAGCACGCGTTTTCAGGTGTGAAAAGCGGATCAAACAGCTTGTAACAATTCGTTAGATTTCTGCAATCTTGACGAAACCTTTGATTCCGAGCGTAATGCCAACAGATCGGGCGCAGGGAATGACGCCTGACCAAGGGAGGAACATTTAGTGACTAAGCCATTGAATGGCGAGAATGGGTTGCGATCCGTTCCGGCGTTGTTTCGTCGGAATGCCAAAAACAATCCATCGGCGCCCGCGTATCGTGAAAAAGAATTTGGAATTTGGCAAACGTGGACGTGGGTAGATGCCGCGTCCGAAGCTGAGGCACTTGCACTTGGGCTTATCGACCTTGGGATCAAACAGGGGGATTTTGTAGCAATTATTGGGCGCAACCGTCCCAGTTTATATATTTCGATGGTTGGAATCGAAATGGCGGGTGGTGTTCCCGTTCCGCTGTATCAAGACGCGGTTGCGGAAGAAATGGCCTATGTTCTAGGCCACTGTGGTGCGCGTTATGTTATCGCAGGAGATCAGGAACAGGTCGATAAGGTTTTGGAAATTCAGTCCGACCTGCCAAATTTTGAACAGATGATCTACTTGGAAGCACGTGGATTGCGCAAATACGACCACACGCATTTGCACTCCTATATGGGTGTTTTAGAAAATGGACGTGCGAAATCGGATGTACTACTTGCAGAGCTAAAGTCACGTGAAGAGGCGCTGGACTACGACAGCACATGTGTCATGCTTTACACGTCGGGAACCACGGGTCGTCCGAAGGGTGTTGTCCTGTCAAACCGCAATATTATCGAGGCGGCGCGCTCATCCTCAGAATTTGACAAATTGGGCGCGGGCGAAAACGTTTTGGCCTATCTGCCGATGGCATGGGTTGGGGATTTCATCTTTTCAATCGGTCAGGCGGCCTGGACAGGGTTCTGTGTGAACTGCCCTGAAAGCCAAGGCACCATGCATACGGACCTGCGTGAAATTGGACCGACATATTATTTCGCGCCCCCCCGTGTTTTTGAAAGTCAGCTGACAAACGTCATGATCCGCATGGAAGATGCTGGCAAGACCAAGAAATGGTTGTTTGATACCTTTATGGCGCACGCGAAAAAGGTCGGCCCAGCTATTTTGGATGGAAAATCAGTGGGTCTCATAGAGCGCCTGAAATACGCCTTGGGAGAATTCATGGTCTATGGACCGCTGAAAAACACACTGGGTTTTTCTAACGTGCGTATCGGTTACACCGCGGGTGAGGCGATCGGCCCCGAAATTTTTGATTTTTATCGTTCGCTGGGCATCAACCTAAAACAGCTATACGGTCAGACAGAGGCATCTGTTTTCATCACGCAACAACCTGATGGTGAAGTGCGCAGTGACACTGTTGGCATTCCCTCCCCAGGAGTTGAAGTGCGTATCGATGACAATGGTGAAGTTCTTTATCGCTCACCTGGGACATTTGTGGAATATTACAAAAACCCAGAAAGCACCGCAGACACCAAAGACCCAGAAGGATGGGTGGCGACAGGGGATGCGGGCTTCTTTGAACCTGACACAGGGCATTTGCGCATCATCGACCGCGCCAAGGATGTTGGCAAAATGGCTGACGGTAGCATGTTCGCGCCAAAGTATGTTGAGAATAAGCTAAAGTTTTATCCCAACATCCTTGAGGCCGTTGTGTTCGGTGCAGGTCGTGAAAAATGCATGGCCTTTATCAACATTGATATGTCGGCTGTTGGCAACTGGGCCGAGCGCAATAACATCGCCTATTCCAGCTATCAAGAATTGGCAGGACATCCACAGGTGTTAGGTGCAATCAGAGGGCATGTCGAAGAGGTCAATCGTTCGGTTGCGCAGGATGACATGCTGTCAGGATGTCAAATTCACCGTTTCCTTGTTCTACATAAGGAACTAGATGCGGACGATGGCGAACTGACCCGCACGCGGAAGGTGCGCCGTAAAGTGATCGGTGAAAAGTTCGAGGATTTGGTCGAGGCGCTTTATGATGGCAAGGACGAAATCTTTACCGAAACTGAGGTGACCTATGAAGATGGTCGCAAGGGTTCGATCAGCGCGACATTGACACTGTGCGATGCAACTACCGTCGCACCTGCCCAGAAAATTGCGGCAGAATAAGGGGTAAATTGATGCTAGATCAAGAAAAAGGATATTTGACAGTAGACGGTCGTCAGATCGGTGGGACAGTCATGGATATGCGTAATATTACCCTGCGTTTTGGAGGGGTTACGGCGATTAAGGATATCAGCTTTGATATTCGTGAAGGTGAAATTCGCGCAATCATCGGACCAAATGGTGCCGGTAAATCATCGATGCTGAACGTCATTTCAGGTTTTTATGTTCCACAAGAAGGCGAAGTTTTTTTTCGTGGTCAAAAACGTGCACCCATGCGTCCCTATGAAGTGGCCCGTCAGGGGATTGCGCGGACATTCCAAAACATCGCACTGTTTGAAGGGATGAGCGTTCTGGACAACGTCATGACAGGCCGCCTGACCCAGATGAAAGCGGGAATTTTGTCCCAAGCGTTATGGCGCGGCAAGGCTGAAAAGGAAGAGGTAGAAAACCGCGAAATCTGTGAGAAAGTCATTGATTTCCTTGAGATTCAGCACATCCGCAAAACGCCCGTTGCGCGACTTCCTTACGGTTTGAAGAAACGTGTTGAATTGGCGCGTGCTTTGGCTTCTGAACCAAAGCTGCTGCTATTAGACGAACCGATGGCAGGGATGAACGTTGAAGAGAAAGAGGACATGAGCCGCGTTATTTTAGACGTGAATGACGAATTTGGCACTACAATCGCACTGATCGAACACGATATGGGGGTTGTGATGGACCTGTCAGATCGTGTTGTTGTGATGGATTATGGTCGCAAAATTGGCGATGGTACACCGGATGAGGTTCGCAACAACCAAGAGGTTATCGACGCCTATTTGGGGGTCACCCATGACTAGAAAATATCAATCTGTTTTACATCGGTATCACCTCGGTATCGTTTCTTTGAGGAAAGAGGAGCGCGCAAATGCCTGATCAACTCATCTATGCGATGGAAGTTTTCTTGAACGGGCTTATGGCAGGGGTTCTCTATGCCTTGGTCGCCCTCGGCTTTGTCTTGATCTACAAGGCGTCTGGTATCTTTAACTATGCGCAGGGTGTTATGGCCTTGTTCTCTGCGATGACATTGGTTGGCCTCATGGAGGGGCAGGTTCCATTCAGCCACCTAATCAACGCAATCCTTGGCACGCAAGTGCACCACTTTGGTTGGCATTTGCCAGCAGTGCTGGGCATTCTGCTGACAATGGCTGTCATGGTTGCGCTGGCTTGGTTGGTTCAGGTGGTGATTTTCCGCCACCTTGTGAACCAAGAACCGATCATTTTATTTATGGCGACTATTGGACTTGCCTATTTCATGGAGGGTTTTGGCGACTTAATGTGGGGCTCGGAAATCAAAAAGCTCGATGTTGGATTGCCACAGGGTATCAACCTGTGGATTGATGAAACCACCTTTAACATCTTTGATTACGGCTTCTTTATCGACAACCTTGATATCGTGGCCACAATCATTGCAGCCTTGTTGGTTGGGGTTTTGGTGGCCTTTTCACAATACACAAAACAGGGTCGCGCCATGCGGGCGGTGGCGGATGATCACCAGGCGGCACTTTCTGTTGGTGTATCGCTAAGCTTTATTTGGGTGATGGTCTGGTCTGTTGCAGGGTTCGTGGCACTGGTTGCAGGGGTCATGTGGGGTACAAAGTCTGGCGTTCAATTCTCGCTTTCTTTGATCGCGCTAAAGGCACTTCCTGTTTTGATGTTGGGCGGCTTTACGTCGATCCCGGGTGCGATTGTCGGTGGCCTGATCATTGGCGTCGGTGAAAAACTATTTGAATTTGCGATCGGTCCAATCATTGGCGGGGCAACTGAAAACTGGTTCGCCTATGTGCTTGCGCTCGTGTTTCTTGTGTTCCGTCCCCAGGGTCTCTTTGGTGACAAAATCATCGAAAGGGTGTGATGGGATGACATACATAAAGGCATATTTGTTGGCAGCGTCTGCTGACTCAATTCTTTGCTGGGAGGCAAAATAATGTTCTACCGTGAGGCTGGAGATTTCAAAACCTCCTATCAAGATGACAACCAAACTTTCCCGATCAAATTTGATCGCTATCGGTACTATTTTGTGTTGTTTGTTGCATTTGCAATCATCCCGTTCATGATCAATGACTATTGGGTGAATGCGGTTTTCCTTCCGTTCTTGATCTATACCATCGCGGCGATTGGATTGAACATTTTGACAGGTTATTGCGGTCAGGTATCTCTTGGTACAGGTGGATTTATGGCTGTCGGGGCTTACGCGGTCTATAAATTAATGACCCTGTTCCCGGAAGTGAACGTGCTGATCCACATCGTTCTGGCCGGTGTCGTCACGGCCGGTGTGGGTGTATTGTTTGGCCTACCGTCGCTGCGGATTAAGGGGTTTTACCTTGCGGTTGCAACACTTGCCGCGCAGTTCTTTTTGGTTTGGATGTTTAACCGTGTGCCATGGTTCTACAACTATTCTGCATCGGGTCAGATTTCTGCTCCTGAGCGCACTTTCTTGGGCGAGGTTATAACGGGCCCTGAGACCGAAGCATGGGCTGCATATTTGGTCTGCTTGGTATTCGTAACTCTGTCTGCGATACTCGCACGTAACCTCACTAGAGGCTCACTTGGTCGTAAATGGATGGCTATTCGCGATATGGATATCGCAGCCGAAATTATTGGCGTGAACCCATTGGGCGCCAAGCTCAGCGCCTTTGCGATTTCATCCTTTTTTGTTGGTGTGTCGGGGGCATTGTTCTTTGCGGTTTATCTTGGCGCTGTTGAAGTCGGCGAGGTTTTTGGCATCAACAAATCATTCTTGGTGTTGTTCATGATCATCATTGGTGGCTTGGGTTCAATCTTTGGCAGTTTCGCTGGCGCGGCCTTCTTGGTGTTGTTGCCCGTCTTCTTGAAAAACGTGCTGGTGGGTGGTCTTGGCTGGCCAACAGATTTGGCTGCACACCTTGAATTCATGATCGTGGGTGGTTTGATCATTGTCTTTTTGATTGCCGAACCCCACGGACTTGCGCAACTATGGCGCGTAACAAAGGAAAAACTACGGCTTTGGCCCTTCCCACACTAGGGCCTGAGTATCACGATCAGGGATGAACCCTGACAATTTCAACCATCGGAAAATTATGGGAGGACCAAACCGATGAAAACTAAACTTTTAACTTCCTTGCTAGCTGGCATTGTCGCCGCGGCGCCAGCATTCGCAGAATTAACATTTTCGTCGCTCAGTTATCGCACGGGGCCATATGCTGCTAATGGTATTCCACTAGCCGACGGTTACGCGGATTATATGACGCTGCTCAACGAGAGAGATGGTGGCATTGGCGGCGTCAAAACTCGTGTCATCGAATGTGAGACTGGTTACAACACTGAGAAAGGTGTTGAATGCTACGAAGCAACCAAAGGCGAAGGCGTTCTTGTTTATGAACCGTATTCAACAGGTATGACCTATCAGCTTATCCCAAAAACT
Organism: Paracoccaceae bacterium; assembly: GCA_049446275.1. Lineage (GTDB taxonomy): Bacteria > Pseudomonadota > Alphaproteobacteria > Rhodobacterales > Rhodobacteraceae > HIMB11. The sequence continues at coordinate 74,047 of JBMTQO010000001.1, read as the reverse complement.
GCAGCTGATGGTATTGCCTTGCATACCGGTGGTTACGGTCGTACATCCGCTAAAAATGGAGAAGTTTTCCGGAATGTTTTTAACTATCCTGCGAACTACTGGGATGGGGCCTCAGGCGCGATCAATCACCTTTTAGATATTAATGGTGGCAACATTCAAGGCAAAAAAGTAGCGCTCGTATACCACAATTCAGCCTATGGAAAGGAGCCTATTCGTACGCTTGAAGTCCTTGCAGAGAAGCATGGATACGAATTGTCCTTGCTCCCAGTTGACCACCCAGGTCAGGAGCAAAAATCACAGTGGCTACAAATTCGACGGGATCGCCCAGATTACGTCCTAATGTGGGGCTGGGGTGTGATGAACCAAGTTGCGATCCAAGAAGCCGTGAACATTCGTTTTCCAATGGAAAATTTCATTGGTGTATGGTGGTCAGGTTCTGAAAACGACGTATTACCAGCAGGACCAAAAGCTAACGGCTATAAATCATTAACATTCCATGGTGTTGGAAATGAGTTCCCAGTTCTCGATGAGATCAAAAAGTATGTGGTAGATGCAGGAAAAGCTGCCGGCGCTGGAGATCAAGTTGGCACTGTACTCTACAATCGTGGCATGTATATGGCGATGTTGCATTCAGAAGCTGCACGCACTGCTCAGAAAATGACAGGTAATTCTGATGTTTCGCAGGGTGATATGATCAAAGCGATGGAAGCTTTTGAAATGACTGAAGCTAAAATGGTTGATTTAGGATTACCTAATTTTGGACCTAGCTTTAAAGTCACGTGTCAGAACCATGGTGGTGACGGTCTAGTGGCTGTCGCACAGTGGGATGCAAATGCTGGTTCGTGGAACATGATTTCCGATTACAAGCAATCTGACCAAAGCGTTGTAGCGAAGTTGATTGCTGAAGATAGTGCTGCGTACGCTGCAGAAAACAACATTACACCCAACTGTAACTAATGTGAATTTGGCCTCCGCCACTGCGCGGGGGCCAACCCTTAACCTTTTTTCGAATTGGAAAGAAACCCGATGCTGGACGTATCACAAGACCAAGAAACACTGCTCGAAGTGAACAATATTGAAGTGATCTATAACCACGTTATTTTGGTTCTTAAGGGCGTATCCTTGCGCGTACCCAAAGGTGGTATAACTGCGCTTTTGGGTGGAAACGGCGCTGGTAAGTCTACGACGCTTAAATCTATTTCCAATTTGCTTCAATCCGAGCGCGGCGAAGTGACCAAAGGAATGGTGTCTTATCGCGGCGAACGGGTCGACCAAACGGATCCAGCCGAAATGGTGCGCCGTGGGGTTGTTCAAGTGATGGAAGGACGGCATTGTTTCGAACACCTTACCGTTGAAGAAAATTTAATGACGGGAGCATATACGCGAACAGATGGACGCGCTGCGATCGAAAATAATCTAGAAATGGTTTACAGTTACTTTCCTAGACTAAAAGAACGAAGAAAGTCTTTAGCTGGCTACACATCCGGGGGCGAGCAACAAATGTGCGCACTAGGCAGAGCTTTAATGAGCCGTCCGGAAACCATTTTGTTGGATGAACCCTCGATGGGGCTTGCGCCTCAGCTGGTTGAACAGATTTTTGAAATCGTGAAGTCTATTAATGAGAAAGAGGGAGTAACATTCCTTCTCGCCGAACAGAATACAAACGTTGCTTTGCGCTATGCGCATTACGGATACATATTGGAATCAGGCCGTGTGGTGATGGATGGACCTGCAGCTGAATTACGTGAAAATCCCGATGTTAAAGAGTTTTATCTAGGTATGTCTGAAGAGGGACGGAAATCCTACCGTGATACCCGCAGCTATCGTCGTCGTAAACGTTGGCTGAGCTAATTTTATAAATTTTCTCGCAACGACTTTGAACTAGGACGATCACTCATGAGCTTTTTTGATGATTTAGAAACGCGCAGTGTCGATCAGCGCGCAAATGACCTTGCTGAGGCGCTGCCAGCACAAATCGCAAATGCTCAGAAATTGAGTGGGTATGCAAATGCACTGGGCAACATTGACGCCAGTTCATTTCAAACGATTGCTGATTTGGCTGGGCTGCCCGTTTTGCGCAAATCGGATCTGGTCCATGCCCAGTCGAAAAATGGCCCGCTTGAGGGATATAGTGCGCTTAAAACACATGAATTCGCGCATATCTTTCAGTCTCCAGGCCCAATTTATGAACCCGGTGGGGTTGGCCATGACTGGTGGCGGATTGGTCGTTTTTTGAATGCTGTTGGCATTGGCGGAGGTGATATCGTTCAAAACTGCTTTGGGTATCATTTGACACCTGCGGGAATGATTTTTGAAAATGGAGCGCGTGCAGTCAACGCGGCCGTTGTCCCCGCGGGAGTTGGCCAAACTGAATTACAGGTGCGTGCAGCATCCGACATTGGAACAACGGCCTATACGGGTACGCCCGATTATCTAAAGGTGATTTTGGATAAGGCCGCTGAATTGGGCGTAAAGCTTGGCATCACCAAAGCCGCCGTTGGCGGTGGCGCATTGTTCCCGTCCTTGCGTCAGGAATACGCAGATCGTGGTGTTCTGTGTTTGCAAAACTATGCGACCGCGGATTTGGGCAATGTAGCCTATGAATCCCAAGCTATGGACGGCATGATCGTGGACGAAGGTGTGATTGTTGAAATCGTAACACCGGGCACAGGAAACCCAGTTGCAGTTGGTGAGGTGGGCGAAGTTGTCGTGACCACATTAAACCGCGACTATCCATTGATTCGGTTTGCAACGGGCGATTTGTCTGCCGTCATGGCGGGTCAGTCGCCCTGTGGTCGCACCAACATGCGTATCAAAGGCTGGATGGGACGCGCCGATCAAACAACCAAGATCAAGGGTATGTTTGTACGCCCTGAACAGGTTGCGGATTTGGTTGCAAAACATGATGAAATTGACCGTGCAAAGGTCGTTGCCATTCGGGACGGCGAAATGGACGCAATGGTCGTGCAGCTAGAAACATCTGCCACAGATCCTACGCGGTATGAGGCATCGGTTATAGACAGCCTAAAACTGCGCGGCCGCATCGAATTGGTTGCACCCGGCGGATTGCCCCGCGATGGCTTGGTGATTGAGGATCAACGCGAGTACGATTAAGTGCTTGAATACGATTTCAGAGATCGCAACGTTCTCATAATCAAACTACTTGGACAACTCACTTTCAGTTTGAAACCTAATGCCATCCTGAACTGAAACTCAAGAGGGCGGATTAATTCGCCGCGTTGATCAAAGAGAACTGTGTATTGTATAATGAAATTTAAATGTAACTTGCTGAGCTAAACATCATAGATTGCAGTGTCGCATTACAATTTAGATTAACTTGAACATATTACATCAAAATGCAATTTCATCTTCTATTGCATCAATGCCATTTTGGGCACAAATATCATCTAACTCAGGGCTTGGAGCACCAGATACTCCAATGCCTGCGACGATACTCCCCTCTCCTGAGAAAACCAGTAGCCCACCTCCAAGAGGCAATGCTTCACTTAGAAGGCGTATTCCTGATGCATCGCTACCAGCTTGAGTTTGTTTCGCTAATTCGCTTGTTGCGGTACGAAAACTTACCGCAGTCCACGCTTTCCGTCTTGATGTTTCATATACGTGCAATCCTGCAAAGCGGTTCTTTATATATGCTTGCGGCTGTCCAAAGCGATCTACTACCGTTACCCCAACTTGGTAACCTTGTTCTTCGCACGATGTCATTGCGACTTCCGCCATCTCGAGTGCCAGTTTTGGTGTAAGCGTCTGAAAAGTCACATAAGCTTCTTCTGCAAAAGCGGCAGACCCAAATATTGCTAAAGCACCTATTAGTTTTTTCATAACGACTACCAGTTAACCTAATCAAAATTCACATTTTCATAGTTTATACGATTAATAGTGTCTCGCAAAATAAAACTTCGCGTTTTCGAACACAAATGCAGGGGATGATAAAACATGATTAAACTTGTTATTGTGATGTTGCGCTGTGTTGTTATCTAATACTTGATTTGAGATTAAGCGATCGCCTAAAGACAACTTCGCTGATAGATATGTTAAGAATTGTTGCGACTGGACAAATTAGATGCGGTGTGAAAAACACCCTGCGACATAGGAGTAGACCAATGACAGTCACGCGTTTTGCACCATCCCCAACTGGATATCTGCATATCGGTAATATGCGCGCTGCTTTGATGAATTATTTGATTGCACGCAAAACGCAGGGCACCTTTATTCTGCGTATCGACGACACGGATCCAGAACGGTCCAAGGAAGAATATGTTGATCAAATTAAGCGTGACTTGGAATGGTTAGGTCTGACCTGGGATCGTATCGAACGCCAATCAGAGCGTCTTGATCGGTATCATGCGGCGGCGGACAAACTGCGCGAAATGGAGCGGTTTTACGAATGTTTTGAAACGCCGACCGAGCTGGACCTAAAGCGTAAGAAACAGCTGAACATGGGCAAACCACCTGTTTACGATCGCGCGGCGCGGGATCTGAGTGACGCGGACAAGGATGCGTTGCGCGTCGAACGCGGATCAGGGCATTGGCGTTTTTTATTGGACCATGAACGAATTATTTGGACAGATGGCATTTTGGGCGATCTATCGATTGACGCTGCATCTGTGTCTGACCCTGTTTTGATCCGAGCGGATGGTCAGTTCCTGTACACTTTAGCGTCAGTTGTCGATGATACGGAAATGGGGATCACCCATGTTGTGCGCGGATCCGATCATGTCACTAATACAGCTACGCAAATCCAAATGATCCAAGCCTTGGGTGGCAACGTGCCTGAGTTTGCACACCATTCTCTTTTGACGGGTCCACAAGGCGAGGCGCTGTCAAAACGATTAGGCACACTGGCGCTAAAGGACATGCGTGAAAACGGTATCGAACCCGAGGCGATCATCAGTCATATGGCGCGCTTGGGATCAAGCGAACCTGTCGAACTGCGCACGTCATTGGATGAGGTTGCGGACAGTTTTGATCTGTCGACCTTTGGGTCTGCACCAACCAAATTTGATGAGGCAGATTTATATCCGCTGACTGCACGTTTGCTACATGACTTGCCCTTGGTGGATATCCAACCCGACTTGGACGCCGCAGGCGTATCTGCGGATTTGGCGGAGCCATTCTGGGCCGTCGTTCGCGAAAACATCACGACACGTAAAGATATCGCAGCGTGGTGGACCCTAATCAGCCAAGGCGCCGATCCACTGATTGACGAGGAAGACCGCGAATTTGTTGCAACTGCAATAGATATGCTGCCTGCCTTGCCATTTGATGATTGCACATGGTCCTCATGGATATCAGAAGTGAAGGCGGCAACAGGGCGCAAGGGCAAAGGTTTATTCATGCCACTGCGCAAAGCGTTGACAGGAATGGCACACGGTCCAGATATGTCCGCACTAATGCCCCTGCTGCAGGTTGTAAAAGCGAAAAATTAACATAAGTCCATTCCCGCAAGGGAAAGGAACATTATTTCAAACAGTGTCGTCAAGTTTTTAACCAGCGCGTCCATGCAGCATGCCGCGGTTATGTCGGCCACCGCCTCGATAGGGTATGCTGGTAGCATTTTGTTTTTCACGACGTCATTCGGTAACGGAATTGCTACTTCGGCAGTTGCATGGGCGCGTCGCGTACTGGATCAAAGGCAAGACAGTCAAAGCGAGGTGCAAACGCATCAGATGCATCAATTGCGCCTGTTCCATTTGCGTAGTTAACTTTTGATCCCAACATTTTCGGCAAAGGCCTTGTCAAAGGCTTTTTGCTGATCGCCTGAGGTTTCGGTTTGATAATTGGCTTTCCACTCTGCCATTGTCATGCCGTAGAAGATTTTGCGCGCCTCCTCTTTGCCCATTTCAATGCCGCGCTCATTTGCGGCCTCTTGGTACCAACGGGACAAACAATTGCGGCAAAATCCGGCAAGGTTCATCATGTCGATGTTTTGAACATCGGTGCGATTTTTCATCAAATGCTCTCGCAAGGTGCGGAAAGCGGCGGCTTCTAATTCGATGCGCGTTTGATCATCCATTGGATTCCTCCTGTTAAACTCTTTCCTCAGGATATATGGAGTTCAGGCGCATTGGTCCAGAACTGTCACATTATCGTTTCTACAATTTGATAGTGTGTCCAAGGAATTAGCGTTGCGAAATCTTAAAACATACTGCATAAAGCAGAAAATGTTAACGCTAACAGAAATAAGCGAAAGTCGCCGCTTGGATCCGCCACGTGGTGAAGAAAAGGTTAAGACATGAGACGTCATCGAAATGTGAAAATCGTAGCCACCCTTGGCCCTGCATCCAGCAGCTATGAGATGATCAAAGCGCTGCATGAAGCTGGGGCAGATGTATTTCGTCTGAACATGTCACACGGAAGCCACGACGAAATCGCACAACGTCACCGACTTATCCGTCAGATTGAGGCAGAGCTAAGCAGCCCAATCGCAATCCTTGCGGATTTGCAGGGTCCAAAGCTGCGCGTTGGTTCCTTTGCCAACGGTGACGAAGAGTTGAAAAATGGCGCCTCTTTTCGCATGGATTTGGATGCGGCAGAAGGGGACAAAACTCGTGTCTGCTTGCCCCACCCAGAGATTTTTGCGGCCTTGCGTCCTGATGCGACTTTGTTGGTGAACGATGGTAAAATTCGATTGCGGGTGAAATCCTGTGGTGCCGATTTCGCAGAATGCGAAGTGATCAATGGCGGAACGATATCAAATCGTAAGGGCGTGAATGTCCCTGACGTTATCTTGCCTGTGGCAGCATTGTCCGAAAAAGACCGCGCGGATTTAGAATTTGCCTGTGAATTGGGCATTGACTGGTTGGCCCTGTCCTTTGTGCAGCGTCCCGAAGATTTGGTTGAGGCGCGGGAATTGGCCAAAGGCCGCGCCGCAATTTTGTCCAAGATTGAAAAGCCCTCTGCTGTTGAACGGTTTGACGATATTTTGAATGCCTCTGATGGGATTATGGTTGCGCGGGGTGATTTGGGTGTCGAACTGCCTGTACAAAACGTGCCACCTATTCAGAAACGGTTGGTTCGCAAATGTCGCGCGGCGGCAAAACCCGTGATCGTAGCCACGCAGATGTTGGAAAGCATGATTGAAAGCCCGATGCCCACACGGGCCGAGGTTTCGGATGTGGCAACCGCGATTTATGAGGGATCAGACGCGGTGATGCTGTCGGCCGAGTCTGCGGCAGGGGGCTTCCCGATTGAGGCAGTCACAACAATGAACAATGTAGCGGTCGAAGTGGAGAGTGATCCAACATACCGCACCATCATGGAAACGTCGCGCACAGCACAGCGCACCACTGTCGCAGATGGGATTGTATCTGCGGCCCGCGAGATTGCGGAAACAACGGATATTAAGGCGATCTGCTGTTATACCCAATCTGGAACAACAGCATTGCTAACCGCCCGCGAACGCCCCCGCGTTCCAATCATAGCAATGACATCGGAAACAAATACGGCCCGTCGTCTGGCCCTGACTTGGGGCACAAACTGTGTCATGTCAGGTAGCAAAGATAGATTTAAAGAGGCCGTAGTAAGTGCCGTGCGTGCCGCATTGTCCGAAGGTTACGCCACCCAAAACGATCAAATCGTAATCACCGCGGGTGTGCCATTTAATATCCCAGGAACAACTAATATCCTGCGCGTCGCCCCGTGTAATGAACGCATGATCTACGCCATGGATCCCGAGTAGATTGTTCGGATATTTGCCTAGATTAGGGATGGAAACTCAAAGCTTGATAAAAAGATTATTGACAAAGCTGGCCTAGTGTGGACCCTCACTATCGCTGTTTTGCGTCGCATAATAGACGGTTTATCAAGCTTTTATGAAGCTTTGGATTTGGTCAGTGTAAGCTTGATAATCCTGAGAAAGTTCCTGGTGTTTCATAGTTCTTACCTGACCTCAGGAGCCACGTATGTTCCTCCCAATGGAAAGGTCAGCGACGGGCCAATCTGAGGATTGATCCGGGTCTCACCTAGTTCTGGTTTGCAAACACGGTTTCCGCCTATCGCCGCTAAAACTGTCTTGCGCCTCCATAACAAGCACGCTATACGCTGCCCTCATTACGTGGCCGGCGGAGGGCATGCCGAGTCGCGTTGTCACCGATCTAAGATTAAGGAGACGGAAATGCCTAAGATGAAGACTAAATCGAGCTGCAAGAAGCGGTTCAAGGTAACGGCTACAGGTCGCGTTAAAACTGCACAGGCAGGGAAGCGCCACGGCATGATCAAGCGTACAAACAAATTCCTACGCAATGCACGCGGTACAACAGTGATGTCAGCGCCTGACGAGAAAATCGTCAAGAGCATGATGCCATACGCTCGCTAAGGAAGGAATAAGATATGTCACGCGTAAAAACAGGTCCAGTTACCCATCGTCGTCACAAGAAAATTCTTGACCAAGCCAAAGGTTACTATGGCCGTCGCAAGAGCACATTCAAAGTTGCTGCACAAGCCGTAGACAAAGCGAACCAATACGCAACACGCGATCGTCACAATCGCAAGCGTAATTTCCGTAGCCTATGGATCCAGCGTATCAATGCAGCCGTGCGCGCGCACGATGAGGCATTGACATACAGCCGTTTCATCAACGGTCTTTCGCTTGCCGGCATCGAAGTTGACCGCAAAGTATTGGCAGACCTTGCCGTACACGAGCCAGAGGCTTTTGGCGCGATTGTGGATCAAGCCAAGGCAGCACTCGCGGCATAAGCTAAGGCGATAACAGACATTCCAAAGGCCGCGCAGATGCGCGGCCTTTTCTTTTGATAACGTGTGTGCCTAATGCGCTGGGCAAATACCTTGCACTGATCTGTGAATATGATAGCAGGGTCGGGCATCCAAAATAGGGGATATCTATGGACGATTTGCGCCAAAAATACCTAGACGCCATTTCGAACGCAGCAGATGAAGCAGCACTTGAGGAAACCCGCCTTGCTGCCGTTGGTAAAAAGGGTGAGGTCAGCCTAAAGATGCGTGAATTGGGTAAAATGACCCCCGAGGAACGTCAGGTCGCAGGACCCGCGTTGAATGCCCTAAAGGATGAAATCAACAGCGCGCTTGCCGCGAAAAAGGCGGCCCTTGCCGATGCAGCACTAAACGAACGCCTAAAAAGTGAATGGTTGGATGTGACCCTACCATCACGAGCGCGCGGACAGGGCACAATGCATCCGATTTCCCAAGTGACCGAGGAAGTCACCGCAATTTTCGCCGACATGGGTTTTGGCGTCGCCGAGGGTCCACGCATTGATACCGATTGGTATAACTTTGATGCGTTGAATATCCCAGGCCATCACCCCGCGCGGGCAGAAATGGACACTTTTTATATGTACCGTGCCGAGGGCGATGATCGCCCGCCGCATGTGCTTCGCACGCACACCAGCCCCGTGCAAATCCGTACGATGGAAAAAACAGGTGCGCCTGTGCGCGTCATTTGCCCAGGCGGTGTCTATCGCGCGGATTATGACCAAACCCACACGCCTATGTTCCATCAGGTCGAAGGTCTTGCGATTGATAAAGATATCTCAATGGCGAATCTGAAATGGGTTTTGGAAGAATTCGTCAAAGCCTATTTCGAAGTGGATGATGTGGAACTGCGGTTCCGCGCGTCACACTTCCCCTTCACCGAACCTTCAGCCGAGGTGGACATTCGCTGTTCATGGGCAGGTGGCCAGTTAAAAGTGGGCGAAGGCGATGATTGGTTGGAAATTCTCGGCTCTGGTATGGTTCATCCCAAAGTGCTCCACGCAGGTGGAATTGATCCAAATGAATGGCAGGGCTTTGCCTTTGGCATGGGGATCGACCGTATTGCTATGCTTAAATATGGTATCCCAGATTTGCGCGCCTTTTTTGACAGTGATCTGCGTTGGTTGCGTCACTATGGGTTCAGCGCGCTGAATATGCCGTCAATTCATGCAGGACTTAGTCGGTAAAACATTGTGACGTCTCTTTTGATCATAGAAGCCAATACACCGGATATGGTGGCACGGGGTCGACGTGGTGCAGAGGGGTTTGAACAGTCCTTTCAGCACCTTGCGCCCGATGTGGATGTGCGCGTGATCAATCCCTATGCAGGTGCGTTGAATGCGGATGATTTTGCGGGTGTTGATGGTGTCGTCTTTACAGGGTCAGGCGTTGCATGGTCCACCGATGCGCCCGAGGCTGCGTGTCAGCGCGTGGCCATGGAATTGGCCTTTGATGCGAGGCTGCCCAGTTGGGGCAGCTGTAATGGTATGCAATTGGCAGCCGTGGTTCTGGGTGGGCAAGTCGCCATATCACCCAATGGATTAGAGGTTGGCGTTGCGCGGGAAACGCGACTGACGCCTGCGGGCCAAGCCCATCCGCAATTCAAATCACGGACTGCAGTTTTTGCCGTACCTTGTATTCATCGGGATGAGGTTTCGCAGATTCCGACAGGGGCAGTTAAACTTGCGGAAAACAATCACTCTGAAAATCAGGCATTTTCCTATGATCAGGGGGGTGTGTCGTTCTGGGGTGCGCAATATCATCCTGAACTGCGCACAACGCATGTGGCCGATTACCTAGAAGATGGGAATAGTATTTTTGCGGGTAAATCGGCCCTGATTACTGATCTAAATAATGCAGAAACTGATGCAGATGCCGCGGCGCGGTTGGGCACATCACCAGATGCACTAACGGTATCCTATCGCACAATCGAACTTGCCAATTGGTTGGCACATGTAAAACAGCACGCGGATCGCACGCGGCAACAATGATGGAATAAGACGATGAAATTTACACTCTCTTGGCTGAAAAACCATCTGGAAACGGACGCACCTCTTGATGATATTCTTTATGCTTTGACAGATTTAGGGCTTGAGGTGGAAGGCATCGAAAATCCTTCCGAGCGATTGGCAGAGTTTACCATCGGCAAAGTTGTACATGCGGAAAAACATCCCGATGCAGATAAACTGCGCGTGTGTCAGGTGGAAACCGACGCTGGCAAAACACAGATTATTTGTGGCGCGCCAAATGCACGTGAAGGTATTACTGTTGTTGTTGCAAAACCAGGTGTATACGTACCGGGTATTGATACGACCATTGGTGTTGGCAAAATCCGTGGCATCGAAAGCTATGGTATGATGTGTTCTGAACGCGAGGTGGAGCTTTCAGACGAACATGACGGCATCATTGAATTACCATCGGGCGAGGTGGGCGATCGCTTTGTTGATTGGTTGGTAGAAAACGATCCTGCCAAGGTGGATATAGTCATTGAAATCGCGATCACGCCAAACCGCCCGGATGCGTTGGGAGTTCGCGGGATCGCGCGTGATTTGGCAGCCCGTGGTTTGGGGACGTTAAAGGCGCGAGATACTGACCCGATCAAGGGCAAATTCCCATGCCCGATCAGCGTTTCGATTGATGCGGATACTTTGGAACAGGCGCCCGTTTTTTACGGACGTGTCGTGCGCGGTGTCAAAAACGGCCCCAGCCCCGCGTGGCTACAAGATTGCCTAAAGGCCATTGGTCTGCGTCCGATTTCCTCGTTGGTCGATGTTACCAACTTCTTTACTTATGACCGCAATCGCCCGTTACATGTGTTTGATGCAGATAAAGTCGCTGGAAATGCCTTGCGCGTTCACCGTGCGGCGGGGGGCGAAACATTTAAAGCGTTGGATGAAAAAGAATATATCTTGGTCGAAGGTATGACCGCAATTTCAGATGCAAATGGCGTTGAAAGTCTTGCGGGTATTATGGGTGGTGAACATTCGGGATGCACTGATGCGACAACAAATGTTTTTATCGAAGCTGCGTTTTTTGATCCAGTGCGGACAGCGTATACCGGTCGCGCATTAAAAATCCATTCAGATGCCCGTTACCGTTTTGAACGTGGAATTGATCCTGCATGGACGCCGATTGGTTTGGATCATGCAACGCAAATGATTTTGGATTTGTGCGGTGGCGAGGCATCGGATGTGGTGATCGCTGGCGCAATTCCTGATCATTCACGCGCCTATCGTTTGGATACAGATCGCGTGCAATCTTTGGTCGGTATGGAAATTCCCGCCGAAGAGCAGCGCAAGACCTTAACCGCGCTGGGTTTCAAATTGGACGGGGACATGGCCCACGTTCCAACCTGGCGTCCCGATGTATTGGGCGAGGCGGATTTGGTAGAAGAGGTCGCGCGTGTCGCATCGCTGACCAAACTACAGGGTAAACCATTGCCGCGCACCACAACAGGTGTGCCCAAGGCGATCCTAACGCTCATGCAGAAACGCGAACAAATCGCGCGTCGCACGATGGCCGCGCTGGGGTATAACGAATGCGTGACCTATAGCTTTATTGATCGCAAATCTGCCGAACTCTTCGGGGGTGGGGATGATGCGACTATGCTGGAAAATCCGATTTCCAGTGATATGAGCCACATGCGCCCCGATCTATTGGCGGGTCTTTTACTGGCGGCACAGCGCAATCAGGCACGTGGGTTTTCCGACATGGCCCTGTTTGAGGTTGGCCCCGCATTCCACGGTGGAGAACCAGAAGAGCAAAACCTTCAGGTTGCGGGGCTATTGGTTGGGCGCACAGGACCCAAGGATGTTCACGGATCCAGTCGCAGTGTTGACCTTTTTGATGCAAAGGCAGATGTCGAGGCAGTATTGGCTGCACTAGGTGCGCCAGCAAAGGTTAAGATTTTGCGCGATGGGGCAAACTGGTGGCATCCGGGTCGTCATGGTCGTATCTGCTTGGGTCCCAAGAAAATGTTGGCAGTCTTTGGTGAAGTGCATCCGAAAACATTGGCCGAAATGGATGTCACAGGGCCTGCAGTTGCTTTTACCATTTGGCCTGCGGAAATCCCAATGCCGCGTAATGCATCGGCTACGCGCCCTGCGTTGCATCTGAATGATTTGCAGGCAGTTGAACGTGATTTCGCCTTTGTCGTTGATGCCAATGTTGAGGCTTTGACGTTAGTGAACGCCGCGGCGGGCGCCGAAAAAGCATTGATCGAAAACGTGCATGTGTTCGATGAATTCATCGGTGGATCATTGGGCGACGGTAAAAAGTCACTTGCTATTACGGTACGCTTACAACCGACAGATGCCACATTAACCGAAAAAGACATCGAAGCCACCTCTGCAAAGATTGTCGAAAAGGTTGTAAAAGCGACGGGTGGCACCCTGCGCGGCTTATATCCAGCAGCTTTTCCAAATGATTGAAAAGCGGCGTGTTTTTCGCGTCGCTTTTTTGTTATTCACTCAATTGTAATATGTAATCTCAAATATTCCCATGATGATTGCGTCCTTAATCGCTAAAGCTGGGGTGTGGGTTTCACCAATATGTTCATCGTTCTTATTGGTGATTGAACCTATGCTTCAATTACCGAGGCGCGTGATGTAGGGGCAGCCGTCATTGCGAATGGTGCGTTATGTGAACAAGGTAAAAGTAGTCGCTGCCAAAAAAGAGGAAGCGGCGCCAGCGCCAGAAGAACCCAAAGGGCCAGCAGAATTAGAGGTTCTTTTGGAAATTCGGGACTCACTCAAAAAATAAGATAAGATCCAGTTGAGAAATAACTTGCCCCCTCGGCCGAAACCGAGGGAGTCTTTTTTTAGCTAAGGACAGATTGTGGATCGATTGAGGCCATCCCCAGCGCTTCGCCAACGGCAGCATAAGTCAGTTGACCTGCATGTACGTTAAGACCGTTTAACAGATGGGCATCATCAGCACATGCCTGACGCCAGCCTTTGCCGGCCAATGCGATGACGAATGGCAATGTTGCGTTGCCCAGTGCCTGTGTTGATGTGCGCGCAACGGCACCTGGCATGTTCGCCACGCAATAATGCATGATGCCGTCCACTTCGTAAATGGGATCTTGGTGCGTCGTGGCGCGCGATGTTTCAAAACACCCACCTTGGTCAATCGCAACATCGACCAACGCTGCACCTGGTTTCAAATCAGATAGCTGCGCACGAGTAATCAATTTTGGTGCAGCCGCACCCGGAACCAAAACCGCACCGATTATCAAATCCGCTTGTGCTGCAAGCTCGGCGGTTATCGCCTTGGTTGCATATGCGTTTTTGAAGGTTCCGCCAAACACATCGTCCAAATACCGCAAACGATTGACTGAACGATCCAAAACGGTCACATCTGCGCCCATTCCTGCAGCGACCTTTGCGGCTTGTGTGCCGACGACGCCACCACCGATGACCAAAACGCGTGACGGGCTAACACCTGCAACACCACCTAGAAGAACTCCACGGCCACCATTTGCCTTTTGTAAGGTCCATGAACCGACTTGTGGTGCCAAGCGACCTGCAACTTCTGACATTGGTGCCAATAGAGGAAGGCCACCGTTGTTATCAGTGACAGTTTCATATGCGATTGCTGTGCAACTACTTTTCAATAGATCGAGTGTTTGATCGGGGTCTGGTGCAAGGTGTAGATATGTGAACAACAATTGACCTTCGCGCAGCATGGTACGTTCACCTGATTGTGGTTCTTTCACTTTTACAATCATGTCTGCGCGATCAAAAACTTCTTTTGCTGTGGCAACGATTTCTGCGCCCACGGCATTGTAGTCGTCATCGCTAAAACCCGCGCCTGTTCCTGCATTGGTTTCCATCATCACCCGATGGCCACGCTCTGTTAGTTCGAAAACTGCGCTTGGCATAAGGCCGACACGGAACTCTTGTGGTTTAATCTCTTTTGGGCATCCGATTAGCATATCACGCTCCTATTGTTGGATTTGGCGTATAGTTGCGTGTTTGAAACGAAATAGGTTTGAAATTATTGTCGATAAAATATATTATTTTAATAAATTCTTCGAATTTAACTAAAATAACAGGATAATATTCGATAATATGAAAATTGACGCTACAGATCAACGAATACTGAAGCAGTTACAACGACAGGGGAAAATGTCCAACGCTGAACTCGCTCAGGAAGCGAATTTATCTGCATCCGCGTGTCATCGTCGTGTGAAGCGGCTTGAGGTCGGAGGTGTAATCAAAAATTATGTAGCACTGTTGGATGCGAGGAAATCGGGATTTCCAACAACAGTATTTGTCGAAATTACTCTGTCTGGGCAGGCAGATGAAGTTCTAGAAGCCTTTGAAAAGGCAGTGTCGCGCATTCCTGATGTGTTAGAGTGTCATCTGATGGCGGGGAGTGCGGATTATTTGTTGAAGGTTGTTGCAGAAAATACAGATGATTTCGCACGCATCCACCGTCAGCATTTGGCTCGGCTTCCAGGTGTGGCGCAAATGCAGTCATCTTTTGCATTGAGAACAGTGTTCAAAACCACGGCGCTGCCCATTTAGTTGTCATTTTGTGCATTAATCGCATATAAAGATCATCCACTGAAATCGTCATAAAAAAGTAACAAAACGGTTATAAGGAGTAAATTTTGTCAGAGACGGATAAAATGTTGGAAGAAGAATATCAAAGATCATGGATAGAAGCGGAACTGGAAGAGACGCTAGATGATCTGTTTGAGGCTGAGTTCAATCAACCTATTCTGACAGAAGAACTGCGCAAAATTTATAAAGACAAACATCCAGATATGTTGGATCGGCGCACGTATTATTCCAATTTACTGCGTTTACAGTCCGAGCTTGTGAAGCTCCAGGATTGGGTGGAACATACGAAATCCAAAGTACTGATCATCTGCGAGGGTCGCGATAGCGCAGGTAAAGGGGGCGTGATCAAGCGCATTACCCAACGCATGAACCCGCGTGTTGCCCGAGTTGTTGCATTGCCCGCCCCAACCGAGCGCGAGCAAAGCCAATGGTATTTCCAACGTTTTGTTCCGCATCTGCCTGCGGGTGGTGAAATCGTTTTGTTTGATCGCTCTTGGTACAATCGAGCAGGCGTGGAACGCGTAATGGGATTTGCCAGTGACGCCCAGGTTGATCAGTTTTTCCACGATGTTCCTGAATTTGAGCGTATGCTTGTGCGCTCGGGTATCATTGTGTTGAAGTATTGGTTTTCTATTACAGACGAAGAACAGCAGCTGAGGTTTTTGATGCGCATTCATGATCCTATGAAACAGTGGAAACTGTCCGCGATGGATTTGGAAAGTCGGATCCGTTGGGAGGATTATACCCGCGCCAAAGAGGACATGTTTGCAAAAACTAATATCCCAGAATCGCCTTGGTACATCGTCGAAGGCAACGATAAAAAACGCGAACGGTTGAATTGCATCGAACACATTCTCACAAAGATTCCGTACACAGCGGTCGAACATGAAAAAGTCGATCTTCCAGATCGTGTGTTCAAGCCAGATTATGAAAGGCGTGTTTTACCCGATGAATTGTACGTTCCTAAGGTCTATTAATGATGCGGACGCAATCTAGTCATGCTGAAAATAAGAGAGGGAGGCATGGTGTCGTTGGTAGACAGTTACAGCTGGACCATTCATGCCAAATCTCCACGCCTTAATTTCAGAACGGTATTATCATATTTGGTCGGTTAATCATGTGATCGTAAAATAAACCAGTGCCGAGACAGAAGGCTGTTCCTAGGTGCGATGGAACTAGGCGCGCTTGCGCCGCCTCAGCGTTTGGAACTCGCAAAAACGTTAAATGGAAATTATGCGATTCTGCGAACGCATCTGCGGGGAAACGTTTGCGGGATCTTTTGGAATCATAGTACTAGTAAGCAAAACCGTTTTCCAATTAGTTGATCTTACTAAAAGAAAACCCCTGCTCCACCATAGAACAGGGGTTAAATTTTGACCAGTGTGGCGGATGACTTACATCATACCTTCACGCTGTGCTTTTTTGCGAGCCAGTTTACGGGCACGGCGGATCGCTTCTGCTTTCTCGCGTGCTTTCTTAACTGAGGGTTTCTCGAAATGCTGCTTAAGCTTCATTTCGCGGAAAACACCTTCACGCTGTAGCTTCTTTTTCAAGGCACGAAGTGCCTGTTCGACGTTATTTTCGCGAACGCTAACCTGCATGTGGTTTTCACCACCTTTCTAAGTTTGAGTTTGCAATAGTTGCAGGAGGCCTTGCTATAGCAATCCAATCTCCTATTGTCTAGATAGAAGTAAAAAGGAGCGCCTGTGGGACAAGCTGAAGTCGTTGAAAAACTATTGGAAGCTGCAGAAATGCACGTGCCATTTGATGGATGGGGGGATGAAACCTTTGCTGCGGCCTGTCGGGATGCAGGAATCGACGAATCATTTGCACGACTGTTTCTACCTCAGGGTGGGCGTGACTTAGCGGTAGAGGCACACAAAAAAGGCGATCGTGATATGATTGTCGCGCTGTCTGACATAGATCTATCCGAGTTGAGGTTTCGCGATAAAATCGCCACAGCTGTGATACTTCGCTTGCAATGCGCAGGTGACAAAGAAGCCGTGCGGCGTGCCACAACATTATTTGCATTACCGCAAAATGCGACCCTAGGCGCGAAATTGATTTGGGGTACCTGTGATGCAATTTGGTCAGCGCTGGGCGATCCATCGCGGGATTATAATTGGTATAGTAAACGCGCAACGCTTAGCGGGGTTTATGGGTCAACTTTGCTTTATTGGCTGGGTGACACATCAGATGGTGACAGCGCGACCCAAGAATTTTTGGATCGCCGCATCGATAATGTTATGCAGTTTGAAAAAGTAAAAGGCCAAATTCGTAAATCCCCTAGTCTCATGAAACTTCTTTCGGGACCGCGTGCAATTTTGCACAGTCTAACTGCGCCTCAGGGACAAAAGGATTTGCCGGGGTACATAAACCCAACACCGAAAGAGAACCAATGACGACCATGGACGCGATCGAAATCACTGCCCCCGGCGGACCTGAGATGTTGCAAACATGTAAACGCCCAAGGCCCGTTCCAAATGCGGATCAAGTCATAATTCAGGTCGCCTATGCGGGCGTGAATCGCCCTGACGCCTTGCAGCGCGCGGGGCTATATAATCCGCCGGCAGGTGCCAGTGACCTTCCGGGACTTGAGGCATCCGGAACAGTTGTTGAAGTTGGCTCAAACGTATCCGGTTGGTCCGTTGGGGATCGCGTATGTGCGTTGCTCCCTGGTGGCGGGTATGCGGAATATGTTGTGACGCCTGCTGCGCATTGTTTGCCAATACCCACGGGTCTTTCACTGAAACAGGCAGCATGCTTGCCCGAAACATTTTTCACGGTGTGGTCCAATGTGTTCATGCGCGGCGGGCTGCAGGCGGGGGAACGTATTTTGATACACGGTGGGTCATCTGGGATTGGAACAACCGCGATCCAACTGGCCAATGCCTTTGGTGCGCGCGTTTTTGTGACCGCTGGGAGCGATGAAAAATGTCAGGCCTGTATCGCATTGGGCGCAGAAAGCGCGATCAATTATCGGGATGAGGATTTTGTTGAGAAGATGTGCGACGTCGGTGGCGCTGATCTAATTTTGGATATGGTTGGTGGCCCCTACATCCCACGAAACCTTAAGGCACTCGCAGATGATGGTCGTCTGGTGCAAATCGCATTTTTGCAAGGTCCCAAGGCCGAAGTGAATTTTGCGCAATTGATGACGCGTCGCTTGACCTTTACCGGGTCTACACTGCGCCCACAGTCAGATTTGGCCAAAGCCAACATTGCTCAACAATTGCGCGATGTGGTTTGGCCGCTCTTGTCGCAGGGGAAAATTGCGCCAGTTATGGATAGCGAATTTGACATGGCAGAAGCGGCTGCGGCGCACAGCCGAATGGAAAGTAGTACGCATATTGGTAAAATTGTTCTGGCTGTTCACCCAGACTAATAAAGGTAACAAAAATGACAAAAACGGTAATTATCGAAGATTTTGGCGGATCAGATCAGTTAAAGATTGTTGATCGTGATGTCGGCGTACCCAAAGCGGGTGAGGTGCGCATTGCACACCGTGCAGTTGGCCTGAACTTCATTGATGTCTATCAACGTACGGGCCTTTACCCATTAGAGCTACCAACAGCACTTGGGATGGAAGCCTCTGGCGTGATCGAAGCGGTCGGCGAGGGTGTCACACATTTGAAAATCGGTGATCGCGCTGCATATGCGGCAATGCCTCCTGGATCCTATTGCGAGGAACGTGTGATGCCAGCCGCGCAGGTCTGTCAATTGCCTGATGCGATCAGCTTTGACGAAGGGGCGGCCATGATGCTGAAAGGTTTGACCGTTCAGTATCTGTTCCATCGCACAACACCGATCAAAGCGGGCGATACAGTATTATTCCATGCTGCAGCGGGTGGCGTTGGGTTGATAGCCTGTCAATGGGCACGCTCTGAGGGTATCAATCTGATTGGAACCGCGGGTACAGATGAAAAATGTGCGCGTGCACTGGAACACGGCGCAAATCATTGCATCAATTATAATGATCAGGACTTCGCTGCCAAAGTCTGCGAGTTGACAGATGGAAAAGGCGTGGATGTCGTCATGGATGCGGTTGGTGCCTCAACATTTGAGGGATCGCTTGATTCATTAAAACCACTGGGCATGATGATCAGTTTTGGGAATGCGTCAGGCCCGGTTCCACCTTTTAATATTGGTCTGCTGGGTCCAAAAGGTTCTTTGAAAATTACTCGACCAACCTTGTTCACGCATATTGCGGATCATGCGACCTGTCAGGATATGGCGGCACAGCTGTTTGCCAAAGTCCAATCAGGTGACGTGAAAATTCGGATTAATCAGACACATGCCTTGGATGACATTCGTGCGGCCCATGATGCGTTGGAGGCGCGCAGAACCACTGGATCAACAATTCTGACGGTTTAACGTTCAGGTAAAGGTCCCTGCCACGCGCCCCAAGAGCATAAAGGCACGTGCGGTGCGCGTTTCTGATAGAGCGGAAATCTCGGCTTCGGTTGCGGTGTCTTCGAATTTGGAAAAGCCTTTGTCAAACAAACGCAAGAAGTGATGCGCGGCATCGCGAAAAACGGGATCCTTTTTCATGCGGACATTGATTAGTGCAAGTGTTGAACGGTCTCGAATACCGCCCAATGCTGAAATTGTGCGCCCTCGTTCACCCTGTGCGAAACGCCGCCATATTTCTAGGTGTGCCATGTCAGGGCGTATGTCATCCATGTAAATTCCATCTTGGCTAAGTAGGGTCAGAACATCTTGCGCGGCTTGGATCAATTGATTTGCATTGCGATCGGCAAGGGCACGGCGCAAGGCGGTAAATCCTTTATCATCCTGCGCATCCTCTGGGAAGTGCAGTGCTTTTATGAAATCTTCGTTCTTCAGCGGCTCGGCAAGAACTTCAACAGGCGTCCCAAGTTCCAGCACGATTTGCTGCTCACCTTCCGCTACTGGTGTGGCGACTATTTCTGGCTGTGGGGGTTTTGATTGCGCAAGACTTGAAGAGGTGAACATCGCAATCGCCTTTTCTATTTTTCGTTGGCTTTGCGCAATTTGATCCAAACGCTTGTTGACGTTGCCTTCACTCGCAGGAACACCAGACATTTTTGCTTGAGCAATGTAGGCCTTGCACAAGGTTTCGATTGCCACAATCAGTTGTGGGATTTCCTGCTTCATGCGGTGTGATACTCGGATCACCATAACTGATACCCAAAGGATGCCGATTGGCATTAATATCAATAGAATACTGGTAAGCCTAATAGAGGCAAATTCTGCATTATTCAAAAGGACTTAGGTACTGATGCCAAGCCATAAAATAGCCAAAGCAATGCCAATCCATTCGACCAAAAGTGTAGGTTGTTTTTGCGGCCCCAGATAGATGCCAGCAGGTGTTGAGGTGGTTGCTCTACCGTCATTCATATGTGCCTACTCACGCATAAACTATATCAAGGATTTCATAGGCCTTTTCGCCGCCTGGTGTGCGGACCTCAACACTATCACCAATATCTTTGCCGATAAGCGCGCGGGCAATTGGGGATTTGACGTTCAACAACCCCTTTTCAATGTCCGCTTCGTACTCACCCACGATCTGCCATGATTTTTCTTCGTCAGTATCTTCGTCAACCACGGTCACGCGTGCTCCGAATTTTACAGATCCAGACAGTTGAGAGGGATCAATCACTTCGGCAAGTGAAATAATGCCTTCCAATTCCTTGATGCGTCCTTCGATAAAGCTCTGCTTTTCGCGCGCTGAGTGATATTCTGCGTTTTCAGACAAATCGCCATGTTCGCGTGCCTCCGCAATCGCCTTTATAATATTCGGGCGATCTTGGCTTTTTAGCGTCTTTAGTTCTACCTCAAGCGCGGTGTGACCCGCAGGTGTCATTGGGATCTTGTCCATGTGTATTCCGCTGTAAAATAATACCTATTGACTGATAGTATGCACTGTTATCTAGGCGATCAAGCCTTTGCAACGTATTGGGAGGAAATGTGCGAAATTGCTTGATATCCATCCATATTTAACGCGTAGAAGTAAGTAAATATCATCAAAATTGCGATGAAGTGCCGCAAAGCAGTATTCGGACGGCGCGTTTTGATTGACGTGCCCCTGATTGGCAGAGTAACCCATGCCTCAACGAAAATTTTTGCGACCCAAGGTGGAGGAGTGCCGATGTCTGAATTTGAACGCGAGGCAATGGAATGTGACATAGTAATTGTTGGTGCTGGACCTGCAGGTTTGTCTGCAGCAATCCGACTAAAGCAACTTGATGCTGATCTTAATGTCGTCGTCCTTGAAAAGGGTTCAGAGGTTGGTGCGCATATTCTATCTGGCGCTGTTTTGGACCCATCTGGTTTGTCACGATTGATCCCAGATTGGAAAGAAAAGGGTGCACCGCTAAATGTACCTGTGAAAGAAGACAACTTCTATGTCTTGGGCGAAGCTGGTCAAATTCGTTTGCCAAACGCAATGATGCCTCCGCTGATGAACAACCACGGCAACTACATTGTATCGATGGGCAATGTTTGCCGTTGGATGGCGGAACAGGCCGAAGCCATGGGCGTTGAAATTTTCCCAGGTATGTCGTGTTCGGAAATCGTTTACCGCGACAACGGTGAGGTGAAGGGCGTTGTTGCGGGCGAATTCGGTAAGAACCCCGATGGTACGCCATCTGATGCATATGAGCCGGGTATGGAGCTGCACGGTAAATACGTATTCTTTTCAGAGGGTGCGCGTGGTTCATTGTCCAAAGAGGTCATCGCGAAATATGATCTAGGTGCAGACTGTGATGTGCCAAAATTTGGCATCGGCATGAAAGAGATTTGGGAAGTAAAATCAGAAAACCACAACGAAGGCGAAGTGACGCACACAATGGGTTGGCCATTGGGTTGGAAAAACTCAGGTGGATCATTCGTGTATCATTTGGATAACAACCAAGTTTATGTTGGCTATATCGTCGATCTCAACTACAAAAACCCTCACCTGTTTCCTTACATGGAATTCCAGCGTTTCAAGCATCATCCAAAGATCGCGAAACTGTTGGAAGGTGGCAAGCGCGTAGCCTACGGGGCACGTGTTGTCACAAAAGGTGGTTTCCAATCTATCCCAAAAACCGCATTCCCGGGTGGGGTGTTGCTTGGCTGTTCAGCGGGGCTTGTGAACTTACCGCGCATTAAAGGCAACCACAACGCAATGCATTCTGGCATTGAGGCAGCAGAAGCAGCCTATGCCGCGATCCAAGAGGGTCGTGAGGGCGATACACTTCAGGAATATGATGCAGCATTGCGCGCAGGGCCTGTTGGCAAAGATCTAAAAACCGTACGCAATGTTGCCCCATTAAACGGTAAATTCGGTCCACTTGGAGGTCTAACCCTTGGCGGGTTTGATATGTGGTTCCAAAGCGTCTTCAAATTCTCGTTATTTGGTACCGTGGCGCATGGCAAAAACGATGCCCAGTCAACCGAAACAGCAGATAAGCACGTGCCAATTGAGTATCCAAAGCCAGATGGTGTGCTGTCATTTGATCGTTTGACCAATGTGTCATTCTCGATGACAAACCACGAAGAAAGCCAACCAGCGCATTTACAGCTTTCTGATGTGAATATCCCAATTTCAGTGAACCTCCCCAAATACGCAGAACCCGCACAGCGTTACTGCCCAGCTGGTGTGTACGAAGTGGTTGAGGAAGAGGGTCAAGATCCGCGTTTTGTCGTGAACTTCCAAAACTGCGTTCACTGCAAAACTTGCGATATCAAGGACCCAAGTCAGAATATTACATGGGTAACGCCACAGGGTGGTGACGGACCAAACTATCCAAATATGTAATTTGTCGTTCACGAGTTTAATCGGCAAAAATAACGTGGGACCATGTTTATTCATGTGTCCCGCGTTGTCATTTGTAATTTCTACGCTTAGCTTTACATTATCGAAAATTGAGGGATAAGCCGTTGCAGCGCATTTTCGGAATTTCATTGGCTTGTTTGGTGTCGCTATCAGGGTCAGGAGCAATATCTGACGCCTCGGGTCCATATTTGGCGGCACAAAGCGCGATGCGTGCGAACGACTTTGGGTTTGCTACGCAATATCAATCACGTGTTTTGACCATCGATCGTGATAATGCTGCGGCGACGCGCGATCTGTTGTTTTCGTATGTTGCTTTGGGACGTTTGCAGGATGCGATCCCAGTCGCTAATTTGTATTCTGACCGGGGGGCAGATGATTTTGTAACCAACTTAATCGTACTGCTTGGACAGATTGAGGATGAAGACTTTGCTGGCCTGTCCAAAACCCTTGAAAATGAAGGTAACTTTAGTCTGAATCCCTTTATTCGTGAAGTGTTGACGGCTTGGACCGAACATGGTCTCGGGAACGTGCAAGAGGCGCAGCGCATCATTGACGATATTTTGGGTCGTCCTGGATTCGAAACATTCGCTGCCTTTCATCGTGCAATGATGCATCTGGCAGATGGCAAAAATGCAGACGCGTTGCAGGGTTTAGGTGGGTTTGAAAACACTTCAGGCATACTGACAAACCGCGCCCTTTTGATTAAAACCGCGTTGCTACAGCAGATGGGTCAGTCAGACCATGCACGCGCATTTTTTAATGCAAACTTTTCAGTTAACAGTTCACCAGAAAGTGCTGCGATCCTAAGAAATTTAGACAATAATGAACCTATCGTGTCGGGTTTACCCCGTACTGTGTCTCAGGCGATGTCTGAAATCTTTTTCACGCTGGCGTTGTTTATTCGAGAGCAAGTCGATCCAAGTGCGACATTGGTCTATGCACGCATTGCTGAGGCCTTAAATCCGCAATCTGCCGAGGTAAAGCTATTTGTTGCAGGTGTGCTTGAAGAATTAGATCAGTATAAACTTGCGCTGAATGTTTATGAAAAAGTGGGTGCTGAAGATCCAAAATATTACACAACTCAGATTTCCAAAGCACGGGCGATGCGCCGATCACAACGCGTTGATGATGGCATTGATGTCTTGAACGATTTGGCCGCGGCTTACCCAGATGTGCCCGTTGCGCACGCAACGCTGGGCGATTTTTTGAGTCGGCAAGATCGCTACGATGAAGCGTTGACCGCCTATAACGCAGCAATCTCAATGTATGAGGCGCAAAACAATGTGCGTTGGCAATTATACTATGCACGAGGTATTATACATGAACGCCTGAAAATATGGCCGAATGCGGATCAGGATTTCCGCAGTGCTTTAGCATTGAATCCCGACCAAGCGAGTGTTTTGAACTACCTTGGTTATTCACTGATTGAACGCGGCGAAAAGCTGGATGAAGCGATGGAAATGATCACCAAGGCTGTTGAGATCGAGCCAAATTCTGGCTACATCGTTGATAGTTTGGGATGGGGTAAATTCCGCCTTGGCCAGTATGAGGAAGCAGTCCCGGATCTAGAACGCGCTGCGGAATTGATGGCAACTGATCCGATTGTGAATGATCACTTGGGGGATGCGTATTGGGCGGTTGGCCGCAAAAATGAGGCGCGCTTTCAATGGCGCCGTGCACTATCGTTCAATCCCGAAGAGGTTGAGGAAACCCGCATTAAACGCAAATTACAGGTTGGACTTGATCAGCTGTTAAGCGAAGAAGGAATGCCCGCGCTATATGCCGAAAAGCAAGAGAATTAGAATCACCGCTCATGCGAAAGTGAACCTAGCTTTGCATGTGGTTGGGCAGCGTGCCAATGGATATCACGAATTACAATCCTTGGTCTGTTTAACGGAATTCGGCGATCAAATCCAATTGTCGCCCGAGATTGATTTTACATTTAAAGTCACAGGCCCATATTCTTTAGGCATTCCTTTGGACGACAGTAATTTGGTGGTCCAGGCAGCAAAATTCATGGCGCAAAAACATTCAAGATCGCTGGATTGCAAAATCGTCCTGGAAAAAAACCTTCCGATTGCATCGGGCATTGGCGGTGGGTCCAGTGACGCTGCGGCTGTCGTGAAAGCGCTAAGTCAATATTGGTGTGTTCCAGTGCCGAATGCGGATGAATTAATGGCGATGGGGGCGGATATTCCTGTTTGTATGACCACGGGCTTGACTCTGATGGAGGGCGCGGGCGAGAAAATTATGCATCTTTCGGATGCTCCGAATTGGGGGTTGTTACTGATCAATCCCAATGTTGGTGTCTCTACACCTGCTGTTTTCAACGCGCTGAGTAATAAAAATAATCCACCAATGCACAATGTCATAGAAAAGTGTGTTGATGTTGCCTGGCTCTGGCATCAGCGAAATGATTTGGAACTACCGTCCATGGCAATTGTCCCAGAGGTTTCAGCGGTCATTGATGTACTGTCTTCAACACCGCACTGTCAGGTGGCCAGAATGTCAGGATCAGGTGCCACATGCTTCGGTATTTTCACAAGCATCGCGGAGGCAAATACAGCAGCGGAAAGCATTCAGTACGCGCATCCTAACTGGTGGGTTGTAGCCACGAAATTGATTTAAGATACCCGCGACAATACGTAGATCGCCAAGTCCTGCAGGATAGTTTTTAATTCACTCTCTGGAAGGAGTGATATACTTTTCTGGGCCTTGTTCGACCAATCCAATGCATCTTTGCGTGTAGCTTCGATCGCGCCCGTGGTGTGCATCAAATTGATGGCATGTTCTAAATCGCCCTCTCCTTGATCGCCTTTTGCAATTGTGCGGGTCCAGAACATGCGGTCATATTCACCGCCTGCCGCAATCGCCTTGATCAAGGGCAGTGTTAATTTTCGTTCGCGGAAATCATCGCCAATGTTTTTACCAATTGATTTTGCATCTCCGACCACATCCAACAAATCATCTGCAATTTGAAAGGCAATTCCCAATGCATCTCCATAGTCATATAGGGCCTGACAAATATCTTCGTCCGCTGCGGAAATAATCCCACCCACCTGTGTGGCCGCAGAAAACAGAGCTGCTGTTTTTCCACGGACAACTTTTAAATAGGTGTCCTCGGTAGTGTTCACATCTTGTGCAGCGGTTAGTTGAAGCACTTCACCCTCTGCAATTGTGGCAGAGGCATTTGCCAGCACGTCCAAAACGCGCAGTGATCCAGTTTCCACCATCAATTGGAATGAACGTGAGAATAGATAGTCCCCGACCAATACAGACGATTTGTTATCCCACAATAGGTTTGCAGTTGGGCGACCGCGGCGCTGACCACTTTCATCAACGACATCATCATGTAACAAAGTTGCGGTGTGAATAAATTCGACTGTTGCGGCCAACCGAATGTGATGATCGCCCTGATATCTACACAAATGTGCCGCAGCCAAAGTCAGCATAGGGCGCAGACGTTTGCCTCCCGCATTCACAAGATGTGCCGTCACTTCGGGTATCCGAGGCGCATGTTCTGAGGCCATGCGTTTTTGGATCAGCGTATTCACCGCATCCATATCATCCGCCAAAATCCGAGCAAGTGCATCATGCGGCTTGTTTTGCTCTTTATCTAGGGCCATGCGGCACTCCTATTTCTTCACTTTTTGTGTTTGGTCCATATATTGGATATATGAAAGAGCTTTTGCGCACCAATGATATCACACTGATTGCATTCACCAAACACGTGTTGAGTGAGGTTGATATAGCTGTCTTTGAACTGGACGTAAATATGAGTGTTTTAGAAGGTTCAATTGGCATTTTACCCAAGCGTCTGATGGTGATTGATGAGGAGTATGAAATTGCCTGCGACAGGATGGTCGAAAACGGGATTGAGGCGCAATTTTTGACATGATGGATGAAGTTACAGTCGACGACTTTCTATCGGGCGCTATAAAGGTCATGCAGCCAAAATTAGGGTATCGTGCGGGCATTGATCCAATTTTACTTGCGGCAAGCATCCCAGCAAAACCCGGCCAAACTGTTTTAGAATTGGGATGTGGCGTAGGTACCGCATCACTTGCGCTCGCACATCGTGTAGCTGACCTTAACATAACCGCGGTCGAGGTTCAGCCGCCATATGCCGAATTGGCACGAAACAACGCAGACCTTAATAATCTTCCCCTCGCTATCGTGTGCGCCGATTTGGCTGAGCTGCCAAGCGAAATCCGGGATCAACAGTTCGACCATGTCTTTGCCAATCCCCCATACTTTGATCGGCGGTCCAGCACTCGGTCCGGCGATAGTGGTCGCGATCGTGCAATGGGCGAAAATGATGAATTGAATATATGGATCAACGTAGCCGCAAAACGAGTGAAACCAAAAGGATACGTTCACTTTATTTTTCGTACGGAACGCATGGATGAATTCCTGCGACTCATGCCGGAATCACTGGGCAGTCGGGTGATTACGCCAATCGTTCCTAGGCTAGGACGCCAAAGTACATTATTCTTGGCACATGCACGTAAAAATGGGCGGGCTGCGTTTCGGCTCGAATCGCCTTTGATGCTGCACAAAGGCGAGTTTCATCAACAAGATCGTGAAGATTATTCACAAATAATATCAAAAATTCTGCGGGATGGGTATGCGTTAACCAATTGGTTTCGCGAATAACGCTTCTATATGTAGCTAAAACTTTCTTAACACAGGCTGCAGACGCAGCGTGACAAATGGATCTTACTGTGCTCAACTAAACAAATAAGTAGAAGGAGACATTAGATGAGTGTAAGCGCACGTGTTCGCGAACTGAAAAGAAAACATGAAACTTTGTCACAAACAGTCGAAAAGGCCCAACAGTCACCGGGTAGCAGCGACATAGACATCAAATCACTCAAAAAACAAAAACTCCGACTTAAAGAAGAAATTACGCGACTTAGCTCTTGATGAGCTTTCACCCGGCTTTAATCAGGCGGGGGTTTACTTTCCAAGAGACAGATTTTCAAGCACATGAAAGCGGCCGCTGTCTTCATCCTCGCCTAATAATGCGAGAGAATTTATGTTAAGTGCCTGACCCAGGAAATCGCGAAATATCGTGTTTGCGCGTTGTTCGATATCGACAATTTTATCGTGTGATAGCGAACCAGTAAGGGTCATGTGAAATTTGAATTCTTGCATCACATAAGGATATCCCCAGCGTAACATCAATTCGTCTTGTAGGGGTGTAAGCGTGCGTCGGCGACGCTTTTCGATGTCATCTTCAGTCAACCGCGCGCGAAATTTATCGAAATGTGAAACTGTTGCCGCTGCCAAATCAGTCACTTCATTTGGTTGTTCATCCTGCGTGATAGCCAAAAACTGACCAAGACGGCTGATTTTTAAGATTCCGCCAGTCACAGGCGAAACAGTTGGGCAAAACGTATGAAATTCGGCCTGTAGTTCACTTTGTGTAAACTTCGATGCCAGCGAGAACGGCGGTTTGATCGTTGCATGGAATCCGTATTTGCGCGGCCGTTTGGTGATTTCGCGATGATCGTTGGATAGATAAGTTTCGTGTCCCAATAAGGAATTCCAACCAAGCCAATGAGAGCCTATTTGAAACAATCTCATATCAGGAATGTAATAAATTGCGTATCTGGAAAAGTTCACGCGCTGTACTCGAAATGATGAAAAGGTACTTATTAGGTGAGTGTCGCTCTCAGGGTATCCCCGACCTCGAGCACTGGGGAAAGCTCAACAATACCGTCGGTTTTTGTTTCATTTCCGAGAACGCGATCGGCCACAATTTGTGCAGCGCGTTCCCCAATTTCAACTCGGCATGCATCCATTGTTGCCAGTTGCATGGGCAAACCGTCTAGCAACTCAACCCCATTGAAGCCAGCCAATCCAATGTCGTCAGGAATGCGTACCCCTGCATCCAACAAATGTAAGAGACCGCCTGCGCCAATCATATCATTTGAATAATAAAGGAAATCCAAATCAGGAGAGCGTTCCAACATTTCACGGGTCATATCGCGCCCCTTTGCCAGCGCCGAACCACCTGAATAAAATTCTTGATCTTTTACTTCGATGCCCGCTTTTGCAAGCGCCTCTGTAAAACCTTCGAACCGTTTGCGTGCGCGGTGATCTAGTGGCATTTTGGTGCCCATAAATCCAATCTTTGAATACCCAGAGTCGATAATCGCATTGGCCATATAACGTCCGGCGCGGCGATGGGAAATGCCCCCGGCCGTGTCAATAGGTTCGCCGTCAATATCCATGATTTGGATGACGGGAATGCCAGAACTGACCAACATTGCACGCGATGCTTCGGAATGTTCCAATCCTGCGATAATCACAGCGGAGGGGCGCCATGACAACATTTGGTACAGAACCTTTTCCTCTTTTTCGGGCATGTAATTTGTGATGCCCACAACAGGTTGCAGTTCAGTTCCCTCAAGCACATTGTTCACACCTGTCATGACCTCGGGGAAGACCATGTTGGACATGGATGGGATCACAACAGCAACCAAATTTACTTTTTGCGATGCAAGCGCCCCGGCGATTTTATTTGGGACATATCCCAATTCTTTGGCGGCCTTCAACACCCTCTCACGCGTGGCCTCTGATACGTCGCCGCGCCCCCGCAATACACGGCTGACCGTCATTTCAGAAACACCAGATGCTTCTGATACATCTCTTAGGGTGAGGGGGCGATTTTTGGGGCCAGTCACGTGGAACCTGCGAATTAGTCTATGTGAATTAATTAAATACGTTTTTCATCTTAAGATAAAGGGTCAAATTTTAGAACTTTAGAGTAGATAAGCATCACAAGTCTTCCCCAAGTATCGCGTCTTTCATAGGTATCATCCGTCATACATTTATTGAAGCGAACCAGTCTGGGATAGTTTCATTCGAAGCCTGTCTGCTGCCCATTATTGAGTGATGAATTTTTACTTGATGCAATTAGCGCCAAATGGTCATAATTTGGCGAGCATGAGCCTTGATCGACAACCCACATCGACATAACCGCAATATCAATCAACGATGCCGCAGGGCAAATCGTCAACCAGTTGCTGGGTGAATAGATCAGATTTCTTGCGCTTTATAGAAGGCTTAGGTAACCCTAGAAAACAGCGTCGATGTGGCGCTGGTTTTCGCTGAGGATGGTTCATGAAAAAATCCCATGACAATACAATCGCCGCGCAACTCCTTGGGCATATTGATCCGCATTCGGCTGGCGTGACTCCCAGTTTGCAAATGTCCACAACATTTGTGCGCGATGCTGAAAATGCACTGGTACGTCCCGATAATTCATATGGTCGGGATCAAAACGACGGCGTGCGATTGGCTGAGGATGTGATTGCAGCCCTAGAAGGTGCGGAGGGTGCGTTATTGTTCCCATCGGGCATGGCCGCGATTGCGGCCATTTTTCAAGCCCTGCCAACGGGATCACGGGTTTTGATACAGTCAGGTATCTATTGGGGCACGACGAAATTGATTGCCGAAGGTGCGGCGCACTTTGGTATTAGCGCTGATTTTATAGATGCATCTGACGAGGAAGCCTTGGATCAGGTAACATCAGATTATGATTTGGTATTCATTGAAACTCCCTCGAATCCGTGGCTGAAAGTCACCGATATTGCCAATCTGCGTAAACGCTTTCCAAACGCAAGTTTGGCGGTTGATAGTACGGCTGCCACGCCCATGCTGACGAAACCGATCGCATATGGTGCCGATATTGTAGTTCATTCCGCAACCAAGGCATTGAATGGTCATTCAGATGTGTTGGCAGGTGTTTTATGTTGCGCATCGAAAAACGACCTTTGGGTCCGGATCATACAAAACCGGCAGGTCGCAGGTGCGATTATCGGCGCGTTTGAAGCATGGATGTTGATGCGATCCTTGCGTACCTTGCCGATTCGTGTGGAACGGATGTGTAAAAATGCGCTGAGATTTGCGCGCCATTTCGAACAGCACAGCGGTGTCGAGGCAGTTTGGTACCCTGGTTTAGCCTCTCATCCCCATGCAGCGCGCGTTCAACGTCAAATGCCAAGTGGTGGTGGATATTTGATGTCCGTATTGATAAAGGGTGGACGTCAGGCGGCATTGGATGTGATTTCAAAACTTACACTGTTCCATCGGGCCACATCGCTTGGTGGTGTTGAAAGCTTGGTCGAACATCGCCAAACTATTGAGCCGCACACAGGGATTCCAGAAAACCTAATCCGCATTTCGATTGGTATTGAAAAGGTTGAAGACTTGATTGCAGATTTTGAACAGGCGCTGGCGCATCATGCCTGATTTTTTATTTGAGACTAAGGCGTCAGCTCAGGGGTATCGTGCGATTGTCGGGGTCGATGAAGTAGGGCGGGGACCTCTGTGTGGCCCCGTAACGGCTGCTGCTGTCATACTGGACCCAGAGCATATTCCCGATGGTTTACGCGATTCTAAAAAATTAACGGATCGTAAGCGCCGCCAACTGTATTCACAGATCATAGAAACGGCGATGGTTGGTGTTGCACATGCAACCGTGGCCGAAATTGATGAGATCAATATTCTTCAGGCAAGTCATCTGGCCATGGTGCGTGCAATTGAAAATTTGTCCAAACCCGCCGATTTCGCTTTAATCGACGGTAATCGTGCGCCGAAAAATTTGATAATTCCGTCCAGCTGTGTTGTGAAAGGGGATGACCGATCTCTGTCCATTGCTGCGGCATCAATTATAGCCAAAATTACGCGTGATGATCTGATGCTGGAATTGGACGCGCAGTACCCTGGATATAGCTGGGCTAAGAATGCGGGCTATCCCACGAAAGAGCACCTTGTTGCATTAAAGTCACTGGGCGTAACCCCACATCATAGGCGTTCATTCAAGCCGGTACACAATATCTTGTATCAAGAAGAATAATTAACTCTCTGATTCAAAAAAGAAATTGACCTCGAATCATCTTTGACTCATTTTAGGGTCAACAAGAGCGCAAAAATGCGTCGATTGATTGAGGCAAAGAAGATGAACAAGCACACAACTCCTCTGGGGGCGGATTCGCTCCCTTTGAATAGTATTTTGGCTGGTGAGTGCATCGACGTGATGAATTCGCTACCCGAAAACAGTGTCGATCTGGTTTTCGCAGATCCACCCTATAACCTACAATTAAAAGGCGATCTGCATCGTCCAGATAATTCCAAGGTTGACGCAGTTGATGACGATTGGGATCAATTTGATAGCTTTCGTGCCTATGATGAGTTTACGACAGACTGGTTAAAGGCTGCGCGGCGCATCCTGAAACCTCATGGTGCGATTTGGGTGATCGGATCCTATCACAATATTTTCCGTGTGGGCGCAGCACTTCAAAATCAGGGATATTGGATTTTGAATGATGTGGTTTGGCGCAAATCAAACCCGATGCCGAATTTCCGCGGTAAACGTTTTACCAATGCGCATGAAACAATGATTTGGGCGTCGAAATCCGAAGGTGCTAAATATACTTTTAACTACGAAGCGCTGAAGGCCCTGAATGAAGGCGTGCAGATGCGGTCAGACTGGGTATTGCCGATTTGCACAGGCCACGAGCGCCTGAAAGATGAAAATGGCGATAAGGCACATCCAACCCAAAAACCAGAGAGCCTGTTACATCGTGTTTTGGTTGGATCTACCAATCTGGGAGACGTAATTTTGGACCCGTTCTTTGGCACAGGGACAACAGGCGCTGTTGCAAAGATGTTGGGCCGCAATTTTATTGGTATCGAGCGTGAAGAGGCCTACCGCAAGGTTGCCGAAAAACGTATTTCTAAGGTGCGTAAATACGACAGCGAGGCATTGGTCGTGACAACCGGAAAACGTGCGGAACCACGCGTGCCATTTGGTCAATTGGTCGAGCGTGGCATGTTGCGCCCCGGAGAAGAGCTTTTGTCTTTGAATGGCCGGTATAAGGCAAAAGTACGTGCCGACGGCACATTGGTGGGGGCCGATATCAAAGGGTCCATTCACCAAGTTGGCGCAAAGCTTGAAGGTGCCCCAAGCTGTAACGGCTGGACCTATTGGGGATATAAGCGGGATGGAAAAACCGTGCCCATTGATATGCTGCGCCAGCAAATCCGATCAGAAATGAACTAATTACCGATGGTGCCCATTTTAGTCTGGGCACCCCTCGATCCGCCTGTGTCCTGACAACACAAGCCTACTTTTGCCCCGCGACCATGTCGTGGGGCATCTTTTCATTGTGGTTTGGGGTTTGCCATTTTATTATAGGCGGACCAATCCGTGATTTCGGGATAATACATAGCCCGCCATTTTTGAACCCGATGGTTCATTACACGTCGCCACATTGACGGAACGAATGCGAGCAGTCCCATAAATGGGTAGCTATAGGGCAAAAGTGGTGCAATGGATCCCCCGTATGTTTGCAACAAGGGATATCGTCGATTTGGTTTATAATGGTGGTCCGAATGGCGTTGCAGATTGATCAACATCCAATTGGTCGCACGATGTTCTGCGTTCCACGAATGATGTGGCAAAACAGGTTCATATTTGCCAGCGCCCACATATTTGCGTGTTAAACCATAATGTTCGATGTAGTTTACCAATTCCAAATGGAATACCGCGGTCAACGCCTGAATCAGGAACAGGATTAGCCCGGACATCCCACCGATAATGATGGCGAGCACCAAAAAGACCCCTTGCAACATCCAATAACGCCAAAATGGATTGCTTTGATCATACCAAGGTAGACCCTTGCGGCGCAGCATGTCTTTTTCTGCGGCAAAGGCCGATTTCCAACATTGTACGATCACCCTGCGGAAAAAGCGGTGAAACCCTTCGCCGTAACGCGCTGTGACAGGATCGCGAGGTGTTCCGACATATCGATGATGCACCAGTAAATGTTCACTGCGAAAATGCGAATAAAGCGTCATGGCCAATAAAACATCGGCCATAATGCGTTCAAATTTGTTCTTCTGATGCATTAATTCGTGGGAATAGTTTATCCCAACTGTTCCACTGATCATACCGATGGCAAAAAAGACACCCATCTGTAAGCCAAATGCATCGTCACGCTGTTCAACAACCCAAAGCCCACCAAAAATCAGGATGAATTGAAATATCGGCCAAATTTTGGTGATTAGGACAAATGGGGCAAGGTTGTTTTCCTTTGTTTTGGGATCAACATTGCTTTTTGCTTTGCTCACGATTTGATCTAGTATTGGCACGACGCTCCATACGACGGCGATCATCAGAAGAAAGCTGTATCCGCCCGTTACAATTGTGAACCATCCCAGAGCAAACAGAATAAGGGAGTTCCAAAAAGGAAGCCAGTCACCAATACGAAATGGGTTTGTCTGCGCCATGTTCATTCCTCTTTGCACTACACCTTCTCGCGTTTCTATCAAGATTCTGCTGCTCGGACCAGATCAAACACTTTGCGCATCACGGTGGGTAGTGCAGTGGGGACGAAATCAGCGAATTGCACAAATTCGCCGCGTGTTTGGTTGCGATCTAGTGGAACTAACGCTGTTTTCACGCGCAGTTTTAAGTGAAAATGGGTAAACGTGTGGCGTACCTCGCCCGCGTGGGTTTTCCATTCTGCATGGATTGGGGCATTGTCATCAAATTCGGTTTCTGTCCAATCTGTTGTTGGCCATGCCTGCATCCCACCTAAAAGCCCACTTTCAGGCCGTGTTTCCAATAAGTAGGCGCCATCAACGCGCTGCGCCACATAGGCGATGCCCATGCGCGTAGGTTTCTTTTTCTTGGGCAGCTTTTTGGGCAATTCTAGGTATGTGCCATTGGCCAATCCAAAGCAGTTTGATCGCCATGGGCATAATCCGCAGGCTGGCTTTTTGGGTGTGCAAATAGTGGCACCTAAATCCATGATGGCTTGTGCGTAATCTCCTGGGCGTTTTTGCGGTGTCAGGGTTTTTGCGTATTCGGTCAATTCTGCTTTGGCCGTTGGCAGGGGGGTATGAATATCAAACAGTCGTGCGATGACCCGTTCCACATTCCCATCCACAACAGTTTCAGGCATATCAAAAGCAATGGATGATACAGCGGCCGCCGTATATGGGCCGACGCCTGGGAGCTCTAGCAACTGATCATATGAACGTGGGAATATGCCATTGTGATGCAGGGTGACATAGCGCGCACATTTCAACAGGTTGCGCGCACGGGCATAATACCCCAGCCCCGCCCAAGCGGCCATAACATCTGCATCCTCGGCCGCTGCTAAATCTTGGACAGTCGGCCATAGGGTCGTAAATTTCACAAAATACGCCATGACCGCAGCCACGGTTGTTTGCTGCAGCATGATTTCGGACATCCAAATGCAATAGGGATCAAGTTCTACCCCTTTTGCGCGATCTACGGGTGCAACGCGCCACGGCAAAATACGTGCATGACAATCATACCAATCAAGCAGATCTTGGGATTTCGGATAGTCACGCAAGTTTGAACTCTGGTTTTGTGGATTTAGGGTGGTGTGATTTCAACAACAAACTAAACTAAACTGCAACACCGACTCGAAAAGATTGATGACAGAAATCACACGTAAAAATCGGTTCAAACGAACCGCGACTATTTTGCAGTCCCGCATTCGCGAAGTTAGCGAAGGCCGTGGGTTTGCGCAATCGCGTGTTCTGACCCATTGGTTGGAAATTGTGGGTGCCGACATCGCTGAGATCACACGCCCGGTTGAGGTCAGCTATGGACGTGATGGCATGGGTGCGACCCTTAGTATTCTGACAACAGGTGCGCACGCCCTCATGATCGAAATGCAAAAAGAGGCTATCCGCGCCAAAGTGAATGCGGTTTATGGATATAACGCCATTGCGCGGGTTCGGATAACGCAAACCGCACCAGTTGGCTTTTCAGATGGTCAGGTGGAATTTCGGGCGAAACCAAACTCCAAGCCGACGTTAAGCCCAACTGTTCAACAGCAGGCCCAGGAAACGGCACGTACGGTCACAGATCAAAAATTGCGCCGCGCCCTTGAAGAGTTGGGGCAGAATGTTCTAACCAAAAATCAATACAAAAACACGCCATCTAAGAAAGGCACTTAGACAATGAAATTTTTAATGACACTATTGTCGACTGTGTGGATCGCGATCGTGGGAACAATCGCAGCACAGGCCGAAACGGATAAATCAACGGTCACTGAAATGATCTTAGGTGATGAAAATGCGCCCATCGAGATCATTGAGTACGCATCCATGACTTGTCCGCATTGCGCAAATTTCCACAGTGACGTTTATCCGCAGTTAAAAGAAAACTACATCGAAACAGGCAAAGTAAAGTTCGTGTTTCGCGAAGTGTATTTTGATAAATATGGCATGTGGGCGTCTATGATTGCGCGTTGCGCGGGGCCTGATAGGTTTTTTGGTGTCATTGATCAAATGTTTGACAAACAAAAAACATGGTCGCGCGCAGGTAATGATTTAGCCATTGTGACCGAGCTGAGCAAGATTGGTAAATTGGCAGGTCTTGGTGAAGATCAAATCAACACCTGTCTGCAGGATGCAGATAATCTGCGCAACTTGGTGGGTTGGTACAAAGCCAATATGGAAGAGCACAAAATCAGTGGCACTCCAAGTTTTGTGATCGATGGTGAAATGGTGTCAAACCGTTCTTATAAAGAGTTGTCAGCACTGTTGGACGAAAAACTAGGTTCCTAATGCCCAGCCCGTTACAAGGTTTAAAGGTCATCGAACTAGCCCGCATTCTTGCGGGTCCTTGGGCTGGTCAAACGCTTGCGGATCTTGGGGCCGAGGTGATCAAGGTTGAGGCAGAGCAGGGCGACGACACGCGCGCCTGGGGACCCCCGTTCATTACGAAAGAGGATGAGCAAACCGCCTCTTATTTTCATTCGTGCAATCGTGGTAAGGCCTCAGTCACAATTGATTTGCGTGATCCTAATGATCAGAGCCGCCTGCGCGACTTAATCAAAGATGCCGATATTCTAATCGAAAATTTCAAGGTTGGTGGGCTTGCCAAATATGGTTTTGATTATGACAGCCTGCAGCAGGTGAACTCGCGTCTAGTTTATTGTTCCATCACAGGATTTGGACAAACGGGGCCATATGCACATCGTGCGGGATATGATTATATCATTCAGGGCATGTCTGGTTTTATGTCCATTACGGGTGATCCAGACGGTATGCCGCAACGTGCGGGTGTTGCAATAACGGATATTTTTACGGGTGTTTATGCAACGACTGCTATTTTGGCGGCGCTGCGCATGCGGGATACAACTGGGCAGGGACAGCACATAGATATGTCACTGTTCGACAGCGCGGTGTCCGTCATGGCCAATCAGGCATTAAATTACTTGAGCACAGGTACTCCGCCCGTGCGCACAGGAAACTATCACCCGAATTTAACGCCCTATCAGGTGTTCGAATGCGTGGATGGTCACATCATTATCGCGACAGGAAATGACGCACAGTATCGCAGATTGTGCTCCGTTCTAAATCTAGATGATATGGCAGAGGACCCCAAATATTTGCGTAATTCTGATCGCATCGCCAATAGGGACGAAATGACCGAATGCCTAAGTGCAAAGACGAAAACATTTGCTAAAGATGCGCTGTTGTCAGCCTGTGAAGATCAGGGAATTCCAGCAGGTCCAATCAATGATATGGCTGAAGTGTTCGCAGATCCGCAGGTGATAGCACGTGGAATGAAGGTAGAACTGGATGGCGTTCCTTATGTCCGCTCGCCTTTTGTGTTTTCGGATGCGGAACTTACGCTGAACCGCGGCGCACCTAAATTGGGCGAAGATAACTAGCGCTTGTTTGCATGATCTTTGATCATGCCCAAAACGGGTTCTAGTAGGCTTTCAAGCGCTTGCGTGTCTTCAAATTCCAATCGCACGGGCAGGGATAGGATGTCAGATCGCAAATCCGCTGGCAGACGCGCTGCATCTTTTTCGGTGGTGACCAAGTGCGCATTCATAGACTGCGCTTCTTTCATCAATCTCTGGATCATGGGACGCGCTAATTTCTGATGATCATCCAGCGCGACTGTCCGCACCAATGGCGCCCCTAATCTGCGCAGTGTTGCGAAAAACTTCTCAGGGTCACCAATTCCGGCAAAGGCCAGATACCGCCCCTCGGCCCAAGGCATGCCCATTTCTATGGGTTTCAGGCTAGCGCTCAGATGTTTGATACAGCACACCCGATTGGTATATTTTTCGCGAAACTTGGATTGCTCCTGTGCCTCTCCAATGCTGATGACGGCATTGGCTCGTTTCAGACCCGTACGCACAGGTTCACGCAACGGACCAGCAGGCAGGCAGCATTCGTTGCCAAACCCATGGGCAGCATCCACAACAACAATGGACAGATCTTTTGCCAATGATGGGTCCTGAAAACCGTCATCCAGCAGGATTACATCGGCGCCTGCATTTTGTGCGGCACGCGCACTCGCGACTCGTTTATTTGCGACCCAAGTCGGCGCAAAGGCCGCCATCAAAAGTGGTTCATCTCCTGTTTCATCCGCTGTGTGCATGCGCGGATCGACCTGTGTCACCGCCTGTAGTGATCCGCCATATCCGCGTGATACAATATGTACCGCAATACCGCGGGATATTAACATCTGTGCAATTGCAATTGTTGTGGGTGTCTTACCCGTACCGCCAACATTCAGGTTGCCAATGCAAATTACCGGAAGATCAACCCTAGTGGGACGTGCATTTTTCTGCCGTCTAGCACTCGCCCACGCATAAAGCGCCCCCAAGGGTGACAGCAAAACCGCCTGCCAACCGCGCGATCTGTACCAAAATTTTGGGGCCTGCATCAGGGCTCTCCTTTTAGGTTGCGCGTGACAGTTGCATAGATCGCTTCTGTTGCTTCTGCTCCTCTTGTCACAAATTCCCAAGCTGCGCATCCCATTTTTGCAGCCTGTTCTGGGGCGGAAGAATGAAGGACGGCGGAAGCAATGCTGTCGCTGTCCTGAATGATACGGGCGGCACCAACGCCCGTCAGATTGCTGTAGGCGGTGAGATGACTTTTGATGTTAGGCCCGTATAATATCGCACACCCCAATGAGGCGGCTGGTAACGGATTGCACCCCTTCCCATCCGCGATCAGGGATCCGCCCAAAAAGGTCACGGGCGAAAGTGAGAGCCAGCGCGCCATTTCGTCGTTCGAATCGGCCAAAAACACCTGCGTTCGCGCCTCAGGCATGTCATCGTCCAACCGTCGCGCTGTGGTTAGCCCGTATTCCTGACAGGTCTGCCAAAAATGCTCTTCGTCGTTGGCAGATGAGGGCGATAATAACAAAAGGCTTCTGTGGCTTGCCCGCATAATCAACCGGTGGGCGTTCAAAATCGCGGCCAATTCCTCACGATACACTGAAACAGCAGACCACATTGGTCGCCCCTTCAGGTCGTTAAATTCGTCTGGATTCCCCAATAGGGCTGGCACCGATGTTTGTGACTGCAGGCTGCCCACGGGATGGATACGTGCATCGGAAATATTCAGCATGTGCAGACGAGCTGCGGTGTCAGCATTCGAGCAAAAGATATCCGAAAAACTGCGCAAAGCGCGTTCAAGCGGCATTGGAATGAATTTGATGCGGCGGTGCGGGATCGCGTCGGAACTGATGTTGGCCAAAACCATATGAGC
Organism: Paracoccaceae bacterium; assembly: GCA_049446275.1. GTDB lineage: Bacteria > Pseudomonadota > Alphaproteobacteria > Rhodobacterales > Rhodobacteraceae > HIMB11. Next base: position 34,354 of record JBMTQO010000001.1, on the reverse strand, counting down.
CAATTTCGATCTAACAGCAATGATGGTGTTGGCGTGCACCTTCTGGCCAATCCAAATCAAAGTTTTGGGCATGTAATCTCGAACAAGTTTTTGCGCCGTCCATTGTTCGGGAATACGACCAAAGTAATCATCCCCTGCAACCCCCAAGTGATCCAGCACAATTTCATCGCCACATGATAGGACGATGTCAAAATCATCCTGTCGCAACAGGCGTTCATAAAGTGCGAGGCTGGCCGATATGTCCGCCGCACTGGCCGCATGAAGCCAAATATCAACCGCATTTTGGGGCATCTTCATCGTCTTATCTGGTTTATTTTACCCTATGAAACACGACTTAAAACAAAAAGGCCACCGCATTGGGTGGCCTTTTGGAAATCGTATCAACGGGCAGATTAGAAGCCCAGACCTTCGTATTTCTTTTTGAACTTTGAAACACGGCCCCCTTGGTCCAAAAGACGTGCGCTGCCACCGTTCCACGCAGGGTGTGCCGTTGGGTCAATGTCAAGCGCAAGTGTATCGCCTTCTTTGCCCCAAGTCGAACGCATTTTGATCATTGTGCCGTCGGTCATTTTGACGTCGATCATGTGATAATCTGGGTGGATATCTTTTCTCATGACATCGCTCCTTATGACTTTGGCTTGTAGTTTGTATCTTCTGCGATACGTGCAGATTTACCGCGACGTGAACGAAGATAGTATAGCTTCGCACGGCGTACGCGACCGCGGCGTACAACTGTAATGCTATCGATGTTTGTTGAATACAGTGGGAACACACGCTCAACGCCTTCACCGAAAGAGATTTTGCGGACTGTAAATGACCCAGCAATGCTAGCGCCATTTTTACGTGATATGCAAACACCTTCGTAATTCTGAACACGTGTGCGTGTACCTTCTGTCACTTTGTAGCCGACACGCACTGTGTCACCGGCTTTAAAGTCGGGAATGTCTTTCCCGAGGGTGGCGATTTGTTCCGCCTCTAGCTCAGCGATTAGATTCATCGCAGTTCTCCTTTTGCCTGCGGTTGCCCCGCAAAGTTGTGCGCGTCCTCAGAGCTCTTGGTCTTCGTCCGGGTCCCGATAAACAGCCCGCCAGAGAATAGGGTCGTCATTTCCAATTGGCACGTCTTTGATTTGCTATGCGTCATCGAAGCCACGATCTACAAATACATAAGACTGGCAAAGTCGCCCTTACCCACCAATGCGCTGCGTTTAGGGTGATTCAATCAGAAGATCAAGGGAAAGTTGCCTGTCTCATTGCGTTAAAGGGATATCTACACAGACGATCCAAACCACGACACCTGGAATTCACGGAACTAACACGCCTGAATTCTTTATTCTTCTTCTTGCATTCGCTTTTCCCACAAATCGGGACGGAGTTGTTGGGTCAGGGTTTGGGATTGTTCTTTGCGCCACTCTGCGACCTTGGCGTGGTTGCCAGATGTCAGCACCTCAGGAATTTCGCGACCCATCCATTCGGCAGGGCGGGTGTATTGGGGGTGTTCCAAAAGGCCATTTGAATGGCTTTCGTCCACTGTAGATTCGGCATTGCCCAACACATCAGGTAGCAGTCGTACAGTGGCATCTATCATCGCTATGGCGGCCAATTCGCCCCCCGTCATAACAAAATCCCCAAGTGAAACTTCTTGGATGTTGTAGTGGTCCAGCACCCTTTGATCGACCCCTTCGAACCGACCGCACAGCATGATCAAACCAGAGAGGCTTGACCAGTCTTGTGCCATTTTCTGATCAAACCGCTTCCCACGCGGCGATAGATAAATCAACGGACGGGGTGCGCGGGATTGCGCGATCGCATGATCAATCGCATTGCCTACAACATCCGCGCGCAGCACCATGCCTGCGCCGCCACCTGCGGGGGTATCATCGACATTTCTGTGTTTGCCATCCCCGAAACGGCGCAAGTCAATGGTTTCCAATGCCCATTTACGATCCTTGAGTGCGCGTCCTGTCAGGCTTTCTCCTAAGACTCCCGGAAAGGCACCAGGGAAAAGAGTGATAATTTGTGCGGTCCATACGCCAGACAGCCGCGGATATTGATCCATCAAATCCCGTGGTTTTAACGAGGCTGACATGGATTTACGTCCATGCGATTTTCTTGGTGAAACACTCATTCCTGCTCCAGGAAAATGCCCAGTGGGGGATTGGCCACGATGCGCCCCAGTTTCAGATCGACGGTCGGAACAGCCGTATTTGTGAAGGGCAGCAGAACGGTTGCATTGCTGTTGGGTAGTTTAATTTCCAACAAATCTGATGCGCCGTGGTTGTGGACCGATTTCACCTGACCAAGGGGGGTGCCCCCTGTGTCAAAGACCTCTAACCCCTCAAGGTCAGAATAATAGAATTCATCATCGGGCAGATCAGGTAAACGGGACCGGGGAACAAACAGTTTGGTGCCCCTCTTCGCGTCAGCCTCTTCCTTGCTGACAATCCCACTCATCCTTGCCGTCAGACCATTTTTGGTCTGTCCTGTGATCACGACATCAAACTCTTGTTCACTACCTTCACTGACCAAAGGGGCCAGATCCGCGATTGCATATGGGTCTGATGTAAAGCTTTTCAAACGCACCTCACCGCGTACGCCAAATGCGCCAGCAATGGTTCCTACACAGAGAAGGTCTTCACTCATTAGTAATCCTTACACACCAGTTTGCGGTCGAAATCTGAGAGTTGCAATTTAATATCAGGATTGCTACAAATCCTGTCAATGCTTGGCGAAAGACGGGTGCGTTCGATAATTAGCCCCAGGTATGTTCCCAGGGCTAATGTCAAAAGCAACATGAATGTTCGGATCGGTCCAAACATCGCAATCCTTTGCCAAAGAACTGACCCTGTAGCGGGTCAGGTTGAGGGTTTACTCCTCTGCCGCTGCTTCTTCTGCTGCAGGTGCTTCTGCTTCAACAGGTGCTTCTGCTTCAACAGGCGCTTCTGCTTCAACAGGTGCTTCTGCCGCCTCAGCTGCTTTCGCCGCTTTTTCTTCTGCGCGTTCTTGTGCTTTTTTGCCTGGAACAGCTTTTTGTGGGTTGTTACGTGTCTTTGCTTCGATCACGCCAGCCGCCTCTAGGAAACGTGATACACGATCAGTAACCTGTGCGCCTTGGCCCATCCAGTATTGAACGCGCTCTACGTTCATTTTGACACGTTCTTCGCTGTCTTTTGGAAGAAGTGGGTTGTATGTGCCGAGTTTCTCAACATAGCGGCCATCGCGTGGCATGCGGCTGTCTGCTGCAACAATGCGATAGAATGGGCGCTTTTTTGAGCCACCACGGGCCAAACGGATTTTCATTGCCATGATATGTTCTCCTTACGAAATGGCGGTCGGGGATAAGTCCCCTAAGACTGATGTTGTTTATGATGTTGAATGACTTCCTGAATAATGAAATTCAGAAATTTCTTAGCAAATTCAGGGTCTAAGTTCGCCTGATCTGCAAGTTCTTCGAGGCGCGCAATCTGCTTTGCCTCACGTGTTGGGTCCGAAGGGGGCAGGTCGTGTTCGGCCTTAAGCTTCCCTACGGCTTGGGTGTGCTTAAACCGCTCACCCAATGTATAAACCAAGATCGCATCTAATCTGTCGATGCTTTCACGGTGTTCTTTCAAGACTTCGGCTGCACGAATTACGGCATCTGACATCTTAGGATTTCCCCCAATTTTGAACGTCGGTTTTGCGTCGGTATAACGTCGGTGGCTTGGATAATGACACCACCTCTGCAGGACTCGGATGCCGAAACAGCATATCCTGACCCATATGAATATTTTCGTATGTGCGCTCATGAACGGCACCCATGCGTTTGGCCAAACGGATGGAACGAGTATTGCCCGGAACGATATTGCTGGTGATCGTTTTGAACCCCAAATCTTCGTAGGCCCATCGGCGTACGCGACAGGCGGCCTCATATGCAATGCTGCGCCCTTCAAATCCGTCAAATACCAACCAACCCACTTCGGGTTCTGGCCATCCCTCTGGGTTCCAAATGCCGGACATTCCCGCGGTTTCGCCCGCCTTGGTTTCGATCATGAAATAGCCATAGCCATGCATCGCCCAATGCCCAACATTCAGTGCAAACCAACGCCATGCATCCCCACGATTGGGCAGGGCACCAAACCCTGCTGCGCGATCCTCATCCTGCAAAAAGGCAATCACGGGTTCTTGGTCCCGCACCTCTGGTCCGCGCAGGATTAGGTTCTCTGACAGCAATGTAGGTGCATTGGTGTACATAGATATATGACCTATTTCTTTTTCCCGAAACCAGACAAGCCAGGGGGCAATCCAGTACCGCCGCCCAGACCAGGCAGCTTTGCACCACCCATGCCCATTTGTTTGGCTGCAGCTTCCATGGCTTTGGGGTCCATTTGGCTGGGATCCATGCCAGCGGGCATTCCACCGCCTTTGCCGAACATGCCCTTCATCGCCTGTTTCAGCATGCCACCTTTGCCCATCTTCTTCATCATATCCGCCATCTGACGGTGCATTTTCAGCAGTTTGTTTAATTCGCTGACTTCCATCCCCGCACCCGCGGCGATGCGTTTTTTACGACTGGCTTGCAACAGCTGTGGATTGGCGCGTTCTTTTTTGGTCATTGAATTGATCAGGGCGATCTGGTGTTTGAACACCTTGTCATCAATGCCCGCTTGGTCGATTTGTTTGGCCATTTTGCCCATGCCTGGCAACATGCCCATGATTCCTTCCATGCCGCCCATTTTCATCATCTGTTCCAACTGGGTGCGCAGGTCATTCATGTTGAATTGGCCCTTTTGAAACCGCTTCATCATGCGTTCGGCTTGTTCAGCTTCAATCGTTTCTTGGGCCTTTTCAACCAAGGATACGATATCGCCCATGCCCAAGATGCGGCCCGCAATCCGATCAGGTTCAAAGGTTTCAAGGGCATCCATTTTTTCGCCCAGACCCACAAATCGGATGGGTTTGCCTGTAACAGCCCGCATGGATAGGGCCGCACCGCCGCGGCCATCGCCGTCCATCCGCGTTAGGACAACACCACTGATGCCGATTTTATCATCAAACTCGGTCGCCACATTGACGGCATCCTGACCCGTCAGGCCGTCGACCACCAACAATGTTTCACGTGGGTTTGCCACATCGCGCACGGCTGCGGCCTGTGCGATCAATTCCTGATCAATGTGCAAACGGCCTGCGGTATCCAACATGTACACATCGTATCCGCCCAAAGACGCTTGAGTTTTCGCGCGTTTTGCGATGGCAACGGGATCTTCGCCCTTAACAATCGGCAGGGTATCCACACCAATCTGTGCGCCCAAAATTTGCAGCTGTTCCATCGCGGCCGGGCGGTTGACGTCCAATGACGCCATAAGAACGCGTTTGCCCTCTTTTTCTTTTAGACGCTTTGCCAATTTAGCGGTGGTTGTTGTTTTACCAGAGCCCTGCAAACCGACAATCAGGATCGGGGCGGGGGGGCTATCAACCTTTAAAACACCGGGGTCGGTATCGCCTGTTAGAACATGCACCAATTCGTCATGGACGATTTTAATGACCTGTTGGCCTGGTGTGACCGATTTCGTAACCGCCTGGCCTGTTGCCTTTTCTTGGACGGCTTTCACAAAATCGCGCGCAATTGGCAGCGACACGTCCGCCTCAAGCAGGGCAACGCGCACCTCACGTAGGGCGGTTTTTACATCATCCTCGGACAATGCACCTTGTTTTGTTAGCCGGCCAAAGACACCGGATAAGCGTTCAGACAGATTTTCAAACATGTCTTGGCTCCTTTCGTCTTTGGCCAATATAATTGCGCCAGGCCCAATGTAGAACAGCCCCCGTGGGCGAAACTCGCTGACGGGGGTCGATCCTTGGTTTGAGCAAGGACCGGAAGGTATAACGCTTCCGGATGAATTTGAACGCCAGTTAATGAAAACAGTGACGAGAGTCAACCCGCCCCTGATCCCGTGAGTAGCAAGGCTATGCCTTGTGCAGTTCGCTTACCCTATAGCGAACCACAAATTCCTGCGCTGATAAAGATTGCCCATGCGTTGGATTGGATTACCACGCGATGCGCCAAGCCAATAACCCAGCACCCCAACACAAGTGACGTTGAGAATCAATTGCAATTACTTTAGTCGTATATGTGAAATTGCACATAAGTTGTGCAAATATGCGGTGGTGCCCTGTGACCTGTCTGCGCATAGGTTGAATGAACCTAAGCCGAGGATGATGGACATGGACAATTGGGATGAGATGAAAACAGCACTTCACGTGGCGCGTATCGGAACAGTGAGTGGTGCGGCTGAAGTTCTGGGCGTGCATCATGCGACTGTGATCCGCCATATCGATGCGTTGGAAGAACGGCTAGGCGTGAAGCTGTTTCAGCGTCACCCACGTGGGTATACCGCGACCGAAACGGGTGAAGATTTGTGCCGCGTTGCACAAACCGCACAGGAACAATTCGCACAGTTTGCATCGCGGGCACGGGGGCAAGGCGATAGCGTTTCTGGTGAATTGGTGGTAACGACCCTTTCGGTGCTTACTCCAAAGCTTAATCCGATGTTTGCCAATTTTTTGGACGCCTATCCCGATATTAATCTGCGCATTCTATCAGATGAACGTGTGTTCAAGCTAGAATATGGCGAGGCTCATCTGGCGATCCGGTTGGGCAAGATGCCAGATGAACCAGATAATATCGTGATCCCACTGGGACGGTTTCGGAATGCGATCTATGGTAGTCCAGAGTATTTCGCAGCGCATGGAAAACCACAATCGGAAGAAGATTTGGCGCGACACATGTTTGTGATGCAAATCGGTGACAGCGTGCGAGCGCCCTTTGCGCGGTGGCTGCATGGGTTACCCACCCCACCGCGTGAAGTGATGCAGACAACCAGTATAACGGCCCATGATCTGGCCATTCAATCGGGTGTTGGCTTGGGGTTTTTAAGTCAGGCGCGCGCCGCGGGACTGGGACTTGAATTGGCTATGGCGGAACAACCAGAGTGGGGTGATGACATTTGGTTGGTCACGCACATGGACCTGCATAAATTAACCAAGGTGCAGGCGATGATCCAGCATATTAAGAAGTGGGCGAAAGAAAACTGGTCCTAAGGCGTTTCGTCTGACGCTGTAAGTTGAGTGTCTAAAAATGCCTCAAGCGCGTCGATATTCAGCGCATCATATTGTCCAAAACTTTGCATCCAAACCGCCGCATCACGCATCGCGTCGGGTTCCAATTTGCACCATTTAACGCGCCCGCGCTTTTCCTGGGAAATCAGGCCCGCCCTGGTCAGGATCACAAGGTGTTTTGATATGGCGGCCAGTGACATGTCAAATGGCGCAGCCACATCTGTTACTGCCATGTCGTCTTCTAGCAGCATCATCAAAATATCTCGCCGGGTTGCATCGGCAAGCGAGGCAAAAATAAAATCAATTTTTTTTGTGGTGGACATGAGCATGATTTAATTGAAGGTACCGTCACACTAATACTGCATCTGGTCCACTGTCTGCAATGCCATCTGAACAAAGTGAGAAAATAATAAACCAAACGGTTGAATATGTAAAACTAACCATTCGTGCGAAAATTCAGTGCTCTTGGTGGAAGATAGATTTTGGTGATTTAATAAATATACAATATAAACAATGAGATAGATTAAGCTCTTATAAGTCAGGTTGTCGGTTGACTCATTTAAAACTTCAGCCTAAACACGCTCGAGTGAAAGTTTGGAGCATGTATTGGAGCCAGATCGCGATTTTGACCCTCTCAAACATCTTGAAGAGCGGATCGACGCGGCGAAGCAGGTGCATGATAATGTTCCTAAAACAGAAGAGCATTATTCGGCGGCGCAGGTAGGTTGGCGAATGGTAACGGAGCTGGTCACAGGACTTGGGATCGGTTTTGGCATTGGATATGGTTTGGATATCACCATCGGGTCTTCCCCATTTATGATGGTAATTTTTACATTGCTGGGTTTTGCAGCTGGCATCAAAACAATGATGCGATCAGCTAGGGAAATCCAAAGTGGAACTACGGACGCATCTGCGACCGAAGATGATAAAAGGACGTGAGAACGTGGCAAGCGAAGCAAAGTCTGAAGGTTTGGTCTTTCACCCAATGGACCAGTTCATTGTAAAGCCATTTTTCGGTAGCGGATCTATCGAATTCTACACATTCACAAACGCTGCATTCTGGATGCTGATTTCAGTTGTGATGGTTATCGTATTACTTGTTTTGGCCACTTCACGTCGGTCAATTGTACCATCACGAGCTCAGTCTTTAGCTGAGCTGGCTTATGGTTTTGTCTACAAAATGGTCGAAGACGTGGCTGGTAAGGACGGCGTGGCGTACTTTCCATATATTATGACCCTGTTCATGTTCATTGTATGTGCTAACTTTGCCGGCTTGCTGCCAATGTCATTTACGACCACATCTCACATCGCAGTTACCGCGGTTATGGCAATGCTAGTTTTCTTGTCAGTAACAATCCTTGGTTTTGTGAAGAACGGAGCATCTTTTCTCTCACTCTTTTGGATTTCTTCTGCGCCACTTCCACTCAGACCAATCTTAGCGTTAATAGAGGTCATTTCATACTTCGTCAGACCAATAAGTCACTCTATTCGTTTGGCTGGCAATATGATGGCTGGTCACGCTGTTATCAAAGTTTTCGCTGCGTTCGCTGGCGTTGCACTGATTGCACCGTTATCTATCGTGGCAATCACTGCAATTTATGCGCTGGAAGTGCTGGTTTCTTTCATACAAGCGTATGTGTTCGCAATCTTAACTTGTGTGTATCTCAAGGATGCACTTCACCCTCACCACTAATTACAAAGATTTAACTCAAGGAGAAAGCCAATGGAAGGCGATATCGTACAAATGGGCGCATATGTAGGCGCAGGTTTAGCATGTACAGGGATGGGAGGCGCAGCGGTTGGCGTGGGCCATGTAGTTGGTAACTTTCTATCAGGTGCGTTGAGAAACCCCTCAGCCGCAGCTGGCCAAACTGCAACTATGTTTATTGGTATAGCGTTTGCAGAAGCCCTAGGTATTTTCTCATTCCTTGTTGCTCTTCTCTTGATGTTCGCAGTCTAATTTCGTGCGGAATTAAGCCATACAATTGGACAAGCTTAACTTAACGCTTGTCCAGTTTATCTAGGTTCCGACGGAGGACATCATGGCAACGCCAACAACAGAAACATTAAGCGCTTGTGTTGACTCATATGGGAGCGCGATAGGGATGCCACAATTGTGTGGCGAATGGATGAGTAACCAAATCTTTTGGCTTCTAATCACCCTAATGATTATTTTCTTCGTTCTGTCTCGCATTGCGCTCCCTCGCATTGCAACTATTTTGACTGAACGTCAGGGAACCATCACAAATGACATCGCAGCAGCCGAAGATCTGAAGGCAAAAGCAGCAGCAGCTGAAGAGGCCTATCAGCAGGCATTGATCGACGCTCGTGCAGAAGCAGCACGGATCGTCGAGGCGACCAAAGCTGAAATAAAAGCGGACTTGGATGCAGCAATGGCAACAGCGGATGCAGAGATTACTGAAAAGGCGAAAGCTAGCGAAGCAGTTATTGCAGACATCCGTTCGAATGCAATGGCTAGTGTAGAAGAAGTTGCCAAAGCTACAGCCAAGGAATTGGTTGCCGCACTTGGTGGCAAAACAGATGAAAAAGCGATCAACAAAGCTGTTGACGCGCATTTAAAGGGATAAGGCGATGCGGATATTAGCAGCACTTTCAACCTTAGTCCTTGCTGGCCCTGCTTATGCAGCTTCTGGATCATTCTTTTCACTGGGCAACACAAACTTTGTCGTAACACTTGGCTTCATCGGCTTCATTCTGGTTTTGATTTATTTCAAGGTGCCAGGCATGCTTGGAAAGATGTTGGATCAGCGCGCTGACGGCATCAAGAGCGAGTTGGACGAGGCCCGTAGCCTGCGTGATGAGGCACAAAGCATTTTGGCTTCTTATGAACGCAAGCTGAAAGAAGTTCAGGAACAAGCCGAGCGTATCGTAGCAAGCGCGAAAGCCGATGCAGAAGCAGCGGCTGAGCAAGCGAAAGCAGATTTGTCCAATTCAGTTGCCCGCCGTATGGCCGCAGCAGAAGATCAAATAGCATCAGCACAGGCCGCAGCGGAAAAAGACGTCCGTGACGCAGCCGTCAACGTTGCAATCGGTGCAGCCCGTGAAGTAATCGCAGCGCAGCTAACAGCGACAGCCGCGAACAAACTGATCGATGCAGCCATCCGCGACGTTGAAGACAAGCTTCATTAAGCAACTGCTTGAGTAAGATTAAAAGAACCCAGCCGTTGAGCTGGGTTTTTTGTGTCTGGGGCAGTTCCCGTCACATCTGCATTGATCTGATAATTTCCAGTACAGCTATTAGCGTTGAAAACACGCTCAAATGCATAAGGAGCGTAAAGGCAGCGATGTTCAGGGCAATCAAGACACCATAGGTCATTCGCCACAACGCTGTTCTGTTTTGCATCATTTGGAAAATAATCATGCATTTTTGAACGACAAAAAACACAACCAATGCCCAAAATCGTGAGTGCATGGCAGGGAGCAGAAATGCGAGTGTTTTGAGGAATTGGGGTGCGATCACATTGATTGTGAGCAGATACAGAAATTCGATATACCGAAGCAGTATTGGTTGATTTCAGTTTTGAATTATCTGTGTTGCTACCGTTCAATTCCTTTACAAAACGTTAATTTCTTAGGTGGGCGAGTCAGATGAAATTTGGGCTGGGTGGAAAGATGGCGTTAAAAAAACCCGCCACGGAGCGGGTTTTGATTTTAGCGTTTGCCGTAGTAGAGGCCGACCACATGTTCGGCTTGGGCAAAGAAGAGCCAGCGCGATGTGATGACGCCCGCGATATGGGCGATCACGGCCAATAGCGCGAGTATGTGGTTGAACTCTAGCGCCAACAACAGCACGGGTGTGCCCGCAAACAAGATCAGTGCGATGATCCGCAGCTTTGCCGCGTGCTTGCGTCCAACGATATACACGAATTCCTTTAGCAGGTAGTTTGTGCCTGTATGAGGTGGTTCAAACGCACGCACGCTGCCGCGATCCCCCAAACCAGTGGCCGTTGCCAATGTAGTGCCAGATTCTGCCAATGCACGGTCCCCTTGCATCCATGCGACAACCTGTAGAGCCGCAAGAACGCAAAGAGCGGGCATAGCCAAAGAAACTTGGCCCGCAAACAAAGCTCCACCAGCAAGCGAATAGCCCAAGAATAAAACGGGCGTCCATGGGGTGTGCCAGCGCGGGATCGTCGCCAGCTGACGATAAATCATCGCCGTTGAAAACACGGTGGCCATCGATAGGGCCGCGCCCAAATAGGAAATCGCATCGATGCGTGTTTCAAAGAAAATCTGCGCAATTGCGCCAAGACCGCTGACGCAGAGCGCCATGCCAGCCAACCACGCCTCGCGGCTGAGCCATGAGGAGCGCCACTGCGTAAACGCCTTTAGCGCGCGTTCGGGATGTCCCAAGTGGAAGGTTGAGAAAATCAATCCCCCCACCGCAAAGGCATAGGCGATTGCATAGAACACAAATGCGACCAACCCAGTAGAGGCTGGCATACCTAAACCCAGAAAGAACAACAGCCCAAACCCAAGTCCGGACAGCGATGTGAACAGAATAACGGAGGGTGCTGGATGCATTATAACTTCTCCAATGTACGATCAAGCCACGCAAAGAATCCTTGTGGATTTTTGGCCTGCGCCTCTAGGGCGTGGGTTTTGTTGCGCTCGGGATCAAGCTGATCCTTTAGGCGTGGTGGCAGGTATTTGTTGACCGGTTTGGTGTTCATTTCTGGCATCAGATCAAAACCACCGCGATCAGCGACCAATTTGCTTACGTCACTGTTCGGGTCGCCCAGATCCCCAAAATGGCGTGCGCCTGCAGGGCATGTGCGGACACAGGCTGGAACGCGGTCTTCCTCGGGTAGGTTTTCGTTGTATATCCGATCCACGCAAAGGGTGCATTTTTTCATCACCTTCTCTTCGCCGTCCAATTCACGCGCACCATAGGGGCAGGCCCATGCGCACAAACCACAGCCAATACAGTCGGTCTCATTCACCAAAACAATGCCATCTTCGGTCCTCTTATAACTTGCACCGGTTGGGCAAACTGTAACGCAGGGCGCATCATCACAATGCAGGCACGATTTCGGGAAATGGATCAATTGTGCTGGGCTATCCTCTGGCTGTATCTCATATGAATGCACACGGTTTAGGAATGTCCCCAGTGGGTTTTCGCCATAGGCGTCCTGATCCGCCAATGGCGCACCATAGTTTTCGGTGTTCCAGCCCTTGCACGATACGACACAAGCGTGACACCCAACACAGGTATCTAGATCGATCACAAGGCCCAGTTTTTTGTCAGTCGATGATGGAAGACAGGTCATGATGTCCCCTTACTGCTTTGTTTGATGTTTTTTGGTCCCCGACCGACAGGCGATGTCAGCGTGTCAAACTGTGGCTGTGTGCCTTTTGGTGGGGATGTTTTTTCAACGCGCACGCGTAGGTCAAACCACGCGGCCTGTCCCGTGATCGGGTCAGAGTTTGACCAACGAAGCCCGTCCCCTTTGGGTGGCAATAGTTCAGAAATCAAATGGTTCAAAAGGAACCCTTTGTTTGCCTCTGGCGCTTCTGGGTCTAATGCCCATGCGCCGCGACGTTTGCCAATCGCGTTCCAGGTCCAGATTGTGTTTTCGTTCAACGCGGCCATTTCGGCGACGGGTACAGTGATTTCACCATTGGGCGAGCTCACCTTGGCCCAATCACCATCAATCAACCCTTTTTCCTGCATGACTTTAGTGGGCAAATACATCGGGTTCATTCCGTGAATTTGACGCAACCAAGCGTTCTGACTGCCCCAGCTGTGATACATCGCCATCGGACGCTGTGTCAGCGCATGAAGGGGATAGTCATCTTCGTTATCGACAGTGGCCGTTGGATACCAAATGGGCAGCGGACTCATCACGCGTTTCAATTGATCCCGCATGTTTTCGGGGGGTTGATGATCCCCAATGCCGTGTGCCGCATTGTTGAATTTCTGCAATGGCTCAACGTATAGCTGGAACAGATAGGGTTGCGGGCTGTCGTATAGACCCGTTTCCACCGCCCAATCCTGATACTCTGTGTTCCAAGGCTTAAAGTATCCTGCGTTTTCAGGGACGTGTTTGATCCAAACGCCACCATTTTCGATATAGCGATTAATTTGCTCTGGATTGACGGGTCCGCGCCCTGTGTCATCCTCGCTGCGCCATCCTGCCAGTGGTCCGATCCCAGGTTTGCGTTCGTGGTTGATCATGTAATCGGCGTAATCTGCGTATTTCGCGCTGCCATCCTCATTCACAAATCCAGAAAGGCCCAGACGAGCACCCAAATCAACCAGCACAGATTGGAACCCACGCACATCACGATCAGGTTCAATCACAGGCCAACGAATGGCATCTGCGGCGGCATCGGCTTCGCAAATTGGGCGATCCAAAAGGCTGATACAATCGTGACGTTCAAGGTATGTTGTATCAGGCAGGATCAAATCGGCATAGGCCACCATTTCCGAACTATAGGCATCGGAATAGATGATGCGTGGAATAACGTACTCGCCGTTCTCATCCTTATCCGTAAGCATATCCATGACGGAGTTAGTATTCATTGAACTGTTCCAGCTCATGTTCGCCATATACATGAACAATGTGTCGATCTTATAGGGATTTCCTGCATGGGCGTTTGAAATCACCATATGCATCAGGCCATGCGCCGACATCGGGTTTTCCCATGTAAACGCCTTGTCAATCCGCTGAGGATTGCCCGCATCATCCAGCAACAGATCCTCTGGACCATGGACAAATCCAAGGTGTGGGCCGTTTAGCGGTGCGTTTGGTGTTGCCTTGGCGTGCGGTTTTGGATGGATTTCCGATGGTTTCGGATAGGGCGGTTTAAAACGGAAGCTGCCTGGTGTTTCAACCGCGCCCAGAATGATTTGTAATGCGTGTAGCGCTCGGCACGTTTGGAAACCGTTACCATGGGCCGAAATCCCGCGCATTGCATGGATCGACACAGGGCGTCCGATCATTTCGTCATATGTGTTTCCGCGGAAATCTGTCCATTTCTGTGGCAGGCGAATTTCCTGATCAAAGGCCACATGCGCCAATTCTGCGGCCAATGCGCGAATGCGTTTTGCCGAAATGCCGCATAGGTCTGCAACCGCCTCTGGTGCGTTTTCAGGGGATAGGAAATGTTCGATCATCTTGGTGAACACACTGGTCGCACCACCATGCGAACCGCGCAGATCAGGTTCCGCACCCAGATGATCAAAGGCAACAACATCCCCAGATTTGCGATCCACGATCAAGGGTTTGCCATTGACATCGCGCAGGAATAGTCCTGTTTCAGGATCCAATAGAACGGGCGCATTTGTGAAACGCGCCAAATATGTCAGATCAATTTTGCCTGCTTCGATCAAACAATAGATTAGGGACAAAATGAAACGTCCGTCGGTGCCAGGCGTAATGCCAACCCACTCATCCGCCACGGCGTTGTAACCTGTCCGAATTGGGTTCACCCCGATGACGCGCGCACCGCGTTCTTTGATTTTGCCGATACCCATTTTGATGGGGTTACTGTCGTGATCTTCGGCCACACCAAACAGCATGAACAGCTTTGTGTGATCCCAGTCAGGTTGGCCAAATTCCCAAAACGCACCGCCCATCGTATAAATGCCTGCGGTTGCCATGTTCACACTGCAAAATCCACCGTGTGCAGCAAAGTTTGGCGTCCCAAACATCTGTGCCCAATACCCTGTAAAGGATTGTGATTGATCACGCCCTGTGAAAAACGCTAGCTTCTCGGGTGATTTTTCGCGGAGTGGACCCAACCAGTCTGTGGCAATGCCAAGCGCCTCTTCCCACGAGATTTCCTCGAATTGACCAGAGCCACGTTCGCCAACACGTTTCAACGGGGCGCGTAGGCGGGATGGTGCAGTGACCTGCATAATGCCCGCAGACCCCTTGGCGCATAATACACCCTTGTTCACAGGGTGATCGCGGTTCCCTTCGATATAGGCGACTTTGCCGTCCTTTAGGTGGACGTTAATTCCGCACCGACAGGCACACATGTAACATGTGGTCTTGCGAATTTCGTCTGATACTTTTGGGGACGTATCAACGTAGGGTTGGTCTTTCACGTGCATCTCCTCGGGTTCATGTTGCCAATCTGATCAATCCGAGCATGGACAGACCCACCAATAGCGACAAACATATAGGGCGATAGTAGGGTTCAAAGTTGGGTGTGAACAGGTGTTTACCTGTAAAAACACCAAGTGACGTAGGGATAGTTAGGGCCGCTGCGCGCAGCATAGCGATTTTGTCCAAAACCCCAAACAAGAATAACGTTACAAAGGTCGTAATTGTTCCCAAAAACAGGAACATTACCAGAGCGGCCCGCATTTGACGCGGGTTCCGGTCGGATGACAAAACATAAAGTGCAACAACCATTCCGCCTACAGAGGCAAGGCCCGTTGCGATGCCTGCTCCGATCCCTGCGCTGACCAGTCCCGCGCGGGTGTTCAAATAGGCCAAACGCATGTTGGCCAATTGTGTCATCGCCAGAACCAATATCAGGCACAGGGCCACAGTTTGGGATAGTTCGGCAGAAACGTTTTGCGTGAAATATAGCCCAATCGGCACAGCAATCGCAGAGCCGAGCCATAGGGTTACGGCCGCGCCTTTATCGGCATCTTTCCAGCCGCCCCGTACCATCATGGCGCTGGCCACAAGTTCAAGCCACCAACAAATGGGAATCAAGGCAATCGGCGACAGGATCAGTGCCGCCGACGCCATTACAATTGCAGACAATGCAAAACCCGTGAACCCCCGAACCAATCCCGCGCAAAAACAAATCACTGCCAGCAGCGTAAATTCCGTTTGGGTCAGGGTCAGCAGCTCTTGCATGTCCTATGACTTATCCGCGATCTGAAAGCGTGACGTAGTCACGTGGCTCGGCACCGTTATACAGTGTCAGTGGACGGATCAGGATGTTTCCTTCTAACTGTTCGATGCACTGGATGATCCAACCTGGCATACGTCCGATTGCAAAAATCGGGACGTAAAGGTCCATTGGAATTCCATGCAATTGGTAAACAACACCGGAATAGAAATCCACATTTACGTTCAGGCCGTGGCGGGCATAGGGTTTCATGGCATCAACCACACCCTGCAGGATTGCGTACCATTCTGGTGCCCCCATTTCTTCGCCCAGTTTGCGAACGCCTTCGCGCATGTGGCGTGCACGGGGATCTTCGGCGCGATATACGCGGTGACCAAATCCCGTTACGGCTTCACGGTTTGCACGCTTGGCTTTAACATATGACGCGGCATTTTCTGGTGTGCCGATTTCCCGTACCATTTTCATCACGTCTTCGGCTGCACCACCATGTGCAGGACCCGCCAGTGTGGAAAGGGCCGTCACGATGGCGCCGTGCAAGTTCGCCTCGGTTCCGATTGTGACACGTGCTGCAAAACTGGAGGCATTTGATCCGTGTTCTGCGTGTAGGATAAAGTCCACATCAGCCAGCCGCGCGGCATCATCCGATGGTTTTTCACCCTTTAGCATCCATAGCCAGTTGGCCGCATGAGACAGAGTTTTGTTCGCGGCAACGGGTTCCAATCCATTGCGAATGCGATCATGCGCTGCAATGATCATGGGGACTTGAGATGTCAGTTTGATGCCGTTTTCGATGAAAGCGTCGACGGAAACATCTTGGCTTGTTGGGGTTAGGGCGGCCAGTGCAGATGTTGCTGTGCGCAAAACATCCATCGGGTGGCCGTCTTTGGTTGAGCGAATGACATCGTAAACGGATGCGGGCAATTCACGTGCGTCTTTCAGTTTCGCATCAAAATCTGCCAACTCTGCCTGTGTAGGAAGATCACCATAGATCAGCAGATAACAGACTTCTTCAAATGTGGATTGCGTGGCAAGTGCGTCGATGGAATATCCACGATAGCTGAGTGTGCCTGCCGACCCATCGATATGGCTCACGGCGGAGCGTTCGAAATAAATACCTTTTAGGCCACGGTTGATCTTGACGTTTTCGCTCATTGCTGGCTCCTTTCACAAAACGGAGGCGATATGACGGTACTTGAAACTTCGCGAGCATCTGCACGCAAAAGACCGCTAAGAGTGGTTTTTCCAGAACTTGGGGATGATGAACGCGTGACAGAGGCCGCGCGGGTTTTAGAAACAGATGGTTTGGCGCATCCAATGGGATTGTCAGATCCAACACCTGAGCAAATGGCGGCGTTGGTTGAAGGGCGCGGTATGAAAGAAGCGATCGCCAAAAGAATGTTAAATAAGCCACTGTATCGTGCCGCTGCAATGGTCGCCGCAGGCGCAGCGGATGTCATGGTTGCAGGGGCAGACAGCCCCACACGCCGCGTGATCGAGGCTGCGTCAATCGCGATTGGATTGGACGAAGGCGTACATATGCCATCATCATTTTTCCTGATGTGTTTTCCTGACGGACCCGAATTGATATTCGCCGACTGCGCGGTCAATGTTTCGCCCAACAGCGATGAATTGCTCAGCATTGCCATGGCCTCTGAGAATACCGCTGCGCGTTTGTTGGGTGCAGCCAGCGTTGCTATGTTGTCATTTTCAACGGGCGCATCTGGCACAGGCGAAAGTGTTGATTTGGTGCGCGAAGCAGCGGAGGCAGGCGGATACATCGGTCCAATCCAGGCCGATGCCGCGTTGAATGCATCAATCGCTGCGAAAAAGGGGTTGGGACAAGGGGATGCAAATGTGTTGATTTTTCCTGATCTGAACTCTGGCAACATTGCATACAAGCTCTGCCAAGAATTGGCCGGTGCCCAAGCGATTGGACCATTTTTACAAGGTTTTAAAAAACCTGTCTGTGATCTCAGTCGCGGGGCAACTGTCGATGATATTGTTGCTGGTGCCATCATTACATCCGCCATGTTTGCCGATTAAAGGCCAGGACAATTCTCGGCTGCGTCGTTCGTAGCATTTTGAATGCCGCGCCACATTCGGGCGCGGTTTATTTTCGTTCAGGGTTTGATTAAACCGCTGTTTGTTTGCGCATGTCTGCCGCGTCGATGCCAGCGACAGCCACTGGTTTCTTCATCGCGTCACGGCGGAATGGTTCACCCAATTCTTGGTTGATCATCGCTTCGATCAATGTGGTGATACCGTTTTCCATTTGGTCTTTAATCGCCTGATGCAGTGCCTCGGTCAATTCATCCATTGTGCGTGCAACAACACCCTTTAGACCACAGGCCTGTGCGATACCGGCATAGGACACTTGTGTGTCCAATTCTGTTCCAACAAAGTTGTCGTCAAACCATAGGGTTGAGTTCCGCTTCTCCGCACCCCATTGGTAGTTACGGAACACGATTTGCGTCACTGCTGGCCATTCGCCACGGCCGATCGCAGTTAGTTCGTTCACCGCGATACCAAAGGCTCCGTCGCCTGCAAAACCAACAACAGGCACATTTGGCTGACCAATTTTTGCACCAACAATCGCAGGTAGGCCATAGCCACATGGGCCGAATAGACCAGGTGCCAAATATTTGCGGCCCTCTTCAAATGCAGGATAGGCATTACCAATCGCACAGTTGTTGCCGATGTCGGACGAAATGATCGCCTCGGTCGGAAGGGCCGATTGGATCGCGCGCCATGCCATGCGTGGGCTCATCCAGTCTGGTTTGTCTGCGCGTGCACGCTGATTCCATGTTGTGCCTGGATCGTCGTCTTCGTGATCCATTGAACTAAGCTGTTGTGCCCAACGTGATTTTTTCTCGGCAATCTTTGCCTTGCGCTCGGCGCGACCATCATCACCTGCTGACTCTGATAGGCGTTCTAAAATACCATTCGCCGCTTTTGCTGCATCCGCAACGATACCAACCGTCACTTTTTTCGTAAGGCCAATGCGATCAGGGTTGATGTCAACCTGAATGATTTTCGCATCTGCAGGCCAATATTCCATACCATAGCCTGGCAAAGTTGAGAAGGGGTTCAAACGTGTGCCTAGACACAGAACAACGTCTGCTTCACTGATCAATTCCATTCCCGCTTTTGATCCGTTATAGCCCAATGGACCAGCGAATAGTGGGTGTGATCCTGGGAAAGCGTCATTGTGTTGGTATCCAACACAAACAGGCGCGTCCAAACGTTCGGCCAATGCGCGTGACGCATCAATGCCGCCTTGTGACAGAACAACACCCGCACCGTTTAGGATGACTGGGTTCTTCGCATTCGACAAAAGCTCGGCTGCCTGAAAAATCGCCTGTTCACCACCAGATGGGCGTTCAAATTCAACGATTGCAGGCAGTTCTATATCAATCACTTGTGTCCACATGTCGCGTGGGATGTTCAATTGCGCTGGTGCTGATGCGCGTTTCGCGTTCATGATCACGCGGTTCAACACCTCGCAAACGCGAGAAGGATCACGCACCTCTTCCTGATAGGCGACCATGTCTTCGAACAGTTTCATTTGTTCAACTTCTTGGAAACCACCCTGACCGATTGTTTTGTTCGCTGCCTGTGGTGTCACCAACAACAAAGGCGTGTGGTTCCAATATGCTGTTTTTACAGCGGTCACAAAGTTTGTGATACCTGGGCCGTTTTGCGCAATCATCATGGACATTTCGCCAGTTGCACGTGTGTATCCATCCGCCATCATCCCTGCGGATCCTTCGTGTGCGCAATCCCAGAATTTGATGCCCGCCTGCGGGAACAAATCTGAAATTGGCATCATGGCTGAGCCAATGATACCGAATGCATGTTCAATTCCGTGCATTTGCAGAACTTTTACAAACGCTTCTTCTGTTGTCATTTTCATGAATTTGACTCCTGATGGGCGCGTGAACCACGCGATTTTCTTTGGGTGTGTTTTAGTGTGAAACTGGTCTAAATCAGTAGGGCCAGTTTGGATTATGACACGAGTCCAGTTCGCGCAATTTCATCTGCGATCAAACTGATCCCTGTTTCAATATGCTCTTGGCCAATTGAGGAATAGGCCAAGCGATAATGCGAGGCACTTGGTGCTGTATTGGGAAAGAATGCGGTTCCTGGTTCAATCAGGACGCTACGATTTTGAAGGCGTTTTGCCAAATCCGCGGTGTCGACGTGATCTGGTGCCTTCATCCACACCGATGAACCCCCAGAGGGCGCAGGCCCATCAATCTTGAGTTTATATTTTTCAATCGCATTGTTCAGCGTTTCACGACGTGCACGATAGGTGCGGGCTGTGCGTTTGATCTGACTGTCATAATACCCCAAGCTTAGGAAATAAGCGGCGGTACGCTGAATATGACCCGGGGGATGGCGCAGAACGCTGGCTCGCAAAGCGCGCGCTTCGCGAATAAAGGGGGCAGAGCCAACCAAGTACCCCAAACGCAAGCCCGGAAAAAGCGATTTGGAAAAACTGCCAACATAAATAACGCGACCATCTGCATCCAGCGACTTTAAGGCAGGCGAAGGGGTGGTGGTGTTTGCGATTTCAAATTCATAATCATCCTCGACGATCAAGGCATCTAAATTTGCCGCGCGATCCAGTAAAGCTTTACGACGCTCAAGCGGCATGGTTTGGTTTGTGGGGCATTGGTGACTGGGGGTTGTGAAGATCACAGATGCAATGTCAGGAATCTCATCGGGTACCATTCCCCTTGCGTCCACATCTACGGGATGAATATAGCACCGTGATTGGTTTAGAATTTCAAGCAGCGCTGGATAGCACGGATTTTCGATGACCGCCGTCCTGCGCTGTGTCAACAAAACCTGAGACGCGAGCCACAGCGCATTTTGTGCGCCAAGGGTCACCAAAATCTGATCTTCTTGGGCAAAGATACCCCGCCGCGGCAGTGTGTGACGGGCGATGAATTCAAGCAACATTGGGTCATCGCGATCAAAGTGATCGCTGGTTAAGGCGGTAAAGTCTTTGGCACCCAATGCACGAATGGCGCATAATCGCCAGTTCGCGTGATCGAACAGGGTTGGGTCGGATTGCCCATAGATGAAACGGTATTTGTAACGCGCCCAATCTTGGGGTTTTTTGATTGGATCTCCTTCCGCAAACCGTTGTCCGATTGCCCGCCCCCAATCAACACGATCTGGGGCTTGTATCTTTGCCTCAAATGGGGGCGTTTCGGGGGCGGTGTCAGAAACATAATACCCCGATCTATCCTTTGACGTCAGATAATCGCTTGCTAGTAGTTCGGTATATGCCAGCGTCACTGTTATGCGGCTGATGCCTAGGTGAGAAGCAAGTTTGCGTGTCGATGGGAGCTTTTCACCTTTGCGGAATTGGCCAGACAGAATGCCCTGCGCAATAGTTTGTTGCAACCGGGCTTGCAGGGTGCCACTGTGCTTCGGATGAAGGATGAAACTTTCAACTGGTATCGCCATATCTCATAGTACTGGATCTATTGTGGTTGGTAAACTGGCATTATATTCTTTTGTTTAGACCATCTGGGCGTAAATCGTTTGCAGTTGAATCGCATTTTAGATCGTGAAAGTTTCCAAAAACCAGGATTGATGAAGCGTATAAGCGATCACTTTTCCGTGAATACGAGAATTCTTTTAGAGCCGCTTGCCGAGCTTGAGGCCGAGAAACGGCATCAAAACCCAGGTGATGTACGTGGTATGTCGGGGCCATTTGACTATGCATTTTTTGGTCGCGGTTACTCGATTAATGAGGAAAACGGGAATCGCGAAATTATACCTGATGGCCTGCATCTAATGATCCGCCCGTCCTTTATGTGGCGTGATGGTTATTGGATTGAGATGGTTCGTTTTTTCAACAAAGACGGTGCACAGGTTATGCATGGATTTGACTCGAGTGCGTAGGGCATGAAACGATCTAATCTGACGCCTATGAAAGTGCGCGAATATCTTGGTTTGTTGCTGAATTCCTCGGAGTCGATTTCGTTCCTATGTGCGACGCATATTCCAAACACTGTGATTGGCATCGATCATTTGGGCACTCGAACATGGCCGATGCATGGATTTTTGTCTGGGTGGTGTTTGGTGGTGAGCTCGGCAAACTCAATCGGTAGAACCGTGGTTCCAAGTATCCTGCAACCGTTGGAGCAGGACACCAAGACAATTTTAGAGGCTGCGCGGTTGAGTGGTTTTCGGAGTCTCTAGGAAGTGCCGCGCAAATATCATGAACATCTTAGTTCGGCTGGTATATGATCAGCCGAACACCTTGGTCAGCGAACGATCAACAGCTTCGGTGATTTCATCGATGTCATCGGGAGTCGCGATCAGTGCTGGGCTAAAACATAGCGTATTGTTGTACCCAGGGATTGAACGGTTGGTTGCACCGATTAAGACGCCTTGTGCGGCACAATCTGCAACAACCGCTTGGACCAGCTTTTCTTCTACAGGGTCTTTTGTTGCGCGATCTGTAACCAATTCGGCACCACAGAATAGGCCTTTGCCACGCACTTGACCAATCGCGGCGTGTTTTTCCGACAGGGCGTTCAAATTGTCGATCATGCGTTCACCCATCTTAAGGGTATTATCCAGCAGGCCTTCTTCTTCGATGATGGCCATATTTTCAATCGCCGCCGCGGGACCCGCGGTACATCCGCCAAATGTCGAGATGTCACGGAAATAGTTCATTGGATCGCTTGCATCGTCCTTAAACAATTCAAACACATCCTCTGACGTGACCAAGCATGCAATCGCGGCATAGCCAGATGCAACACCTTTGGCCATTGTCACCATATCGGGTTTCACGCCATAGTTTTGGTACCCAAACCATGTACCTGTTCGACCAACGCCACACACGACTTCATCGATGTGCAATAGGATATCGTATTTTTTGCAGATTTCTTGCACACGCTCCCAATAACCCTCTGGTGGGGTGATGACGCCGCCTCCTGCAGTAACAGGTTCAAGGCACAGACCGCCAACTGTATCTGGACCCTCGGCAAGAATGACTTCTTCAATGGCGTCCGCTGCGCGACGACCATATTCTTCACCGCTCAGATCCCATTGCGCACGATATTCCAAGCAATGTGGTACGCGCACGAACCCAGGAGTAAATGGGCCGTATTGTGCGTTGCGTTCGTCCTGTCCGCCTGCAGATAGAGTTGCGATTGTTGTTCCATGATAATCGCGCTCACGATATAGAATTTTGTGCTTTTTCCCACCATAACGTTTGTGGGCGATTTGACGGATCATTTTAAATGCTTTTTCGTTCGCCTCTGAACCCGAGTTACAGTAATAAACGCGGCTCATCCCGGGCATTTTTTCGATCAGTTTTTCGGCAAAAATCGCGCCTGGAATAGAACCTGCGGCACCAGCGAAGTAGTTCATTTTGATCAATTGATCGCGAACTGCGTTTGCAATGCGCTCGCGTCCATAGCCGACGTTCACGGTCCAAACACCGCCAGAAACAGCGTCAATGTGTTCTTTGCCTTTCTGATCCCAGACGCGCATACCTTTGCCTTCGACGATGATGCGAGGTTCGCCAGTCTCCAGCGGCTTGTGCTGCAATAGGTGGTGCCACACGTGTGCGCGGTCCGCCTCAATCACATGGGATAGGTCGTTTTCACGTATCAAGGTATTCATTGTCTAAGCCTCCAGAATCCGCGCAGCGCGCGACAATAAGATTTGATATTTCTGATTTCAAAGTTGTGGAAATTATAGGGCCAGAATCTTCATACCTATAGATCCAATTCAAAGGATGGATTGCCTCAACTGGGGTCCCTGTGGAATGGTTCCACAACAGATATCGCGTGAAATGGTTTTTGTAAGGTGCTAGTTTCTCATCAAAAACTTCAAAAAAGGGATTGATCTTAAGCACGCAATCGGGTCGGATCGTATCGTAAACATGCGTCAATGCAATGCATGTTATGACTTCATCATGGCGCGCGCTGCGTGTCGCAAATAGGGAGATTTATGATGAAATTCACGAAATCATTACTTAAAACAAGCGCTGCAGTTGCGTTGGTAGCAAGTGCACAAGCCGCAGTGGCAGGTGGCCACGGTGAAATCACCGTAGGCTACTTCTTGGAATGGCCGATGCCATTTGAATATGCCAAGCAAATGGGCACATACGACGCAGAAATGGGTGTCAAAGTAAACTGGGTAAGTTTTGATACAGGTACTGCGATGAGTGCGGCCATGGCCTCAGGCGACGTACAAATTTCTGTCAGCCAAGGTGTTCCACCTTTCGTTGTTGCTGCATCAGCGGGTCAGGATCTTCAGATCCTAGATGTTGCAGTATCGTATTCAGACAATGACAACTGTGTTGTGTCATCTGGTCTAGAAATCGACAAAGATAGTGCAGGCGAATTGGCCGGCAAAAAAGTTGCTGTTCCACTGGGCACAGCGGCCCACTACGGCTTCTTAAAGCAAATGAGCCACTTTGGTGTTGATGTTGGTAGCCTTGAGGTTGTTGACATGGCGCCTGCAGAAGGTGCAGCGGCGCTGGCACAGGGTTCAGTTGACATGTCATGCGGTTGGGGTGGTGCACTTCGTCGTATGAAAGAGCACGGTAACGTATTGTTGACAGGCGCAGAGAAAGAAGAGTTGGGCATCTTGGTGTTTGACGTCACTTCAGCGCCAGCAAACTTTGTCGCAGAGAACAGTGATCTTGTATCAGCATTCTTGAAAGTTACAGCAGATGCCAACGCCATGTGGAACAAAGGCGGCGACAGCGCGGCAGCGATGGTTCCAGCGATTGCCAAAGACTCAGGTATGTCTGAAGATGATACAGTGGCGACAATGTCAACATTCGTGTTCCCATCAGTTGAAGATCAGCTATCAGCAAAATGGCTTGGTGGCGGTGCGCAAGAATTCATGAAAGGCGTTGCAGACGTATTTGTGAATGCGGGAAGCATCGATTCTGCACTAGGCAGTTATGCCGGCAACGTAAACACAGGTCCATTGGCTGCTGCGGGCAACTAATCTGACCATATTCTGAGGCCGCGGGGCGTGTCCCGCGGCCTTTTCTATACCTACCTTTTAAAATTTGAGCGTCCCTTATGACCACTGATCATGGATTGAATATAAACAATCTTTCGATGCGCTTTGATTTGCCAAATGGCGGATCGGTACAGGCGTTAAAGAACGTAAACCTACATTTAAAAAGCGGTGAGCTGATGTCGGTTCTAGGTCCATCTGGATGCGGGAAAACCACACTTTTGAACATTATCGCGGGCTTTTTGGCACCGACGGAGGGGGAAATCCAACTGAATGGATCAACCGTCACAGGCCCAAGCGCAGAGCGTGGCATGGTGTTCCAACAAGGCGCATTGTTTGAATGGATGAGCGTGCGTGAAAATGTTGGCTTTGGTCCCAAAATGAAGGGAATACCCAAAGGTGAAATCCGTGAAACCGTTGACCACTTGTTGGACACTGTGGGTTTGGGTGATTTTAAAGAAAAAGCCGTTTACGAACTTTCAGGTGGTATGCAGCAGCGTGTGGCATTGGCCCGCTGTTTGGCAAATGAACCTGATGTGATCCTAATGGACGAACCGCTTGGCGCACTCGATGCCCTGACACGCGAAAAGATGCAGTCGCTGGTTTTGAAACTTTGGAAAGAAACGGGCAAAACTATTATCCTGATTACCCACTCAGTTGAAGAAGCATTGTTGCTGGGTGAGCGTTTGTTGGTTATGGCACCTCGACCTGGGCGTATTCATCGTGAATACCGTTTGCCCTTTGCTGATTTGGGTGTCGACCAAGATTTACGCGAAGTCAAAAAACACCCCGACTATGCCGAAAAGCGGGAAGAGATCCTATCTATGATTTGGGATATGGAAGAAGAGATTATGGGCCGTATGGAGGCGCAGTCATGAACATTTTCACGCAGCTAATAAGTGAGCTTTTCAATGTCCTTGCAACATTCGTGATGGTGCTGCCGTACCTTATTAGCTACGTGCTGTTGATCATGCTGACCTTGGGTATTTGGCGGATTGTGCGGCGATTTATGACACCAAAGCAAGATTTTGGTGCGCTGAAAACGGTAACATTTGGCGATGAAAGTGCGGTGACATCAAATTCCGCGGCCTCGGTCATTTCAATTGTTTTGATCTTTGTCTTATGGGGATCATTTACGGGGTCCCGTTGGTTGCCCAGCGTGTTGCATATGCCAGGCGCATTCCAGGGCGCGACAGGATTTTCCTATACGATTGAGCTTCCCGATGGATTAACACAAGATGCGACGGTGGATGTCGTAGTGTTTGGCGCTGGTGAAACCCCGCCAAAGATTTTGGTCGACGAAGGTGCACAGTCTGCAAAGAATGATGGCGTTGCAATTCAAGCATATCGGAACAAACTGCTGAAATGGGATGCCAATGATGAGGTTAGCCGTAAAGACGGGGCTAAAATCATTGCCGTTGAAGGACAGGCAATCTCACCAGGTGGTGAGGTATTTGTTCCAAATTTGCGTATTGCTGTGACCCCCAAGGGAACACTGAACATTGAACCTAACAAAGGTGTGCAAATGGAGCCGATCTGGCTTCCGGCGCCCGAAGCTGTGAAGGACCGTTTGGTTGAAATCGCAACAGCGGGTTTCAAGAACTTTATGCTTGTCGAACACTTGGGGTATTCACTATTCCGTGTTGTTGTTGGTTTCTTTTTTGGCGCGCTTGTCGGTATTCCACTTGGGTATGCGATGGGACTGTCTGATTGGTTTCGCGGATGGTTCGACCCAATCGTTGAATTCATGCGCCCTGTTCCACCGCTTGCGTTGATCCCTCTCGTGATTATTTGGGCGGGCATTGGTGAAGTTGGGAAAATCATCCTGCTATTCTTGGCGGCGCTTTGGATCATGGCAATTGCAGCACGTGCGGGCGTATCGGGTGTGCGCATTTCAAAGGTGCATGCGGCCTATTCATTAGGCGCGAGAAAATGGCAAATCATGCGCTACGTGATCGTGCCCAACAGCTTGCCCGAAATCTTTACCGGCGCCCGGGTTGCGATGGGGGTGTGTTGGGGAACCGTTGTGGCCGCGGAATTGGTGGCTGCGGAAAAAGGGGCAGGCATGATGATCATGGTTGCGTCAAAGTTCCAGCAAACTGACGTTGTGATCTTGGGTATTATTCTGATTGGTGCGATTGGTTTTGCGATCGATATGTTGATGCGCTGGGCCGAAAGGATCATGGTACCGTGGAAAGGCCGCGGGTAAGTCGCTATTAAAATGCGTGCACCCTAACAGGCGCACGCAGGTGTCTAAAAACGCATGCACACACATGATTTAGTTTGCGCGTGCGTTTTGTCTTTTAGCTTGTGAATTTATTGTCGCGCGGGAAGCCGCGCGGTGCCATGCGGCCTGCACTTGCGCGTTTTGCGATCCATTCGGCCAAATCGTTTTCGATGCGCGTGCGTCCAGCGGGATCCAGCCAGCTGAGACCTTCTTCTAGATTAAAGGTGGTCGCATCAGACAAGCCGCCATCTTTATATTTTTGCAAACGCACACCTTTGCCGCGCCCCATTTCTGGCAGTTCTTCGACAGAGAAGATCAAAACCTTGCGGTTTTCCCCGACCACGGCGATGTGATCGCCTTTCACTACGCGACACACAGCGGCGGTATATTCGCCCTTAACATTCAGCACTTGCTTTCCTGTCCGCGTCTGGGCAATGACGTCATCTTGGGGCACGATGAACCCGTCTCCTGCGCTAGAGGCAACCAATAATCTAGTTCCAGCCGTATAGGTAAACATCGTGACAATTGCTGCCTCGTTCGGGAGGTCTACCATCAAACGTAGAGGTTCACCCGTGCCCCGTCCGCCCGGCAGATTTGCGCAAGAGACTGTGTAAAACCGCCCATTGCTGCCCAAGACCAAGAGGCGGTCGGTGGTTTCGGCGTGAAAGATAAAGGCAGGACCATCGCCGTCTTTGTATTTTAATTCACGATTCAGATCGATGTGACCCGTCATGGCGCGGATCCATCCCATTTTAGAACATACAATTGTGATTGGTTCGCGTTCGATCATCGCCTCGATCGGGACATCTTCCGCGTCTGCCGCCTCGGCAAATTGGCTGCGTCTTGCACCTCCAGCGTAATCTTTGCCGAATTGCTTTTTGGTTTCTTTCAACTGCTCTGCAACACGTGCCCATTGCAAACTATCGCTTTCCAATAGATCGCTAAGACCTGCGCGTTCTTCCATTAATGCATCGCGTTCCCTCACCAGTTCTATTTCTTCCAGACGCCGCAAAGAGCGCAACCGCATGTTCAAAATGGCTTCGGCTTGGACCTCGGTTAGTTCCCCGTCGCGCCCTGTGTCTGGCCCGATATAGTCGGCCTCTGATGTAGCGCGTACATGATCGACTTGCCAATTTTCGGCCATCAGCGCCAGTTTCGGATCATCGTCATAACGGATAATATCGATGACACGATCCAAACAGAGGAAGGCGATGATCAAGCCTTCTAACACCTCAAGACGGTGATCAATTTTTTCAACACGGAATGTGGTGCGGCGCAGCAAAACGTCACGACGGTGGTCAAGGAAGGCGCGCAGAACTTCTTTCAGGCTACACACCTTGGGTGTGACACCGTCAATCAAAACGTTCATATTCAGTGAAAAACGCACCTCAAGATCAGAGTTTTTGAACATCGTATTCATCAAAATATCTGGATCCACGTTTTTCGATTTCGGTTCCAATATCATGCGAATGTCATCGGCGCTTTCGTCGCGAACATCTGCAAGGATCGGGATTTTTTTGGAATTGATCAGTTCCGCGATCTTTTCGATCAACTTTGATTTTTGAACCTGATACGGGATTTCCGTAATGACGATTTGCCATTGTCCGCGGCCTGAGTCCTCGACCTCCCATTTTGCGCGTAACCTGAAGGATCCGCGTCCAGTGGCGTAAGCGTTACGAATATTTTCGGGGCTTTCGACGATCATACCACCCGTCGGGAAATCAGGGCCAGGCACATAGTTTAACAATGTGTCGTCGCGGGCATCGGGGGTTTTGATCAGGTGCAGACACGCATCACACAGTTCCGCGATGTTATGTGGCGGAATATTTGTAGCCATGCCCACCGCGATTCCGCTGGCTCCATTGGCCAATAGGTTTGGAAAACTGGCGGGCAGGACAACGGGTTCCTGCAATGTGCCATCATAGTTGTCACGAAAATCGACCGCATTTTCGTTTAGGCCGTCTAACAATGCCTCGGCCAAGGCGGTCATGCGTGCCTCGGTGTATCGGCTGGCCGCAGGGTTGTCTCCATCGATGTTGCCAAAGTTTCCTTGGCCGTCAACCAATGGATAGCGTACGTTGAAATCCTGAGCTAAGCGCGCCATCGCGTCATAAATAGCGGCGTCCCCATGTGGGTGATAGTTGCCCATAACATCGCCGCTGATTTTTGCGGATTTCCGAAATCCGCCTGCTGAGGCTAAGCGCAATTCGCGCATCGCATAAAGAATGCGTCGATGCACAGGCTTCAGCCCGTCACGTGCATCCGGTAAGGCTCGGTGCATGATTGTGGACAGGGCATAGGTCAGATACCGCTCGCCGATTGCGCGGCGCAAGGGTTCAGCAAGGATTAGTCCAGTGTCGGTGGGGTCGTTGGTAACGCTCATTTCGAATTGATACTCTGCAACTAGAATGGGGTAAAGCATCCATCGGGGAAAAATACCGAATTTTCTGACAATAATTTTGGATAGTTTGTACATTAAAAAGAATCATATGTTCACATTTTTTGAGGGCTTAGCGGTGACTTGTGAAAGTATTTGTTTTTGTGCTTTGTCATGTTGGACTGGGCGTTTTTTGAACTAAGTGGCGGTCAGGATTTTTAGCCTGCATTGACAACTTCGGTTTCTGAAGTTTTGGCACCAATTGATGATGTCGAACCAATCGATCGATCATTTGATCGAGAAGAAGTTGCGCGCGCCGCGCCAAACGCCTTGCGCAGTAGTTAATCTGATAATCACCCAGAGGCTGCGTCACATGTCAATGTTCCAGCGCACGCTACTTTGTGGAAAGTCAGCGCTGACACAGAAACAAGCGCAATTATCTAAAATATTTTAGAGGATATGGTGCCCGTTGTTTCAGCAGCGGTACCGAGCGACGAAAACCTTTATGCTGTATCGGTCAATCGGGCGAATATGCGCAACTGGCCGAGTACACGGAATGGTGTCATTGCCTAGTTAGAGCGCAGCACCGCGGTTCAGCTGTTGCCCAGTTCATCTGGATCATGGGTAAAATTGCGCGTCTTGGAAACCAATGGATTTGGTTAGATTTCAAAAAAAACTGTTGAAAAAAGCTGACTAGTCAAACTGTTGAAAATCTCCCATGCTAATGCATAATTTGGGGATGACAGGATGACGAAAACGGTTTTGATGACGGGGTGTTCCTCGGGGATTGGGTATGATGCGGCGCATGGCATGGCCGCTCGGGGTTGGCGTGTGTTTGCGACATGTCGACGAGAAGAAGATTGCGCACGCCTGCGGGACGAGGGATTAGAAAGCTTCCCTCTTGATTATGAGGAAGAGGATACCCTCCGCGAAGCGGTGGCCGAAACTTTGCGGCGTACGGGCGGGACGCTTGATGCGCTTTATAACAATGGGGCCTATGCCATTCCTGGCGCTGTTGAGGATTTGACGCGCGATGCATTGCGCGCAATTTACGAGGCGAATTTGTTTGGCTATCACGATCTGACACGATTGATCATCCCGATTATGCGAGCGCAGGGCCATGGGCGCATTGTGAATTGTTCGTCTGTGTTGGGGTTCACGCCCATGAAATGGCGTGGGGCCTATGTGTCTACAAAATTCGCATTAGAGGGTCTTACCCAAACGCTGCGTTTGGAAATGCGGGATACGCCCATCCACGTGAGTTTGATCCAGCCTGGGCCAATCACCTCGGACATCCGACAAAATTCCATTCCCCATTTTGAAAAGTGGATTGATTGGCGCGGGTCGGCGCGTGCTGATCAATATGAAAACACATTAATGAAGCGACTTTATGAAAGCCGTGGCCCAGATCGTTTTGAGCTTCCTGCTGATGCAGTGACGATTAAATTGGCACATGCGCTAGAGGCAAAAAGCCCGCGTTACAATTACTATGTAACACGTCCAACATACATGATGTCGGCACTAAAACGCGTGTTACCCGCGCGTCTGTTTGAATGGGTTGTCGCGAAGGGCTAGCGTCATTTAAAATTTTTTCAGGATTGGCATTCGCTTTTACGAAGAAGACCGCTAGATACAGGCACAAAGACGAAGGAGTAATGAGATGGCTGACGATCCGCTCTTTATACTAGTGGTGCTGTCGATGGCTGCGGTTGCGGTTATCTTGATTATTGGCATCGGTGGCTTTGGCCGTGGTGGTGAATTTAACCGCAAGTATGCAAACAAGTTGATGCAACTTCGCATTGCTGCACAGTTTGTTGCGGTGTTGATTATTCTTGCGTTTGTTTACTTTACCTCGGGGAGTTAAATCGTGGTTGTTTTAAATAAAATTTACACCAAGACGGGGGATGCGGGGGAAACCGCGCTGGGGAATGGATCACGGGTTGCAAAACATTGCTTGCGTGTGACCGCTTATGGAACCACGGACGAATTAAACGCCACCGTTGGTATGGCGCGGTTGGACGCAGAGGGCGAGTTGGACATACTTCTGTCGCTGATCCAGAATGATCTTTTTGATTTAGGTGCTGATTTATGCCGTCCAGAAATGGAAAACGATAAGTACGCAGAATATCCACCCTTGCGGATTATCGATGGGCAGGTGGATCGTCTTGAATCGGAAATTGACGTGATGAACGATAATTTGGAACCCTTGCGCAGTTTTATTCTGCCAGGCGGATCGGTATTGGCAGCCAAGCTACACGTTTGCCGTACAGTTGCACGGCGCGCGGAACGTTTGTGCGTCGAGTTGGCTTCAATGGAAGAGATCAATTCTGCCGCCGTGAAGTATTTAAACCGCCTGTCTGATTGGTTTTTTGTGGCGGGTCGGATTGCTAATAATAACGGCGTTGATGACGTACTTTGGGTGCCTGGCGCTAACCGTTAGCGCAATAATATTGCGGAACGCGACGTTCTTTTGCACAGGCGTGACGATTTTGCCCTATTACACAGCTGCACAAACCTATATCTAGGGCGGCAAAGCGAGTAATGACTCGGGAATTATGTCGTTAAGGAGACCTATGATCATGAAGGTACTTGTGCCTGTCAAGCGCGTGATCGACTACAATGTGAAGGTTCGTGTAAAAGCGGATGGTTCAGGTGTCGATCTGGCGAACGTTAAAATGTCAATGAACCCATTTGACGAAATCGCAGTGGAAGAAGCCATTCGCCTTAAAGAAAAAGGTTTGGCAGAAGAAGTTGTGGTTGTTTCAATTGGTGTTGAAAAATCACAAGAAACACTGCGCACAGCATTGGCGATGGGTGCAGATCGCGCGATCTTGGTCACAGCGACAGATGATGTTCACAATGACATCGAGCCGCTGGCCGTTGCGAAAATCCTAAAAGCGATCGTCGACGACGAGCAGCCAGGCGTTGTTCTTTGTGGTAAACAAGCGATTGACAATGACATGAACGCAACAGGTCAGATGTTGTCGGCCCTTCTTGGTTGGTCACAAGCGACGTTCGCATCAGAAGTTGGTGTTGAAGGTGACAGCGCAACAGTGACACGCGAAGTAGACGGCGGTCTGCAAACAATCAAAGTGAAGATGCCAGCGGTTATCACCGTTGATCTACGTTTGAATGAGCCACGTTATGCATCACTTCCAAACATCATGAAGGCCAAGAAAAAGCCGCTGGACACAAAAACAGCAGTGGATCTTGGTGTGGATGTAACACCACGTTTGAAGATCGTTTCAACAGGCGAACCACAAGCGCGCGCGGCGGGTGTCAAGGTTGGTTCTGTTGATGAATTGGTATCGAAACTTAAAGAAGCAGGAGCAGTCTAATGGCAGTTCTACTACTTGCAGAAGTGAATGGCGCAGAGTTGGCAGTGGATGCCACAGCGAAAGCAGTCAGTGCCGCAAAATCATTGGGTGACGTCACGGTTCTATGCGCATCTGCTGGGTGTGGCAGCGCGGCAGACGCGGCGGCGAGATTGGACGGCGTTGCAAAAGTTCTGTGCGCAGATGACGCGGCGTATGGGAACGGCTTGGCGGAACCTGTAGCGGATTTGATCGTTTCATTGGCAGGCGATTACGAACATATCGTAGCACCTGCAACAAACTCTGCCAAAAACATCCTTCCACGCGTTGCAGCGATGTTGGACGTTATGGTGATCACCGACGTAACCGCGGTTGTGAATGGCAATACGTTTGAACGCCCGATCTATGCAGGCAACGCAATTCAAACGATTGAATCCGCAGATGCCAAGAAAGTTATTTCTTTCCGCACAGCGAACTTTGACGCGGCAGGCGAAGGCGGTTCAGCAGCTGTGGAAGGTATCGCAGCGGTGGGTAACCCCAGATTGTCAGAATGGGTGGAAGACAAAGTCGCAAGCAGCGATCGCCCAGAGCTGACATCAGCAGGGGTTGTTGTTTCTGGCGGCCGTGGCGTTGGTTCAGAAGAAAGCTTTGCAATCATCGAAGGTTTGGCGGACACACTTGGCGCGGCTGTTGGCGCGTCGCGTGCGGCGGTTGACAGTGGTTATGCACCAAACGATTGGCAAGTTGGTCAAACAGGTAAAGTTGTTGCACCTGATCTCTACGTTGCAGTTGGCATTTCAGGTGCAATTCAGCACTTGGCAGGGATGAAAGATTCAAAAATCATCGTTGCGATCAACAAAGACGAAGAAGCTCCGATTTTCCAAGTAGCCGACTATGGTTTAGTTGCAGATTTGTTTGACGCCGTGCCAGAGCTGACAGACAAGCTTAGCTAAACTGTGCAGATATAAAATTTAATTAGACCCGTCCTCGAAAAGGGGCGGGATTAATTTTTTTTCTTTCATTCTTTAAACGCTCGCTGATATTAATTTAGATTTTGTACCGCTCCCTTTTCACGTTCAATTTTTCACGCCGACTTTCAAGCAGGCCCAAGAAACAGATGGCAACATGGAAAATCACTGGAAACGCTAGGATAAACAAACCCACCGAAAGCATTCTGATATAGGCATTCGAATTTGCTGTGCTCAGATATCGCGTTGGAGCCACATTCTCCAAAAACTTTACAGCGTGTGTAGAAAAACCAAGTAAAGTGGCGACAATCATCGCCAAGGCAATAAAAATTACCAAAAACGCACGAACGATTTGTTAGACCATTTAAATAGACACCGACATCACAATAACTTTACTTAAAACTACAGTTAGCGACCCTGCAACTCAATGCCGGAATACCTAACGAAAAAAGAGCGCCGACGCGCTCTTTTTCCAAACTATTTCAAGTAAATTTATTACTTGATGATTTTAGCAACGACGCCTGAGC